>NZ_SNYG01000002.1:0-1067554 GCF_004362605.1 Klebsiella sp. BIGb0149 | reverse complement strand
AAGCTTTAATGGTCGATTTCGGGATGAGTGTCTGAACGAGCACTGGTTCAGCGATATCGTTCACGCCAGGAAAATCATTAACGACTGGCGGCAGGGCTATAACGAGTGCCGGCCTCATTCCTCACTGAATTATCGGACGCCAGCGGAATTTGCAACGGGCTGGCGAAATGGAAAAATTGAAGGTAAACAAACCGACATTACTAACTGACGATTGTGTTTAATACTGGGGGCAGGTCACCCTGAATCAGTTAAAAGTGTAATTCTCAGGACGCAGATGACTATATTTGGCACGAGGCGGACAGGTCCAAGAGGCATGACGTCTGCTATTGAGTGAGAAGTAGAAGTTCAAAATTGTGAACGATGCGTCATCATATGATGAACAAAAGAGATGTCGTTAAAAAAAATGGCACCTGTGAAAGTTACACAAAACTATATTAATTGCTTTTCATTAAAGCTGTATAGTGGCCTGCGGTGGTGATGACAATTTGTTGATGACTTTATATTTCGTTCATAAAGTTCAGAGCTTGCCTTGCCTGATGTTGTAGCGGTAATTGGATCTGGCAATCAACATATTGATATCACCACCGAGCTAGTACTGTTAATAACAGCTACTCAGTTTCTGATGGTTTTGGGCTACTCTCGGTTTCAGATGGTTCTGGGTTGCTATCAGTTTCAGGAGCATTCAAAGACTTATAATGATTTTCAATGTTTACCAATCCTGTATTCGTTATGTGGAGGATTTTCTTTCCTGATTGTGAGTGAGCAGATTGAAGACTAGTAAGCTCATCCTTGGCTCCTTTGGTAAGATCACTACCCCCCATTAGAACATGATTCTTACAGTCAGGGTTTTTTCTTATATCACCACCAAACTTAATTATTGTATCCTTGCCAAGCTTTCTATCAGTATTTTTTACATCAATTCTTGTTTTTTCTGTCTTAGTTATAACTTCACTTGGCGGTGAATTTGTAAGTACAGTACTTTCTGGAGAAATACTATCAGGGGTTTTGGATTCAGTATCTGGATTAGTAGATATTCTCTCTAGTTTATCCATAAAACCTTGTGGATGTTCAAGAACTATATCTGCACCACTATCCGCAGTATTTGTGTTAGTATGTCGAGTGAAGTCAACATCACCTTCGACATCCATGATATCAGTGATAACGCGAATAACTCTGGTTTCACCAATTCTACCCTTGTTTTTTTTAGACATTGGTTAACCCACCTTTAAAAAGACGTTTTTCACGCCTTGATAATTGTCAATTTTTAATTTCAGGATTGATATTAGATTTGCTAGCGTTTTAAATTTTTCAATATCATTAAAAGTGAAGTCAAGATTTTTATTATCCGCACTAATATCTGTTAACTTATCCTTGGAGGAGAGTGTGATTTTTTCATTCTCTTTTATTATCAATCGCTTGAAAGCTTCAAAAAAATAATCATAAATATCATTAATCGCGTCATCCCCTAAGCTCTCAATTTCTATTTGTTCATCACTCCCTTCCTCTTCATACATAACAGTAAGATTGAAATCCCAAGTATCTCTTATTTCTTTTAAAAGTCTTTGGTCAATAAAAGCCTTTTCAATGATGTGAGCAGTATTTTCTAATAATTTACCATCTAAAGATTGGTCATATTCCACTAATAATAAACTATTTGACATAAATCGCTCCTATTCTCTTAGATTATATGACATCGATCATGGATTTTTCCGGTTTTTTTCTAATTGTCAATATTTATTTTTTTCCAATAGCATCTGCTTCTGGTACGGAGCGGAGTTGCCAAGTCTGAATGAACACAGCCTGCCTGAACACTCACATCATAAGCATAAATAACGAACTCTGCGATAATTACCTGAAACGGGCAAAAACCAATAACAAGATAATCACTTGGATATCTGGTTGTACGCACTTTAATAACAATTAGTTACTGCTCTCGCCTCACTATAAACTCATCATAGAATGCGCCATTCCGCGGTATCAGTCGCTCGCTCAGTGAAACCATGCGAGCGGTAAAGTGCATATGTTGCGTGATTAGTAGTCACGCCTGAAAGCTTCACTGTTTTGGCTGAAGTTGCCACCTTCAGAGCCGCTTTGATAAGGGCTGATGGAAGCCCTGATCTCCTCATCTCAGTACGGACATACATTCCCCAGGTAGTGGCGATATGGATGTTTTGGGTAAAGTACTACAACTGACCCCGATGATGCCCAGCAACTTGTTACAGCGCTCTGAAATGAAGAGCTCCAGAAATGAATTTTTCCATGGTAACGGTAGTAACAACGGTCACACGCCGTCACATCAACGTTCTTACTGTTACGATTCCCTATTTGGCTCGGTAACAAAAGTAACACTGCCGGTCTGCTTTTATATCTCTTATACCCTCGCTGTAATTCAATATTGAACGCTTTCCCCGGTACAAGAAACGTGCATACAACTACAGGAGATTACTATGCACGATATTATCAATCAGGCCCGTGAGCTGTTGACAGCAAGACTGCACCGTAATGAGTCCTTGGGGTCCCCCAAAGAAACTGAAAGCTATCTCGCCCTCCAGCTTGGCGACCGTGAGCAGGAAGTCTTCGCGGTCATCTTTCTGGATAACCTTAATCAGGTTCTTCACTACAAGGAAATGTTCTACGGAAGTATCGCTTCCACCAGCGTCTACCCACGTGAAATAGCCCGCTTAGCGCTTCGTCTGAACGCTGCTGCGATTATCTGCTCCCATAACCATCCTTCGGGTCATCCTGAGCCATCAGCGGCTGACAAAGCCATTACCGAACGGATAAAGAACACGATGGAACTGATAGACGTTCGTGTGCTGGATCACGTTGTTGTCGGTGGCGGTCGGACCGTATCGTTTGCCGAAAGGGGCTGGCTATGAACTGCATACTGCCGTTACAGCGTGGTTTCATCGCGATAATGGAAAAGAACCGTAAACCCGGGGAGTGCATCCTCAACTTCCGTTCACCGGATTATTCGTCAGAGGGAGGTTACTGCCCGGTTGAGATCCGTCTGGTCCGTGATACGCTGGACTACGTTACCGAGTATTCCTACTTCGGCTACGAACAGGAAAAGTCATTGGATTTCGACTTTGGTCAGGGTATCGGTTTTCAGGCTTATGGAAGATATACCGACATCCGGAGTTACCGTGAGCTGTTCCTGCTATGGCAGCAAAACTTCATAACCTACTATCGGGCAGGCATCTATGAGGTCAAATCATGAACTGGAAAGCGTTACTCGTCGAAGCTTTGATTATGGCCTTAACGACTTTTGCAACCGTCTTCTTCCGGGGAATGGCTACACACTATGCACCCGACGAAGATTTCTTCTAATTTCCTCTCACTAATAGACCCCTGCCGCCAGGTATACCCTAAAGATCTGCCAGCATAACAACGGTGCAATGCCTCATGAAACCCTGCCACGATGCAGGTTTCGGATTTTGGCAGGTTTTGTGCACCGTAGCATACCTATTGGCAGGGTAAGGGGTTCATATGGCTATTGTTGGCTACGCCCGAGTATCCACCACAGGGCAAAGTTTGGATGTACAAATTTCAGCCTTATCCGGCTGTGAAAAAATCTTTAAAGAAATAATCAGTGGGGCTAAGGATGACCGCCCTCAGTTATTGGCAATGCTGGAATTTGTCCGTGAGGGGGACACTGTACAGGTAACGAAACTTTATCGTCTCGCCCGTAACACTCGCCACCTGCTGGAAATATCTGAGTACCTCCAGAAAAAAGGGGTGGCGTTGAGCATTCTTAACATTGGCATCAATACAGTCACTCCGACCGGAAAACTCATGCTGACTATGATAGGGGCAATCGCCACGTTCGAAAGAGAAATGATTCTGGAGCGTCAAGCTGAGGGGATAGCGCTGGCAAAACTAAAAGGTAAGTACAAGGGCAGAAAGGCCACTGCTCGTAGCAAATCACAGGAAGTTCTGGATATGCTGGATCAAGGACTGAGTAAGCCCGCAATTTCACGCCAGTTGGGAATAGGTATCACCAGTATTTATCGAATAGTCAGAAACAAATCAAGTTAAAGGAATACAAAATGAATCACGTTTCACTAATAACAGTGCTATCGCTTGTTATAGTCGTCTGTTTCCCCGCAAGAGCAGAAAGTAAAGTAATGGATATAACGTTAATCTGTGAGAAGAGCATAACCGCTGATATTCATTATGCTGATGAGCAAGGATTTATCGACATTAACACACCAAGTGGCGAGCGAAAAATACATTTACACAAAGCAGATGTTGTCGATAAATATTCGATTATGACCTTCTATGATGGGTTAGCACTGGCAAAAGTCATGTTTATGAATGGCAGTAAGCTAAATCACTTTGAATTGCAGATAGGTCCACACGGCGAGCTTAATACATGTAAAGGAGTCAGATAATGGTATTTAAAAATCGCCCCGAAGTCCTGTCAATACTGGCCGTAGTGCTTGCCCTAGCTTCCATCGGTTACGCTAAAGGTATCGTGGGCTATCAGGTCTGGACTACTGACGAAGGTTACAGTTTCGGCTTACAGGTCATGTTTCCCCGAATTATACTTATTCTCAGTGGCTTTATTGGTGCATGCGGTGCATTCGCTATTGCAAATAAATGCAGCCATTCACCAGATAAACCAGGCACTGTATATAAACTAGCATCCACTACAATGTTCATTATTGGTATTGGTCTCCTTGTCTACGGATTCTGGAACTGGAAAACCGACTATCAGGTAATCTACAGCATATTCGGGCCAGTATTTGTCGGAAACGGAATGTTCATTTTCATGCACAGGCTCAAATGGCTTAAAAGTAAAACTGTCACAGCGTCCTTTGCTGCGGTATTGCTGATACCAGCTTTTGTAGTAGCAAGCATAGGTAGGCCATCTCCGTTTGATGTATGGCAGTTTGTCGTTGTGCTAAATGGAGGAACAGGTTTATTCATATTGATGGCGGCTCTGAGCGGCAGTTTCGTTATGAACAGTATGATCTACCAAAAAGTTGAGCGGTAATTTGAAATAGTGATAAGGACAGAATCGAAGTGCGAAGATGATTTATTGTTCATCTATGATTCAATTTGGATGAACATAAAGTCTTGCCTTCGATTCTGCAATCAACACACTTACAACATTTCCCTGCTACTGCCTTGGTAGAGGTACTTCTGGAAGCCAATGAAAGTCTCTCTTACCACATCCGCCGAGCCTAGTTCGGCAAATGCATCGGCTAGGGCATTGTTATATTTGAGTTTGAGTAGTGGTCCAAGTTTGGTCTCATCTAGCTCAGTTACCCCTTCCTTAACATAATGGCCTAGCACAAAACTGAGGAAAGCATGTTGCTTGCTGTCAAATGCATTGCCGATAATTGTTTCGGCTCGGATGGCTCGCTCTTGCCTGGTTAATGGTTCGCTGGCATAAGCTACATACGCCAAGACATCAAATAGGTCACTTTCCTCAGCCTCAAGAACTTTCTGCATCTCAGTCAATTGATCAGCGCCAAATCCCTTTTCTGCCAAGCCATCGAGCAGTTTCTTACGCGTACTCGGCTCACTCCAGATAGTGCGGAGTTCATCCTCATCCTTGAAAAACTCTGGGAGTTTGCCAAACAGGTTTCCCATAAACTCCGTGGCTGACATTGGGGTACCATCCGGGTGCCAGAAGCTGGTTGCACTCATATGCTGTATTTTGCGGGCCTTGCCGTCTGCCAATTCGATTTTGATTTTTGCCTTCTTGTTGCAGCTACAAGGTTTATTACCGCACAATTGACATTGATCCTCGGGCGTCGGCTCCTTTAGGCATTCACATGGGCGTTGGTTACATACTGCACATATCTTTGCAACGGGTTTTTCGCATGAGCAGGGACTGGTACTACAGACTTCACACTCTTCGGGAGTCAAAGGTTCACCGTCCCATTCTGCATCGCTAAAGTGGTGATGGGCCTTCACAAAGTCATGGATAGTAAAGTAGTGTTTGCCATCATATAGACGAGTTCCACGGCCAATGATTTGCTTAAATTCAATCATTGAATTAATTGGGCGCATAAGAACAATATTACGCACATTGCGTGCATTTACCCCGGTAGACAATTTCTGTGAAGTAGTCAGTATTGTCGGGATCGATTTCTCGTTATCCTGAAACTCTCGTAGCCATTGTTCGCCTAGTGCTGCATCATCAGCAGTAACTCGATGGCAATAATTTGGATTGCTGCTTTTTTTAACCTGATTAATAAGGTCGCGAACAGCCAATGCATGCTCTTGGGTAACACAGAATACTATCGTCTTCTGGCTCTGATCGATCTCCTGCATGAATATTTCGATTCGCTTACTTTCTCGGGGTGTAATTTCGATAACGCGATTGAAATCCTTCTCAGTGTATACCCGGCCCCGCTCCACTTCACCTTCAACGACTTGATCATCGGATGTATAGATATATTCATCCAAAGTAGTGGCGTGCTGGCGCACCCTAAATGGCGTTAGGAAGCCATCGTTGATTCCTTCTTTGAGTGAATAGGTATAAACGGGGCTGCCAAAATAAACATAGGTATCAACGTTATCTTTGCGTTTTGGGGTCGCAGTCAATCCAAGTTGTACTGCTGGTTTAAAGTAGTTGAGAATGTCTCGCCAGTTACTCTCATCATTGGCACCACCTCGATGACATTCATCAATAATAATAAGGTCGAAGAAATCTGGCGGGTAGTCACCAAACACCGGGGATGGTTTGCCCTCGGCATTTGTGCCAGTCATGAAAGTTTGGAAAATAGTGAAGAAAATATTTCCATTCTTCGGTGCTTTCCCTTTCTTTTTTATCTCATCAGGGGAGATTCGTACTAAAGCATCTTCAGGGAAGGCAGAGAAGTCGTTGAACGCTTGGTTAGCAAGAATATTACGATCAGCCAGAAATAGAATACGTGGACGGCGAGTTGGTTCTTCCTCTTGTTTCCAGTCATTGAGGTTCCAGCGACTATGGAATAGCTTCCAGGCAAGTTGAAATGCGATAAATGTCTTGCCCGTGCCTGTAGCCAGGGTGAGTAAGATCCTATCTTGTCCTTCAGCTAGGGCTCTTAACACCCGCTCGATAGCAATGTCTTGATAGTAACGCCCCTGCCAATAGCCACCCTTATCTTCAAAGGGCACGGCAGTGAATCGATCCCACCACTGGTTTTGCAGCATAAAAGTGGCTTGCCATAGCTCATCTGGAGTAGGGAAACTGAGGACTGTTTCCTCCTTACCTGTTTCCATATCGATGGCATAGATACCTTGACCATTACTGGAATAGGCATAGCGGAGGGTAAGTTTGTTCGCGTAATCTTTAGCCTGTGCTACCCCGGATGTGAGCGGCTTGTCCCAGGCTTTGGCCTCGATTACAGCTAGCTTAGTATTTCTGTATTCCAGTACATAATCGGCGGAGAGCGCTTTACCACGTTTGCCATTACCTTCTAGTCGCCCTAGGGTGATGAGGTATTCTCGGCGAATACGGCTTCCAGGGAAGCTACCCCAACCAGCAGCAGCCAGCATGGGATCGATATGTTCGGCTCTTGTTTCGGCTTCATTCATAACTTTTATTCTCCCATGCCCAAATCTGTTCGCAAATTTTCTGGATTAACCATTGGCGTTCATCTATATCAGCTTTTCGGAATTTTTCATGTGATTGAAATTTGAGTTTTTGGTTTTCTGCCATAGATAAAAAATTCGGATTGTTTATGTAAGCTTGTGGATGCAACGATTTTGCCAGCAGATTTTCTTTCAGATAGTGTGGGACTTTCTCATCATAAGACATGGCTCCGTAAGATTGATTAGTGCCACGAGGTAAGAGGAGTAGGTCTCCTATCCGGTTTCGATAAGTGTCGAATTCATGTTTCTGATCAAACTCGTCGAAATGATCTTCAAACTTATCGGCCCAAATGTGCTCGACTTCGTAAGGTTTTGAGTTTTCAGCTTGAATAAAGTAAGTCGAGAAATTACTTTTAAGACCTGAGTGTGACTCGATATATGCAGTCACGCGTGAAAGAAGGAACTTAACGAAATAGCGATTCTGGCCGTGTAACCGAAAATGAGCCATACCTTCCCATTGTTCTTGCATCTCTTCAATCTTATTACCTAAGACTGAATGCAACTCTTCAATACTTTTGCCACGAATGTCCTTAACTAGCGAGTACATCGTGTAGCGAATCGAACTGGCACCAAAGTTTCTAAAGTTGATGGCTCGCCGTACGGAAAAGGTTTCTAGAAATTTCGCTACTAGATTTATTTTGAGCCTTACCGTTTCTCCGTTGTCCGACGAGCGGAGTGGAGCCAACATTAATGGTAAGCTTAATGAGTCGGCAATACCCCAGTTGTAGTGGTAGAAAACTTGTTCCCAACCAAGCTTTTCTTCATTTTGCGCTTCTAATATCTTCAAATATGCATCCAAATAGAACGCCATTTCAATGTGAACGAATTTTTGGAAGTCTTCCACCGAGTTGGCTTTTAACTTGGCTTTACCTATGTTGTCGCGAAACCAATTATGGAAGCGTGTGCCTATTTTCTCGAAATCTTCATTTGATGAGCCAGCTTTGCTCTGTCTGATCGTATCTGCGTATTGACTACGAAACCAAGCTTGGATGAAACGGAGGTCTTCCTCTTTACTTTCTAGATGCAAGTTCTGGATCGACTCTTTCCAGAAAGAGTTGGCTTTATCACGGCTTTTTTGATCGGGCAAACGGGATAAAATGTAGCTCTTTAACATTTCAGTGGCAGTTAGATTCAAGCCACGATCATTCATCGACTCGAAAATTGTATATGCATTTTCGTCAGAATAGGCCGTGATTTCGACCAAAATCACGTTGTATTTCAACCAGTCTAAAAAATAAGGAAACGCTGTAGCTTTTATCTCTTCAGGGAAAGCCAATTCGATATCGCAGTAGCGTTCCACCATATTGAAAGTAGATTCATCATCACCTTCTCGGACTTCGTAATGACCTTCCTGAAACAATTTTTCCAGACAGCGTTTACGCTCTTCAACCTGAATGTTGAAAGACTTTTCGCCGTATTTCTCGGAGAAAATCATCGGCTCGATAGACTCTTTTCCACCGTTCTGCTTTTGCAAATTGTTTAGATAAATCAGTAGGAGCGTGAGTGATGTCAGCCGTTGTTGTCCATCAATAATGCTGCGAGCCCCATCTTTACTGGCAACGACAAATGGACCAAGGTAATAATTATTATAATGTTCGACCTCAGATCTCGCATCACCATCCTCATAGGCGGCAAGAAAAGCAGAGCTCAGATCGGTCACCAGTTGCTCAATATGCTTTTTTTCCCAACTGTATTCGCGCTGGAAGTAATCAACCGTGTATTTTCGCTCGTTCAATACTTCAAACACGCAACGGTCATCTGCATCAATCTTGTGGTCGTCTTTGCTCATGCTTTATCCTTATAGCTTTCCACTGAATGCTTGGTGTAGAAGAGATTGTTTCAGCTCATCCAATGCGTCTATCTTTCGTTGGTTGAGGGAACTAAGGTGTTTGGTTTCTGCTTTCCGTTGATCAAGGTATGAAACAATCTTCATTTGCTCATCTAAAGGCGGAACAATCACAGGTAATAGGCGCAAATCTTCCAGATTAATTCCTACGTATGCAGCCCCTTTCTTCACTCCTCCGAGCCACTGCTGGCTAACACCTGACCCAATTAGGTAACTCAGGAAGTTTGGATTCATCTGAAGAGGGTCTACTGGAACCATGGCAACCTCTCGCGAAATATTCCAACCTGCCATTGTCTGTTCGACAACAGCAACTCCACCAAGGGTACCTCGAACGTTTACTAGGACCTCGCCACCCTTAAGTATGGTTCGTGAGTAATCCGCCGAAAGTTTTGCAGCTATTCGCTTTATTCCTCGTGTTTCGATATTAAGCCTACGAACATTACTTGTTCGTAGGCAGGGCACGCCATGTGGGGTTTCATCTCCAAGCTTGATGACACCGTAAGTAATTACTCTTGCAGGATCGCATAAATCAGCAAGAGGTTTTACCACCCATCCATTCCCTTTCTGACTAAAAATGCCATGAAGATAACTTTCAAAAAGGGTTAGCGAATTCTGGCGATTTTTCTCAGTGTTGGCTCTGGCTGCTGCTATTCCCTCAAATGCTTGTTCTAACAGGCTAACAATACGTTGCTGTTCGAATAGAGTTGGAAGGTTAATCTTAATCTGCTGGAGTTTCTGAATTGTCAGAGTATCCACAGTTGCACCATTTCCACGATCCAATTGCTCGAAAAATTGTGGTGATTTCAGCCATAAATTTACAAATTGGCTACTAACCTCACTTTTTCTCTTCATCCAAAGAATACTGGCATCCTTAAAGTAAAACCGATCATTTGGTTGAACAATATACGAATTACCGATGGTACCAATCGCTGTGATGATAATATCCCCTGCTTCAGGTACTCCGGATTTGGCAGAAAGTTCCTTGTAATGTTCTTCGGAAATAAAAAGCTCGTTATCGACCGATCCATCTAATGCTAAACGTGTCACTTCTCGACCGCGATAGAATGGAATTCCACATTCTTTCCATTGGGACTTCAATACTCGTTTGCTAGAACCAATCTGGAAAAGTGAACTAAGTGGTAGAGCTGTATGATTCATACCAACCCCCGAATGCTGGCTAATAATTTTGCACTCTTCGCATCGAGTATCGCTATTTCATCTATGATTTCCTGAGGTGAGCGGTGTACGAGTTCTTCCGCACCATTTGGGTTCTTCACCGTCAAATCATAATTGCTGCTGTTGATATCAGATATATTTAGACTCCAGCTTTTGTCTGAGTCAGCAAATCGTGCTTGAAAAGCCACAAATTCCGTTAGATCTTCATCATTCAACGGATTGGTTTTGCCCAAATTACGCCCTGGCTCAAGCTGATAGAACCAAACTTTGTTAGTCGTAGTGCCTTTGTCGAAAAATAGCACCACGGTTTTCACTCCTGCACCTTGGAAGGTACCACTAGGGCAATCCAGCACGGTATGTAGGTTGCAGCTCTCCAGAAGTAATTTACGTAGTGCCACTGAAGCATTGTCTGAGTTGGAAAGAAAGGTGTTCTTGATAACAATGGCGGCACGACCACCCACTTTTAGCATCTTGATAAAGTGTTGCAAAAATAGAAATGCCGTTTCGCCGGTACGGATCGGGAAGTTCTGTTGTACCTCTTTGCGTTCCTTGCCCCCGAATGGCGGATTGGCGAGAATTACTTCCATCCGTTCTTTTTCCTGAATATCCGCCAAATTCTCGGCCAGAGTATTAGTATGTTGGATGTTAGGCGCTTCGATTCCATGCAGAATCAGGTTCATAATGGCAATAACGTAGGCGAGGCTTTTCTTCTCCTTGCCGTAGAATGTCCGAGTTTGCAATGTATCGAAATCGGCGGTAGTGAGATTTGGGTTTGCTGACAAGTAATCGTGGGCTTCGCATAAGAAGCCCGCCGAGCCACAAGCCCCATCGTAAATACGCTCGCCAATGCATGGCTTGACTACCTGGATCATTGCACGAATCAGTGGGCGAGGTGTGTAGTATTCACCGCCGTTACGTCCGGCGTTTCCCATCCGCTTGATCTTTTCTTCATAGAGCGCTGAGAGTTCATGCTTCTCAACCTGCGAGCGAAAACGTAACTCGTCGATGTAATCGATGATATCTCGTAAGGTGTATCCGCTACGGATTTTGTTTCTAATCTCGCCGAAGATCTCCCCAATCTTGTATTCAATGGTATCCGGGCCACTGGCTCTTTGCTTGAAACCCTCGAGATAGCCAAACAAATCTTTGTCTACGAATTCAATCAGGTCATCGCCTGTTAAAGCAACATTGTGGTCAATCTTTCCATCCGCACCCTTAGGAGCGGCCCAGCGGGACCAGCGATAGCGCGGTGATAGGATTGGTGTGTAGGTTTTGCCTTCCAGCAGGGCTTCATTTTCTTTGTCCTGTTCAAGTCCATCGAGATACTTGAGAAACAGTAACCATGAGGTCTGTTCGGTATAATCCAGTTCTGAACTACAGCCAGACTCTTTGTGCAGGGCATCGTCAATATTTTTAAAGGCTTGATCAAACATGAATGGTATCCGAGTAATTCACTGAGTAAGGATCTGCCGTGACAGGCACTTACAGCTAATAGATTGAGTTGGCTACTATTCTATCGCTTACAGAAGTCGCTATAAACAGGCATTGGGTTATTTTGAAGTATTATTGGATGTACATGAGTGATATGGGAGAAATTAGACAGACCCCTACCCAACTTGCGGCGCCAACAACAAAGTTGGTGAGCTAGGCATCAGAAAGGCATCGTACTCAGTTTTGTACGGCGATAATGCCTGGAAGCAATAAAGCTAAAAAAGAGTTTAAAAAACATAATATAATCAGTATCCTATTAGATGTTTCACATCTCGTTCAATACAGAGTTGTCCCTTTACACTTGGCAGGTAAGTTTTTGAGGTGCCTTTATCAATGTCTGAGTTCATCCATCCCATTACGCAACTTGTGCATAGTACGGTACGCATTGAATGTACAGATTCACAAAACAGAATCTCATCAGGTTCCGGCTACATATTCATGTTTTGCGAGACAGAGGAAACGGCAATTCCTTGTGTAGTAACAAACAAACATGTTACCGAAGGTGCGATTCGTGGGGTTTTCCATTTAACATTAAAAAATGAAGACGGTACCCCAGCACTGGCGATGCATGAAGCTGTTGTTCTCGACGAATTGGAAAAATATTGCATCCCCCACCCGATAGCTGCAATCGATCTGGTCGCTTTTCCTATTGGGCCAATCTTGAACAGTGCAAGTAAAGAAGGACGAGCCTATCACTTTGTACCTCTTGGTAAACAGATGTTAGCGAGCAGCGAGCTTTTAGAGTCACTTCCCCCAATGGAGGAGATCGTAATGATTGGTTATCCGAACGGGTTATGGGATCAACTTCATAATCTGCCAATCATCAGAAAGGGGATTACGGCCACTCATCCCAAGCTGAAGCTGAATGGAAAACCTGAATTTCTCATTGATGCGGCTTGCTTCCCAGGGTCTTCGGGGTCACCTGTTTTTTTGGCAAATATTGGGAGTTATGTTAGCCCAGATGGTGCATTGTGTGCAGGAACTAGAATTGCATTACTTGGTACGCTATATGCGGGCCCTCAGCATACGACTAGCGGGGAAATTGTTGTTGTTGATGTTCCTACTGATACGAAACAGATATCAGTAGGAAGTATCCCTAATAACCTTGGGTACGTAATTCAGGCAAGTGAGCTTCTGGTTCTTGAAGATGCCGTAAAACAAGCCCTTCAGCTGGTTCCGAAGATGTCGCGAAATGCTCCTTGTCCCTGTGGAAGTGGACAGAAGTTCAAAAGGTGCTGTGGTGTCCTTGGCTAACTCATTTTTGAAAGTGGACTAAGCTATCTGATTCACTTCATTAAGGCACTTGTAATAAAAACTGCTCGCAGTTTTTTATCCCGTACATGGTCAGCATAATGAAACCTTTTTCATTCAATTAAGCGCGGAACGCAGATTTTTCCGAATATACTCGCGACGCACCCGGCGGCCTGTCCGTTAGCATCCTGAAACTTGAGTTATTTCGGGGATATATAAGCCAATAGGGAATAATACGTTAATCGGTTTAATAAATGTAATTTTTTGCCGGGAATATATAACCATGCTTATATGTTGGTTAAATATTCATCTCTTGCCGCAGGATTGTGACGGCGCTCGCGTGCTGAAATCCTGGTCCTTTCTGCCGTAGACGGTCAACCCATAAGAACGAGCCTAATGTTGCAAAATGTTGCTGTCTATCACATTAAATTGACGGTGGCGGGGCCATAGTAACGGCAAATCAGCGATAGCTATCCTGACAGTGGCCATCAGGCAATCAAAGCAATAGGGGCAGGCGACTTCCCATTACTGATGAATTTACATAAAATCACCCATAATAATAAGAGAGGCTATTATGATTGATCATGAACTAGGGAACTGGAAAGATTTTATCGAAGGCATGCTTCGTAAATAAATTCCGCAATGTGAGCAGGGTAATCTGACTGCGAAAATAACGATGCAGTGGATCTGAACACATAAAAAAGGCGACCCCTGTGGTCGCCTTTTTTGTTATTCCATCTCCACGAGAGATCCTCGCGATGGACGCAGGTTATTGCGGCCGCTCTTTCAGCGGGAAGCGGCGACGCACCAGCACAAAGAACAGCGGTACGAAGAAAATAGCGAGAATGGTGGCGGAGATCATGCCGCCCATCACCCCGGTGCCGACCGCGTGCTGGCTACCCGAACCCGCGCCGGTGCTGGTCGCCATCGGCAGCACGCCGAAAATAAAGGCCAGCGAGGTCATCAGAATCGGCCGCAGGCGCTGACGGCAGGCCGAAAGCGTCGCAACCAGCAGATCCTCGCCTTTTTCATTGAGCTCGTTGGCAAACTCGACGATCAGGATGGCGTTCTTTGCCGACAGGCCGATAACCGTCAGCAGCCCGACCTGGAAGTAAACATCGTTCTCAAGACCGCGCATCCAGGTTGCCAGCAGGGCGCCGATGACTCCCAGCGGCACCACCAGCATCACGGAGAACGGAACCGACCAGCTCTCATACAGCGCCGCCAGGCACAGGAAGACCACCAGCAGAGAGATCGCGTACAGCGCCGGGGCCTGGGCGCCGGATAAGCGCTCCTGGTAGGACATCGCCGTCCACTCGAGGCCGAAGCCGTTCGGCAGCTGCTGCGCCAGCTCTTCCATAATCGTCATCGCCGTACCGGTACTGACGCCCGGCGCGGCTTCGCCGACGATTTCGACCGCCGAGTAGCCGTTATAGCGTTCCAGGCGCGGCGAGCCGGTTTCCCAGCGCGAGCTGGCAAAGGCCGAGAAGGGAACCATCGTGCCGCTGCTGTTGCGCACGTACCACTGATTGATGTCGTCCGGCAGCATGCGATATTTTGCCGCCGCCTGGACGTAGACTTTTTTCACGCGGCCGCGATCCATAAAGTCGTTCACGTAGCTCGAGCCCCAGGCGGTTTGCAGCGTATCGTTGATGTCATCTATCGATATCCCCAGCGCCTGCGCCTTGCGCTGATCGATATCCACCTGCAGCTGCGGGCTATCGTCAAGGCCGTTGTGGCGCACGCGGGTCAGCTGAGGATTGTTGGCGGCCAGCTCCAGCAGGGAGTCGCGGGCGGCCATCAGCGCGTCGTGGCCGTTGCCGGCGTGGTCCTCAAGCTCCATATCGAAGCCGGCGGAGCTGCCCAGCCCGCTGATGGCCGGAGGGCTGCTGGCAAAGACGCGCGCCTCTTTAATCTTGTTAAAGGCTTTGGTTGCCCGTTCGATAATGGCAAAGGCGGAGCCGCTGGTGGGGTCCCTCTGGTCCCAGTCCTTCAGGCGTACGAACATTCGCGCCACGTTCTGGCCGTTGCCGCCCGGGCCGGAGCCGATGGTAGCGAACACCGATTCGACGTTGGTCTTCTCGTTCTTAAGGAAGTAGTCTTCGGCCTCCTGCACCACCTTCAGCGTCTGCTGCTGCGTAGAGCCGGCGGGCAGCTGCACCGAGGTGGTGAACATCCCGCGATCTTCCTGCGGCAGGAACGAGGTCGGCAGGTGCATAAACAGGAACACCATCCCGCCCAGCAGCAGGACGTAGATCATTATCCAGCGCAGCGAACGGTGCAGAATTTTCCCGACCGATGATTCGTAGCGGCTGGCGTTGCGGTCAAACATGCGGTTAAACCAGCCAAAGAAGCCTTTCTGACCGTGCAGTTCGCCTTTCTGAATCGGCTTGAGCAGGGTGGCGCACAGCGCCGGGGTGAGGATCATCGCTACCAGAACCGACAGCACCATCGCGGACACAATGGTGATTGAGAACTGACGGTAAATGGCGCCGGTGGTGCCGCCGAAGAAGGCCATCGGGATAAACACCGCCGACAGCACCATGGCGATACCCACCAGCGCGCCCTGGATTTGACCCATCGATTTGCGGGTCGCCTCCCGGGGCGAAAGTCCCTCCTCGCTCATGATACGTTCGACGTTCTCCACCACCACGATGGCGTCATCCACCAGCAGGCCGATCGCCAGCACCATGGCAAACATCGTCAGGGTGTTGATGCTGTAGCCGCAGGTATAGAGCACCGCGAAGGTGCCCATTAAGACGACCGGGACGGCAATGGTCGGGATCAGGGTGGCGCGGAAGTTTTGCAGGAACAGGTACATCACCAGGAACACCAGGGCGATCGCTTCAATCAGCGTTTTCACCACGTCGGTAATCGACGCCTTAACGAACGAGGTGGTCTCGTAGGCGATTTTATACTCCAGGCCGTGGGGGAAATATTGAGAAAGCTCGTTCAGGCGGGTGATGACCCGCTCGGCGGTGGCCATTTCGTTGGCGCCGGAGGCGAGCTTAATACCCAGCCCTGATGCCGCCTGGCGGTTATAGCGGCTGAGGTAATCGTACTTTTCGGCCCCCATCTCAACGCTGGCAACGTCGCCGAGCGTCACTTCCGAGCCATCCTGATTAACGCGCAGCGTAATATCGCGGAACTGATCCGGCGTCTGCAGCAGCGACTGGGCGTTGATGGTGGCGTTAAGCGCCTGCTTATCAACCGACGGCGTGCCGCCCAGCTGGCCTACGGCAATCTGGGCGTTCTGCGATTCGATGGCGTCTGTGACGTCTTTCGCCGTCATCTGGTAGCTGTTGAGCTTCGCCGGATCGAGCCAGATACGCATTGAGTACTGGGAGCCATAGGCATCGATATCGCCGACGCCGTTGACGCGGCTTAGGGGGTCCTGGACGTTACTGGCGACGTAGTCGGCAATATCCTGCTTGTCCATGCTGCCGTCGGTGGAGACAAAAGCGAGGGTCAGAATGTTGGTATCACCGGTCTTACGCACCGTGACGCCCTGATTCTGCACCGCCTGCGGCAGCTTACGCATCGCCGACTGCAGCTGGTTTTGCACCTGCTGCACCGCTTCATCGGGGTCGGTTCCGGCGGTAAAGCTCAGGGTGACCGTCGCCTGGCCGGTGGCGCTGCTCTGAGATGACATGTACATCAGGTTATCGAGGCCGGTCATATTCTGCTCGATAACCTGGGTGACGGTATTCTCCAGCGTTTGCGCGGAGGCGCCGGGGTAGTTGGCGGTGATCCTCACGTTCGGCGGCGCCAGCTCGGGATATTGCTCAACGGGAAGCGATAAAATCGCGAGCGTTCCGGTCAGGCATAAAAGAATAGCCAGTACCCACGCAAAAATGGGGCGATCGATAAAGAAATTCGCCATCAGAATTAGGACCTCATTTTGTACATTTTTTGTTATTGCACAGCTTGTGACACTCTAGCGGTAAGCCTGCAGGCAATCGTGGAGAAATTAAGGAGATAGTGTAATTTATCGTGTGCCTTTTACGGCATGGTAAAGAAGTGTCCTGCCCCTTTACTGAAGGTCGCTTCATGGCGTTACCCTTTCGCAATTGCTGCCGGAAGTAAACATCTTTTATCGCTTTTATGCCGGGCCTTAGCCTCTGTTAAGTAAGTAAAACATCATTTCATTTAAGTCAAAAAATTTGATCCAAAACGGATTATCGCCAGATAAGCGCTATCCTGGGCAAATGAACATTGTTTCCGTCCCACCTTGTCGGGTAATTAATAGCTATGCTAACCGCATGGTTATTTACCGGGAAGACGGAAGGATGCCATGAACCACTTTATTTTGAGCGATAGTCACAAATGCATCGGATGCCGGGCCTGCGAAGTGGCCTGCGTCATGGCGCATAACGATGAGCAGCACGTCCTGACCGAACGGCGTTTTTTGCCACGGATTGTGCTCATCAAAGGCGAGCAAAAATGTAACCCCATAACGTGTCACCATTGTGAAGGCGCGCCCTGCGCCCGCAGCTGTCCGAACGGCGCGATAAGCCGGGTTGACGGTAGCGTACAGGTGCGCCAGGAAAAATGTATCGGCTGTAAATCCTGCATGGTGGCCTGCCCGTTTGGGGTAATGCAAATAGTGCTTACGCCGCTGGCGGCGGGAAAAGTAAAGGCCACCGCGCACAAGTGCGATCTGTGTCGAGAGCGCGAAGCGGGTCCGGCCTGCGTGCAAAACTGTCCGGCTCAGGCGCTACAGCTGGCCGATGAAGAGACGCTGCTCGGCCTGGCGAAACGACGACGCCTGCGGGCGGCCCGCATGGAGGCGCAGCCGTGGCACAGCCATCCTGCAGAGCTCATGCCGGCAGAGCGTAATGAGAAGGTCGAGCAGATGGCGGCAACGCCGCCGCGCGCGGAGGCCGAGAGGCTCGCGCCGGCGCTGCGTAAAACGCATTTTTCTGAAATCTACCTGCCGCTTTCTGCGGCCCACGCGCAGCAGGAGGCTCAGCGCTGCCTGAAGTGCGGCGAGCACAGCATCTGCGAATGGACCTGCCCGCTGCACAACCACATCCCGCAGTGGATTGAAAAGGTTAAGGCCGGGGATATCGCCGCCGCCGTTGAGCTTTCCCACCAGACCAACTGCCTGCCGGAAATCACCGGCCGCGTCTGTCCGCAGGATCGCCTGTGCGAGGGGGCCTGCACGCTGCATGATGAACATGGTGCGGTCACCATCGGCAATATCGAACGCTATATTTCGGACCAGGCGCTGGCGGGCGGCTGGCGGCCGGATCTGTCGCGGGTGGTTGCCAGCGGTAAAAAGGTGGCGATTGTCGGCGCCGGCCCGGCCGGCCTCGCCTGCGCGGACCTGCTGGTACGTAACGGCGTGCAGCCGGTGGTGTTTGACCGGCACCCGGAAATCGGCGGCCTGCTCACCTTCGGTATTCCCGCCTTTAAGCTGGACAAATCGCTGCTCTCCCGGCGGCGGGAGATCTTTAGCGCAATGGGCGTGCGCTTTGAGCTGAACTGCGAGGTAGGCAAAGATCTTCCCCTCAACGCGCTGCTGGACGACTACGACGCGGTGTTTATCGGCGCCGGGACCTATCGCTCGATGAAGGCTGATTTGCCGAATGAGGAGGCTCCCGGGGTGTACGACGCGCTGCCGTTTCTGATTGCCAACACTAAGCAGGTGATGGGGCTGAGCGAGCTGGCGACGGAGCCCTATATCGATACCCACGGGCTGGAGGTGGTGGTGCTGGGCGGCGGCGATACGGCGATGGACTGCGTGCGCACCGCGCTGCGTCAGGGCGCGAAGCGGGTCACCTGCGCCTATCGCCGGGACGAGGCCAATATGCCGGGGTCGAAAAAAGAGGTCAAAAATGCCCGCGAAGAGGGGGCGGTATTTGAATTCAACGTTCAGCCGGTGACCCTGGAGCTGGATGCCAACGGCCGGGTCAATGGGGTGCGCTTCCTGCGAACCCGGCTCGGCGAACCGGACGCGCAGGGGCGCCGCGCGCCGTCGCCGATCGCGGGCAGCGAATTCGTGATGCCGGCGGATGCGGTGATTATGGCCTTTGGCTTTCACCCGCACGGCATGCCGTGGCTGGAGTCCGTCGGCGTGCAGCTGGACGGCCGCGGGCGGATCCGCGCGCACGTTGAAAGCCGCTACCGCTATCAGACCAGCCATCCGCAGATTTTCGCCGGCGGGGATGCGGTTCGCGGAGCCGACCTGGTGGTGACGGCGATGGCGGAGGGCCGCCATGCCGCACGGGGGATCGTCGATTTCCTCGGTCTAAAATCGATTCCGCCCTGCTAACGACAAAGCGCGCTCCGCGGCGTAGTATGACTGCGTCATTCTCTGCTGCGGGGCCGTATGCCACTCAATATCAACGTCATTAAAGATAAAATCCTCTCTGAAAACTGGTTCGTTTTGCGCAACATGACCTACGAGCTGACGCGCGGCGACGGCAGCGTGGTGCGACACAAGCGCGAGGTTTACGATCGCGGCAACGGCGCAACGGTTCTGCTCTACAACCGGCGCAAGCAAAGCGTGGTGCTGGTGCGCCAGTTCCGCGTCGCCACCTGGGTGAACGGTAACGAAGACGGCATGCTCATCGAGACCTGCGCCGGGCTGCTGGATAACGACGAGCCGGAAGCCTGCATTCGCAAAGAGGCGATCGAGGAGACCGGCTACGAGGTGGGTGAGGTTCGCAAGCTGTTCGAACTGTATATGTCTCCCGGCGGCGTCACCGAGCTTATCCATTTCTTTATCGCCGAATACAGCGATGCTCAGCGTAAAAACGGCGGCGGCGGGGTGGATGATGAGGAGATTGAGGTCCTGGAGCTGCCATTCAGCCAGGCGCTTGCGATGGTGGCCGGCGGCGAGATCCGCGACGGAAAAGCGGTTATCCTGCTGCAATATTTGCACGCTTCGGGGCTGATGGCCGGGGATCTCTGATAAATCCGATTGAGTAAAGGCGTATCGCTGGGGAAGATAGCGGCTGTTTTTCGCGCTATCTTCCGGGGTTGTACCACGCATGTTTTATCGGCTTATCTTGATTCTGCTTTTCGGCCTGTTCCCCGCCTCGCGGACGTGGGCGGTGCCGGTGCAGCAGACGTTCAGCGACTGGCTGGTGACCTGTAATAATCAAAACTTCTGCGTAACCCGCAACGTCGGGCTGCACTATGGCCTGGTGATGACCCTCAGCCGCAGCGCCGGTGCGGCAACCGATGCCAGCCTGCGCATTGAGCTGGGCGGGGTTGGCAATCCGGTCGCGGCGCTGGCACCGATCGGCCCTCGTCTGCTGCTGGACGGTAAACCTCTGGCGCTGGTGGATAAGCGCTGGCAGGTTGCCGACAAGCTGCTTAAAACCGGCGATAGTGCCACCATCGACGCTTTTCTCCAGCAGGTGCAGGAAGGGCAGGCGATAAGCCTGGTGGACGGCCTGCAGACCATTTCTTTGCAGGGCCTGAAGGCGGCGCTGCTGTTTATCGACAGCCGCCAGAAGCGGGTCGGCAGCGAAACGGCGTGGATTGGCAAAGGCGAAGAGCCGCCGCTCAGCGTCCCGCCGGCGCCGGCGCTGCGCACGGTGGCGAAAGTCGACGTATCGCAATCGCCGCTGAGCCGCGATGAGCTGAATGACCTCATGGACTATGGCAACGAGCGCATGAGCAACAGCGCATGCTCGCTGGATCCCTCCCTGCGGGAAGTGCGGGTTACCGCGCTGACCGATGAGAAGGTATTGCTGATGTTCAGCTGCGAAGCGGGGGCCTACAACACCGTATGGCTGGCGTGGTTGGTTTCGCGCCAGCAGCCGTACGTCGCGCGTCCGCTGCGCCTGACCCTGCCTTTCCAGCCGCCCGGCGGCGCAGGGCGCGAAATTGAGCTGATGAATGCCAGCATCGACGAACAGCGCCACGAGCTGGTAACCCTTGAGAAGGGGCGCGGCCCGGGGGATTGCGGCACCCAGACCCGCTGGCGTTATGACGGCCAGCGGTTTAGCCTGGTGCGCTTTGCTCAGCAGCCGCAGTGCGATAACTGGCAGAGGCCAGACGCCTGGCCTACGCTGTGGATCACCCGTTAAGCAGCCCTTCAGCCGTGCTGACGATATTCTCGACGGTAAAGCCAAAGAACGGGAACAGTTTATCCGCCGGCGCCGATTCGCCGTAGCTTCTCATGCCGACAATGGCCCCCTTCAGGCCGACGTATTTATACCAGTAGTCGGCAATCCCGGCCTCAACGGCAATGCGGGCGCTGACGTCAGACGGCAGTACGGATTCCCGGTATGCCTCATCCTGGGCATCAAACACGTCGGTTGACGGCAGCGACACCACCCGCACGTTGACCCCTTTCGCCAGCAGCTTCTCCGCCGCCAGGGCGGTGATCTCTATCTCCGAGCCGGTGGCTATCAGGATCAGATCCGGCTTGCCTCCGGCATCTTTCAGCACGTAGCCGCCGCGCGCAATATCGTCCACCTGCTGCGGCGTGCGCGCCATCTGCGCCAGGTTCTGGCGCGACAGGATCAGCGCGGTTGGGCCGGTCTGCCGTTCGATGGCCGCCCGCCAGGCGACCGCGGTTTCTACCTGATCGCAGGGGCGCCAGGTGCTGAAGTTGGGCGTCAGCCGCAGGCTGGCCAGCTGCTCAACCGACTGGTGAGTGGGGCCATCCTCCCCCAAACCAATGGAGTCATGGGTGTAAACCATGATCTGCCTGGCCTTCATCAGCGCGGCCATGCGCGCCGCGTTGCGGGCGTATTCCACGAACATCAGGAAGGTTGAGGTGTAGGGAATGAATCCGCCGTGCAGGGCAATGCCGTTGGCGATGGCGGTCATGCCAAACTCGCGGACGCCGTAGTGGATATAGTTGCCGGCAGGATCGTCCTTAATAGAGGTCGACCCGGACCAGATGGTCAGGTTGCTGGGCGCCAGATCCGCCGAGCCGCCGAGTAGCTCCGGCAGCGCGGGCCCGTAGGCGTTAAGCGCATTCTGTGAGGCCTTGCGGCTGGCGATTTTTTCCGGGCTGGCCTGCAGCTTCGCGATATAGCCGCGGACGATCTCGCTCCAGCTTTCAGGCAGATCGCCGCTCATCCGCCGCGTAAGTTCGTCCGCGAGCTCTGGGTACGCCTGTCGATAGGCGGCGAATTTGTCGTTCCACGCGCGTTCTGCTTTTTCACCGCGCGGCCGGGCATCCCACTTTTGATAGATCTCTTTTGGGATCTCGAACGGTGGATATTTCCAGCCCAGCTTCTCGCGGGCTAAGGCGACCTCTTTTTCCCCGAGCGCCGCGCCGTGCGCCTCTTCGGAGCCGGCTTTATTGGGGGAGCCGAAGCCGATGACGGTGCGGCAGATAATCAGCGATGGCTTATCTTTGACGCTTTGCGCCTCGCGAATTGCCTGCTCAATCGCCTGCGGGTCGTGGCCGTCGATATCGCCGATCACGTGCCAGCGATAGGCCCTGAAGCGTTCGGCGGTATCGTCGGTGAACCAACCCTCAACGTGACCGTCGATAGAGATGCCGTTATGGTCATAGAAGCCGATAAGCTTGCCCAGCCCGAGGGTTCCCGCCAGCGAGCTGGCCTCGTGCGAAACCCCCTCCATCAGGCAGCCGTCGCCCATAAAAACCCAGGTGTGGTGATCGACTATCTCATGTCCCGGGCGGTTGAACTGCGCCGCCAGCGTGCGTTCCGCGATCGCCATCCCGACCGCGTTCGCCAGGCCCTGACCGAGCGGGCCGGTGGTGGTCTCTACGCCTGGGGTGTAGCCATGCTCCGGGTGGCCGGGGGTTTTAGAGTGCAGCTGTCGGAAGTTTTTGAGCTCTTCCATCGGCAGGTCGTAGCCGGTCAGATGCAGGAGGCTGTAGAGCAGCATCGAGGCGTGGCCGTTGGACAGCACAAAGCGGTCGCGATCGTACCAGTGCGGGTTCTCCGGGTTGTGCTGGAGGAAGTCATTCCACAGGACTTCGGCGATATCCGCCATGCCCATCGGGGCGCCGGGATGGCCGGAATTGGCTTTCTGAACTGCGTCCATGCTGAGGGCGCGAATCGCGTTGGCAAGTTCTCTTCGGGACATAATGTACTCCTGAAACAATATGTTGCATGAGTTTTTTGTGATGAATGGTAGCGGAAGTTTTAGGGTGAATAACTAAAAAGCATAGCAGACAGGGCTATCATTGCCTGCGAAACTAGGTTACAAAAATGTTATAAATCGATAACAAATATACCTTTGTGATGGCGAGAGTTTGGCGGTGTTCAAAGTTTGGAAAGCCGTCAGGCGAGATACTATGCCCCACCTTGGGTGGACATCAGGATAGACATTGCCCGTCACCCCCTACGATCGATACGTGAAAGGAACAATAAAATGGATGAGCAGTTGAAACAAAGCGCCCTCGACTTCCATGAATTTCCCGTCCCTGGAAAAATTCAGGTTGTGCCGACCAAACCCCTTGCGACGCAGCGCGACCTCGCGCTGGCCTACTCGCCGGGCGTAGCAGCGCCTTGCCTGGAGATCGAAAAAGACCCGCTGGCCGCCTATAAATACACCGCGCGCGGCAACCTGGTTGCGGTCGTCTCCAACGGTACCGCGGTGCTCGGCCTCGGCAATATCGGCGCGCTCGCCGGCAAGCCGGTGATGGAAGGTAAGGGCGTTTTATTTAAGAAGTTCGCCGGCATTGACGTGTTTGATATTGAAGTTGACGAGCTGGACCCGGATAAGTTTATCAACGTGGTTGCCGCGCTGGAGCCAACCTTTGGCGGTATTAACCTGGAAGATATCAAGGCGCCAGAGTGTTTCTACATCGAGCAGAAGCTGCGCGAGCGCATGAATATCCCGGTATTCCATGACGATCAGCACGGCACGGCCATTATCAGCACCGCCGCCATTCTCAACGGCCTGCGGGTGGTCGAGAAAAACCTCTCCGACGTGCGGATGGTGGTTTCCGGGGCGGGCGCCGCGGCTATCGCCTGTATGAACCTGCTGGTGGTGCTGGGCATGCAGAAACACAACATTGTGGTCTGCGACTCCAAGGGGGTGATTTATAAAGAGCGTGAGCCAAACATGGC
Organism: Klebsiella sp. BIGb0149; assembly: GCF_004362605.1. Taxonomy (NCBI): domain Bacteria; kingdom Pseudomonadati; phylum Pseudomonadota; class Gammaproteobacteria; order Enterobacterales; family Enterobacteriaceae; genus Klebsiella; species Klebsiella sp. BIGb0149. The sequence goes on along the minus strand of NZ_SNYG01000002.1, from coordinate 1,043,179 downwards.
GGAGACCAAGGCGGCCTACGCGGTGGACGACGACGGCAAGCGCACCCTCGACGACGTGATCGACGGGGCGGATATTTTCCTCGGCTGCTCCGGCCCGAAAGTGCTGACGCCGGAGATGGTGAAAAAAATGGCCCGCGCGCCGCTGATCCTCGCGCTGGCTAACCCGGAACCGGAAATCCTGCCGCCGCTGGCGAAACAGGTCCGCGAAGACGCGATTATCTGCACCGGCCGCTCTGACTATCCGAACCAGGTTAACAACGTGCTGTGCTTCCCGTTTATCTTCCGCGGCGCGCTGGACGTCGGCGCCACGGCGATTAACGAAGAGATGAAGCTGGCGGCAGTACACGCGATTGCTGAACTGGCGCACGCCGAGCAGAGTGAAGTGGTGGCCTCCGCCTACGGCGATCAGGATCTGAGCTTCGGGCCGGAATACATCATCCCGAAACCGTTCGATCCGCGGCTGATCGTGAAGATCGCGCCGGCGGTGGCGAAGGCGGCGATGGACTCCGGCGTGGCGACGCGCCCGATTGCCGACTTTGATGCCTACATCGAGAAACTCAGCGAGTTCGTTTACAAAACCAACCTGTTTATGAAGCCGATTTTCTCCCAGGCGCGCAAAGAGCCGAAGCGCGTGGTGCTGGCAGAAGGGGAGGAGACGCGGGTTCTGCACGCGACTCAGGAGCTGGTCTCTCTGGGGCTGGCGAAGCCGATTCTGGTAGGACGCCCGAGCGTTATCGAAATGCGCATTCAGAAGCTCGGCCTGCAGATTAAACCCGGCGTTGATTTTGAGATCGTCAACAATGAATCCGATCCGCGCTTTAAGGAGTACTGGAGCGAATACTATCAGCTGATGAAACGCAGCGGCGTCACCCAGGAGCAGGCGCAGCGGGCGGTTATCAGCAATACCACGGTGATTGGCGCGATCATGGTCCATCGCGGCGAGGCGGATGCGATGATCTGCGGCACCATCGGTGATTACCATGAGCACTACGCCGTGATTCAGCCGCTGTTTGGCTATCGCGACGGCGTGAACACGGCGGGGGCGATGAACGCGCTGCTGCTGCCGAGCGGCAACACCTTCATTGCCGATACCTACGTCAACCATGACCCGACGCCGGAGCAGCTGGCCGAAATCGCCCTGATGGCGGCGGAGAGCGTGCGCCGCTTCGGTATCGAACCGCGCGTTGCGCTGCTGTCGCACTCTAACTTCGGCTCCGCCAACTGCCCGTCGGCGAGCAAAATGCGCAAGACCCTCGAGCTGGTGAAGGCGAGCGCGCCGGATCTGATGATCGATGGCGAAATGCACGGCGACGCCGCGCTGGTCGAAAGTATTCGTCACGATCGGATGCCGGACAGCCCGCTGAAAGGGGCGGCCAACATTCTGGTGATGCCGAATATGGAAGCCGCGCGCATTAGCTACAACCTGCTGCGGGTCTCGAGCTCGGAAGGGGTGACCGTTGGGCCGGTGCTGATGGGGGTGGCAAAACCGGTGCATATTCTGACGCCGATTGCCTCCGTTCGCCGCATCGTCAATATGGTGGCGCTGGCGGTTGTGGAAGCGCAAACTCAGCCGCTGTGATCGACAAAGCCCCGTTCGGGGCTTTGTTTTATATCCACTCTTTGACTTTGATGAACTCACTCAGGGCAGCCTCCGGGCTGCCTTCTTGCGGCTGGTAGTCATACTCCCAGCGCACCAGCGGCGGCATCGACATCAGAATCGACTCCGTGCGTCCGCCGGTCTGCAGACCAAACAGCGTCCCGCGATCCCATACCAGGTTGAACTCAACGTAGCGCCCGCGGCGATAGAGCTGAAACTGACGCTCCCGCTCGCCGTACGGCATCGCTTTGCGCCGCTCAACGATCGGCAGATAGGCGTCGGTGTAGCCGTTGCCCACCGCCTGCATAAAGCGGAAGCAGTGGTCGAAGTCCGGGGTATTTAAATCGTCGAAGAACAGGCCGCCGATGCCGCGCTGCTCGTTGCGGTGCCTGAGGAAGAAGTAGTCATCGCACCACTTTTTGTAGCGCGGATAGACCGCTTCGCCAAACGGCTGGCACAGGTCGCGCGCGGTGCGGTGCCAGTGAACGGCATCCTCGTCAAAGCCGTAAAAAGGGGTCAGGTCAAACCCGCCGCCAAACCACCATACCGGGTCCGCACCGGGCTTTTCGGCGATGAAAAAGCGCACGTTGGCGTGGCTGGTCGGCACGTAGGGACTGCGCGGGTGAACCACCAGCGAAACGCCCATCGCCTCAAAGCTGCGGCCGGCCAGCTCCGGGCGATGCGCCGTGGCCGAAGCCGGCATGGCGTCGCCGTGAACGTGAGAAAAGTTGACCCCGGCCTGCTCAAAGATTGCGCCTTCACGCAGCACCCGGCTTCGCCCGCCGCCTCCGCCTTCGCGCTGCCAGCTATCTTCGATAAACGGCTGTCCGTCGAGGGCGCTAAGCTGCCGGCAGATAGCGTCCTGCAGCTGGAGGAGATAGCGTTTAACCTGTTGCACGTCGGGCTTCATTTACGTCTCTTTGAGTGGGCTTTTTGGTTATCGAACCAGTGGAAGTAGCTGATGATGCCGGAGGCAATGGCGCTGGCGATTTTCTGCCGAAACGCGGTGGTACCTAACAGCTTTTCCTCGCCCGGATTGGTAATAAATGAGGTCTCGACCAGCACCGACGGAATCGACGGCGACTTCAGCACGACGAAGGCCGCCTGTTCGGTGTTGCGGCTGTGCAGCTTATGCACCGGCTTAATATTTTTCAGGATATGTGAGCCCAGCGTCAGGCTGTTTTTAATGGTGTCCGTCTGGACCAGATCGAACAGCACCTGCTGTAGCAGATGGTCTTTCGCGGTGGTCTTTTTCCCCGCCACCTCATCGGCGCGGTTTTCGCGATCGGAGAGGTATTTCGCCATCGCGCTACTGGCGCCGCGGTTGGAGAGGGCAAATACGGACGCCCCGGCGGCGCTGGGGTTAGTAAAGCCGTCGGCGTGAATAGACATAAACAGATCCGCACCGTGCTGGTGGGCAATTTCCACGCGGTCGTACAGCGGAATAAATGTATCGCCAGTGCGCGTCAGGCGCGCGTCGATGCCGTTACTGCGCAGAATGCTGCGTACGGTTTTGGCAATCGCCAGCACGACGTGTTTCTCTTTGGAGCCGTTATGACCGATAGCGCCGGTATCAATACCGCCGTGTCCCGGGTCGAGCATCACGACGCGCTTCGCGCCCGCTTTTTTGGCGGCCGGCTTACTGTGCCCGTTGGAAGTCGTCAGCGGCTGTTCTTTTGCGCTGGCCTGCGAGGCAATCCCGCTAAGGGTTACGGCAGCCAGCCCGGCTTTCAGCACCTGGCGGCGCGAAGCAAGTATTTTTAATGGTTTAAAAGTGCTCATTCGGCCTGAATTACAAACAAGTGGTACCCAATGTTATATCGTATCGTGTTTTTCGTTACGACCTTTCGTAATAAGAATTGTTTTACTTTTCATTTCAATACGTGACAAGGTCATATTATGTCATTTTTTGAGGTTAATTTCGCCTGATATTGGCTATCGGGCGTAATCACGCCATAATCACTTTTTTTATGCCTAAAAGATGGGGAATACCATGGAGATACGCGTTTTTCGCCAGCAGGATTTTGAAGAGGTGATAACTCTCTGGGAGCGCTGCGAGCTTCTGCGCCCGTGGAATGACCCGGAAATGGACATCGAGCGTAAGGTTAATCACGATGTTAGCCTGTTTCTGGTTGCCGAGGTTAACGGTGAGGTCGTTGGCACGGTAATGGGCGGCTACGACGGTCATCGCGGTTCGGCCTACTATCTCGGCGTTCATCCGGAGTATCGCGGACGCGGCATCGCCAACGCGCTGCTTAACCGGCTGGAAAAAAAGCTCACCGCCCGCGGCTGCCCAAAAATTAATATCATGATCCGCGAAGACAACGAGGTCGTGCAGGGCATGTATGAACGGCTTGGCTACGAATATGCGGACGTGCTCAGCCTGGGTAAGCGTTTGATTGAAGATGAAGAATACTGAGCTCATCCCCGCCGATTTTGATGCGCACGGCCGGCTAAGGCTGCCGTTTCTTTTCTGGTGCGTCCTGCTGCTGCAGGCGCGAACCTGGGTGCTGTTTATTATGGCCGGGGCGTCGCGGCAGCAGGGCGATGCGCTGCTGAATCTGTTCTACCCCGATCATGACAACTTCTGGCTTGGGCTGCTGCCCGGAATACCGGCGGTGCTGGCGTTTATCGTCAGCGGCCAGCGGCAGCGCTTTCCCCGCTTCTGGCCGCTGATACGCTGGCTGCTGGTGCTCTCTCAGGCGCTGCTGCTTATCTGGCAGCCGCTGCTGTGGCTGGGCGGCGAGTCGCCTTCGGCCCTGACCATCGGCCTGCTGGTGGCGGATATTTATGCGCTGTGGTGGCTGCTGAGCAGCCGTCGGCTGAGAGCCTGTTTCCAGGAAGAGCAGGTTTAACGGCACTTTTTGCCGATCCCGCACTCCAACAGGCGTCAAATTAACAGGAAAGGACGATCTCATGAAATCGCTACGTTTACTTCTTTGCGCGCTCCCGCTGGCGTTAACCGGCTGCTCGACGATGAGCGCGGTTAACTGGTCCGGGGCCCTGCCGTGGAACTGGTTTGGTTCCTCCATGGAGGTCACCGAGCAGGGGGTGGGTAATCTGACGGCCGCCACGCCGCTGAATGAACAGGCCATCAGCGACGCGCTCGGCGGCGGCTACCGCCTGCGCAGCGGCATGAAAACCGCCAACGGCAATATCGTGCGCTACTTTGAGGCGCTGAAGGACGACAGGGTGGTGATGACGATTAACGGCGAGAACGGCACCATCAGCCGCATCGACGTGCGCGACAGCGAAATCAAAACCGAGAGCGGTGTGCAGGTAGGGACTCCGTTCAGCGAGCTGTACAGCAAAGCGTTCGGCAACTGTCAGAAGGCCAGCAGCGACAACGGTGCGGTGGTCGAGTGTCAGGCGCAGGGCAGCCAGCATATCAGCTACGCCTTCACCGGCCACTGGAGCGGCCCGGAAGAGCTGATGCCTTCAGACGATACGCTGAAAAACTGGAAAATCGGTAAAATCACCTGGCGCCGCTAATTTGATCTGGAGAGACACGACGGCGGCAAAAAACGCGTACAATAGTCGCGTTTAAGCGCCACAGCGTTGTGGTTGTCTCATTTCAGGAGGAGCGATGTCTCAGGTTCAGAGCGGCATTTTGCCGGAACATTGCCGTGCGGCGATTTGGATTGAAGCCAATGTAAAAGGGGACGTTAACGCCCTGCGTGAAGCCAGCAAAAACTTTATCGATAAGTTAGCCACCTTTCAGGCTAAATTCCCGGACGCGCAGCTGGGGGCGGCTATTGCCTTTGGCAATAACGTCTGGCGCGAGCTGAGCGGCGGCGTGGGTGCCGAAGAGCTAAAAGAGTTTCCCGTTTACGGAAAAGGCCTGGCGCCATCGACTCAGTACGATCTGCTGATTCATATCCTGTCCTCTCGTCATGAAGTGAACTTCTCCGTCGCCCAGGCGGCGATGGCGGCGTTTGGCGGCATCGTTGAGGTCAAAGAGGAAGTCCACGGCTTCCGCTGGATCGAAGAGCGTGACCTCAGCGGCTTTGTCGACGGTACCGAAAACCCGGCCGGCGAAGAGACGCGTCGCGAGGTGGCGATTATCAAAGATGGCGTCGATGCGGGCGGGAGCTACGTCTTCGTTCAGCGCTGGGAGCACAACCTCAAGCAGCTAAACCGCATGAGCGTTCCCGATCAGGAGATGATGTTTGGCCGGACCAAAGAGGCCAATGAAGAGATTGACGGCGACGATCGTCCGGAGACCTCGCATCTCAGCCGCGTTGATCTGAAAGAGGACGGCAAGGGGCTGAAAATTCTGCGTCAGAGCCTGCCGTACGGTACCGCCAGCGGCACGCATGGCCTCTATTTCTGCGCCTACTGCGCCCGTATCCATAATATTGAACAGCAGCTGCTGAGCATGTTTGGTGATACCGACGGCAAGCGCGACGCCATGCTGCGCTTTACCAAACCGGTGACCGGCGGCTACTACTTCGCGCCGTCCGTCGAGCGTATTCTGGCGCTGTAGGTCTTCCTGCGCCATTGCCCTCTCCCTCGCGGGGAGGGCTGCTATCAGCGCCTGCCTCTCTCTAACGTTGCCGCCGGCCGCGGTTTTCAAACTCCTTATTCTCTTTTCTACTTCCAAATCGCCAAACGGTATATAAAACCGTTACTCCTTTGGTACTCGTTATAAATATTATGACCATATGAAAGTCATCAATCTTATAAGGGTGCGCAATGGCCGTTAAATCACTGAACAAAGGATACCTGGCGCTGGCTGCTTCTGTGCTGCTGGTTGCGCAGGCTCAGGCGACTGAATTGCTGAACAGTTCCTACGATGTTTCTCGCGAGCTGTTTGCCGCCCTTAACCCGCCGTTTGAACAGCAGTGGGCGAAAGATAACGCCGGCGATAAGCTGACGATTAAGCAGTCCCACGCCGGCTCGTCAAAGCAGGCGCTGGCGATCCTGCAGGGCTTAAAAGCCGACGTGGTGACCTATAACCAGGTGACCGACGTGCAGGTCCTGCATGACAAAGGCAACCTGATCCCGGCCGACTGGCAAAGCCGCCTGCCGAACAACAGCTCGCCGTTCTACTCGACGATGGGCTTCCTGGTGCGCAAAGGGAACCCGAAAAACATCCATGACTGGAACGATCTCGTCCGTTCCGACGTGAAGCTTATCTTCCCGAACCCGAAAACATCGGGCAACGCGCGCTACACCTATTTAGCCGCATGGGGCGCAGCGGATAAAGCCGACGGCGGCGATAAAGCCAAAACCGAGCAGTTCATGACCCAGTTCCTGAAGAATGTCGAAGTGTTTGATACCGGCGGCCGCGGCGCGACCACCACCTTTGCGGAACGCGGGCTGGGCGATGTGCTGATTAGCTTCGAATCGGAAGTGAACAACATCCGCAAGCAGTATGAAGCGCAGGGGTTTGAGGTGGTGGTGCCGAAAACCAATATTCTTGCCGAATTCCCGGTGGCGTGGGTGGATAAAAACGTCAAAGCCAACGGTACGGAGAAGGCGGCAAAAGCCTATCTGAACTGGCTCTACGGCCCGCAGGCGCAGACGATCATCACCGACTACTACTATCGCGTGAACAATCCGCAGGTGATGGAAACGCTGAAGGATAAGTTCCCGCAGACCGAACTGTTCCGCGTCGAGGATAAGTTTGGCTCCTGGCCGGAGGTCATGAAAACCCACTTTGCCAGCGGCGGTGAGCTGGACAAACTGTTGGCGGCGGGGCGTAAGTAATGTTTGCTGTTGCCTCTAAGCGCGTGCTGCCGGGCTTTACCCTGAGCCTCGGCACCAGCCTGCTGTTTGTCTGTTTAATTCTGCTGCTTCCTCTGAGCGCGCTGGTGATGCAGCTGGCGCAGATGAGCTGGGGACAGTACTGGGATGTTGTTACCAACCCGCAGGTGGTTGCCGCGTATAAGGTGACGCTGCTGTCGGCCTTTGTGGCCTCTATTTTTAACGGCGTGTTTGGCCTGCTGATGGCGTGGATCCTGACGCGCTACCGCTTTCCCGGCCGCACGCTGCTCGATGCGCTGATCGATCTGCCCTTTGCGCTGCCGACGGCGGTAGCGGGCCTGACCCTGGCGTCGCTGTTTTCGGTCAACGGCTTTTACGGCGAGTGGCTGGCGCAGTTTGATATCAAGGTTACCTACACCTGGCTGGGTATCGCGGTGGCGATGGCCTTTACCAGCATTCCGTTCGTGGTGCGTACCGTCCAGCCGGTGCTGGAAGAGCTGGGTCCTGAATACGAAGAGGCCGCGGAAACGCTGGGCGCCACGCGTCTGCAGAGCTTCCGCAAAGTCGTGCTTCCGGAGCTCTCTCCGGCGCTGCTGGCCGGCGTTGCCCTGTCATTTACCCGCAGCCTGGGTGAGTTTGGAGCGGTTATCTTTATCGCCGGAAATATCGCGTGGAAGACGGAAGTCACCTCGCTGATGATTTTTGTGCGTCTGCAGGAGTTTGACTACCCGGCGGCGAGCGCGATTGCCTCGGTGATCCTGGCCGCCTCGCTGCTGCTGCTGTTTTCCATCAACACCCTGCAAAGTCGCTTTGGTCGACGTGTGGTAGGTCACTAATGGCGGAAGTTACTCAATTGAAGCGTTACGACACGCCCCGCATCAACTGGGGAAAATGGTTTCTGATTGGTACCGGGATGCTGGTTTCCGCCTTCATTCTTATCGTGCCGATGGTTTACATCTTCGTTCAGGCCTTTAGTAAAGGCCTGATGCCGGTCCTGCAAAACCTCGCCGACCCGGATATGCTGCACGCGATCTGGCTGACGGTGATGATTGCGCTGATTACGGTCCCGGTGAACCTGGTGTTCGGTACGCTGCTGGCCTGGCTGGTGACGCGATTTACCTTCCCCGGCCGCCAGCTTCTGCTGACGCTGCTGGATATCCCTTTTGCCGTTTCGCCGGTGGTGGCGGGGCTGGTCTATCTGCTGTTTTACGGCTCTAACGGCCCGCTTGGCGGCTGGCTGGATGAGCATAACCTGCAAATTATGTTTGCCTGGCCGGGCATGGTGCTGGCAACGATCTTCGTGACCTGTCCGTTTGTGGTGCGCGAGCTGGTGCCGGTGATGATGAGCCAGGGCAGCAACGAAGATGAGGCGGCGATTCTGCTCGGCGCGTCGGGCTGGCAGATGTTCCGTCGGGTGACGCTGCCCAATATTCGCTGGGCGCTGCTGTACGGCGTGGTGCTGACCAACGCGCGCGCCATCGGCGAGTTCGGCGCGGTGTCGGTGGTCTCCGGGTCAATTCGCGGCGAGACGCTGTCGCTGCCGCTGCAAATTGAGCTGCTGGAGCAGGATTACAATACCGTGGGTTCATTTACCGCCGCAGCCCTGCTGACGTTAATGGCTATTTTGACCCTGTTTTTGAAAAGTTTAGTGCAGTGGCGTTTGGCCAATCAGGAAAAACGCGCGCAGCTGGAGGGAAATCATGAGCATTGAGATTGCCAATATTAAGAAATCTTTTGGTCGCACCCAGGTGCTGAATGATATCTCGCTGGATATCCCTTCCGGACAGATGGTCGCGCTGCTGGGGCCGTCAGGCTCCGGGAAAACGACGCTGCTGCGCATTATTGCCGGCCTGGAGAATCAGTCCAGCGGCCATATTCGCTTTCACGGCACCGACGTGAGCCGAGTGCACGCCCGCGATCGTAAAGTGGGCTTTGTGTTCCAGCACTACGCGCTGTTCCGCCATATGACGGTATTCGACAATATCGCCTTTGGCCTGACGGTGCTGCCGCGCCGCGAACGGCCTAACGCCGCCGGGATCAAGGCTAAGGTGACGAAGCTGCTGGAAATGGTGCAGCTGGCGCACCTTGCCGATCGCTATCCGGCGCAGCTCTCCGGCGGTCAGAAACAGCGCGTGGCCCTTGCGCGCGCGCTGGCCGTTGAGCCGCAGATTCTGCTGCTTGATGAGCCCTTCGGCGCGCTGGATGCCCAGGTGCGTAAAGAGCTCCGCCGCTGGCTGCGTCAGCTGCATGAAGAGCTGAAGTTTACCAGCGTGTTTGTGACCCACGATCAGGAAGAGGCAATGGAAGTCGCCGATCGCGTGGTGGTCATGAGCCAGGGCAGCATCGAGCAGGCCGACGCCCCGGAACGGGTCTGGCGCGAACCTTCTACCCGCTTCGTGCTGGAGTTTATGGGCGAAGTTAACCGCCTGAAGGGGACCATCCGCGGCGGCCAGTTCCACGTTGGCGCCCACCGCTGGCCGTTGGGCTATACCCCGGCGTATCAGGGGCCGGTCGATCTGTTCCTGCGTCCGTGGGAGGTCGATATCAGCCGCCGTACCAGCCTTGATTCACCGCTGCCGGTACAGGTGCTGGAAGCCAGCCCGAAAGGCCACTACACCCAATTAGTCGTGCAGCCGCTCGGGTGGTATGACGAGCCGCTGACCGTGGTCCTGCCCGGCGATGACGCGCCGTATCGCGGCGAACGTCTGTTTGTCGGCTTGCAAAACGCGCGCCTGTACAACGGCAAAGAGCGCATCGAGCCGCGCGAGGAGCTTGCTCTGGCAGAATCTGCCTGATAGCTTAACCCTCAGTTTATCGTCGTTCAGGCGACGGCAAGGATTAGGTAGCCCGGATGCAACGCCATCCGGGGACGTTTGCAGGCCGGGTAAACTCAGACCCCGGCCTTTTTATTGGGTAAAAACCGTGAATACATTAGAACAAACCATCGGCAATACTCCTCTGGTTAAACTCCAGCGCCTGGGGCCGGACAACGGCAGCGAAATCTGGGTCAAACTGGAAGGCAATAACCCGGCGGGTTCCGTTAAGGACCGCGCCGCGCTTTCGATGATCGTCGAGGCGGAAAAACGTGGCGAAATCGCGCCCGGCGACGTGCTGATTGAAGCGACCAGCGGCAATACCGGCATCGCGCTGGCGATGATTGCGGCGCTGAAAGGCTATCAGATGAAGCTGCTGATGCCCGACAATATGAGCCAGGAGCGCCGCGCCGCCATGCGGGCATACGGCGCCGAGCTGATTTTGGTCACTAAAGAGCAGGGAATGGAAGGCGCGCGCGACCTCGCCGCCGAGATGGCGCAGCGTGGCGAAGGCAGGCTGCTGGATCAGTTCAATAACCCCGATAACCCCTACGCGCACTACACCACCACCGGGCCGGAAATTTGGCAGCAGACCGAGGGGCGCATCAGCCATTTTGTCTCCAGCATGGGGACGACCGGTACGATTACCGGCGTTTCACGCTTCCTGCGCGAGCAGAATAAGCCGGTGAGTATTGTCGGCCTGCAGCCGGAGGAGGGGAGCAGCATCCCGGGCATCCGCCGCTGGCCGGCGGAGTATATGCCGGGCATTTTTAACGCCTCGCTGGTGGACGCGGTGCTGGATATTCATCAGCAGGATGCGGAAAACACCATGCGCATGCTGGCTATCCGGGAAGGCATTTTTTGCGGCGTAAGCTCCGGCGGTGCGGTGGCCGGCGCGCTGCGTATTGCCCGGGAAAATCCCGGGGCGGTGGTGGTGGCGATCGTCTGCGATCGCGGCGATCGCTACCTCTCCACCGGCGTGTTTGGCGAAGAGCACTTTGCCCAGGGCGCGGGTATTTAAACCGGCGGCTGGTCCAGCAGGTCGGTGCCGTAGGAGTTATCAACGCTGCAGAGCCAGCGATCGTTCTGCAGCTGGAAAACGTAGGTCGCGCGGCGAGTGACCTGCGTTGAACCACCCTCCGCGGTGGGGATATCCAGCCGCGTTTCCATTATCACCAGCGCATTTCCCGCGCCTTCAATAATCTCCATTTTTCCCTGGGTGACGACCAGCCGATGCTGAAAATAGTCGGCAATCGCGACGAAAGCCTTGCGGATATTCTCTTTGCCCCTGACCACCATTCCCGGCTTAACGACCAGCACGGCGTCTTCCGCGTAGTAAGCCATTAAGGTGGCGTAGTCTTCCTGCGAGATAGCCCGGTCGCAGGCTTCGATGGCCGCTTTCAGCTGCGGGTTTGACATGATATTGACTCCGGTTTGTGTGGGGAAAGCGCGTGATGAAGATCCCCGGCCAGCCGGTCAATCTCATCGGGAGTGAGGGCGGCGAGCGAGAGCCGTAATCCATACGACGGCGCGCGAATGCCAAAGGGCTCGCCTTCGCGCACCAGCCAACCGGCGCGGGCCAGGCGCAGCGCAAGCGGCTGGCTCGGTGCCGACAGCGGAAGCCAAAAGTTCAGGCCATCGCCGGGGCCAGGGTTATCGATACCGCGGCGGGAAAGGGCGCTGGCCAGCCTTTCATTACGCTGGCGGTAGGCGCGGCGGGCTGCCGTCAGGGAGGCGGTAAACGAACTATCATTCAGACAGGCCAGCACCAGGTCCTGCAGCAGATGGCTGACCCACTGGCTACCGGAGTTGAGGCGCAGCCTCAGCGCCGCTGAGGTGGTGGGATCGCTGGCGACAACCGCCAGCCGCAAGTCGGGCCCCAGCGCCTTCGACATCGAGCGGATCAGCGCCCAGCGCCGGGTCTCCTCGGGCAGAGGAGAGTGCCACGGCGTGGAGGAGAGCAGCGCAAAATGGTCGTCGAGAATGACCAGCACCTGCGGGTAGCGGGCCAGGATTTCGCGGATCGCTGCCGCCCGCGCCTCGCTCAGGCTGCAGCCGGTGGGATTGTGCGCGCGCGGGGTGATAATGACCGCCCGGGCGCCCTGGCGTAACGCCTCCTCCAGCGCGGCGGGCTGCATGCCTTCGCTATCGACCGGCACCGGACAGGCGTTAAAACCGGCATAGCGCAGCATGTTGATGCTGCTGAGAAAGCAGGGGTCTTCCACCACCACCCGATCGCCGGGCAGCAGCAGCGCGCACAGGAGCCGCTCCAGGGCGTCAATCGCGCCGCTGGTGAGGTTGATTTCGCTCTCAGCTCTCACGTCTTTTTGCACCCAGTCGTGCGCCCAGCGGGCCAGCTTCGGGTCGACGGCGGCGCTGCCGTACAGGCGCGGAGCCGGGCTGAGGCCAGGAAGATAGCGGGTGAGGTCGGGGAGACGCCGTGGGTCGGGGTTGCCGCCGGAAATGTCGTTCAGCGCGGAGCCCTGGGCACTGCCTTCGAGCACCATTGGTGCGCCGGGGGCTCTGATTGCCGTACCGTTGCGCCCCTGGCTTACGGCCAGGCCGGAGGTCACCAGGCGCTTATAGGCCGCGGCGACGGTATTGCGGTTAACGGCAAGTCTGGTAGCCAGCTCGCGAACCGGAGGCAGCATGTCGCCGGGTTGTAACGTTCCGCTCTGCACCAGATGACGGATGTTATCGAAGATATCATTGGCGGTTTTTCCGGCGAACATTATTGACCTATGACAAAATGAATTTTAGCATAAGACGAATAATAATCAGGGTATAACCCGCTGTCCAGCGGGGGGAGACGGGATGGGCCAGCAAGACGAAATACAATCGGTGCTCTTCAATGACAAAAGCCGGGCGCTGCAGGTCGATATCGTTGCCGTGCAGTCGCAGGTCGTTTACGGCAGCGTGGGCAACAGCATCGCGGTGCCGGCAATCGAACAGCACGGCCTGCGGGTCATGGCGGTGCCGACGGTACTGTTCAGCAATACGCCGCACTATGATACGTACTACGGCGGGGTGATCCCGGAAGAGTGGTTCGTTGGCTATCTGCGCGCGCTGGAAGAGCGCGATGCGCTACGCGAGCTGCGGGCGGTTACCGCGGGCTATATGGGGAGCGCGGTGCAGATTGAGCGTCTGGCGCAGTGGCTGATACGGATCCGCGACAGCCATCCTGAGCTGTGTATTCTGGTCGATCCGGTGATCGGCGACGTTGACAGCGGCATTTACGTTAAGGCAGAAATCCCGGAGGCCTACCGTCGCCACCTGCTGCCGCTGGCCCAGGGGATCACGCCTAACCTCTTTGAGCTGGAAACGCTCAGCGGTATGTCCTGCCGCAGCCAGCAGGAGGCGGTGAGCGCCGCGCGTAGCCTGCTGTCCGAAACGCTGAAATGGGTGGTTATCACCAGCGCGCCGGGCCTCGATAGCGCCACCATGAATGTGCTGGTAGTGACGGCAGAGTCGGTGGAGGTGGTCGTCCATCCGCGGGTAGAGACGGATCTGAAGGGCACGGGCGACCTTTTCTGCGCCGAGCTGATCAGCGGTTTAGTGAGCGGACAGGCGCTAGGTGACGCCACGCGCGCAGCGGCGCAGCGGGTGCTGGCGGTGATGACCTGGACCGCGGAGCACGGTAGCGATGAGCTGATCCTGCCAGCGCCGGGAAGAGGGTAACGGCCGGATTCGGCGATGTTGAGATAAAAAAAATGGCGCCAGAAGGCGCCATTTTTCTGCGGCAAGAATTACTTCTTGATGCGAATAACCGGAGTTTCACCCACGGTCACGCTACCGGACAGTTTGATCAGCTCTTTGATCTCGTCCATATTGGAGATAACAACCGGAGTCAGGGTAGACTTGGCTTTCTCTTCCAGCAGCGGCAGGTCAAATTCGATAACCGGGTCACCGATTTTCACGCGCTGGCCTTCTTCAGCAATACGCTTAAAGCCTTCGCCTTTCAGCTCAACGGTATCAATACCGAAGTGAACGAACAGCTCGATGCCGCTATCGGATTCGATAGAGAACGCATGGTTGGTTTCAAAGATTTTACCGATGGTGCCGTCTACCGGCGCAACCATTTTGTTGCCGGTAGGCTTGATGGCGATGCCATCACCCACAATTTTTTCTGCAAAAACCACATCCGGCACGTCTTCGATGTTAACGATCTCGCCAGAGAGCGGAGCAATAATCTCAATAGTTCCGGTGTCTTTTTTGTCATCAGAAACCAGAGATTTCAATTTATCGAACAAACCCATGATCTTCTCCTAAGCAGTAATTTGGGCCGCGCATCTTATGGATTAGCAGATTGTTTTTTCTTCAATGAACTTGTTAACCAGCGTCATTAACTCGTCCGTTGTCGGTTGAGCAAGAGCCTGCTCTGCTAATACTTTCGCATCTTCGAAGTTCGTGTTACGAATAATCTTCTTGATGCGCGGGATGGAAATGGCGCTCATAGAGAATTCGTCCAGCCCCATACCCAGCAACAGAAGTGTAGCACGTTCATCGCCCGCAAGCTCACCACACATGCCGGTCCATTTGCCTTCAGCGTGAGAAGCATCAATAACTTGCTTAATCAGCGTCAGGACGGATGGTGACATTGGCTGGTAAAGATGTGAAATCATATCATTACCACGGTCAACTGCCAGAGTATACTGCGTTAAATCATTGGTTCCGATACTAAAGAAATCCACTTCCTTCGCTAAGTGACGGGCAATCGTGGCAGCGGCCGGTGTTTCAACCATCACGCCAACTTCGATTGTTTCGTCAAATGCTTTACCTTCGTCACGCAGTTCCTGCTTATAGATTTCAATCTCTTTCTTCAGCGCACGCACTTCTTCAACGGAGATGATCATCGGGAACATGATACGCAGCTTACCGAAAGCAGAGGCACGCAGGATGGCGCGAACCTGGTCACGCAGGATCTCTTTACGATCCATCGCGATACGCACGGCACGCCAGCCGAGGAACGGGTTCTCTTCTTTCGGGAAGTTCATGTACGGCAGCTCTTTATCGCCGCCGATATCCATGGTGCGAACGATAACGGCCTGAGAGCCGCACGCTTCAGCTACCGCTTTGTAGGCGGCAAACTGTTCTTCTTCAGTCGGCAGCGCGTCGCGGTCCATGAACAGGAATTCGGTACGGTACAGGCCTACGCCTTCCGCGCCGTTACGTTCAGCGCCGTCGATATCGCGAACGGTACCGATGTTGGCGCACACTTCAACCTGATGGCCGTCGAGCGTGATGGCCGGCAGATCTTTCAGCTTCGCCAGCTCGGCTTTCTCTTCAGCGACCTGAGCCTGCAGATCGCGCAGCTCTTCAATTTGTTCGTTGCTTGGGTTAACCAGCACCTGGTTGTTGACCGCGTCAAGAACCAGATAGTCGCCGTTTTTCACCTGCGTGGTTACGCTACCGGTACCGACAATTGCCGGCAGCTCAAGGGAGCGCGCCATGATGGAGGTGTGGGAAGTACGGCCGCCCGCGTCGGTGATAAAGCCCAGCACCTTGTTCAGGTTCAGCTGTGCAGTTTCTGACGGGGTAAGATCGGCGGCAACCAGAATGACTTCATCCTGAATCGCGCTCAGATCGATGATAGCCAGGCCAAGGATGTTACGCAGCAGGCGCTTACCAATATCGCGTACGTCAGCCGCACGCTCTTTCAGGTATTCGTCATCCAGCTCTTCCAGAGCGATAGCCTGGCCTTCGATAATTTCATTAGCTGCCGCGTCGGCAGTCATGTGCTTATCTTTAATCAGGGCTATGATTTCCTGCTCAAGCTCCTCATCTTCCAGCAGCATGATGTGCCCTTCGAAGATGGCTTCTTTTTCTTCACCGAAAGTTTCACCAGCTTTGGTTTTGATGACCTCCAGCTGGGCGGAGGCCTTGGTGCGGCCACTCAGGAAACGTTCAATTTCCTGCTCAACCTTATCGGCAGAAATTTTCTTCCGGTCGATGACAATTTCGTCTTCTTTCAGCAGGAGAGCCTTACCGAAAGCGATACCCGGGGATGCTAAAATGCCTGAAATCATAACCCTACCTTACTTGTGACTGATATTAAAAAGAACCCGTGAACTTATTCGAGTTCAGCCATCAGTTTTACCAGATGCTCAACTGCTTTCTGCTCATCTTCGCCTTCAGCGGAGATGGTGACTACGGTACCCTGAGTCAGACCCAGAGTTTGCAGTTTGAACAGGCTTTTGGCGCTGGCGCTTTTGCCGTTGGAGGTAACAGTGATCTCAGAAGTAAAGCCTTTAGCTTCTTTAACAAACTGAGCAGCAGGGCGGGTGTGCAGACCGTTCGGAGCGGTAATGGTAACTTCTTGCTGGAACATTATATTTCCCCAACTTATAGGTTTAGTGTTGTGGACCTAAAGTCTAGCCTAACGGCCAGGCTTTAGCCTGTATTGTTAGCGCCGGCGTTACGTGTCTGGCTAAGGTGTCGGCAGCGGTGAACCGCTGTGAGGACCATCTGGCCGTTGACGTCTGGCACGTCATTAAACATTATGCCGCGAAAGGAAGACTTGAACCAAATCATAAAATCGATTCAGCTTATGGAAATCCAATTCTGAATAATTTCGCGCATCAAAATAAATGTGCTGGTTAAATACCAGACCCTACGCGGTGAATCAATGCCAGGAGGGGTAAAACTTTGACGTATGCCACAAAAAAGCACCTAAAAAGGTGCTTTTTTACACGATACTTACAAGCTGGCATCACTGTTGCAGTTCTTTCTCGGTGAAGAGATCGGCAAACAGGGCTGTGCTTAAATAACGCTCACCAGAAGAAGGTAGGATAACCACTATATTCTTATTGGTAAAGGCCTCATCTTCCTGCAGCTTAAGCGCGGCGGCGACGGCAGCGCCGGAGGAGATACCGGCGAGGATACCTTCTTCATCCATCAGGCGACGGGCGGTCGAGATAGCCTCTTCGTTGGTGATGGCCACGACTTTATCGACCAGCTTCAGATCGAGGTTGCCTGGAATAAAACCGGCGCCGATCCCCTGAATTTTGTGCGGGCCTGGCTTGAGCTCCTGGCCCGCCAGCGCCTGAGCGATCACCGGTGAATCGGTCGGCTCGACCGCAACGGTAATCAGATCTTTTTTGCCCTTGGTGCCTTTAATGTAGCGACTTACGCCGGTAAGCGTACCGCCGGTGCCGACGCCGGAGATAAAGACGTCAACCTGACCATCGGTATCTTCCCAGATTTCCGGGCCGGTGGTCTTTTCATGGATTTCCGGGTTTGCCGGGTTGCTGAACTGCTGCAGCAGCAGATATTTTTCCGGGTTGCTGGCAACGATTTCTTCGGCTTTTTGAATCGCCCCTTTCATGCCTTTCGCGCCTTCGGTCAGTACCAGGTTGGCACCCAGCGCTTTCAGCAGCTTACGGCGTTCGATGCTCATGGTTTCCGGCATGGTCAGCGTCAGCTTGTAGCCGCGGGCTGCGGCGACGTAGGCGAGGGCGATACCGGTGTTGCCGCTGGTCGGTTCTACCAGCTCAACGCCCGCTTTCAATACTCCGCGTTTTTCAGCATCCCAAATCATATTGGCACCGATACGGCATTTAACGCTAAAGCTCGGGTTGCGAGATTCAACCTTTGCCAGGATGCGTCCGTTACCGATTCGGTTCAGTCGGACTAGCGGCGTATGACCGATAGTCAGGGAGTTATCTTCAAAAATCTTACTCATGGCCCGTCCTTAACTGTATGAAATTTGGGAGTACGGCTTCAGCATACCCGCTTAAAGAATATGCGGAAGTAAGGATTTAGCATATCTATATTCGTAAGGGAAATAATGGCAAGCCAGAAGGAATAAGGCGCGGCATAAGCCGTCGCCCGGTAGCGCTGAAAATGAGGGCCGAGAAGTCGCGATTTTTGGCCCATCCCTGGACCTGGCTCATCCGTCAGGGCCTATTTCCACATCGCATGTTTATCGCGATAGCAGTCGACCCACATCGCCGTTGCGCCGCAAATGGCCACCGGCAGGATAACGAGGTTGAGGACCGGGATCATGGTGAACAGGCTGGTCAGCGCGCCAAACTGCATGTTGGTGATTTTGCGCGTACGCAGCGCCTCACGCATGGTTTTAAACGGTACCTTGTGGTTATCAAACGGGTAGTCGCAGTACTGAATGGCCAGCATCCACGCGCTGAACAGGAACCACAGCACCGGCGCCACGGTCTGGCCGATGCCTGGAATGAAGTACAGGATCAGCAGGATGATGGCGCGCGGCAGATACCAGGAAAACTTTTGCCACTCACGCTTCATGATGCGCGGAACATCTTTCATGATGCCGAATACGCCGACGTCGGGAGGCGTTGCGCCGGTTAGGCGCGCCTCCAGCTGCTCTGCCAGCAGGCCGCTAAAGGGGGCGGCAATCCAGTTGGCAATGGTGGAGAAAAAGTAGCCGAAGACCAGCAGAATCGAGATGACCATGACCGGCCACAGCAGATAGTTGAGCCAGTTCAGCCATTCCGGCACGTGGCTCATCAGCGAGGGGATCCAGCTATCAAGGCGCGTGAACAGCCACCAGAAGGCGCCGCCCATCAGGATAATATTGACTAATAAAGGCAGAAATACGAAACGACGAATTCCCGGCAGCCCGATCAGTTTCCAGCCCTGCGAAAAATAGTAAACGCCGCTACGCGGGGAAGTGGTGGATGTTGAAACCATGGTCAGGCGATGCTCCTTTTTTGGCATTCAGGCTGAATGCCCGCTTATTTTATCGGGTTGCCGGACAATAACCAGTTAGGAAATGTTCGAAAAAGCAGCAAAAAGCACGATTTAGTTCATCTTTATGTAGTGAAAGCGGTAGACCCACTTGCACTCGGCGTAATCGACAAATACTCTTAGTAAGTAAATGTTTGCCGTGGTGGCAAGGTGTTAGAACAACAGAGAATATAATGATGCAGGATTTGCGTCTGATATTAATCATTGTTGGCGCGATCGCCATAATCGCTTTACTGGTACACGGTTTCTGGACCAGCCGTAAAGAACGTTCCTCGATGTTTCGCGATCGCCCACTAAAACGTATGAAGTCTCGCGATGACGAAGAGTCTGAAAGCGATGGCTTCGATGACGATGTTGAAGGCGTAGGTGAAGTTCGCGTTCATCGGGTTAATCACGCCCCAAATGGTCACAATGGGGAGCAAGAGGCACCTCGTCAGACGCCGCAACACCAGTATCAGCCGCCTTACGAACGTCAGGTGCAGCCGCCCGTGCGCGCGGAAGAACCCGTTCGCCAGCCGCAGCCTGCCCATCACCAGCCGCAGGCCCCGCAGCCGCAAACCAGCGCGCCTCAGCATCAGCCGGTACCGCAGCCCGCGCCGCAGCAGCCAGTGCAGCATCAGCCAGTAGCGCAGGCGCCACAGCAGCCGGTAGCGCAGAGCGCACCGCAGCCTGCTCCGGTCCAGCCAGCCGCCGCCGCACCGACTCAGCCAGCGCCTGAACCGGCGATTGCGGAACCCGCGCCGGCAGCCCCTCAGCCAAAAGAGCGTAAAGAGACGGTCATCGTGATGAACGTGTCTGCGCATCAGGGCTCGCAGATCAACGGTGAGGTGTTGATCAACAGCATCCAGCAGGCGGGCTTCAAATTTGGTGATATGAATATCTTCCATCGTCATCTCAGCCCGGACGGCAGCGGCCAGGTCCTGTTCAGCCTCGCGAATATGGTGAAACCCGGTACCTTCAACCCGGACAGCATGGCGGATATGACGACGCCTGGGGTCACTATCTTTATGCAGGTGCCGTCCTTCGGCGACGAGCTGCAAAACTTTAAGCTGATGCTGCAGTCTGCACAGTACATCGCTGACGAAGTCGGTGGCGTGGTGTTAGACGATCAGCGTCGGATGATGACTCCGCAGAAAATGCGGGAATATCAAGACCGTATTCGTGAAGTGAAAGAGGCTAACGCCTGATTCACTGACCTGCGTTTCGTCTCCCAATCCTGAACCCCCGCCCGTCGGGGGTTTTTTATCATTGATGGTGCGATATGGAACCGATCGAACAAAAACTGACTGAACTGCGAACCACGCTTCGCCATCATGAATATCTGTACCACGTTATGGATACCCCTGAAGTTCCCGATGCGGAATATGACCGGCTGATGCGCGAACTGCGCGAGCTGGAAGCCGAGCATCCCGAACTCATCGTCTCCGACTCGCCGACCCAGCGCGTGGGCGCGGCTCCGCTGGCCTCCTTTAGCCAGATTCGCCATGAAGTACCGATGCTTTCGCTGGATAACGTCTTTGACGAAGAGAGCTTCCTCGCGTTTAACAAGCGCGTTCAGGACCGGCTGAAAAGCAGCGACGATCTGGTCTACTGCTGTGAGCTGAAGCTGGACGGATTGGCGGTGAGTATTCTGTACGAAAACGGCGTGCTGGTGCAGGCGGCAACGCGCGGCGACGGCACCACCGGCGAGGATATTACCTCTAATGTGCGGACGATTCGCGCGATCCCGCTGAAGCTGCGCGGTGACAATATTCCTGCGCGCCTGGAAGTGCGCGGCGAGGTGTTCCTGCCGCAGGCCGGGTTCGAAAAAATTAACGACGAGGCGCGTCGCAGCGGCGGCAAGGTCTTTGCTAACCCGCGCAATGCGGCCGCAGGTTCCCTGCGCCAGCTCGACCCGCGGATCACAGCGAAGCGACCGCTTACTTTCTTCTGCTACGGCGTGGGGGTGCTGGAAGGCGGCGAGCTGCCGGCGAGTCACTCCGGACGTCTGCAGCAGTTTAAGGCCTGGGGATTACCGGTTAGCGAGCGCGTAACGCTCTGCCGCACTCCAGAGGAAGTACTTACTTACTATCGTAAGGTTGAGGAGGACCGCCCGACGTTAGGTTTTGATATCGACGGCGTGGTCATCAAAGTGGATTCTCTGGCGCTTCAGGAGCAGCTCGGCTTTGTTGCCCGCGCCCCGCGCTGGGCCGTCGCCTTTAAGTTCCCCGCTCAGGAGCAGATGACCTTCGTGCGCGACGTGGAGTTCCAGGTTGGCCGTACCGGAGCAATCACGCCGGTGGCGCGCCTCGAGCCGGTCCATGTGGCCGGCGTGCTGGTGAGTAACGCCACGCTGCATAACGCCGATGAAATTGAACGCCTGGGTCTGCGAATCGGCGATAAGGTGGTGATCCGCCGCGCCGGGGACGTTATTCCTCAGGTGGTTAACGTCGTGCTCTCCGAACGTCCGGAAGATACGCGTGAAATCCTCTTCCCGACCCACTGCCCGGTATGTCATTCAGACGTTGAGCGCGTGGAAGGCGAAGTGGTGACGCGTTGTACCGGCGGATTAATTTGCGGCGCGCAGCGTAAAGAGGCCTTAAAGCACTTCGTTTCCCGTCGTGCGTTAGACGTTGAGGGCATGGGCGACAAGATAATCGACCAGCTGGTTGAGAAAGAGTACGTGCATACGCCGGCCGACCTGTTCCGCTTAAGCCCGGGTAAGCTCACCGGTCTTGAGCGCATGGGGCCAAAGTCGGCGCAAAACGTGGTCAATTCGCTGGAAAAATCGAAAGAAACGACCTTTGCCCGCTTCCTGTACGCGCTTGGCATTCGTGAGGTCGGCGAAGCAACGGCCGCGGGGCTGGCGGCGCATTTTGCGACGATTGAGGCGCTCGAGCAGGCATCCATTGACGATCTGCAGAAGGTGCCGGACGTCGGCATTGTGGTGGCTACCCACGTGCGTAATTTCTTTGCTGAAGAGAGCAACCGTGAGGTTATCGCCCAGCTGCGCGCGGAGGGCGTCCGCTGGCCCGCGCCGGTGGTGGTCAATGCCGAAGAGATCGATAGCCCGTTTGCCGGCAAAACCGTGGTCCTGACCGGCAGCCTGAGCCTGCTGTCCCGTGATGATGCCAAAGCGCGGCTGGTGGCGCTGGGGGCGAAAGTCGCGGGCAGCGTATCGAAGAAAACCGATCTGGTGATTGCCGGGGAAGCGGCGGGGTCGAAGCTGGCTAAAGCGCAGGAGCTGGGGATTGCGGTGATCGATGAAGCCGAAATGCTGCGGCTGTTGGGAGATTAACGTGGATAAGGAACGGCTTATCGAGATTGCCAATACGGAAATGCCGTTTGGCAAATATAAAGGCCGTCGTTTGATTGACGTGCCTGAAGAGTATTTGCTGTGGTTTGCCCGTAAGGAGCAGTTTCCCGCCGGGCATCTTGGCGAGCTGATGGCGTTAACCTTATTGATTAAAACCGAAGGGCTGACCCAGCTGGTTCAGCCCCTCAAGCAGCCGCGTTAAGCCTCTGGCGCGCTGGCGCTTTCACGCGCCAGCCGCTCTTCCGCCTGTCGTTTATAGCGTCGTGCCAGCACGGCGCACACCATCAGCTGGATCTGATGGAAAATCATCAGCGGCAGCACCATGATCCCCAGAATCGAGGTTGGAAAGAGAATATTGGCCATCGGGATCCCGTTTGCCAGGCTCTTTTTCGATCCGCAGAAGACAATGGTAATTTCATCCGCTTTATTGAAGCCGCATTTGCGCGCCACAAAGATGTTAATGGCGATAACGATGGCCAGCAGCACGATGCTGACGGCGACGATGAAAAGCAGCGAGCCTGGACCGACTTTATGCCAGATACCGTTCACCACCGCCTCACTAAACGCCGAGTAGACCACCAGCAGGATAGAGGTCTGGTCGGTTTTTGAAATCCATTTTTTATGCCGCGCCACCCACGCGCCAATCCACGGACGGGACAGATGACCGAGGACGAACGGCAGCAGAAGCTGCAGCATAATCTTGCCGACCTGCTCCAGGCTGCCGCCGGCGCCGTGCAGATTCATCAGTAGCCCGACCAGCAGCGGTGAAATGAAAATTCCCAGCAGGCTCGATGCCGAGGCCGAACATACGGCCGCCGCTACGTTTCCGCCAGCCAGCGAAGTGAAGGCGATCGCTGACTGTACGGTAGCGGGCAGAATGCAGAGATAAATAAAGCCGGTATAGAGCGCTGGATCGACGTTTATCGGCGCCCACCACGCAAACAGCACCCCCAAAACGGGGAAGACGATAAAGGTGCTGCACATCACCCACAGATGCAAACGCCAGTGGCCGCCGCCGGAGATAATCGCCTCGCGGGAGAGCTTTGCGCCGTGCATAAAGAACAGCAGGGCAATGGCCGCGGTGGTGAGGTGCTCAAAGAAGGGGACAAATTCGCCGCGCGCCGGGAAAAAGGAGGCCAGCAGAACGACGGTAACCAGGGTAAGGGTAAATGGGTCAAGAATGCGGAAAAATTTCATAATCGCTCCTGAAAATCGATTTCGCTATTGTGCTTTTTTTAGTTTGAGAAATAAAATTGATTTATTGCATCTATTCATGAATAAAAAAGATGAATTATTCGCTGCGTCAGTTAAAGGTATTTGTCACCGTCGCCAGGGCGAGAAGCTTCAGCCGGGCAGGGGAGATGATTGGGCTCAGCCAGTCGGCGGTGAGCCATAGCGTCAAGGAGCTGGAGCATCAGACCGGCGTGCGGCTGCTCGACAGAACCACCCGGGAGGTGGTGCTGACGGAGGCGGGGCATCAGCTGGCGGGTCGGCTTGAGCGGCTGCTGGACGAGCTGAACAGTACGCTGCGCGACGCCGGACGCGTGGGCCAGCAGCTGACGGGAACCGTGCGGGTTGCCGCCAGCCAGACGATTTCCGCTCACCTCATCCCCCAGTGTATTGCCCACAGCAATCAGCGTTACCCGGAGATTGATTTTGTGCTCCACGATCGCCCTCAGCAGTGGGTTCTGGAGAGCATTCGCCAGGGAGAGGTAGATTTTGGCATTGTTATCGATCCCGGCGCCGCGACGGATTTGCAGTGTGAGACGGTCCTGTCTGAGCCGTTTTTGCTTTTATGCCGGGAGGACCATCCCTTTGCCGAAAGGACATCGGTGAGCTGGCAGGATCTTCAGCACCAGCGGCTGGTATTGCAGGACTATGCCTCCGGCAGCCGGCCGCTGATTGACGCCGCGCTGGCGCGCTTTGGCATTGACGCCAATATTGTGCAGGAGATTGGGCATCCGGCGACGCTGTTTCCGATGGTGGAGTCAGGCATTGGTATCAGCATCCTACCGGCGCTGGCGCTACCGCTGCCTCAGGGCAGCCATTTGCGGGTCAAGCGGCTAACCCCGGTTGTTGAGCGTCAGCTGATGCTGGCGCAGCGTAAGAAGCGCTCGCTCTCAACCGCCGCCCAGGCGCTGTGGGAGGTGGTGCGTGAAGAGGGGAATACGCTGACTGCGGGCAGAGCTGACGATCCGCTGTATCAGCGGTGAGGCGTGAGTCCGTGGAGACGGGCGTGGTATTCAGAAACGAAAAAGCGGGTGTGAAGGATATCACTCGTCTCATCCTGAGACTCGCCCTGCGGGTCGCCACAGGTGGCGATGCAAAATCGTTCCCGACGATTTTGTCGAACCTGCTGCAGGTTCTCATCCTGCACGGTTAAGCACGGTGTGCAGAAACGAAAAAAGCGCCAAAAGGCGCTTTTTTCTGAATATGGTGGGTCGTGCAGGATATCACTCGTCTCATCCTGAGACTCGCCCTGCGGGTCGCCACAGGTGGCGATGCAAAATCGTTCCCGACGATTTTGTCGAACCTGCGGCAGGTTCTCATCCTGCACGGTTAAGCATGCTGTGCAGAAACGAAAAAAGCGCCAAAAGGCGCTTTTTTCTAAATATGGTGGGTCGTGCAGGATTCGAACCTGCGACCAATTGATTAAAAGTCAACTGCTCTACCAACTGAGCTAACGACCCGAAGTGGTGGGTGATGACGGGATCGAACCGCCGACCCCCTCCTTGTAAGGGAGGTGCTCTCCCAGCTGAGCTAATCACCCACTTCGGTACTTCATTTTATTGCAAGAAATCCAGCTGGCGAGAAAGTGGTGGGTGATGACGGGATCGAACCGCCGACCCCCTCCTTGTAAGGGAGGTGCTCTCCCAGCTGAGCTAATCACCCACTTCTCAATTTCTTGCTACACGGCGGAGACTACGTAAAGTAGTTGGTGGGTGATGACGGGTTCGAACCGCCGACCCCCTCCTTGTAAGGGAGGTGCTCTCCCAGCTGAGCTAATCACCCCCGCTGTGTGGAGTCGCATTATAGGGAGAGTTGAAAATGAGTCAACGCCTTTTCTAAATAATTTGTTTGTTCGTCGTAAAATTAAACAAAACGATCGCGAAAGCATCCGCGGCGCATGATTTATAAACAAAAATGGCAAAGCGTGACGTTCAGACGGGAACTACATTGAGGAATCAGCCTACGGTGTTAGAATATTCACCCATAAATACCAACGGACTCTGCCGGTTGTCGGCATCTTTATTAAACGTAAGGCCATTTCATGAAAATCAAAACTCGCTTCGCGCCCAGCCCGACAGGCTATCTGCACGTTGGCGGCGCGCGTACTGCTCTCTACTCCTGGCTTTTTGCCCGCAACAACAACGGTGAGTTTGTACTGCGTATTGAAGACACCGATCTCGAGCGCTCCACGCCGGAAGCAATCGAAGCCATTATGGATGGGATGAACTGGCTGAATCTGGAGTGGGACGAAGGTCCGTATTTCCAGACTAAACGTTTTGACCGCTACAACGCCGTTATTGATGAAATGCTGGAAGCGGGCACGGCCTATAAATGCTACTGCTCTAAAGAGCGCCTCGACGCGCTGCGCGAAGAGCAGATGGCAAACGGCGAGAAACCTCGCTACGACGGTCGCTGCCGCCATGGTCACGAGCATCATGCGGACAACGAACCGTGCGTGGTGCGTTTTGCCAACCCGCAGGACGGTTCCGTTATTTTTGACGATCAGATCCGCGGACCGATTGAGTTCAGTAACCAGGAGCTGGACGATCTGATCATTCGCCGTACCGACGGTTCTCCGACCTATAACTTCTGCGTTGTCGTGGATGACTGGGATATGGAAATCACGCACGTGATCCGTGGTGAAGACCATATCAACAACACCCCGCGTCAGATCAACATCCTTAAAGCATTGAACGCGCCGGTGCCGGTCTATGCGCACGTTTCGATGATCAACGGCGATGACGGTAAAAAGCTCTCTAAGCGCCACGGTGCGGTGAGCGTGATGCAGTACCGCGACGATGGCTACCTGCCTGAAGCGCTGCTGAACTACCTGGTACGCCTGGGCTGGTCCAGCGGCGATCAGGAGATCTTCACCCGTGAAGAGATGATTAAGCTCTTCTCCCTCGGCGCGGTCAGCAAATCCGCCAGCGCGTTTAACACCGAGAAGCTGCAGTGGCTGAACCATCACTACATTAACTCCCTGGCACCGGAGTATGTGGCAACGCATCTGCAGTGGCATATCGAGCAGGAAAATATCGATACCCGTAACGGTCCGCAGCTGGCTGAGCTGGTGAAGCTGCTCGGTGAGCGTTGCAAAACGCTGAAGGAGATGGCGGCGAGCTGCCGTTACTTCTATGAAGAGTTTGCCGAGTTTGACGCCGACGCGGCGAAAAAACACCTGCGCCCGGTTGCGCGTCAGCCGCTGGAAGTCGTACGCGATAAGCTGGCTGCGGTGACCGACTGGACGGCTGAAAACGTTCACCACGCTATTCAGGCGACGGCGGATGAGCTGGAAGTTGGGATGGGTAAAGTTGGGATGCCGCTGCGCGTTGCGGTAACCGGCGCCGGGCAATCTCCGGCCCTCGACGTGACCGTTCATGCGATTGGTAAATCCCGCAGCGTAGAACGCATCAATAAAGCGCTGGCGTTTATTGCTGAACGCGAAAGCCAGCAGTCCTGAGCATCATAAGCTACGCATAACGGCAGGCACTCCTGCCGTTGTTTACTCTTTTGACCGCTCGCCGCTAATTCCCAAGCGCGATAAAAATCCGCTGATACCCTCCCTTGCAAGAAAGTCCCGCAAATGCTGCTGTTCTTCCGGCGTCATGAGATGAAGCGTCTCGGCAATTTGTCGCCAGATAGCTCCGGCATCGTTAATAAAGTAGTGGCCAGGCGGCTCTGCCAGCTGATAATCGGCAATCAGGTGCCGCAGCGCGGGAATATTCGTCAGAAAATCGAGCACCGGCCTGTCGATAACGATGAGACGGGCGCGCCCACCTTTGACGCCGGGAATGGCCTCCGTACGCCACTTTTGCTCTCTGACCCAGCGGTTGATCGTTTGTCTGGCAAGGCCGAGACATTCCGCAAGTTCTGCCGGGGTCATCTTATCTTTTAATTTCATCATCATGTTACTGGTCGCGAATGTCCAGGCGCTGGAGTAAACCGGTGATACCTTCACGCAGCAGAAGCGACATCAGCTTTTTCTGTTCGCCGGGGGTCATCTCTTTGCTCAGCGTAAGCAGCAGCGGTTCAAGGTCGTTTTCTACGGTGGCGTAGGAGGGCGGCGTTTCAGCCACTCGCTGTGCGCTGCGAATAAAATCGCGCACCTGCTCGTTGACGTGTACGAGGCGGGCTTTGCCTCCCTGCACGCCGGGCCGGGGGGATGTTTGCCATCCTTCTTTGCGTACCCATTTATTGATTGTCTGCCGGCTGAAGCCGGTGAGATGGGCGATTTCTTCAGGTGTCATTCGTTCCTTGAGCATACTATTTCCTGAGTAAAAATGTGGGAATTAGTTGTTCATGTTATAGCATCCTTTTAGATGAAAGAGTGACATGTTTAACTTCTCCCTGCGATAAGCTTCGCAATGTCAGCTATTTGCCTGCTTTTTCAGCGATCAAATTCAGAGGGGTGATTTTGCCGTTGACACCTGACGAAGGAATTCATATTATGCCGCCCGTCAACACGACACGTTTTATGTTACGGGGCTATAGCTCAGCTGGGAGAGCGCTTGCATGGCATGCAAGAGGTCAGCGGTTCGATCCCGCTTAGCTCCACCAAATCCTGTTCCCATCAGGTTTGGTTGTAAAACGTACTGTTGGGGCTATAGCTCAGCTGGGAGAGCGCTTGCATGGCATGCAAGAGGTCAGCGGTTCGATCCCGCTTAGCTCCACCAAATTCGAAACCCTCGCTACGGCGGGGGTTTTTTGTTTTCTCCTCCGCTAATGTAAAGCACTTTGTGCTTACGTCAGAAAATCTTCTGCCAGTAGAATGAAGTGTAATTTAAGAATTTTCCCTGGCTTATTACCTTGCCTGCCATAATTAACCAACATAGTATTTATATATTAAATATAATTCCGGCGCGGGACCTTTAATTAACAATAATGATAGGCAAATTTAACATTAATATCAGAAGATCTTTACTCGCGCTGATCGTTTGTTTAATTACGATTCCATTAGCCAGGTTTATTTCACCTCAGGCATTGATTGACGGCAACCAAATTTTCCTCGCCTGGCTACCGCTAAGTATGATGTACGCGGTCATCTTTATATTTGGCCGCTATGCGGTCGGTCCGCTGATTATCGCTTTTGCTATCACTAACGTCTGGGTAATCCCTCTGACGATACCGCAGGCAGCAATTTTATTATTCTGTCAGCTATTCTCGGTGCTGGCGTCGTGCGCCGTTGTCCGCATGCTGCTCGGCAAGACGTGGCGCAGTGGGTTAACCGCAAAGCGGATGGGCATCAGAATCTTTTGGGGCGGATTTTTTGCCCCCATATTAATGAAAGTCACCATGTATCTGGCGGGGGTGTTTTTTTCTTTCCCTCTGGTTATATCGAGTTATTTCAAAGGTATGCCGGCAATTTATACCATTATTGATATTCAGAGTTTGATTTGCGCGGCGTTAATTTTTACGACCTTCTTTTATTATCCGTTGCGGATGATTATCAATCCGCGTTTTGCCCGCACATTCTGGCTTCATCATTGTCAACCGTGGCTTACGCGCGAGCGTCGGGTATTTACGCTGTACTGGTTTATGACGCTTGCAGCAATATTGGTAGTGCTCTGCGCGCCTTATGATTCTGTTTTTATCGCCGGTTATTTGGTGCCACTTATTTTTATCCTTTATTTTATTGGTATTAGCCGGCTGGGTCATGCGCTGATCCGTATTTCATGGTCCGTTTCAGCATTCTTGCTGGTTGCCTATAATCAAAATTTCCTGCAGGGCGTCAAAACCGAGTACGCATTATCATTCGTGCTCTCGGTGCTCATCTCGTTCACCATCTGCTTGTTTTATATGCTGGATATTTACGCTCAGAACGAGCGAATCAAGCTCAGATGGCGGGATCAGGCGCAGGAGGACCCGCTGACCGGATTGCCTAATCTGCGCGCGCTGGAGTGCCATTTACGCCGCAATCCTGAGGTCGCCGTCAGCAGCCTGCGAATTGATAACCTGGACTTCCTCAGCCGCCATTACGGCATGATGATGCGCGTGCACTGCAAGCGGCAGGTAGCCGGTAAGGTGCAGCCGCTGCTGGGGGCGGGGGATAAAATATTTCAGCTACCCGGCAGCGAGCTGCTGCTGGTGCTGTGTGGGCCGGAACCTGAGGCGCGGCTAGGCCACATCGTGGCGATACTTAACCACAATAAATTTAGCTGGAATAACCAGACGCTGGATCTGGAATTCGGCGCATCGTGGGGCCGGCACCATGGCGTCGAGGCGGAGCTTCACCCGATGCTGGGCCAGCTGAGCTGGCTTTCGGAGCAGGCCTGCGCGACGCGGCGGGTGCTGGCACTGGACGCGACGCAGGGGCAGGTTTCCGATCAAACCAGCGAGCAGGTGCTGATGCTGACCCGGGTGAAGCAGGCGCTCAGCAAACGCGATCTCGTGCTGTATGCCCAGCCGATCCAGAACGCAGCGGGGGAGGGCTATTACGAAGTGCTTACGCGGATGCAGTGCGGAGAAACCGTTATTACGCCGGACCGCTTTATTCCGCTCATCGTGCAGTTCAACCTGAGCCAGCGTTTCGACATGCTGGTACTGGAAACGTTGTTCAGCACCCTGCATCGTCATCCGGGCCAGCACTTCTCCGTTAATCTGCTGCCCTACACGCTGATGCAGCGCGATAGCGCGGCGCAGATTATTGCGTTGTTCAGGCGCTACCACCTCCAGGCCGAAGCGATCACCATCGAAATTACCGAAGAGCAGGCATTCTGCGATGAGCAAACCAGCCTGCACAACATCCAGCAGCTGCGGGATTTTGGCTGCGCCATTGCTATCGATGACTTCGGTACCGGCTATGCGAACTATGAGCGCCTGAAGCGGCTCCAGGCGGATATCGTGAAGATTGACGGCTGCTTCGTGCGCGACGTGGAGACCGATCCTCTGGATGCGATCATTATTAAATCCATTATCGAGATGGCGAGGGTGAAAAATCTGACGGTTGTGGCGGAGTACGTGGAAACGGAAGAGCAGAGGGCGCGGCTGCTGGCGCTTGGCGTCGACTATTTGCAGGGCTACCTGATCGGCAAGCCCCGGCCGCTTCAGGAATTACAGGCGTAAAAAAGCCGGGACCAGCCCGGCTTTTGCACAACCTAAAGAAATTACAGTACCAGCGCGGCGATAGACGCTGAGAGCACGCTCACCAGGGTCGAGCCGTAAACCAGCTTCAGGCCAAAGCGGGAAACAACGTTACCCTGCTCTTCGTTCAGGCCTTTAATCGCCCCGGCAATAATCCCGATTGAGGAGAAGTTGGCGAAGGAGACCAGGAAGATGGAGATAATGCCTTCCGCACGCGGAGAGAGCGTGCTGGCAATTTTCTGCAGATCCATCATCGCAACGAATTCGTTTGAAACCAGCTTAGTCGCCATGATACTGCCGACCTGCAGCGCTTCACCTGCCGGTACGCCCATCACCCATGCAACCGGGTAGAAGATGTAGCCGAGGATACCCTGGAAGGAGATGCTGTAACCGAACCAGCCGGTAACGGTCGCGAACAGGGCGTTCAGCGCAGAGATTAACGCGATGAAACCAATCAGCATCGCCGCAACGATAATCGCCACTTTAAAGCCTGCCAGGATGTACTCACCCAGCATTTCAAAGAAGCTCTGACCTTCATGCAGGTTCGACATCTGCAGATTTTCTTCGCTTTCATCAACGCGGTAAGGGTTAATCAGCGACAGTACGATAAAGGTGCTGAACATGTTAAGAACCAGCGCCGCAACGACGTACTTCGGCTGCAGCATGGTCATGTACGCGCCGACGATAGACATGGAAACGGTGGACATCGCGGTAGCCGCCATGGTGTACATGCGGTTACGCGACATTTTGCCGAGGATATCTTTATACGCAATAAAGTTTTCCGACTGGCCCAGAATCAGCGAGCTGACGGCGTTGAATGATTCCAGCTTACCCATGCCGTTGATTTTGGACAGCACGGTACCGATCGCGCGAATGACGATAGGCAGGATGCGGATATGCTGCAAAATACCGATCAGCGCAGAGATGAAGACGATTGGGCACAGAACCTTGAGGAAGAAGAAGGCGAGGCCTTTATCGTTCATATTGCCGAAGACGAAGTTGGTCCCTTCATTAGCAAAGCCGAGAAGTTTTTCGAACATCTCGGAGAATCCTTTCACGAAGCCCAGACCGATATCGGAGTTCAGGAAGAACCAGGCCAGCAGGACTTCAATGACTAGTAATTGAATAACATAACGAATACGAATCTGCTTACGGTTGTGGCTGACCAAAAGGGCCAAAATAGCCACCACGACGATCGCGAGAATAAAGTGCAGGACGCGGTCCATATTTGCTCCAAATATGAGGCAGGTTAAATTTCTGTGCACATTCTATGTAACAAGCCCAAAGAAAACGAGATCAAATCCACACTATTGCAAGGAACTGTGACTAATCACCAAAATAGTGATCGAACATACATTTTTGTTATGTTGCGTAAAGGTTTTAAAAGTTGCTTAGTTGTACTAATCTGATGACCAGGCGGGATGGGCTCCATCACTGCCACCTTTTCGTTGTTAGCCGCTATCGTTCCCCCCTATCAAAGCAATAATTATCGCCGTTACAAATGAACTTGATAATCATTCGCATTTTGGTAGCATTAAACATAGCAAAGGCTATATTTCTGAGGCAGAAAATGACAAGTAGTCGCGTTGAGAATAGCAGCGGTCGCGCAGCGCGCAAGATGAAGCTCGCTTTGATGGGGCCTGCCTTTATTGCTGCCATCGGGTATATCGATCCCGGTAACTTTGCGACCAATATCCAGGCGGGCGCCAGCTTCGGCTACCAGCTGCTGTGGGTGGTGGTGTGGGCAAACCTGATGGCGATGCTGATTCAGGTGCTGTCGGCAAAGCTGGGAATTGCGACGGGTAAAAATCTCGCGGAGCAGATCCGCGACCACTATCCGCGCCCGGTAGTGTGGTTCTATTGGGTGCAGGCGGAAATTATCGCCATGGCGACGGACCTGGCCGAGTTTATCGGCGCGGCGATCGGCTTTAAGCTGCTGCTTGGCGTCTCTTTACTGCAGGGCGCCGTGCTGACCGGTATCGCCACGTTTTTGATTTTGATGCTACAGCGTCGCGGGCAAAAGCCGCTGGAGAAGGTCATTGGCGGGTTGCTGCTGTTCGTTGCCGGCGCCTATATCGTGGAGCTGATTTTCTCCCAGCCGGCGCTGGCGCCGTTGGCGAAAGGGATGATTATCCCGAGCCTGCCTAACGGAGAAGCGGTGTTCCTGGCGGCCGGGGTGCTGGGGGCCACCATTATGCCTCACGTCATCTATCTGCACTCGTCGCTGACCCAGAACCTGCATGACGGCACGCGCAAAGAGCGCTATAACGCCACCCGCTGGGATGTAGCGATTGCCATGACCATCGCCGGCTTTGTTAACCTGGCGATGATGGCCACCGCCGCCGCCGCGTTTCACTTTAACGGTCATACCGGCGTCGCCGATCTTGATGCCGCCTACCTGACGCTGGAGCCGCTGCTGAGCCACGCCGCGGCAACCATATTCGGCCTCAGCCTGGTGGCTGCCGGGCTGTCGTCGACGGTGGTAGGGACCCTGGCGGGCCAGGTGGTGATGCAGGGGTTTATTCGCTTTCATATCCCGCTGTGGTTTCGCCGGGCGATTACCATGCTGCCGTCGTTTATCGTCATCATGATGGGGCTCGATCCGACCCGTATCTTAGTGATGAGCCAGGTGCTGCTGAGCTTTGGTATTGCGCTGGCGCTGGTGCCGCTGCTGATTTTTACCAGTAACCCGAAGCTGATGGGCGATCTGGTGAATACGGCATGGATTAAGCGAACCGGCTGGGTCATCGTGGCGATTGTGGTTGCGCTGAACGGCTGGCTGCTGGTGGGGACGGTGCTGGGATTATAAGCGGGTAATAAACGGGGGAGCTGCAAGGCTCCCCCGTTTGATTAAACTGATTGCAGGACATTCAGTGATGGCCGTGACCGTGTCCGCGACCTCCCGGTCCACGCCCCCAGCCGCCGCGACGGTCGTCGCGATCGTTCCAGCCCTCACGGTAGCCGCGTTCATAAGCTTTGCGCTTATCCCAGCCGCGGTGACGGCCGTTGTCATGATGACGCCAGCGGTTGTCGCGCCATTCGTAGTTACGACGCCAGTAATCACGGTCGCGCCAGCCGCCACCGTCCCAGTAATTACCGTAATTGTCGCGATCGCCTATTTGTAATTTTACAGATGGCAGCAGGGTGATTTCACCAGCGTTAGCAACTAATGGCGCTGAGGCCAGCAGCACGGCAGCCAGTATCAGTGACCTGAACATACTCTTCTCCTTCACGATCGAGCCTTGCGGCTTGTGAACGTGATATTACGAGGCGGTGAAGCCCCGCAGCATTGGATGAACTCCTAAATCGCGGATAAGAGCACTTTTTGCTAAAGTGACTTTTTTGCTAAAGTAACTTTTTGTTTACGCCGCCAGAATCATGTCTATTTTCGCGCACTCATCAGGGCTGAAGTGGCGGTTGGCGAGCATCCCAACGGCATCGTCAAGCTGGGCCGTTTTGCTGGCCCCGATCAGCACCGAGGTCACTTTTTCCCCGCGAAGCACCCAGGCCAGCGCCATCTGCGATAGCTTCTGTCCGCGCGCCTGCGCCAGGGCGTCCAGCTGACGGACTTTCTCCAGTTTTTCTGCCGTCAGCTGATCCGCCTGCAGGAAGCGGCTGCCGCTGGCGGCCCGGGAATCTGCCGGGATACCGTGTAAATAGCGGTCGGTCAGCTGGCCGCCGGCCAGCGGTGAAAACGCAATGCTTCCGACCCCCTCGGCCTGCAGGAAATCCAGCAGCCCGTCTTCAACCCAGCGCTCTAACATGGAGTATTTTGGCTGATGAATAATGCACGGCGTGCCGAGATCGTTGAGAATGCTAACCGCTTCCGTCGCCTGGGCGAGGGGGTAGTTGGATAGCCCGACGTAAAGCGCTTTACCCTGACGCACGATATGGTCCAGCGCGCGCATGGTTTCCAGCAGCGGAGTCTCGGGATCGGGGCGGTGATGATAGAAGATATCGACGTATTCCAGCCCCATCCGTTTCAGGCTCTGATCGAGGCTGGCAATCAGATACTTGCGCGACCCCCAGTCGCCGTAAG
This sequence comes from Klebsiella sp. BIGb0149, assembly GCF_004362605.1. NCBI lineage: Bacteria > Pseudomonadati > Pseudomonadota > Gammaproteobacteria > Enterobacterales > Enterobacteriaceae > Klebsiella > Klebsiella sp. BIGb0149. Next base: position 1,008,695 of record NZ_SNYG01000002.1, on the reverse strand, counting down.
GCCCGTCCCACATGGTGTAACCGGCCTTGCTGGAGATAATCAGCTCATCGCGATAAGGTAAAAAATCCTCCCGCAGGATGCGGCCGAAATTGCTCTCAGCGGAACCCGGCGGCGGCCCGTAGTTGTTGGCCAGATCGAAGTGCGTAATGCCGAGATCGAAGGCGTGACGCAGCAGCTGGCGGCTGGTTTCTACTCGCGTTTCGTCACCAAAGTTATGCCAAAGGCCGAGAGAAACTGCCGGCAGCTTTAGCCCGCTCTGGCCGCATCGGCGGAACTCCATTGTCTCATATCGCGTCGCATTTGCCTGGTAAACCATACTTCCTCCGCAGATAAAACAGCTTGTGTATACGTTTACACTAAAGAATGTTCAGCCCGGAGTACACACCCCAAAGTCGTAAATTTTGCTTTCCACCTCATATATTCGACACAATCTGGACAGTTCGATCGCTTATTCAATACTCAAATTACCTGCACGGGATGAGGAGTATGGCTATGCAACCGACTTACACGATTGGCGATTATCTGCTGGATCGCCTTGTAGATTGCGGCATAGACCGCTTGTTTGGCGTACCGGGAGATTACAACCTGCAGTTCCTCGATCGTGTGATTGCGCATGAGGCGCTGGGATGGGTCGGCTGCGCGAACGAACTGAACGCCGCCTATGCGGCCGACGGCTATGCGCGTATTAAGGGCGCCGGCGCGCTGCTGACGACCTACGGCGTTGGCGAGCTGAGCGCGCTTAACGGCGTGGCGGGCAGCTATGCCGAACACGTCCCGGTTCTGCATATCGTGGGCGCCCCCTGCAGCGGCGCCCAGCAGCGGGGGGAGCTGCTGCACCACACGCTGGGGGACGGCGACTTTACCCATTTTGCGCGCATGAGCGAGCAGATTACCTGCACTCAGGCCACCCTGACGGCGGGCAACGCCTGCCATGAAATCGATCGCGTCCTCAGCGAAATGCTGGCCCACCATCGCCCCGGCTATTTAATGCTGCCCGCCGACGTCGCAAGGGCCAGCGCCACGCCGCCCGCGCGTCGTCTGGTGATTGAGGGTCCGCCGGCGGACGAGAATCAGCTGGCCGGCTTTCAGGAGTATGCGGGACAGCTGCTGCGGGGCAGCCGGCGGGTATCGCTGCTGGCGGATTTTCTCGCCCAGCGCTATGGCCTACAGGAAACGCTAAGAACCTGGGTCGAAAAAACGCCGATCGCTCACGCCACCATGCTGATGGGCAAGGGGCTCTTTGACGAGCAGAATCCCGGTTTTGTCGGGACCTACAGCGGCATCGCCAGCGCGCCCCAAACTCGCGAGACCATTGAAAACGCCGATACCATCATCTGCGTCGGCACGCGCTTTACCGACACCATTACCGCCGGATTTACCCAGCATTTACCGCCCGAGCGCACCATTGAGATCCAGCCGTTCGCCGTCAGGGTAGGGGAGCGCTGGTTTAGTCGGATCCCGATGGATCAGGCGCTGGCGGTCCTGATCGGGCTCTCCGCCAGCCTGGCGGCGGAGTGGACGCTGCCGCCGGTCTCGCTGCCGGAGGTTGGCGGCGCTACCGGCGGCACGCTGACGCAAAAAAGCTTCTGGAGCACCGTACAGGAGCAGCTGAGGCCGGGGGATATTATTCTCGCCGATCAGGGAACTGCGGCATTCGGCGTCGCGGCGCTGAGGCTGCCCTCGGATGCGACGCTGCTGGTTCAGCCGCTGTGGGGGTCGATAGGCTTTACGCTGCCGGCGGCCTACGGCGCGCAGACCGCCGCGCCGGATCGAAGGGTGGTATTGATTATCGGCGATGGCGCAGCGCAGCTCACGATCCAGGAGATGGGCTCGATGCTGCGCGACAAGCAGCGGCCGCTCATACTGCTGCTTAACAACGAAGGCTATACGGTTGAGCGGGCGATCCACGGGCCGGAGCAGCGCTATAACGATATCGCCCTCTGGGACTGGAACCGCCTTCCGGAGGCGTTTGCCCCCGACGTTCCTTCGCGCTGCTGGCGCGTGACGCGCACCGCGGAGCTGAAGGAGGCGATGAACGACAGCCTGGCCTCCGACCGGCTGACGCTGGTCGAGGTGATGCTGCCAAAAATGGATATCCCCGACTTTTTGCGGGCGGTGACCGAGGCTCTTGAGGAGCGCAACAGCCGCGTTTAGTCGGGGCGTCGTTTAATCATCATCAGCGGCTTCCCGGCCAGCAGCAGCCAGGCCGGGAGCATCACCATGCACAGCAGCGGCAGCAGCGTGGTGTCCGGCACCACGACGGCGGCCATAAACAGGCTCAGCCAGCCGTCACGGGTGACCACCAGCGTCATTCCGAGAATCGCGCAGGAAACCGTAATCGCCGCCGGGACGGCGTCAACGTGCGCGTGCAGCATCAGGCCCAGCGCCACGCCGACGAAGACCGCCGGGAAAATTCGCCCGCCGCGAAAGCCGCTGGCGGCAGCGATCGTCAGCGCCGCCAGCTTCACCAGCGCAATCAGCATAAAGTCGCCGCCGCTCAGGGTCTGGCTGAACGCCATTTGCTGCATCTCATCCAGCCCTTTAAACAGGGTGATATGCCCGCCGACGGTTCCGAGAATGCCGAGCAGCAAACCGCCGATCCCGAGCGTTAAAACGGGGCTTTTCAGGCGGTGCATCAGCGCATGCAGGCGCGGCAAGCACCAGACGGCAACCATGCCTACGGCAATCGCGATCAGCGTGACCACCGCGCCGCTAAAGATATCCACCAGCTGCATCTGCGGATAGTGCGGGATCGGTAGCGAGAAGTGGGGGTTGAAGAACAGGCTGGTTGTCAGGGCGCCGGCCGCCGCCGCCAGCAGCGGGGCAAAAAGGCGGTCCCACAGCGGGACGTCGTTGCTGCCGTTAAGGGTTTGCGAAAAGATCAGCGCGGCGGCAACCGGCGTGCCAAACAGGGCGCCGATAGTCCCGGAGGCGGCGAGGATCGTCCAGTCAAGCGAGCTGACGCGGGGAAAGAGGCGCGAACCTATGGCCACCGCCAGGGCGATATTGACCACCATGATGGGGTGTTCTGGCCCAAGGCTGACGCCGCCCGCGAGGCCTAAAATGAGCGCGGCAATCAGCCCCGGCAGGGCGCTGGTGCTGACCGGCGCGCCGACCAGCGATTCAGCCGCCGGGTCGGGCCCGGCGTGGCCTGGGCTAAAGCGGATAACCAGACCGACGGCAATGCCGGTGAGCGTCAGAATGGCAATGGTCCAGAGATGCCCGCCGGCGTTAAGGCCGAGGCTCAGCGGCAAAACGCTCCAGAGGATATTCTGCAGGACGCTCGCAACCTTCATCGTCACAATCAATACCAGGCTGGACGCAATCCCGATGATAACCGCCGGGACCGATAGCAACAGCATTGTTCTGGCGCGCGGATGCAGCATGAAAATTTCCTTATGCAGGTTGCGGAGCACTACTTTGCCTTCGCGCCAGGAGAGCGTCGATGCAAATGGTGCTGAAACGATAAACTTAAGGCTATGCCTGACGATCGCAGCGGCGCGAGATAAACCATTTTGCACAGATTACAGCCTAAGTGTGATATAGGTCGCTAAACTGTGGGCGCTTATACGTTGGTCGTTGTTGTTAGGGCATCATGAATTTACAGTGTGCCAAAAGAATCATTTTGACTTTAGTGGAGCCGTAACGGAATGACAAAATTTGCTTTAGTAGGGGATGTCGGCGGAACCAATGCCCGACTGGCATTATGTGATATGGCGAACGGGGAGATCTCCCGCGCCAAAACCTATTCCGGGCTCGATTATCCCAGTCTCGAAGCCGTCGTTCGCGTCTATCTCGACGAGCACAGCGTCGACGTCGAGGACGGCTGCATTGCTATTGCCTGCCCGATCACCGGCGACTGGGTGGCGATGACCAACCATACCTGGGCGTTTTCCATCGCCGAAATGAAAAGCAACCTCGGGTTCGCCCATCTGGAAATCATCAACGATTTCACGGCGGTATCAATGGCGATTCCGATGCTAAAAGTCGAGCACCTGATTCAGTTTGGCGGCACGGCGCCGGTAGAGGGGAAACCTATCGCCGTCTATGGCGCGGGGACCGGCCTCGGCGTGGCGCATCTGGTCCACGTTGATAAACGCTGGGTCAGCCTGCCGGGCGAGGGCGGCCACGTCGACTTCGCGCCGAACAGCGAAGAAGAGGGCATTATTCTGGAAGAGCTGCGCGCCGAGCTGGGACACGTTTCCGCCGAACGCGTGCTCTCAGGCCCGGGTCTGGTATACCTCTATCGCGCGATAGTGAAATCTGACGGTCGTTTACCGGAAAATCTGCAGCCGAAAGACGTGACCGAACGCGCGCTTGCCGACTCCTGCACCGACTGCCGCCGCGCGCTGTCGCTGTTCTGCGTGATCATGGGCCGTTTTGGCGGCAACCTGGCGCTGACGCTGGCGACCTTTGGCGGCGTGTATATTGCGGGCGGTATCGTGCCGCGCTTCCTCGAATTCTTTAAGGCGTCCGGCTTCCGCGGCGGTTTTGAAGATAAAGGGCGCTTTAAAGCCTTCGTGCAGGATATTCCGGTGTACCTGATTGTCCATGACAATCCGGGGCTGCTGGGATCCGGCGCGCATTTACGCCAGACGCTCGGCCAAATCCTCTAAACCACGCCTCCGGGCCCTCGGGCCCGGATAAGCGCCGGCTACAGGTGCATCAGCTGGCGGAACTCTTTGACCTTGCTGCGGCTCACCGGCACCTGAAACTCCAGATCCCGCAGCCGCAGAACGTAGGTGTTATTAAACCACGGCTCAATTTCGCGAATTTTGTTCAGATTGACGCAGTAGGAGCGGTGGCAGCGGAAGAAGTGCGCCGGCGGCAGTTTGGCGCAAAACTCCGTAATGTTCATCGGCATCACGAACGACTCCCGCCGGGTATAGACAAACGTCATTTTTTCATGCGCTTCCGCGTAGTAGATATCGTGAATGCTGGTGACGATAATCCGCTCGTCTTTGATCAGATTGATGGTGTCGTTTTCCCGCTGCGGGTTCGGCGCCGCGCTGGCGCTGGCCGCCGGAAGCTGCTGCTGTTGCCAGGCGCTGCTTAGCTTCTGCAGCATGTTGATAATGCGTGATTCCTGATAGGGCTTGAGGATGTAATCGAACGCCTCCAGCTCAAATGCCTCTACGGCGTGCTCTTTCCAGGCGGTGATAAACACAATAAACGGCTTGTGGGCAAACTGGCTGATGTTCTGCGCCAGCAGAACGCCGTCCAGCGAGGGGATGTTGATGTCGAGAAAAATGGCATCAACCCTGTTGTGCTGCAGAAACTTCAGCACGTCCAGCCCGTCGTCAAAGGTACCGACAATCTCCATCTGGCTGTGGGTGTTAATCAGCCAGGTCAGCTCCTGTTGCGCCGGGAACTCGTCCTCAACGATGATGACTTTCATTTTTTCTCCGCTCATGGCAGCAGCGACATCGGCGTAGGCTGAGGGGCGTTGCGGTTGGGCACGTAGAAGGTGATCTCCGTACCCGGGGTCATGCGCCTGATATGCAGCCCTTCACCGTACAGCAGTTTGACCCGATGGTGAACGTTGAGCAGGCCGATTTTATTCCCCGGCATTTCATCGGCCTCCACCCGGGCGACGACGGCCGGATCGATGCCGTTGCCGGTATCACGGACGCTAATCCGTACCCGGTTCCCACACTCGTTGATGCCAATCGTGACCACGCCTTTTCCCTTGCAGGGCTGGATCCCGTGAACAATCGCATTTTCTACCAGCGGCTGGATCAGCAGGCTGGGAATGACGCAGCTGACTTCATCATCGATATCATAGATAACGGTGAGCTTGTCGCCGAAGCGCGCCTGTTCAATGGCAATGTAGTCCTTGATTTGGTACAGCTCCCTTTTAATATCAATCTGCTCGTCGTCTTTTAATTCAATGTTATAGCGTAAATAGCGCGATAAATTAAAAATAAGCTGACGCGCGGTATCCGGATTCATGCGAATCGATGACGAAATGGCGTTGAGCGCGTTGAAGAGAAAGTGCGGATTGATTTTACTCTGCAGCGCGCGCAGCTCGGCCCTGTTGGCCATTTCCCGCAGCTGCTCCGCGCGGGAGACCTCCAGCTGGGTGGAGATAATTTGCGACAGGCCTATCGCCATCTCCTGCAGCGACGAAGTGATGCGGTGCGCGTGGCAGTAGTAGATTTTCAGCGTCCCGGTGACGACGCCTTTTTCCCGCAATGGGATCACCAGCATCGAGTGAATTTCCGGAGTTCTGTACGCCTCATCGTTGTTCTTGATGATAATTTTTCCACTCTCAATCGCCTGGCGAGTGGTGGGGCTAATGGCGTTGTCGCGGTCGTGATAGTTGCCCTCGCCAAAGCCAACGTAGGCCAGCACCCGATCGGTGGTGGTGATCGCCACCGCATCGGCGTTGATATCACGGCGGATAATGTCGCAGACCTGGCGGAGCGACTCGCTGTTAACGTGGCGAAACAGCGGCAGCGTTTTGTTGGCAATATCCAGCGCCAGCTTGGCCTGGCGCGCGGCGCTGGCCTCTTTTTCTCCCTCGACGCTCTGCACCAGCAGGACGATAAAACCGATACTGACGCTGCCGAGGATCATCGGAATACCGATTTTCGAGACGATATCGAGGCCCAGTGAAAAGGAGGGCGCCCACAGCACCACGAGGATCATGGTCAGCGTTTCGCAGAGCATCCCGGCGAGGATCCCGGCCTTCCAGCGCTGGGCCTTGGGCACCCTGCGGCCGATCAGTCCGGACAATAGCCCGGCGATGATGCTGGTGATAAAGCAGGGGATGGCGGTAACGCCGTCGATATCGATCAGGTAGCGGTGCACCCCGGCAATGACGCCAACGATGGCGCCGACCCACGGGCCAAACAGGATGCCGCCGGACATCACCGCAATGATGCGCACGTTGACCAGCGAACCCTCCACCGGTACGCCTGACCAGGTACTGAACAGGGCAAACAGGGAGAAGATGGCGGTGACGGCCAGCAGCTCCTTCGGCGTATGGGCAGATTTATGCAGCAGTTCGCGAAACAGCCGCAGGCGGATAAGGAAAAAAAGACAAATCAGCATCAGTGCCGCGCGGTCAAAAACTGCGAGCAGCATGGTGAATATTTCGTGCATGGAGGCGCCGTGTCATTCGCGGGAAAACGCTATGATAAAAAACCTCGCCCCAGAAGGCCAGCCGCAGACAATAATAGGGAACAGGCACACGTTTAAAAGGGGATCTTCAGCAAACGGCGGGCGGCCGCGAAGGCGAGAGTCCTGCGGCTAAAATCAGGTAATATAAAAGATATTAAGATGTTACTTTCAACGATCGTATTGGCTAAATCCGGATCCGCCGCTGCCGTATTTACTGGAACGAGTACCCGTTTTTTGTGCCAGATTTTATTTTTTCTCTGCCCTCTCGACAGCGTGAATTTTTTCGGGTTATTTTCTTAACGTGTCGCAACAGCGGCAGCGTCGCTCGGACGGTCCGGGCGCTCACGTTAATCCGAGGAATCTATGGCTGAATTCAGTCCTGAACGCCGCTTTACGCGTATCGATCGTCTCCCCCCGTACGTTTTTAACATTACCGCTGAACTGAAAATGGCTGCGCGTCGGCGCGGCGAAGATATTATCGATTTCAGCATGGGCAACCCGGACGGCGCGACGCCGCCGCATATCGTTGAAAAACTGTGCACCGTTGCCCAACGCCCGGATACCCACGGCTACTCGACCTCTCGCGGCATTCCACGCCTGCGCCGGGCTATCTCGCGCTGGTATCAGGATCGCTATAACGTCGAGATTGACCCGGAATCGGAAGCCATTGTGACTATCGGCTCGAAAGAGGGGCTGGCGCATCTGATGCTGGCGACGCTGGATCACGGGGACACGGTGCTGGTGCCTAATCCCAGCTACCCTATTCATATTTACGGCGCGGTGATTGCCGGCGCCCAGGTGCGTTCGGTGCCGCTGGTGGAAGGCGTTGATTTCTTCAACGAGCTGGAACGCGCGATCCGCGAAAGCTATCCGAAGCCGAAGATGATGATCCTTGGCTTCCCTTCTAACCCGACCGCGCAGTGCGTCGAGCTGGAGTTCTTTGAAAAAGTGGTGGCGCTGGCCAAGCGCTACGACGTGCTGGTGGTGCATGACCTGGCCTATGCCGATATTGTCTATGACGGCTGGAAGGCGCCTTCCATTATGGAAGTACCCGGCGCGCGCGACGTGGCGGTTGAGTTCTTCACGCTGTCGAAAAGTTACAATATGGCCGGCTGGCGCATCGGCTTTATGGTCGGCAACAAAACGCTGGTCAACGCGCTGGCGCGAATTAAAAGCTACCACGATTACGGCACCTTCACTCCGCTGCAGGTGGCGGCCATCGCCGCCCTGGAAGGCGATCAGCAGTGCGTGCGCGATATTGCGGAGCAGTACAAGCGCCGTCGCGATGTGCTGGTTAAGGGGCTGCACGAAGCGGGCTGGATGGTGGAGTGCCCGAAAGCGTCCATGTACGTGTGGGCAAAGATCCCTGAGCACTATGCGGCGATGGGATCGCTGGAGTTCGCCAAAAAGCTGCTTCAGGATGCCAAAGTGTGCGTATCGCCGGGCATCGGCTTTGGCGACTACGGCGACACCCACGTGCGCTTCGCCCTGATTGAAAACCGCGATCGCATCCGTCAGGCTATTCGCGGCATAAAATCGATGTTCCGCGCCGACGGACTGCTTCCTGCCGCGGGCAAGACGGCGGGCGAAGGCCAGGAATAAGTGCGGGAATAAAAACAGGAATAAAAAAAGGGAGCCGCCGGCTCCCTTTCTTTTAACTCTTCACGCTGCTTAGATCATCAGGGCAAAGGTGCCGGCCCAAACGATGACCATAAAAGACACGCCCATAAAAAAGTATTTCACGTCTCATTACTCCGCATTCTCGGCGAAACGCCAAACGAATTTTGTTTTCATTGTTTTCCATGAACTGTCGCAGGAAAAACCAGAGGCTTCTGGCGGCTGCGGCGGTTCGGAATTACAGGCTGTAACTGCTCCAGCTGGCGCTAATGTACGCCTAAAAAATGGGGGAAACAAGAGGCATTTTTTTATTAATTTTTAGTTACTTACGAGTGTCGTGATTCGGCGACACATTAATTTCACTCGGTAATAAATACGATTCTGGCGAAGGCAATTGGCGGCGATAGTTTTAACGCGGGTAGCGGTTTGATTTTTGGCTTTTTTCTCTGCGGGAAGGGTGCGAAAGCGGCCCTTCCGCACCTGACGTTATCGCGCCCGATCGCCAGTCAGCGGCGTTTTTCGCCACTCATGCGGGTAGCGTGCCGGCACAAAACGCAGCGTTATCACCATCAGGAGCGCCACGCAGACGGCGTGAAAGGCCCAGTCCAGCACGTAATTCCCGCTCAGGCTGCGCAGCAGGCCCGATAGCCATGGCGAGAGGCCGGCGACGATAAAGCCAATTCCCTGCATAAAGGCCACCAGCCGTCCGGCAATCGCCGGATGTCGGGAGTGGTCGAGCGCCAGCACCAGGCACAGCGGAAAGGCGCCGCCTAAACCAACCCCGCAGCTTATCGCCCACAGCTGCGGCAGGTACAGCGGCAGCCAGATAAACCCGCAGAAGCCAATCAGCTGCAGCAGCAGCGTCAGCATCAGCAATTTGCGCCGATCCTCATGCCGGGCCAGCATCGGCAGCAGCAGGGCGCCGGCGGTTTGGCCCAGCGTCATCACGGCCAGCAGGGTGCCGCTAAGCTGCGCGCTGTAGCCTGACTGCATGTAGTAGGGCGGCAGCCAGGCGATCAGGCTGGCGTAGCCGCCGTTAATGAGGCCGAAGTACAGCCCGAGCGTCCAGGCGCGACGGCGGCGGAAAATAGCGGTTTCCGGCGTCGCTGAGGCGAAAGGCGCTTCCCGCGCGGGCGCGCGGTTAACGGACCACCAGCCGAGGAGCGCCAGCACCGCGGGCAGCGTCCACCAGGCCAGGGCGTGGTACCAGACGGCGCTGCGCTGCGCCAGCCACGGCGTCAAGGCCGCACCGAGACCGCCGCCGCCCATCAGCGCCGCTGACCATAGCCCCATCACCTGGGGCGTATGCTGCGGGAAGCGGCGTTTTATCACTCGCGGGATCGTCGCCTGAATAATACCGATGCCGATCCCCCCGAGCAGGGCGCTGCTCAGCAGCAGCCCGCTGCGCGGAGCGAGCTCGCGAAGCAGCGCGCCGGCGGCGATTGCCAGCAGGCTCAGCGCGATCCCCCGGTTTTCGCTGAGGCGCCGGTCAATCCACGGGCTGGCCAGCGCCAGCGCGCCCATCGCGACGACCGGGATGGCGGTGAGTAGCGAAACGAGGGTAAAGCTCATACCGCTGGCCTGCTGCAGCTGAGGAAGCAGGGGGCCGATTGAGGTCAGCAGGGGGCGCATATTGATGCCGACGAGGACCAGTACCAGCAGCATCAGCCGGCCGCGCGCCGCGTGGCTCATAGCGACCCGCCTGCCCGCTGCGGATGCGGGCCAGGGCGGCCGACGGACGCATGCTGAACAACGTTAACCTCGATGGGCATAAAGGCTCCTGCAAATAGGGACGCGGCGCGCGGGGAAAGCGCCGGGATTAAAGGTGCCGACAGGTTACGTATCTTATTCCATAAGTTAAAAGACTTATTTATGATGAGTTCAATTTGAATTGCTTATGGATACCGGCATGCTGCTGCGTCATCTCACCTGTTTTCTGGCGGTTGCCGAACATCGCGGCTTTACGCGCGCCGCAACGGCGCTCCATATCTCGCAGCCGGCGCTATCGCAGCAGATCCGCCAGCTCGAAGAGACGCTGGGGGCCCAGCTTTTTGACCGCAGCGCGCGCAGCATCCGCTTAACGGATGCCGGGGAGGTGTGGCTGATCTATGCGCGCCGGGCGCTGCAGGATTTAGCCGAGGGAAAGCGCGCCATCCACGACGTGGAGGACCTTCAGCGAGGGACGCTGCGGGTGGCGATGATGCCGACCTTTACGACCTATTTTATGGGGCCGCTGGTGGGCTCTTTTTATCAGCGCTACCCCAATATCTCGCTGACCCTGCGCGAAATGGATCAGGATCGAATGGAAGCCCTGCTGCGCAACGATGAGCTGGATCTTGGTATTGCCTTTGACGGTGGCGGCTCGCGAGATATCCTGTCCCGCCCTTTGCTGACGGAAACGCTGGCGCTGGTGGTGGGCCGCCACCATCCGCTGGCGGCGCAGCGGCGGGTGGAGCGGGAAGCGCTGAGCCAGGAGTCGCTGATCTTGCTTAGCGGAGAGTTTGCGACCCGGGAGCGGATCGATCGCTATTGCCGCCGGTACGGGATTGAGCCGCAGGTTCGGATGGAGGCGAACTCGATTAGCGCGGTACTGACCGTTATCCAGCGTACGCCGCTATCGACCCTGCTTCCGGCTGCCGTTGTGCGGGAGCGCGACGATCTGGTGGCCATTGAGCTAATGCCGGCGCTGCTGGAAAGAACGGCCTGCCTGCTGCAGCATAAGGATGCCTGGCAGAGCGCGGCCGCACGGGCGTTTAGCGCCATGGCGCTGGAGGTGGCCGCAGGGCTGAACGCTGAAGGAGAGGGGCGGTAGCGGGGGCTTACCAGGTGTAGCCGACGGCGAGAATACCGTACAGCTCGCCGCTGTGCTGGACGATAGGGCTGTCGGCGATGTCCTTATCGTAGAGCTCGTAGTTAGCCGCGAACATCCCAACCCAGTGGGGGCTAAAGCGGTAGCTGGTGACAATGGCCGCCATCGGCGAAACGGTTGTGCCGGTGTCCCACTGCTGGCGCTGGTCGATAGCTTCCGCGGACGAGACGCCGCCAAAATAGTAGTTCGCCATATTTTTACTGCGGATCATCAGCCCCATCCCCGGCATGATCAGCAGATTGTTTTTGATGATGGGGAAGTCGGCCCATAAAAGCAGCTCCTGCCCGTCGCTGCGACCGGTGACGTCGGAGCTAATGCGTGCGCTGAGCAGCGCATACGGGGCGATCAGCGTCGCGCCGATCCCCGCTTCAAACTCTCCCTTGCGCTTTTCCATTCCGCTGAACGCATCGCTATCGCTGGGATCTAAATTACCAAAACGCCAGCGGCCGTAGCCGTAGGCCGCCACCGTGTCATCGATATGAAAATAGTAGCGGGCGCGATCGCCAAGGTAGATAAAGCGGTCGCCAAAATAGAGCCCGCCGGGGATCAGGTGCGTATCGTTATCCTGCTTTTCGTAGCGCGCGGTGCCGCTGATGGCGGCGGCACCCAGCACGAACCCTTTGGGTACCGGACTATTGGGGTTATTTGCCGAGAAAATATCGATAGAGCCCAGATCAACCTCGGCGCTGGCATAGGTGCAAGATAAACATAACGTGCAAAGTACGGCGACCGGGCTGAGATAGGGTTTCATCCATATTCCAAAAATGGCTAGCGGCGGTGAAATGAACGCAGAAAAGCGTTTTTTGAATATATACCAGGTTGGGCGGGTACGCGGGTTGGTTTTTGTTTTTTCTTAATTTTTCACGAAGTACGCTGCGGTAAGGACGCCGCCTGCCGTGTGTCGGCTGAAGGCGTCTTGTCTGAGGAGCCGGCGTTTCTAGAAGGTAAAAGCGCCGTCGCCAACCTGCGCCTGGCGGTACCACGCCATCAGCTCTGCGGTGCCCGCGTCGCCTTCAGCCGGCGCCCAGGAGACATAATCCTCGGCCGCCACCGGCCGATAGCCGCCGTGTTTCACTTCGAAAATAATCCCGCCGGGATCTAACGAGAGTACCGCATGCCAGGTCCCGGCATCCATCTCCAGCGCCGTGCACTCTTCCCCTAAAATCACCCGGCGGGTGACGTAGCCCTGGTCATCAAAATTCAATACCAAAAAGCGTCCGCTAAGCGGTAGCAGCAGCTCAAAGGTGTGCGGGTGGCGGTGGGGGCGAACGTAGGTTCCGGGCTCCATCGCAACGGCTAAACGCTGTACCGGATCGCTTAATTGTGGGTGAAAGTTACGGTGCGCGCGCAGGCGCGGTGAATTCGCCGCCGCTTCGCGCTGTTGTTGCATATCGCTGAGGGTAATTTGCTTCATTTATCCGCCTGGCATCAGGTCTGAAAACGGGAGACTCGGGCCTTATCGTCAGAAAGACCGGGTGCCGCATTGTACGCGCTAAACCCTGGGCTGTCGGGCTAAATTTGTCGCCCCGCCGGCGGTTTGCAGGTAGAGAGCTTTGCCCTTACCGCCGCGCGGCGTCCTCCTGCGCGGACTCTCTTAGCCAGGCGCTGAACATATCCGCCAGCGCATCAGAGAAGCGGCTAATTTCTTCGGCCGTGCGCGGGCTGGATGAGAAACCGCTACCCACCGAGCTTAGCGTTGTCGTCAACAGCTCGCAGGCCAGCTGCTGCCTGGCCGCCGAGGCGTCGGGAAGGACTTCCTCAATAAAGTGGCGATAGACGCTATCGGCCGCGGTTCTATTTTCTGTGGCCTCGGGCGCGTCGCGATAGAGCGGGGCGGCGTCGTTGAGCGCCTGGCGCAGTCCCGCCTCTTCGCACTCCGACTGGATAAAGGCGTGCACCAGGGTGCGTAATCGGTCGAGCGGAGGACGATCGGCATTACCGAGGATCCCGCTGAGCATGGTCGTTGTCTGCTGCCATTCATCGCTTTGTAAGCGAAACAGAATCGCCGCTTTGTTGGGAAAATACTGATATACCGACCCGACGCTCACTCCCGCCTTTTCAGCCACCCTCGCGGTGGTAAAGCGCACCGCCCCCTCTTTTTCTAAAACCTGAAGCGCGGCCTGAATAATCGCCGATACCAGCTCGGTTGAACGGGCCTGTTTTGGATTTTTCCTCAATGAAATCAACTTGCTTTTAGCAGGCGACATGGCGCTTCTCTCCCGAGTCGGAACGCGAATAGTTAATGTGAATAATTGATCGTATTCTTTAAAAGGTGACGAATCATTCGCATTTTATGCCGCAGGCGTAAACCACACAACTTTTGAAGGATTTATTATGTCAACCACGCTGACATCCGCGCCGCTGGCGGCATTACTAGAACGCCTGTTTAAACAGGCAAACGGGGCCGCAAGCGCGGCGTTCTCCAGCATTCCTCGCGCCGACCGCGAGCGGATGATGACCAGCAAAACCGAATATCGCGAGCTTTATGGTCATCTGAAGGATCTTTGGCTCCCCGTCGCCGCGGAGACCGGGACGTTGCTCTATATGCTGGCTCGCAGCATTCGGGCGCAGCATATTGTAGAGTTTGGGACCTCGTTTGGTATTTCCGCGCTCCATCTGGCCGCCGCGCTAAAGGATAACGGCGGTGGCCTGCTGATAACCAGCGAGTTTGAGCCGAATAAGGTGCTGCGGGCCCGCGAGCACCTGAAAGAGGCCGGGCTTGATGCCCTGGTCGATGTTCGCGAAGGCGATGCGCTGCAAACTCTGGCGCAGAATTTGCCGGAGACCATCGATATGGTGCTGCTGGACGGCGCCAAAGCGCTGTATCCGGAGATTTTGGCGCTCCTCGAAAGCCGTCTGCGCCCCGGCGCGCTAATCATCGCCGATAATGCCGACTACAGCGCCGAATATCTGGAATACGTGCGCGATCCGCAACACGGTTACCTGTCCGTGCCCTTTGCGGATGACGTTGAGCTCTCGCTGCGCACGAGATGAAAAAGAGCCCGCAACAGGGCACAAGAGCCGAAGGGGAGGACGCCCTTCGGCCCGCTATTTATCCCCGCATTGAATGAATTCACTTATGACTGAACAACAAAATCAAACTTCTGCGGCGTTGACTGACGCCGTACCGCAGGCCAGGTCCGTGTTCCTGACCTTACTGCCGATTGTGATATCGGTTTATATTGGTTTCCTGATTATTGGCATGCAGCTGCCAGTATTACCGCTGCACCTGCACGGTACGCTGGGGCAGAGTACGCTGGTGGTGGGGCTGGTCATCGGATCGCAGTTCGTGGCCGCGCTGCTTTCGCGCTCCTGGGCCGGCAACTTTGCCGATATACACGGCGCGAAACGCGCGATGGTTATCGGCCTGCTGGTGACGGCCGGGTCCGGGATCCTGTATCTGCTCTCGCTGCTGTTTACGACCAGCCCCGGCGTTAGCGTGTGGATCCTGCTGGCCGGACGCATCGTGCTGGCGCTGGGCGAAAGCCTGCTGGTGACCGGCGCGATGGGCTGGGGTATAGGGCTGGTGGGCCCGCGAAACGCCGGGAAAGTGATGTCCTGGAACGGGATTGCGATGTACGGTGCCTACGCGTCAGGCGCTCCGCTCGGGGTGGCCTTTAACGCCTGGGGCGGCTTCTTTGGCCTGTCGCTTGCCGTGCTGCTGGTCCCCTTTATTGCTCTGCTGGCCATTGCCAGAGTCCGCGGCGTTGCCCCGCTGGCGACGGAGAAAACCTCGTTCTATACCGTCCTTAGCGCCGTCTGGAAGCCGGGATTAGGCCTCGCCCTGTGCAGCGTCGGCTTCGGCGTTATCGAAGCGTTTATCGCGCTGCTGTTTACCGCCCATCGCTGGGGTAACGCGTCGCTGGCTTTTACCGCTTTCGGCCTGGCCTTTATTGCCGCGCGGATTGCCTTCGGTCATCTGCCCGACAGGCTGGGCGGCGCAAGGGTTGCGCTGATCTGCGTGGTGATTGAGGCCGTGGGTCAGCTGTTTATCTGGCGAGCAGATACGGCCTCCCTGGCCTACCTTGGCGCGGCGCTTACCGGATTTGGCTACTCGCTGGCTTTTCCCGGATTTGGCGTGGAAGCCGTACGCCGCGCTCCTCCGCAAACCCGCAGTTTGGCAATGGGGGCGTACGTTGCTTTCCTTGATGTTTCTTTAGGGGTAACCGCTCCGCTGGCCGGCGCCCTGGCGGGCAAATGGGGCATTAACGCCGTCTATCTGGCGAGCGCGGCTGCCGTTGCGCTCTCCGCCGCCGTCGCGCTGGCGCTGCTGAACAGAGGCACAAACCGTGCGGGCTGAGCGGTTCTACGCGTTGATTCTAGACCGATGACCAGGCTCTGTTCTGCAGGACCACCCGATAGCCATCGTCATCGGCAAAGGTCCGCCCGCTAACGTCCCAGTAAGGATTAAACGAGCTCACCGGGGTAAACCCGGCCAGCTCCATTTTTGCGCACGCCCTTTGCCACTCATCCCGTTCGGGGTAGTACAGCACCAACAAGTCTTCCGCCGTCTGCGCAGGGCGGACCGGGTGATGATGACAGAGGGTCAATTCGATATGCCAGGGTAAATCTTTACGGCCCAGCATGATCCCGCTGAAGCCGTCGTGATCCGCGAAATCGGCAATTTTTTGTAAACCTAAGCCCTCGGCATACATCCTGAATGCGTGCTCAAGGCGGGTGACGGGGCGGGCAATGCGCAGGTGGGTAAAAGACACCATAAGCTCCTGTAACGGTTGTTGCGTGCACGATGTCGTTAGTATACGCGGCACCGGGCCTGGTGCATCGCCAGCCTTCAGCCAGGGGCGTTCAAAAGAACCTTTGCCAAACATCTCTGCGCCATTCCAGCACAAGATGTGCCAATACCAGGCGGCAAAGCGCCGATGCTCTGCCGGCCGTTTGCCGGCACAATTTCATCCGGGCAGCAATGGCGAAAAGCCAGCGGGTTTGTTGCCTTAGGGGCTGCAAAACGTACGCCGTCGAGTCGATCGAAATAAGTTTGCACAATGAACTCCATCATTCAGGGCGCGAAAGGTCAATAGCTGCGGCTATCCTCTATTTTTCATCATCGGTTGATCAATTACGTTATTTCATTCGCAGATTAAGAGATTGCTCAAATGTGAGCAATATCGCAAAAAGTTGAGTCATGTATTCCCTCCGCTGACGGTCATGTAGAATTCAGCTTTCGGAGGGCGCTGATCAGCGCTGAAATAAAATGCTGGTTTTGTCGAGTACATGCGTCCTGCCCGGACATTGGGGGATACCAGGGCCATATTTTTGTTGCGTGGATTAAGAAACCCTGCGTTTTAATGATCACAAAAGTAAAAAAACGTAACTAATTAATATAAAAACGCAATAGATTCTCCGCGGTTATCTGTGTCAAAAAGTGCTTCACATTTACAAAAACAATCGGAGACCTGATTAGAATGCGTAAAGACATAATTCCAAGTCGGCATGATGAGTACCACAAATTAACGCGGGGTGAGCGCATTGGTTATGGAATGGGGGATTTTGCGCAAAACCTCGTCTTTGGTACAATTGGCGGTTTTCTCGCTCTACACATGCTGACGGTAAATACCATCAGCACCGCAACGGCCGGGTTTATATTTCTTTTTGTCCGCATAGTTAACGTTTTTTGGGATCCGATGGTCGGGACCTACGTTGACAGAAGAAGCTCCAGTGCTGGCAAATATCGCCCCTGGCTTTTAAGAGCGGGTATTCCGCTCGTTATTCTTGCCGCATTGCTGTTTGCTCCTATTCCTGGCGTCCGGGGTTCCGTTCCTTTTGCCTTTATTATTTATTTGGCACTGGATTTAGTCTATTCAGTGGTGAATATTCCTTATGGTTCTCTTAACGCGTCATTGACACGCGATCCTGAGTCCATTGATAAACTGACCAGTACCCGAATGATGTTGGCAAACAGTGCGAACCTGCTTGTCTATACCCTGTTCCCGATGTTTGTACAAATTGCTTCACCCAAAGATCGAAGCCTCAAGGATACCGGTTTTTTTGGCTTTGAACTCAATATGGGGAACTATACCGATCCATCCGCGAATTACGCGTGGTTTGGCGTGTACTCAGTTTATATGGTGCTAGGCGCAGCGGCACTTTTCTTCTGTTATAAATTTACCAAAGAGCGCGTGGTCGCGACGGCAGAACAAACGGCCAACGTAAAAACGACCGATCTATTTCTTGAACTGAAAAACAACCGGCCGCTTGTCATTCTGGGGCTGTTTTTCATGCTGGCCTTTACCTTTATGTTCTTCATGAATACGGTGAACGGCTTCTTCAATCAGTTTGTTGTCGGCCATTCAGAATGGATGGGGGCAGTTGGTCTTGTTGCCTCAATTCCGGGTATTGTCTTCCCTATTTTTTGGCCCAAACTCAAGAAGTTTTTTGGCAAAAAAGGGTTCTTCCATCTTTTCCTTGCCATGTTTATTGTGGGTGAATTGTTGACTTACGTTTGGTCACGAGAAGGCATGCATGATGCCCTGTGGCTCGCCTACATCGCCACGTTCATTAAACAATGGGGCTTAACCTCGGCTACGGGCTTTATGTGGGCGCTGGTCCCTGAAGTGATTGCCTATGGCGAATTGAAATCAGGCAAGCGCAATGCGGCGATTATTAATGCGATCATGGGCCTTTTCTTCAAGATTGGGTTTACTATTGGCGGCGCTATTCCACTGTGGTTACTGGCTGCGTATGGCTTTAGCGAAACCGGTGCTCAACAAAGTGCCAATGCTATCGATGGAATTATTATGACAGCGGTTTGGATCCCGATTGCTTTATCCGTTGTTTCGATGATTGTCATTCAACTCTATCCTATCTCAGATAAAAACGTCACAGAGATCAACCGTCAGCTTGACGAGGTACGGGTATAGCTAAAGTTTGAATTAAATTGCAAAAAATTAAATTAGAGAATTATATAAAGGAAGATTGTTATGACTCTTATTCAAAATCCTGTGTTATCTGGATTTAATGCGGACCCCAGTATTATCCGTGTAGATGACACCTACTATATCGCAAACTCTACATTTGAGTGGTTCCCTGGCGTGCGTTTACATGAGTCAAAGGACCTGCAGCACTGGGATCTTCTCCCCAGCCCCTTGTCCACAACCGCGCTGTTAGATATGAAAGGTAACCCTTCATCAGGTGGCATCTGGGCTCCGGCGCTTTCTCATGCTGATGGCAAATTCTGGCTAGTGTATACGGATGTGAAAATCACGGAAGGTGCCTTTAAAGATATGACCAACTATCTGACCACCGCGACGGATATTCGTGGTCCATGGTCAGATCCTATCAAACTCAATGGCGTTGGCTTCGATGCTTCACTGTTCCATGACGATGACGGGCGTAAATATATCGTTCAGCAAACCTGGGACCATCGAGAATATCATCACCCCTTCGATGGCATTACGTTGACTGAGCTTGATACCCGGACATTAAAGTTAAAACCGGAAACAGCGCGAACCCTCTATCGCGGCACGGCCGTTGCGCTTGTCGAGGGGCCACACCTCTACAAACTGAACGGATATTACTATCTTTTCGCCGCTCAGGGAGGGACCGTATTCACCCATCAGGAGGTTGTCGCGCGTTCTAAGACCTTAGATGCCCACAGTTTTACCACGGCACCGGGAGAAGTTTTCCTAACCAACGTCGATACGCCGGACAGCTACATCCAGAAGCAGGGCCACGGCTCTTTGGTTTCAACGCCTGCTGGCGAATGGTATTACGCTTCGCTCTGCGCGCGTCCGTGGAATCGTCCAGGCGAGTCTGTCTACGATCCTCGCGGCTGGTCAACGCTGGGCAGAGAAACGTCGATCCAAAAAGTGTACTGGGATGAAGAGGGCTGGCCGCGCGTTGAAGGCGGCCACGGTGGAAAAACGTTTGTTGAAGGTCCAGAGGATGCCATTTACACCGAAAGCGCAACAGATCACAGTCAGCATGATGCCTTTACAACGTCGACCCTCGATCGCAACTGGAATACGCTCCGCGTTCCGTTCACCAAAAAAATGGGTACCACAGGCGATGGCAAACTGACGTTGATTGGTCAGGGTTCTTTAGCGAATACCCATGACCTGTCGCTTATTGCCCGACGTTGGCAAGCCTTCTATTTTGATGCCCAGGTTAAGGTCAAATTTAATCCATTCAGCTATCAACAAATGGCGGGGTTAACGAATTTCTATAACGATCGTCACTGGAGCTTTGTGTTCATCACCTGGAATGAAATTAATGGCTCAGTCATCGAAATAGGTGAAAATAATCGCGGAAAACACACCTCTTATTTAAAAGATGATGCCATCAAGATCCCCGAAGGTACCGAGTATGTCTGGTTCCGCACCAAAGTTCGCAAACAAACGTACAGCTATGAATATAGCTTTGATGGGATCAGCTTCACTCAAATTCCGGTCACGCTGGATGCCGCAATACTTTCAGATGATTATGTCCTGCAAAGCTATGGTGGGTTCTTTACCGGAGCATTCGTTGGCCTGGCGGCAGTCGACTACTCTGGCTATGAGGTCAGCGCAGATTTTTATGATTTTGCTTATCAGGAGCTCGGTGATTCGTTAACGGCTACTGGCGATTATGGCTGGGACGCAGGGGAGTTACGCTCTAATTAAATAATAAACGAAATACCCGCTTACTGTCGTGAAGAAAGGGGGGCCGCTGATGAGCGCTGCCCGCCTTACGTTAGCGCGCGATAGAGAATGCCAGAGATTTGCTGTGGGATGCCGATGGCGCTCTGCGGTAGACTCGGCAGAGCGGCAAGGCTGTAAGCGAAATACGGCAGTCTATGACCTCGACCGTGGTGCAGATGTCGGGCCGCCATCATTTTTGTTCGTGCGTGGATTATTGCAACAGACTATTCATCGATATCCATGCTGATATTTAATTATATCGAATAGGGAGAAGCCTATTACCCGATTTATTTAACTGTACCTCTGCGCAAATAAAAATAAAATCAGCTTGTTTTGGTGGTATCTTTTCAACTTACCCCAGAACGGGATGGTTATTGTCTGAAAATATAATTAATTAATTTGAGATAACCATGAAAAATATAAAAAAGCTGCCATTAGTCATGGCGGTTATTGCCGCGCTGTGCCCGCTTTCCTCTGTCATGGCACAAGAATTTACGCAGGAACAAATCGACGCCATTGTGGCGAAAGCCGTGGATAAAGCGCTGGCCGACCGTCAGGCTAAGATGGATGCCGCCGCTGCGAAGAAGGTGGATCTGGAAACCAACCCGCAAACCGCCGCGGCCACGCCGGATATGGCTATTCCATTCGGCCTGAAGTTTAGCGGCTACGCGCGCTACGGCGCCCAGTTCCAGACCGGTGACCAGAAGTTCGTCGGCGTCGACGGCTCCTACAACGGCGCGTCGGCAATCGGCCGTCTCGGCAACGAAGGCAACGGCGGCGAATTCCAGATCACCAAAGCCTTTAAGAGCAGCCAGGGCGCTATCTGGGATATTAACGTTATGTTCGACCACTGGAGCGACGAAGTTAACCTGAAAAAGGCCTACGTCGGCGTCACTAACGTCCTCGAATCAAACCCCAACGCCTATATCTGGGCCGGTCGCGACTTCCACCAGCGTCCGCAGCAGGGGATCAACGACTACTTCTGGATGAACCACGACGGCCAGGGCGCCGGGGTGAAAAACTTTGATATCGGCGGCGTGCAGTTTGACGTGGCGGGGGTCTCACAGGTTGAGTCCTGCAGCCCGGAGGTGATGGCCGATGAGTCCAACCCGTCGCGCATCACCTGTACCGGCGGCTCGGACACCGGCGATGACGGCCACTACGCGCTGACGTCAAAAATCCACAATATGAAGGCTGGCCCAATCGACGTTGAGGTGTACGCCAACTACGGCTTTGATTCAAAAGCGGTGGATAACGACGCGCAGCTCGATGCCTGGCAGGGCGGCCTGCTGTTGAGTCACACCAACGGCGACGACAGCGGCGTGAACAAGGTTATCCTGCGCTATTCCGATAACGCGGATAACAGCGTCTATAACAAAACCGACGGGCTGACGGCTATCTACGCCAGCTTCGAAGGCAACTATAAGTTCACCCGGCAGGCGCAGGTTGAATACCTGCTGGCCTTCCATGACTACGACAACGGCAAGGACAATACCGATAACCGTAAAAACTACGGCGCGATTGTGCGCCCGATGTATTTCTGGAACGACGTGCATTCAACCTGGCTGGAAGCCGGCTATCAGCGCGTTGACTACGATCGGGGTGGCGACAACAAGGGCTGGAAGCTGACGCTGTCGCAGAACATCGCGATTGGTATGGGGCCTGAGTTCCGGCCGATGCTGCGCTTCTACGTCACCGGCGGCCAGGTGGATAATAAACATACCGCTAAGGTCAACGGCACCAGCAGCGACCAGCTGGATTCTCTGAACGTCGGCGGCATGTTTGAGGCCTGGTTCTAAGTTAGTTTGAGTATCCTGTGTCAGGACCTGAATGGAGTAGTTGCATACGGCTGAGTGACCTGCAGGGATGAGCGTTCCTGTCGGTCACTGCCGCCTGGCGGAAGAGGGATGAGACTTCCTGAGTCATTTGCGAGTTTGCATAAAACCTCAGGAAGTTCTGCCGCTGTAAGGGCTGTAAGGAAGGGGGACAGGCTATTACCCCGCGCGCGAGTCACCCTGACACCGTAGCTGCGCGAGCATAGCCTGGCTGAAAGCCACGGTTAAGTGCTGATTGTCGGGAATGATCTTAAAACGGAGTCGGACACAGGAAGAAATGGATCTGTATGCTCTGGCTGAATGGGGCCGCAGACAGCGGAAATGGCGTTATGCACAGACAGAAGTACAGAAACGGATGAAAGTAAAAAAGTAAGGGCAGAGTGATGGCGGTTGGACATTTTTTGTTTCAGGACGATAAGACAAGCTGCGGTGGGACGATCACAGAAGGAATGCCCGATCACATGCATTTCGGGAGATTGCAGGCCTGCGAGGAGCACTGTGTAACCTGTGGTAAGCATCCCGGCCTTTTTAAAATCATGGGGGGTTTACCTGACGATTTTATTCATGGCCGCCGTATTGCCGGTACGCTGCACAGCAGAAGCACCTGCCCGTGCCGGGCTGAGTTTATTCCATCGATATATACCGACACATATGAATTTACTCCCCAATAGAGCAAAGGCGGCAATAACCCAAGGATAACCCTGTCAATGTCGGACTATCGGTATTCGCAGCGAGGCCGTACTTCTGAGCGTGCCGCGGCCGTTACCACACAATCAATACAACAACTGGCGCACCATTTACTGGGATGCCGTGAACACAAAAATGGAAAGGTCGGGAATATGGCTGTATCCCCCGTGACTTCCGCTAAGGAGGGTGAGGCATGAGGCGATTCCTCTTGCTGTTTAAGAAACCGGAAATTGTATTCTGGCTTTTGGCGTTAATCACGATGGTCGGCAGTATTGTTGTGGCGGGCATCGTTTACTGGCAGCCTGAAAGGCTACAACTCATCAGGCATACTTCTGCCTGGTATGCTTGGTTGAGTGGTACTGTGGCAGCCAGCATTGCTCTGGCCTTAGTTGGAATCTTTCTGCTCTTTGGTGCTCGCGCTGATGGTAAGCGTAGTTTCAGCAAAGAACTGCAATGTGCGCAGGGTGATGATGTTAAGGTGTCACCAAACGAAGATGCGGCCCCCGTATCTACTGCTATGACGATCAGTCAACAAATTCGCACTCACCTTCACCGTCGATATGCCTTCTTCTGGCACCACAAAGTCCGTATATTGTTGGTTACCGGACTTGAAACGCTGGCGTTTAACGACACGACAGTGCGCCATTTGCTGATGAGATCACGCTGAACTGGATTAATGAAAAAGTACTCGCTGATATGTCCGGCTGGCGCGATGAGCCGGTCAGTGCCACCAGCATGGCTGACAACGATATCCAGGGGCTTGAGCCGGAAGCGCTGGAGAAAGCCGACAGCGAAGGTCTGGATGCCACGCTCCACTGGCTGCATACACGCCCGAGTACCGACGCCATAAAAGACAAATGGCTACTGCGCCCGCCGATGGCCCGCGTGGCCGAGCAGAAAGTTTTGGGGGCTTGCCGGAGGTTGAACAGGATCGGTTTGCCAAATGCCTGTTGATTCGCGCTGAATCGGGTAGACGTTACACCCAGGGTTAAGCGCTTTTTGCCGGCCATCAGGGGGTTTATCGAATTCGGTAGGTATCAGGAGAGCTCAAAATGGTGTCCCCTGCAGGAATCGAACCTGCAACTAGCCCTTAGGAGGGGCTCGTTATATCCATTTAACTAAGGGGACGAAGCGGCGGGATTATAGCGTTTTTTTCCTTATAGGTTAAGCCGCTATCGGCTGACTGCTTAATCTATCGCCACTTAGCGCGTTTTTTTAGCTTTAGCCCGCGCTTTTTTCTCATTACTGATGTCGTTACGGATCTGGGCATGGCTGAGCAGGGCGAAAATAAACGTCCCGCCGCAAATATTGCCAGCCAGCGTCGGCAGGGCGAATGGCCAGATAAACTCCTGCCACGGCAGCGAGCCGTTAAAGACCAGATAAAATATTTCGACGCTGCCGACCACAATATGAGTGGTATCGGCGAGTGCAATAAGCCAGGTCATCATAATTATGACCACGATCTTTGCCGCACCGGCGGCGGGGAACATCCACACCATCGTTGCTACCAGCCAGCCGGAAATAATCGCGTTGGCAAACATTTCGCCCGGCGTGTTCTGCATGACCTTGAAGCTGATCTTCTCAAAGGCGTCGCGGGTGGCAGGGTCAAATATGGGCATAACGTCAAAGGCCCACGCGGCGATGGCCGTGCCGATGAGGTTGCCCGCCAGCACGATGCCCCACAGACGTAATAACAGGCCGATGTTACCGAGGGTCGGCTTATGCATGATTGGCAGCACGGCGGTCACGGTATTCTCGGTAAACAGCTGCTGGCGGGCCATGATAACGATGATAAAACCGAAGGTGTAGCCGAGGTTTTCCAGCAGGTACCCGCCCGCTACGTCGGTAAGATGCACGTGAAAAATGCCTTTTGCTACCAGCGAGGCGCCCATCGACAGGCCCGCAGCGACCGCTGACCAAAGCAGAGCCATGCCGTCGCGCTCAAGCTCCTTCTGCCCCTCCTGGCGGATCTCCTCATGCGTGGCCATGGCGCGAGAGGGGAGACGATCCTCATCCACCTCTATTTCCTCGCCCTGCTGTTTCTCGTCGCTCTCAACCTCTATCTCTTCTTTACCGCTGCGGCGATCGGGCGATTCCGGGTATGGAGTCATGCCGTTTCCCTCAATGATTTTTCATTATCATAAGCGTAGAGATATTTTTCGCGGACGGCGCTGGTGAACATCCTATTTTTTGTGCAATGGCAAGAATAGCAATACGAATATTGCAAAATATGTATAGAATCAGGACGCAACAATTATACCAAAGAGGGCTATGCTGAAAGCAGGCACCAGAGTGCACCTTGCTTCGGGCGATATCTTCATGGAGGCTGCAGTCCCCGGATGACCCACAGCGATAGCCAAAATTAACAGGGAGACACACCTATGAATTATCGCCTGTCGGCGCTTGCGCTCGGCGCCACACTGCTGGTGGGATGTGCCAGTTCCAGCCCTGGCGATTCGCCACAGGGGCGTTCAGACCCGCTTGAAGGGTTTAACCGTACGATGTTCAACTTCAACTTTAACGTGGTGGACCCGTACGTTCTGCGTCCGGTAGCCGTGGCATGGCGTGACTATGTCCCACAGCCGGCGCGTAATGGGCTGAGTAACTTTACCAGCAACCTTGAAGAACCGGCGGTGATGGCCAACTACTTCCTGCAGGGCGATCCCTATAAAGGTATGGTGCACTTTACCCGCTTCTTCCTTAACACTATTCTCGGGATGGGCGGCCTGATTGACGTCGCCGGGATGGCGAACCCGCAGCTGCAGCGCGTCGAGCCGCATCGCTTTGGTAGCACTCTGGGTCACTACGGCGTTGGCTACGGCCCGTACGTGCAGCTGCCGTTCTACGGAAGCTTTACGCTGCGTGATGAAGGCGGTGATATGGCCGATGGGCTCTATCCGGTGCTCTCCTGGCTGACCTGGCCGATGTCTATCGGTAAGTGGGCGGTTGAAGGGGTCGAGACCCGAGCCCAGCTGCTGGACTCCGATGGCCTGCTGCGCCAGTCTTCAGATCCGTATATCCTGGTGCGTGAAGCTTACTTCCAGCGCCATGACTTTATCGCCAACGGCGGTAAGCTCACGCCGGCAGATAATCCGAATGCCCAGGCGATTGAGGGCGATCTGAAAGATATCGACTCGCAGTAATCGGGTGATATAAATAAAAAGGGTGAACATGATGTTCACCCTTTTTTTATGCCGTCAGCTTATCAGAAGCGGTAGTTGAAGTTTGCGCCGTACAGCCAGGCCTTACCTTCAGAACGGAAGGTGTAAGGACCTTCTTTGATCTCTACGTGCTGGCCGTGCATGTAGGAGACGCCCACGTCTACGGATGCATCTTTATTGAAGGCGTAGGTGGTACCCGCGCTCAGCCACAGACGGTCCTGATCCGGAATGGAGATGGAGCGGTTAGAGGCTGGAACCGGGCTATCATCGAAGGCGATACCGCTACGGAAGGTCCAGTTATCGTCGTAGTAATAGGTGGTACCCAGCGCGATACGGTAGGCGTCCTTAAAGCTCTCGTCTTTATAGAACAGCGTTTGGCCATCGGAACCGGTCGCTTTCAGCTCCTGGAACTGGCTCCAGCTGGTATAAGCAAGGCTATAGTGCACGGCCCATTTTGGCGCGACGCGGTTGTAACCTGACACCTCCCACATTTCTGGCAGGTTTAGCGTCAGAGAGCCCGGGATTGTCGAACCGCCGGTTGGGTAAGGGAAGCCCGGCACAGCCGTATTCATATTGCTACGATAATCGCCGTCGAAATCGATTTTAACTTCAGACCGGTAGGTTAGGCCGTAGCGGTTGTTTTTGTCCACTTCATACAGAATACCCGCGTTCCAGCCAAATCCCCACTTATCACCTTTCAAGCGAGCAATCTGTTGATCCGCAGGAATCGCTGCGAGCTGCTGCGCTTTGGCAATTGCCGCTGGCCGCGCAGCCGCTGGTAAATTCGGCACCTGCTGCATAATCTGGCCCGCAGCGAGCATACCGGCATCGCCAGCATAGCGTTCAATTTTCGCCTTGGCGTAGACCGCATCAAAGCCAAGACCAAAACTCCAGTGGTCGTTAAGGCGATAAGCGCCGCTCAGGTTCAGGTTGAGAGTTGTCAAATCTGTTTGGCCGCCCATGGTCCCGGCAGCATAATCGTCGGCGTACTCGGTAGCCAGACCGTAGTTAGAGGTAATTGAAGCTCCCCAACCAAACTGATCGTTAATCGGGGCAACGTAATGTAAATTCGGCACCCAGGCGGTTGGAGCGATATTGTCAGCATTCAGACTTTTGCCGGATGGCGACTTGCCAGAAATATTCACGTCGGGATCAATAAATATCGCACCGGCGGACATGGTTGGGCGATCGAACATCATAATCAATGCCGGGTTACGGCTGGCATTGCCCGCATCGTCAGCAATTGCGCCTTCACCGGAATAGGCGCGACCCAGGCCTGATGAAGAGAATTCGTTTAACTGAAAGCCTGCTGACCAGGCCTGTGTGGAAACAAGTGCTACAGCCACTGCGAGGGCAGATTGGGTAAAGCGGGTTTTCTGGCTCATGCCCATAACCTCATTGAGTTATTTTTATTCAAACTATGTTACATGCCGTAACAGAAGCGCGAAGTGTAGGGTCTGCTTTACGACAGAGAAATCAGACCAGTGCGCTGAGTATAGGTCTGACCAGATGATATGTTGCAAGTTTGTTTATGGAATTTTTCAATTGTGATACGAAAAAAGCGATCCAGCCGGCAAATTTGCCTTCGCCCAGGGGGGCTGATTCGGGTAATTCTTGTTTTGGATCATTTTTAAGTGTGATTTCGGTCACTTAGCGCCGTTGTCATCATTAACGACTGGAGGCACTCCTCGCCCGGGCGTAAAATAAGCCTATTAATTGTCTGGCACCTTGCGTGCATATACAGAGGAAATCTACGATGAGTAAAGTTAGTGCAGATGAAACCCCGGTTTGCTGCTGTATGGATGTTGGCACCATTATGGACAACACCGATTGCACCGCCTCTTACAGCCGCGTGTTTGCCAACCGCGCTGAAGCCGACGAAACCCTGGCGGCGTTGAGCGAAAGAGCCCGCGGCGTGGAATCCGATCCGTGCAAAATTACCCCGACCTTTACCGAGGTTGAAGGCGGCGTGCAGCTGGATATCGATTTTGTATTCTGCTGCGAAGCGGAAACCCTGATTTTCCAGCTCGGCCTGCGTTAATTCCGTTCTGACGCCCCCTTTCTGCGGGGCGTCATCTTCTCCTTTCAATGTGTTTTGGCTCCCACTTTTTTGCTTCTCCGATTGGCTTAATGTAAAAAATTAGTTAAAACTGTTATCAGGTCAGACCACTTGGTTTTATCGGTTAACAGGGGAGAGTTATGAGTCAGGCACTACCGCTTGTCACCCGTCAGGGCGATCGCATAGCCATCGTCAGCGGTTTACGTACTCCGTTTGCCCGTCAGGCAACGGTATTTCACGGCGTTCCCGCGATTGATTTGGGAAAAATGGTCATCAGTGAAATGCTGGCTCGCAGCGATATTCCCCCGCAGATTATTGAACAGCTGGTCTTTGGCCAGGTGGTGCAGATGCCGGAAGCGCCGAATATTGCGCGCGAGATCGTGCTCGGCACCGGCATGAGCGTGCACACCGATGCCTATAGCGTCAGCCGCGCCTGCGCGACCAGCTTTCAGGCCGTCGCCAACGTCGCCGAAAGCCTGATGGCCGGAACGATCCGCGCGGGCATTGCCGGTGGCGCCGACTCCTCATCGGTGCTGCCTATCGGCGTAAGTAAAAAGCTGGCCCGCACGCTGGTGGATGCCAATAAGGCGCGTACCCTCGGCCAGCGGCTGAAGCTTTTTTCCCGCCTGCGCCTGCGCGATCTTTTACCGGTACCGCCCGCCGTCGCCGAATACTCGACCGGGCTGCGGATGGGCGACACCGCCGAGCAGATGGCAAAAAGCTGGGGCATCAGCCGTGAACAGCAGGATACGCTGGCGCTTCGCTCACACCAGCTGGCGGCCAAAGCCTGGGAGGAGGGAAAGCTTTCAGCAGAAGTGATGACCGCCTACGCGCCGCCGTTCCGCGAGCCTGTAGAAAGCGATAACAATATTCGTAAGAATTCTACCCTTGCTGATTACCAAAAGTTACGTCCGGCCTTCGATCGCAAGCACGGCACGGTCACCGCGGCCAACAGTACGCCGTTAACCGACGGCGCCGCGGCGGTGATAATGATGACGGAATCCCGGGCGAAAGAGCTGGGATTAACCCCGCTGGGCTATCTGCGCAGCTACGCCTTCACCGCCAACGGCGTTCAGCAGGACATGCTGCTGGGGCCGGCGTGGTCAACGCCTCTGGCGCTGGAAAGGGCGGGGCTAACCCTCGCCGATTTAACCCTTATCGATATGCATGAGGCTTTTGCCGCGCAAACGCTGGCCAACCTGAAGTGTCTGGCAAGCGATCGTTTTGCCCGCGAAGTGCTTGGCCGCTCGCAGGCCACTGGCGAAGTGGATGACAGCAAGTTTAACGTCCTCGGCGGCTCTATTGCCTACGGCCATCCTTTTGCGGCGACCGGCGCGAGGATGATCACGCAAACGCTGCACGAGCTGCGGCGCAGAGGGGGCGGGTTTGGTCTGGTCACCGCCTGTGCGGCGGGCGGTTTAGGCGCCGCCATGATTCTGGAGGTGGAGTAATGACTCCTGCATCGGCGTTTACTCTCGATATTCGTCCGGACAACGTGGCGGTAATTACCATCGATACGCCCGGCGAAAAAATGAATACCCTGAAGGCCGAATTTGGCAGCCAGGTTCGGGCTATCATCCGCCAGGTCCGCGATAATAAATCCCTGCGCGGCGTAGTGATTATTTCTGCTAAACCGGACAACTTCATCGCCGGGGCGGATATCAATATGATTGCCCGCTGTACCAGCGCGGAAGAAGCGGAGGCGCTGGCTCGTCAGGGGCAGCAGATCATGGCCGAGCTCCACGGGCTGACAATTCCGGCAATCGCCGCTATCCACGGCGCCTGCCTTGGCGGGGGCCTTGAGCTGGCGCTGGCCTGCCACGGGCGAGTCTGTAGCGATGATGATAAAACTCGCCTTGGTCTTCCTGAGGTGCAGCTGGGTTTGCTGCCGGGTTCCGGCGGCACGCAGCGGCTGCCGCGGTTGATTGGCGTCAGCAGCGCGCTGGAGATGATCCTCACCGGCAAACAGCTGCGCGCCAGACAGGCGCTTAAGGCCGGGCTGGTGGACGATGTGGTACCGCAGGCTATTTTACTGCAAACGGCGGTGGAGCTGGCGCTGAAAGGGCGTCCGGCAAGCCGCAATATGCCAATGCGCGAGCGCGTTCTTGCCGGCCCGCTAGGGCGTAATCTGCTGTTTCGCCTGGTGGCGAAAAAGACGCAGCAGAAGACCCAGGGCAACTATCCCGCCGCGAGAAAAATTCTGCAGGTCATTGAGAACGGGCTGGCTCATGGCTGCAGCAGCGGCTACGCCGAGGAGGCGAAAGCCTTCGGCGAGCTGGCGATGACGCCGCAATCGCAGGCGCTGCGCGCTATTTTCTTTGCCAGCACCGAGCTGAAAAAAGATCGCGGCGCCGAGGCTGAAGCCGGGCCTTTAAACAGCGTCGCCGTTCTCGGCGGCGGTCTGATGGGCGGGGGAATAGCTTACGTTACCGCCAGCAAAGGCGGATTGCCGGTGCGAATCAAGGATATTCAGGCCACCGGGATTAACCATGCGTTGAAGTACAGCTGGGCGCTGCTGGACAAGCAGGTACGCCGCCGCTATATGCGCGCCAGCGAGCGCGACCGCCAGCTGGCCCTTATCTCCGGGACCACGGATTATCAAGGGTTTGCCCACCGCGACGTGGTGATCGAAGCCGTATTCGAGGACTTAGCGCTTAAACAGCGCATGGTTGCCGAAATAGAACAACATTGTGGCCCGGAGACGATCTTTGCCTCCAATACGTCGTCGCTGCCGATCGCCGGGATCGCGGCGCAGGCCAGCAGGCCTCAGCGGGTGATCGGCCTGCACTATTTCAGCCCGGTTGAAAAAATGCCGCTGGTGGAGGTTATCCCGCACCAGCATACGGACCCGCAGGCCGTCGCCACGGTGGTCCGGCTGGCAAAAATGCAGGGCAAAACGCCGATCGTGGTGGCGGATAAAGCCGGCTTCTACGTCAACCGCATTCTCGCCCCCTACATTAACGAGGCGATGCGTTTACTGATGGAAGGTGAGCCCGTTGAGCATATCGATAACGCACTGGTTAAATTCGGTTTTCCCGTAGGGCCTATCCAGCTGCTTGATGAAGTGGGTATCGACACCGGCACCAAAATTATTCCCGTTCTGGAATCGGCGTGGGGAGAACGTTTTAGCCCACCTGCAAATATCATTAATGCGATCTTGAATGACGATCGCAAAGGCAGAAAAAATAGCCGCGGTTTCTATCTTTATGAGAAAAAAGGGCGTACAAGCAAAAAACGACCCGATGCGGCAATTTATTCGCTACTGGGGATTTCTGCCCCGCAGGCGCGACTGTCGGCGCAGCAGGTGGCGGAACGCTGCGTGATGATGATGCTCAATGAAGCGGCGCGCTGCTTCGATGAGCGGGTTATTCGCAGCGCCCGCGATGGCGATATCGGCGCCGTGTTTGGTATAGGCTTCCCGCCGTTTCTTGGCGGCCCGTTCCGCTATATGGATACATTCGGGGCGGGTGAAGTGGTTGCAATTTTGCAGCGTCTGGCCGCTCAGTACGGCCCGCGTTTTACGCCATGTGAAAATTTATTGCGCATGGCCGAGCAGGGGGCGACGTTTTGGCCCGCTGGCGAACGGACGACCTAAGTTCTGGTCAAAGAAGATAAATCCGACGATGAATGACGCTGTCGATTGGCTGTTTTGTCAACAATCATTGACTATAC
This sequence comes from Klebsiella sp. BIGb0149, assembly GCF_004362605.1. Lineage (NCBI taxonomy): Bacteria > Pseudomonadati > Pseudomonadota > Gammaproteobacteria > Enterobacterales > Enterobacteriaceae > Klebsiella > Klebsiella sp. BIGb0149. The sequence goes on along the minus strand of NZ_SNYG01000002.1, from coordinate 977,034 downwards.
TTACGCCACTGAGGTAAAAAACAGCGTTTCATTCGTTGGATGGATCAGGCACAATGCCCGGCCACTGAGTCGACTGCGTATTACCTTCGCGGGCAAGACTACGGTGCTTCTGGTTAACAAAAGCGGTGCAATATGCAAGTTTTTATCATGCGTCACGGCGACGCTGCCCTCGATGCAGCCAGTGACTCGGTTCGTCCATTAACCGCATGCGGTTGTGATGAGTCTCGTCAGATGGCAACCTGGCTGAAAGGCCAGAAAGTGGATATTGAGCGGGTTCTTGTGAGTCCTTATCTGCGTGCAGAACAGACGCTGGATATCGTAAGAGAGTGCATGAACCTGCCGAAGAACGTCGACGTCATGCCGGAGCTGACGCCGTGCGGCGACGTTGGCATGGTCAACGCCTATCTTCAGGCGCTGGCGAATGAGGGTGTGGCAACGGCGCTGGTCGTTTCTCACCTGCCGCTGGTGGGGTACCTCGTCTCAGAGCTCTGCCCGGGAGAGACTCCCCCGATGTTCACGACCTCGGCCATTGCCTGCGTGACGCTCGATGCCAACGGCAAGGGCGAATTCAACTGGCAGATGAGCCCCTGCAACCTGAAGATGGCGAAAGCTATCTAATCTCCCCCCGGAGCCGACGTATTACGGAAGCTCCGGCGGTTGCCACTCTTCAATCTCAATCAGCACCAGCAGTGCGGCGTCTCCGCCGTACTCTTTTGGCGCCTGATGGAAGGCCATAATATGCGGATGCTGCGCCAGCCATAATGGCGTTTGCTGCTTCAGAATATGCTTTCCGTGGCCGTGCATCACGCAGGCGCAGAATACGTGTTCCCGGCGGCATGCGGCAATCAGCGCGCCCAGCTCCTGCTTTGCCTGCTGCTGGGTTAAACCGTGCAGGTCAAGAAACAGCTCGGGCGAATAGTCTCCGCGGCGCAGCTTTTTCAACTCAAAGTGGCTCACGTCCGAACGGACGTATTTTACCGACCCCTCGGTATTCAGCAGCGGCTGAAACTCATCCGAAAAGTAGTGGCTGTTGTCGGCCTGCTCCTGAAGCAGACGCTTCGGCGGCACTTCGGTTATTTTCTTGCGCAGCGGGCGGTGAACGATAGTGTCCTGCTTAATCTTACGCGTGCCGGTCATGAGCTGACGGAACAGCGTCTGATCCTCCACGCTAAGCGATGTTTTCTTTTTCATTGCCCACTCTCATCTTTTCTTTGCGCTAGTTTACCCGACCCGGAGTAGATCCGGGCAAGCAAAACGTACTTTTCCCCCTCAGCCTGACGTAAGAATGCTGATTTATCGCCGTCTTCGTGGCAAACTAGCCGCCGAATTTACAGTAGAGCGTGTCCTGGAGGATGGCGTGGATAAAATTTTTGTTGATGAAGCAGTCAATGAGCTGCAGACCATTCAGGACATGCTGCGCTGGGCGGTAAGCCGCTTCAGCGCGGCGAATATCTGGTACGGTCACGGCACCGACAACCCGTGGGACGAAGCGGTGCAGCTGGTACTGCCTTCGCTGTACCTGCCGCTGGACATCCCGGAAGACATGCGCATTGCGCGCCTGACCTCCAGTGAAAAGCACCGCATCGTTGAGCGCGTGATTCGCCGCGTCAACGAGCGCATTCCTGTCGCCTATCTGACCAACAAAGCCTGGTTCTGCGGCCATGAGTTTTACGTCGATGAACGCGTGCTGGTGCCGCGCTCGCCGATTGGCGAGCTTATCGAAAACCAGTTTGCCGGACTGATCGACCATCAGCCGCAGCATATCCTCGACATGTGCACCGGCAGCGGCTGTATCGCCATCGCCTGCGCCTATGCCTTCCCGCAAGCGGAAGTCGACGCGGTGGATATCTCCCCTGACGCGCTGGCCGTCGCCGAACAAAACGTGGAAGAGCACGGGCTGATCCATCAGGTTACGCCGATTCGCTCCGATCTGTTCCGCGATCTGCCGAAGGTGCAGTATGACCTGATCGTCACCAACCCGCCGTACGTCGACGAAGAAGATATGTCCGATCTGCCGGGCGAATATCGCCATGAGCCGGTGCTCGGGCTGGCTTCAGGCAGCGACGGTCTGAAGTTAACCCGCCGCATCCTCGCCTGCGCCCCGGATTACCTCAACGATGACGGCATTCTGATTTGTGAAGTTGGTAACAGCATGGTACATCTGATTGAGCAGTACCCGGATGTCCCGTTCACCTGGCTTGAGTTCGATAACGGCGGAGACGGCGTGTTTATGCTGACCAAACCGCAGCTGATCGCCGCCCGGGTGCATTTCGGTATTTATAAAGACTAAAAGTAAAAACAACACGCAAATATGACGGAGCCGTGATGGCAGGAAATACAATTGGACAACTCTTTCGCGTAACCACCTTCGGCGAGTCGCACGGCCTGGCGCTGGGCTGCATCGTCGACGGCGTACCGCCGGGCATCCCGCTGACCGAAGCCGATCTGCAGCACGACCTGGATCGCCGCCGTCCCGGCACCTCGCGCTATACCACCCAGCGTCGCGAACCGGACCAGGTTAAGATCCTGTCCGGCGTATTCGAGGGCGTCACCACCGGCACCAGCATTGGCCTGCTGATTGAGAATACCGACCAGCGTTCGCAGGACTACGGCGCGATCAAAGACGTTTTTCGTCCCGGCCACGCGGATTACACCTACGAGCAGAAATACGGTCTGCGCGATTATCGCGGCGGCGGACGCTCGTCGGCGCGCGAGACCGCGATGCGCGTTGCGGCAGGGGCGATCGCCAAGAAGTTCCTCGCGGAGAAGTTTGGCATCGTCATCCGCGGCTGCCTGACCCAGATGGGAGATATCCCGCTGGCCATTAAAGACTGGGAGCAGGTTGAACAGAACCCGTTCTTCTGTCCCGATCCGGATAAAATTGAAGCGCTTGATGAGCTGATGCGCGGCCTGAAAAAAGAGGGCGACTCGATTGGCGCAAAAATCACCGTCGTAGCCGATGGCGTGCCTCCGGGACTCGGTGAGCCGGTATTCGACCGCCTGGATGCCGACATTGCCCACGCGCTGATGAGCATCAATGCGGTGAAAGGCGTTGAGATTGGCGACGGCTTTGAGGTGGTTAAGCTGCGCGGCAGCGAAAACCGCGATGAGATAACCAAAGCCGGTTTCCAGAGCAACCATGCGGGCGGCGTGCTCGGCGGCATCAGCAGCGGTCAGCAGATTATTGCGCATATTGCGCTGAAGCCGACCTCCAGCATCACCGTTCCGGGGCATACCATTAACCGCTTTGGCGAAGAAGTCGAGATGATCACCAAAGGGCGGCACGATCCGTGCGTGGGGATCCGCGCGGTGCCGATCGCGGAAGCGATGCTGGCGATCGTGTTAATGGATCACTTTATGCGTCAACGCGCGCAAAACGGCGACGTGACGACATCAATTCCACGCTGGTAATCGATGAAAAAAACCGTTATTGCTCTGCTGGCGCTCGTGGCCAGCTCTGCCTGCTCTGCGGCAACGCCGTGGCAAAAAATCACCCAGCCGATAGGCGGCAGCGCGCAGTCTATCGGCGCTTTTGCTAACGGCTGTATTGTGGGAGCCCAGGCGCTGCCGCTGAACTCGGTAAACTACCAGGTGATGCGTACCGACCAGCGCCGCTATTTCGGCCACCCCGATCTTGTCCGGTTTATCCAGCGCCTGAGCAATCAGGTGCATAGCCGGGGAATGGGGACGATGCTGATTGGCGATATGGGCATGCCCGCCGGCGGGCGTTTTAACGGCGGCCACGCCAGCCATCAGAGCGGCCTGGACGTGGATATTTTCCTCCAGCTGCCGCAGACGCGCTGGAGCCCGGCGCAGCTGCTGAAGCCGCAGGCGCTGGACCTGGTCTCCGGCGACGGCAAGCGCGTTGTCCCGGCGCGCTGGAGCCCGCAAATTAGCCAACTGATCAAGATGGCGGCGGAAGATAGCGAGGTCACGCGCATCTTCGTTAACCCGGCCATCAAACAGCAGCTCTGCCTCGATGCCGGAAGCGATCGCGACTGGCTGCATAAGGTTCGCCCGTGGTTCCAGCACCGTGCGCATATGCACGTTCGTCTGCGCTGTCCTGCCGGAAGCCTGGAGTGCGAAGAGCAGGCGCCGCCGCCTGCCGGCGACGGCTGCGGTGCAGAGCTGCAAAGCTGGTTCGAACCCCCGAAACCCGGATCAACCCCTCCTGTGAAGAAGACGCCGCCTCCGCTGCCGCCTTCCTGCCAGGCGCTACTGGATGAGCACGTTCTTTAATGGATAGTTTTATCGACCTGTTTATGGTTTCGCCCACGGTGCTGGTAGTGCTTTTCTTCGTCGCTATTCTCGCCGGATTTATCGATTCTCTGGCCGGCGGCGGCGGGCTGTTGACCGTCCCGGCGCTGATGGCTGCGGGGCTTCCCCCGGCGCAGGCGCTGGCGACCAACAAGCTGCAGGCCTGCGGCGGCTCGCTCTCCGCGTCGCTCTACTTTATCCGCCGCAAGGTGGTGAACCTCGCCGATCAGAAGCTTAATATTGTGATGACCTTTATCGGCTCCACCGGCGGTGCGCTGCTGGTACAGCACGTGCAGTCCGATATCCTCAGGCAGATTTTGCCGATCCTGATTATCGGGATTGGCCTCTATTTTCTGCTGATGCCAAAATTAGGCGAGGCCGATCGCCAGCGTCGCTTGTACGGCCTGCCGTTCGCGCTTATCGCCGGCGGCTGCGTGGGTTTCTATGACGGCTTCTTCGGCCCGGGTGCCGGCTCGTTCTACGCCCTGGCCTTTGTCACCCTGGCGGGGTTCAACCTTGCAAAATCAACCGCTCATGCGAAGGTGCTCAACGCGACCTCCAACCTTGGCGGGCTGCTGCTGTTTATTATTGGCGGTAAAGTGATTTGGGCTACCGGATTCGTGATGATGGCGGGGCAGTTTATCGGCGCCCGCGCCGGCTCACGGCTGGTATTGAGCAAAGGGCAATCGCTGATCCGACCGATGATCGTGGTCGTGTCCGCAGTGATGAGTGCGAAACTTCTTTATGACAGCCACGGGGCGGAAATCCTGCAGTGGCTGGGAATGAATTAATGCAACAGCAACACCATTATGAGCAGCTGATCGCTATTTTTGACGGCTGCTTCGCCGGCGATTTTAATACCCGTCTGATTAAAGGCGATGACGAACCGATCTATCTTCCGGCTGATAACGACGTACCTTTTAACCGTATCGTCTTTGCCCACGGCTTTTATGCCAGCGGCCTGCACGAAATTTCGCACTGGTGTATTGCCGGGAAAGCGCGTCGTGAGCAGGTTGATTTCGGCTACTGGTACTGCCCGGACGGTCGGGATGCGATGACGCAGAGCCAGTTTGAAGACGTCGAGGTGAAGCCCCAGGCGTTTGAGTGGCTGTTTTGCGTGGCGGCGGGCTTCCCGTTTAACGTCAGCTGCGACAACCTGGAAGGGGACGTCGAGCCCGATCGTATTGCCTTTCAGCGGCGGGTCCATGCCCAGGTCATGAGCTATCTGGAGCAGGGGATCCCGGAACGTCCGGCACGATTTATTCAGGCATTACAAAAATATTATCAAACGCCGCCACTGACGGCAGAACAATTTCCGTGGCCGGAAGACCTGCACTAAGGCCACGCTTTACACTAGAAGAGGAAAGACAATGCTCGCGGAGTTTGAATCACGCATTCTGGCGCTAATCGACGAAATGGTAGACCACGCCAGCGATGATGAACTGTTTGCCGGCGGCTATCTGCGTGGCCACCTGACGCTGGCGGTAGCCGAGCTGGAAGGCGGAGACGATCACTCGCCGCAGGCGATCAGTGACCGGGTGACTCGTAGCCTGGAAAAAGCGATCGGCGCGGGAGAGCTTTCGCCGCCGGACCAGATCCTCGTTCAGGATATGTGGAATAAATTGTATCAGCAGGCAAAACGCTAAATAGCCTGCTCGATAGCCCTGGCCGCGCGTTGCGAGGTCGGGGAATAGCCCGGAGAGTGCCATCCGGGCTACCTCAACGGATTATTTCACCGCTTTTCCCTTCAGCAGTTTTCTTACCCATAGCCGATTAGGATTGAGCGCCGCCAGCGTTTCGCGATCCATTGGCAGCGGTTCACCGCTCATCTGTGTCGCCAGAATTTCCGCCGTTAACGGCGCGGAGCACAGCCCGCGCGATCCCAATGCCCCAAGAAGATAAAGATTACTATGCACCGGCGCAGAGGGCGCATCCTCCTTCTGCCCGGCAAGCTGAGCGTACCGGGCAAGCGTAGCCTCATAGTCCGGCACGTTGCCGACCATCGGTAAATGGTCGCGGGTGGCGCAGCGCACGCCGCAGCGGGCCTCGTTGGCGCTGGTATCGACCTCCTGGGCCCACTGCGCATCGGGGAAGCAGTCTACCAGGCGCTGACGGTTCTGCCGCTGGTCCTCGGCGCTGAACGCCGTTTCCGTCTGCCCGCGATGATAGCTGGCTCCGATACAGTGCTGCTGGTTCCGCGGGTTTTGCGGCGTCAGGTAGCCGTCATAGCACAGCACCTGGCGCAGCTGAGAAAGCCCCGGCGTCGTCGGGATATGGCTAACCTGGCCGCCCACCGGATAGGCCGGCAGCTGCGCGGTTTGGCTGAAGGTTGTCAGCTGATGGCCGTTCGCCAGTACCACCACCGCATGCTGCTGGCTCTGGTTCAGCTGCCAGCCGTCGTCTCCGGCGGTGAGCGTCTCCACCTTAAAGCCATAGCGCGCGTGCAGCCCTCGGGTCGCCGCCAGCGCGAGGAGTTCGGCCGTCAGCTGCTGCGGGCAGAGCCAGCCTCCTGCGGGATAGGCGATCCCGCCGCAGCCGGTCTCGACGCCGGTCGCCTGCGCCACCGCTTCGGCGCTAACGGCGGCGGCAATTTCCGCCGGTAGATTGAGCTCAAGCATTTGGGCGATTTTTTGCCCGCTTTTCTCATCCCAGGCGAGCTGCGTCACGCCGCACCACTGGTGGTCGAAGGTGACCGGCAGCGCATCGTAAATCCTGCGCGCGAAGGTAAATGCGGCGGGGAAGAAGCGGGTCAGGGCCGGGTCGTGCTGGCTGAGCAAAGGATACAGGGCTCCCTGACGGTTGCCGGATGCGCCTTTGGCGGGGGCATCGTCGGCGCAATAGAGCGTCACCTGCCAGCCGCGGCGCAGCAGCGCGAGCGACAGCAGGGCGCTGGCAATCCCGCCGCCGATAATCGCCACCTCGCGTTTTTCGCTGGCGGTGCGGGCAAACCACGGCGCGCGCGCGGGCAGGTTCAGCTCGCGGCTCATCTCGCCGATCAGCATCTCTCGCTTGCGGCCAAAACCTTTATGCTTCTGCATGGTAAAGCCGGCTTCCTGCAGGCCGCGACGCACGAAGCCTGCGGAGGTGAAGGTCGCCAGCGTTCCGCCCGGTTTTGCCAGCCGGGCCATGGCCGCGAAGAGCTCTGGCGTCCACATATCCGGGTTTTTTGCCGGCGCAAACCCGTCGAGAAACCAGGCATCGACCTGCTGATTGAGGGAGTCATCAAGCTCAAGGGTCAGCTCGTTGATATCGCCGAACCATAAATCGAGGGTCACGCGTCCGTCGTCAAGCAGCAGCCGGTGGCAGCCGGCAACGGGCAGCGGCCACTGGGCCTGCAGTTGTTCCGCCCACGGCGCCAGCTCCGGCCAGTGCCGGTGGGAGAGGGCCAGATCGGCGGCGGTGAGCGGAAATTTTTCAAAACTGATGAAATGTAATCTTTGCAGGGTAGCTTCGGGGTAGTCACGGTGAAAAACGTCGAACGCCTGCCACAGCGTAAGGAAGTTGAGGCCGGTGCCGAATCCGCTCTCCGCCACCACAAACAGCGACTGGGAATGAACAGGAAAGCGTTCACCGAGGCGGTTGCCGCCGAGAAAAACATAGCGGGTCTCTTCCAGACCGTTGTCATTGGAAAAGTACACGTCGCCGAAATCTCGGGAAACAGGTGTACCCTCAGCGTTGAATTCCAGGTTGGCAGGTTGTATGGCGTTTTGTTTCACGTAAGTTACTCGAATCTCAAGGCGTAGAACGATCTTAACGATGTGTGCCGGGAGGCGCAAATTTATACACAAAATGGCTGATCGGACTTGTTCGGCGTACAAGTGTACGCTATTGTGCGACTCGAAACTTAAAATAGTGCGACTTACAGAGGTATTGAATGAAACGTGCAGTGATTACTGGCTTGGGCATCGTTTCCAGCATCGGTAACAACCAGCAGGAAGTCCTGGCATCTCTGCGTGAAGGACGTTCAGGGATCACTTTCTCTCAGGAATTTCAAGATTCAGGTATGCGCAGCCACGTATGGGGCAACGTTAAGCTGGATACCACCGGTCTGATCGACCGTAAAGTGGTTCGCTTTATGAACGATGCCTCCATCTACGCCTATCTCTCAATGCAGCAGGCCGTAGAGGACGCTGGATTGAAAGAAGAAGTTTATCAAAATAACCCGCGCGTCGGTCTGATCGCCGGTTCCGGCGGCTCTTCAAAATACCAGGTGTTTGGCGCAGATGCGATGCGTAGCCCGCGCGGCCTGAAGGCCGTTGGCCCGTACGTGGTGACCAAAGCGATGGCCTCTGCCGTTTCTGCCTGCCTGGCCACGCCGTTTAAAATCCACGGCGTCAACTACTCTATCAGCTCCGCCTGTGCGACTTCCGCACACTGTATCGGCAATGCCGTAGAGCAGATTCAGCTGGGTAAACAGGATATCGTTTTTGCCGGCGGCGGCGAAGAGCTGTGCTGGGAAATGGCCTGCGAATTCGACGCAATGGGCGCGCTGTCCACCAAATACAACGAAACTCCGGACAAAGCGTCCCGTACCTATGATACGCACCGCGACGGTTTCGTTATCGCTGGCGGCGGCGGTATGGTTGTGGTTGAAGAGCTGGAGCACGCTCTGGCACGCGGCGCACACATCTATGCGGAAATCGTCGGCTACGGCGCAACGTCCGATGGCGCCGACATGGTTGCCCCGTCTGGCGAAGGCGCAGTCCGCTGCATGCACATGGCGATGCAGGGCGTTGACACCCCGATTGATTACCTGAACTCCCACGGTACCTCAACGCCGGTTGGCGACGTGAAAGAGCTGGGCGCAATCCGTGAAGTCTTCGGTGATAACAGCCCGGCAATCTCCGCAACGAAAGCGATGACCGGCCACTCGCTGGGCGCCGCTGGCGTACAGGAAGCGATCTACTCTCTGCTGATGCTGGAACACGGCTTTATCGCCCCAAGCATCAACATCGACGAGATGGACGAGCAGGCCGCAGGCCTGAACATCGTGACTAAGCCGACCGAACGTGCGCTGACCACCGTGATGTCCAACAGCTTCGGTTTTGGCGGCACCAACGCCACCCTGGTGATGCGCAAACACGACGCATAGTCAGTCAGTAATTGAAAAGGGAGCCAGCAGGCTCCCTTTTTTGCATTATTGAGAGAGCCTGGCGCAGGGAGGCACACTCACCTCGTCTTACTCTGCGAACTGGAGTAAAGCATGTCCGCAGCGACAAAAACAACGAATCCCTCTTCGGCGAATATTTCGCTATTTCGCATTACGTTTTCCGTCTTTCTGACCTACATGACCGTTGGCCTTCCGCTGCCGGTGATCCCTCTTTTTGTGCACCACGAGCTCGGTTTTGGCAACACGATGGTTGGCATCGCCGTTGGAATACAGTTTCTGGCGACGGTTCTGACGCGAGGCTACGCCGGTCGCCTCGCCGACCAGTACGGGGCGAAACGCTCGGTGCTGCAGGGGATGCTCGCCTGCGCGCTGGCCGGCGCCGCGTGGCTGCTGGCGGCGCTCCTGCCGGTATCGATTGTAGCGAAATTTGCGCTGCTGGTGCTGGGCCGGCTAATCCTTGGCTTTGGCGAAAGCCAGCTGCTAACCGGTAACCTGAGCTGGGGGCTGGGCCTCGTCGGGCCGACGCGCTCGGGGAAAGTCATGTCATGGAACGGAATGGCCATCTACGGATCGCTGGCGGCCGGCGCCCCGCTGGGGCTGCTGATCTACACGCAGTACGGCGTTGCGGTGCTGGCCTGCGTCACCATGGCGCTGCCGCTCCTTGCCCTCGCCATTAACGGCACGGTCCGCAAGGTTCCGGCGCACGGCGGCGAGCGTCCGTCGCTGTGGAGCGTTGTCGGTATGATCTGGCGTCCGGGGATTGGCCTTGGCCTGCAGGGGGTCGGATTTGCGGTGATTGGTACCTTCGTCTCGCTCTATTTTGCCAGCAACGGCTGGGCGATGGCCGGCTTTACGTTGACCGCTTTTGGCGGCGCCTTCGTGCTGATGCGCATCCTGTTTGGCTGGATGCCCGATCGCTTCGGCGGGGTGAAGGTGGCGACGGTCTCGCTGCTGATTGAGGCCGCTGGCCTGACGCTGCTGTGGCTGGCGCCGGATGCCTGGGTCGCCTTAGCCGGCGCCGCGCTGACCGGCTGCGGCTGCTCGCTTATCTTCCCGTCGCTGGGCGTGGAGGTGGTGAAGCGCGTTCCGCCACAGGTGCGGGGCACCGCGCTGGGGGGCTATGCGGCGTTCCAGGATATTTCATACGGTATTAGCGGTCCGCTTGCCGGGCTGCTGGCGACGTCTCTGGGCTACTCGTCCGTCTTCCTGGCGGCGGCGGTCTGCGCCGCGCTGGGTATCGTCGTCACCCTGGTATCACTACGCAAGTAGGCCTATGGCTCGGCCCTCGGTGAGTGAGGGCCGGCCGCCTTGCGCGGAAGATAGTACTTCACCTGAAACTCAAACATGTTGGTATAGAGGATCGAGTAGTCGATAGGCTGGTGCTGTTCGTCTATCGCCTGGGTCTGCATGCGGATGATGGGATCTTTGGTGCTGATATGTAACAGTTTAGCCAGCTCGGGGGAGGGGAGAATGGGGACAATCGATTCGTAGCATCCGTCTATTCTCACCCCGCAGTCATTTTCAATGTAGGCAAACTTCGATTTTTTCATATGGGCAATCGTCAGGTCCGGAAAGCGCGTTGCCGAAAGCCAGGTCTCTTCTAATTGCATCGCAATATTGTCGATAAAACGCAGTCTTTTAGCATAATAGACGGGTTCTCCGTGCTGCAGTTGCAAGCCTTTAGCTATTTCCTCTGATGCCGGCTGTAATTCAAATTTGAGAATTTGGCTGGAGGGGGTTTTACCTTCATTACGGGCGATTTCAGTAAAACTGTCTAAATGGGTAACGGAAGCCTGAAAATGTTTATTTCGGATCCACGTTCCGGATCCATGACGGCGCTCAATTAAGCCGTCCTCCTCCAGCGTTTTTAGCGCCTTACGCAGCGTATTGCGTGAAACATTATAAAGTTCTGCCAATTCCTTTTCTGCTGGCAGAAGATCTCCGACGCTATAGGCTGGACTATTAATTTTGTTCTTCAGTAAATTAACTACGTTTTTATAGACCACTTTTGAACCTCTTAAATCCTTTTATAAACATCATGTTGTCATCACTGTACGATGAAGTTACGTCAACACGTTCATTTATTTCTTTGCTTTTGAACAACTTTTACATTGCTAACTGTGATCAAAACTGCGGATAAGAAAATTAACAATTATTACAGTGCTCGTCAATTGAGCCTCTTGAACAGGAAAAGGTAAGGGATATGAAAAATATATTGTTAGTGTGTGCCGCCGGGATGTCCACCAGTATGCTGGTAAAACGAATGCAGGATCGCGCCGGGGGGGCTGGTATTGCCGCTAATATCAATGCGCTGGCTATTTCTGAAGCCAAGGAAAAAATAAAAAAAAATGAGGTTGACGTTGTGCTGTTAGGGCCTCAGGTGCGCTTTCAGAAAAATGAAATAGAGGAAATCGCGCAAGGAAGAATACCGGTAGCGGTCATCGATATGAAAAGCTACGGGCAAATGGATGGCCACGCCGTTTTAGATAATGCCCTACAACTGCTGGCAGGCAAGTAATTACGCTAAAATTGCTCCGCCCCGCAGGTCGGGTATTGATTTCCAGCACGCCGGATGTGAATGCCTTCATCAATGATTCGCTAGTGAACGTTAATTATTAGAAAAGGGTTAATCATGAGTTTTATGGATAGCTTTGAACGGGGTATGGAGAAAATTTTGGTGCCGGTGGCCATCAAATTAAACTCTCAGATCCACGTCTCAGCAATTCGGGATGCATTTATTTTATCGTTCCCGATCGTTATGGCCAGCTCGCTAATTATTCTTATTAATTTCGCGATACTTTCACCCGATGGCTTTATCGCCAGTATTTTACATCTGGGAACGCTCTTTCCGAATTTGGCCGACGCACAGCAAATTTTCACCCCGGTAATGAACGGCTCGGTCAACATTATGGCGATACTGATTACCTTTCTTGTCGCGCGTAATATCGCAATAAGCTACCAGCAGGACGATCTGCTGTGCGGGCTGACGGCGATCGGCGCCTTTTTTGTGGTCTATACGCCGTACGTTATCATCGATGGGCAGGCCTATCTGACAACAAAATATCTCGGGCCGCAGGGGCTGTTTGTGGCGATTATTGTCGCCATTATCTCCAGCGAAGTATTTTGTCGCCTGGCGCGCAATCCGAAAGTGACGATTAGTATGCCAGCCGCGGTGCCGCCGGCGGTGGCGCGTTCATTCAAGGTGCTGCTGCCTATCTTCTTCGTGATGATCTCTTTTTCGATTATCAACTACCTGTTAACCCGCATTTCGCCAAACGGTCTTAACGATCTGATCTATACCCTGATTCAGGCGCCGCTAAAGGACATGGGCACCAATATCGTCACCGTTCTGGTGCTCGGGCTGGTGGCGAACTTCCTGTGGGTGCTGGGGATCCACGGTCCGAATACGGTAGCGGCAATTCGTGAAACTATCTTCTCGGAAGCGAACCTGGAAAACCTCTCCTGGGCCGCCTCACACGGCAGTACGTGGGGAGCGCCGTATCCGATTACGTGGACCGGCATCAATGATGCGTTCGCTAACTGCGGCGGTTCCGGTATGACGCTGGGCCTGCTGATCGCGATTTTTATTGCCTCCCGGCGTAAGGATTATCGCGATCTGGCGAAGATGGCTTTTGTTCCCGGGCTGTTTAATATTAACGAACCGGTCATGTTTGGCTTACCGATTGTGCTGAACCCGATTTTGGTTATTCCGTTTATCTTCGTGCCTTTTATTAATTCGCTCATTGGCTACTTCTTTATCAGCATGGAGTTTATTCCGCCAATCGCCTACGCGGTTCCGTGGACCACGCCGGGCCCGCTGATCGCCTTCTTTGGCACCGGCGGAAACTGGCTGGCGCTGTTTGTTGGGATCCTGTGCCTGGCCGTATCAACGTTGATTTACTTACCGTTTGTCATTGCGTCAAATAAAGTGAATACCGCCGCTGCGGCACAGTAGCGCGCGCCCCTCTGGCTTTACCTGCCTTCGGCCTCATGGCTGAAGGCAAATTATAAAAATATAAAAGGTACCCTATGTATTCAAGTAAATTGAAGGTTAGCTTATTGTCTTTATCCGTTCTGCTGGCTATTTCGTCAAGCAATACGGTGGCGGCTAAATTAACGATTGAACAGCGTCTTGAATTGCTGGAATCAGAGCTGTCGGCGAATAAAAAAGAATTACAGAAAACGCAATCGCAGCTCTCGACGTATAAAGATAAAGTGGCCGTGCTGCAGAAAAGTATTAAGGAGAATGAACAGCGCAAGGTCACGGCCGGCTACCCAACGGCGGCCTCGCCGGTGGCTGAAAATATCGTCAATGAAAATAACGAAGTCGGTGAAAAATCGGCACCGGCACAGGTGAAGGCGACGCAGCAGGTGGCGGTTATCAATACCGACGGCAAGAAGGCCAGAGTGGAGAGTATTACCATGAAGGATCTCAGCAAATTCGTTAAGGACGATATTGGCTTCAGCTATCAGGGATATCTGCGCTCGGGGTGGGGAACGTCTAACCACGGCTCGTCCCAAACCTATGCCGCCGGCTCTCTGGGCCGCTTTGGTAATGAGATGAGCGGCTGGTTTGACCTGACCCTCAATCAGCGGGTCTATAGCCAGGACGGCAAAACGGCTAACGCCGTGGTGACCTTCGATGGCAACGTGGGCGAGCAGTATAACGACGCATGGTTTGGCGATACCAATAACGAAAATATCCTCCAGTTCAGCGATATCTTCCTGACGACGAAGGGCTTCCTGCCGTTTGCGCCGGAGGCTGATTTCTGGGTAGGGAAGCATAAATTGCCCGAATATGAAATTCAGATGCTTGACTGGAAATCGCTGACTACCGATGTTGCCGCGGGTCTTGGGATCCAGAACTGGACGCTGGGCGTTGGCCAGCTGGACGCCTCGCTCAGCCGCAATGACGTGGATGTCTATTCGCGCGACTTCTCCCGGACCACGCAAATGAATACTAACTCTGTCGATCTGCGCTATCGCAACATCCCGCTGTGGGAGAAGGGCTCGCTGTCGTTAATGGGGAAATATGCCTTTGCCAATAAGAGTGACGAGCAGAAGGAAAATGAGGATAACAGCGGCTACTTCAAGCTGAAAGACACCTGGATGGTGACCGGTATTGTACGCCAGGAGCTGGAGCGTAAAGGCTTCAATGAGTTTACGCTCCAGGTGGCAAATAACTCTTACGCCAGCAGTTTCTCGAACTTCTCCGGCGCCAGCAACTCAATGGCGCATGGCCGCTACTATTATGGCGACCACAGCAACGGGGTAGCCTTACGTCTGATTTCGCAGGGGGAAACGTACCTCGCCGATCGGATTATTATGGCGAATGCGCTGGTCTGGTCGCACGGCAACGATATCTATAGCTACGAAAGCGGCGCGCACAGCGACTTTGACAGCCTCCGGGCGGTCATCCGTCCGGCCTGGATTTGGGATACCTGGAACCAGAGCGGGGTGGAGCTGGGCTGGTTTGCGCAGAAAAATAAAACTCAGCAGGGCAAGGACTTGAAAGAGTCGGCGTATAAAACGACGCTCTACCATGCGCTAAAAGTGGGGCCAAGCCTGTTGGGATCGCGTCCGGAAATTCGCTTCTACGGCACCTATATCAACATTCTCGATAATGAGCTGTCGCAATACCGCTTTAACGACAACAGCAAGGATGAGTTTATGCTGGGCGTGCAGGCTGAGGTCTGGTGGTAACCGTCCCCTGACCAGAGTAACGCCCGTCTCGTGCGGGCGCTACCGTAACGGTGATATTAGCCGCCCCGTTTCTCTGGCGGCAGGCGCTACGCAACCATCAGCCATATCAGCGCCAGCGCGGCCAGCGCCAGCAGGATAAGCCACGGCTTTTTGAGCCGTGCGGAGAGCGGGGTGGCCTCCGTTTGCAGCGAGGGGATCGCCAGGGTTTCCTGGGCGCGCGCCACCCGCAGCACGAAAACTTTGTTTAACAGCGTCAGTATCTGGCTGGAGCTCAGCGCCGACTGCGGCGTCACGTGCCAGCTGTTGCGGGCAAAATCGGCGATCTTCTGCCACTCCTGCGCTTCCAGCGGCTGCTTCAGCGCGGCCTGCAGCGAGTTGAGCGTCGGGCTGGCCTGGGTGCTTAGCGTTTGCCGCGCCTGAAGCCAGTAGGAGAGCGGGGTAAAATGCGTTGCCGGGATCAGCTCGCCGGTTTTCACGCCGCACAGCTCCAGCATCGATTGCCAGATAAGCTTGCCGGGCTCGCCGGTTGCGGCGGCAAGGCGGGTCACCAGCTGATTCAGCGTGTTGTGTTCCGCCGGCAGCAGCGGGCGCAGCGTAGGCTGACGCTGTTGGGGCGACGGAATCGACAGCCGGCCGTTTTGCAGCAGCTGCAGCACGTTCTCAAGCTGCTGCTGGGTCAGCGCGTGTAGCGTAGTTTGGCCATAATTCTGGCGAATATAATCGCTTACCGCCTGACGATTGTTGCCCTGGCTCAGCAGCTCGCCGAGCTGCGCCAGAGTCTGACGGTGGCGATGGTTTTGCTGCGCAACGGTCAGGCGCTGGTTCAGGTGACTTTCGGCGGCGGCAAAGTGGCATGCCAGCAGCGGCGCATCGCCTTTCAGTCCCAGATCGTGCTTGATTCCGGCCCACACTTCCGCGTTCTGCTGCGATGTTAGCGCCACCAGGCGGGTGATCAGTCGCTCGAGAACGGTGCGTTGTTGGGTGGTCAGCGAAAGCTCCCCGGCGACGGGCGCACCGGAGGGAGCCGTCCCCGGAGGGCGATCGGACATACCTGAAACGGGTTGTGTCATGATTAATCCTTTCCGTATTACTGTACTGAGGCCCGGTGATGATGTTCCTGGCGGCGAGATTATGGCACACTTCCCCGGTTTACTCTCGTTCTCAGACAGGTACTGAACCGTGAAAATCCTCGTTGATGAAAATATGCCCTATGCCCGTGAGCTTTTTAGCCGTTTGGGCGAGGTGAGGGCGGTCCCCGGCCGCCCAATTCCGGCTGAAGCGCTGACCGATGCCGACGCGCTGATGGTCCGCTCCGTCACTAAAGTCAATGAAGCGCTGCTTGCCGGAAAGGCTATTCAGTTCGTCGGCACCGCGACCGCGGGCACCGATCATGTCGATCAGGCGTGGCTCCAGCAGGCGGGGATCGGTTTTTCCGCCGCGCCGGGCTGCAACGCTATTGCGGTGGTTGAGTATGTTTTCTCGGCGCTGCTGATGCTGGCCGAGCGCGACGGCTTTGCGCTGACCGATCGTACCGTCGGGATTGTGGGGGTGGGCAACGTCGGCGGACGGCTGCAAAAACGTCTTGAAGCTCTGGGGATTAAAACGCTGCTTTGCGATCCGCCGCGCGCGGATCGCGGTGATGAGGGCGATTTCCGCAGCCTCGACGAGCTGGTTCAGCAGGCCGATGTGCTGACGTTCCACACGCCTTTATATAAAGAAGGGCAGTACAAGACGCTGCACCTCGCGGATGAGGCGCTGATTAGCCGTCTGAAGCCGGGAACGGTGTTAATTAACGCCTGCCGTGGTCCGGTGGTGGATAACGGCGCGCTGCTGAAGCGCCTGCAGGCCGGGCAGCCGCTGAGCGTGGTGCTGGACGTCTGGGAGCCGGAGCCGGATCTTAACCTTGAGCTGCTGGATCGCGTGGATATCGGTACCGCGCATATCGCGGGCTATACCCTTGAAGGGAAAGCGCGCGGGACGACCCAGGTGTTTGAAGCCTACAGCGCGTTTATCGGCCATCCGCAGCAGGTTGCGCTGGATACCCTGCTGCCGGCGCCGGAGTTTGGCCGTATCACCCTCCACGGCGCGCTCGATCAGGCAACCCTGAAAAGGCTGGTCCATTTGGTGTATGATGTGCGCCGCGACGATGCGCCGCTGCGAAAAGTGGCCGGTGCTGCGGGTGAATTTGACAAGCTGCGCAAAAATTACCAGGAACGCCGTGAATGGTCTTCGCTGTACGTACAGTGCAGCGATGAGCAGGCGGCGACGCTGTTGCGGCAGCTCGGCTTTAATGCCATACATCATCCTGTTCGTTAATATCTTCTTAATGACCCTGTTGGATACTCCTGCAGGGTCGCTTTTTTCCGGAGTAAACCACCATGTCTGAAGGCTGGAATATTGCCATACTGGGCGCAACGGGCGCCGTCGGCGAAGCCCTGCTCGAAACCCTTGCTGAACGTCAGTTCCCGGTGGGTGATATTTACGCCCTGGCGCGTAACGAAAGCGCGGGCGAACATCTGCGCTTCAACGGTAAGTCGGTCATCGTACAGGACGCCGCGGAGTTTGACTGGACCCAGGCCCAGCTGGCCTTTTTCGCCGCCGGCGTCGAAGCTACGGCGGCCTACGTTGATGAGGCGACTAACGCTGGCTGTCTGGTTATCGACCTCAGCGGCCTGTTCGCGCTGGAGCCGGACGTCCCGCTGGTCGTGCCGGACGTCAACCCATTTGTGCTGGCCGATTACCGCAATCGTAACGTTATTGCCGTGGCCAACAGCCTCACCAGCCAGCTGCTGGCCGCGCTGAAGCCGCTGATTGACGAAGGCGGCCTGTCGCGTATTCAGGTCACCAGCCTGCTCTCCGTTTCCGCCCACGGTAAAAAAGCCGTCAGCGCGCTGGCAGGCCAGAGCGCTAAGCTGCTCAACGGCATGCCGATTGATGAAGATGATTACTTTGGCCGTCAGCTGGCGTTCAATATGCTGCCGCTGCTGCCCGATCGCGAAGGCAGCGTGCTGGAAGAGCGACGCATCGTCGACGAAGTGCGGAAGATCCTCCAGGACGAAGGGCTGATGATCTCCGCAAGCGTGGTCCAGTCGCCGGTATTCTACGGCCATGCGCAGATGGTTAATTTCGAAGCCATGCGTCCGCTGGCCGCAGAAGAGGCGCGCGATGCCTTTGCGCGCGGGGAAGATATCGAGCTGTCCGAAGCGCGCGAGTTCCCGACCCAGGTTGGCGACGCCTCCGGCACCACCCAGCTCTCCGTCGGCTGCGTGCGCAACGATTACGGGATGCCGGAGCAGGTTCAGTTCTGGTCCGTTGCCGACAACGTCCGCTTCGGCGGCGCGCTGATGGCGGTCAAAACCGCCGAGAGGCTGGTGCAGGAGTATTTTTACTAATGTCTGAGCTGGAGCAGCTGCCGGTCTATAAAATCGCGCTGGGCATCGAGTACGACGGCAGTAAATATTACGGCTGGCAGCGGCAGAACGAAGTACGCAGCGTGCAGGAGAAGCTGGAAAAGGCGCTCTCGCAGGTGGCGAATGAACCGATTAACATCTTCTGCGCGGGCCGCACCGACGCTGGCGTTCACGGCACCGGCCAGGTGGTGCATTTTGAAACGCGTGCGCTGCGTAAAGACGCGGCCTGGACGCTGGGCGTGAATGCGAATCTCCCTGGTGACATTGCCGTGCGTTGGGTGAAACATGTGCCGGACGCGTTCCACGCGCGCTTCAGCGCAACGGCGCGCCGCTACCGTTACGTTATCTATAACCACCGGCTGCGCCCGGGGGTATTAAGCCAGGGAGTGACCCATTATCACCAGCCCCTGGATGCCGAGCGGATGCAGCGCGCGGCGCAGTGCCTGCTGGGTGAGAATGATTTTACCTCGTTCCGTGCGCTGCAGTGCCAGTCGCGTACGCCCTGGCGCAACATGAAGCACATTAGCGTCACGCGTTACGGCGCATATGTGGTGGTCGATATCAAAGCAAACGCCTTTGTACATCATATGGTAAGGAACATTGTCGGCAGCCTGATGGAAGTAGGGGCCGGTAACCAGCCAGAGAGCTGGATTGCAGAACTTCTGGCGGCAAAAGACAGGAAGCTGGCCGCCGCGACGGCCAAAGCCGAGGGATTGTATCTGGTGTCGGTTGATTATCCGGCCCATTTCGATCTGCCGGTGATGCCGATGGGCCCGCTGTTTCTGGCGGACTGACGTATACGCCTCATCCTTCAGGCTGCCGCGCTGCCGGCCGCGCTGGTTTCCCCGGACTCGCCTCTTGAGGTGGGCCCGGGAGCTACCGTTCGGCCGCCTGGCTGCGCCGTGAAGGATTTTACGTATTGCTATTAAGGACTCAAACGGTATGGACCTGATTCGCTTTTTAATTGATTTCATCCTGCATATAGATGTACACCTGGCCGAACTGGTTGCCGAGTACGGTATCTGGGTTTATGCCATTCTGTTTTTGATTTTGTTTTGCGAAACGGGTCTGGTGGTGACACCGTTCCTGCCGGGAGATTCGCTGCTGTTTGTTGCCGGGGCGCTGTCTGCGCTGCCGACTAACGATCTGAATGTGCATCTGATGGTGGTGCTGATGGTTATCGCGGCGATTGTCGGCGATGCCCTGAACTACACGATCGGCCGGCTGTTCGGGGAAAAGCTCTTCAGTAATCCTGACTCAAAAATCTTCCGCCGCAGCTATCTGGACAAGACCCACGCGTTCTACGAGCGTCACGGCGGCAAAACCATTATCCTCGCTCGCTTCGTACCAATTGTCAGAACCTTTGCGCCATTTGTGGCGGGAATGGGCCACATGTCCTATCGTCATTTTGCGGCCTATAACGTGGTTGGCGCGCTGCTGTGGGTGCTGCTGTTCACCTACGCAGGCTACCTGTTTGGCGATTTACCGATCGTCCAGGAAAACCTGAAGCTGCTGATTGTGGCGATTATTCTCCTGTCCGTGCTGCCGGGAGTGATTGAAATCATTCGCCACAAGCGCGCGGCGGCGAAGCAGTCAAAATAATCACCGTAGCCTAATCTTCTTCGGGCGGAGCGCCGCCGCCCGAAGAGTGAAGTGTGAGCGGTACGACCACTTTTTTATCCCATGTGACGGGATGTTATGATTTAATGTGCAACATTCATGGTCTGTAAGGGTCAAAAATGGCATTATGCGCCCCTTACGACAAAACTGGCATCGACCAGGTTCAGGCAGAAAGGTTATCAATGAGCTGGATTGAACGAATTAAAAGCAATATAACTCCCACCCGCAAGGCAAGCATTCCTGAGGGTGTATGGACCAAGTGCGACAGTTGCGGTCAGGTATTGTACCGCGCAGAACTGGAGCGCAACCTGGAGGTTTGCCCTAAGTGCGATCACCATATGCGTATGTCGGCGCGTAATCGCCTGCATAGCCTGTTGGACGAAGGTTCCCTCGTGGAGCTGGGAAGCGAGCTCGAGCCGAAAGATGTGCTGAAGTTCCGCGATTCGAAAAAATACAAAGACCGTCTGGCGTCGGCTCAAAAAGAGACCGGCGAGAAAGATGCGCTGGTGGTCATGAAGGGCACCCTGTACGACATGCCGGTTGTCGCCGTTGCTTTTGAATTCGCCTTTATGGGCGGTTCGATGGGCTCGGTGGTGGGCGCGCGCTTCGTACGTGCCGTTGAGCAGGCGTTGGAAGACAACTGCCCGCTGGTTTGCTTCTCAGCGTCCGGCGGCGCGCGTATGCAGGAAGCGCTGATGTCGCTGATGCAGATGGCGAAAACGTCAGCCGCGCTGGCGAAAATGCAGGAGCGCGGTTTACCCTATATCTCCGTGCTGACCGACCCGACGATGGGCGGCGTATCGGCGAGCTTTGCGATGCTCGGCGATCTCAACATCGCGGAACCGAAAGCGCTGATCGGCTTTGCCGGTCCTCGCGTTATCGAGCAAACCGTACGCGAAAAGCTGCCGCCAGGATTCCAGCGCAGCGAGTTCCTGATTGAAAAAGGGGCGATCGACATGATCGTACGTCGCCCTGAAATGCGCCTGAAGCTGGCCAGTATTCTGGCGAAGCTGATGAATCTCCCGGCACCGTGCCCGGAGGTTCCTCATGAAGGCGACGCGGTACCGCCGGTACCGGATCAGGAACCAGAGGCCTGATAATGCAGAGGGCAGGCCTGACGGTGCTGCCCTTTTTTTATATTCAAATAGCTACGCGACATCATCCTGACCTGACCGCTTCGCGGCACGCTGAAGGATGAGCGTATTTACCGTTAACTCTTGCGGACATCATGGAAAAAGAACCTATTCCTCAGGCCACGTCGCCCCTGGCTACGTGGCTTTCTTATCTGGAGCATCTGCACAGCAAAACTATCGATCTCGGGCTGACGCGGGTGAACGAAGTTGCCGGGCGGATGGCGGTAGTGAAACCCGCACCGTTCGTCTTTACGGTGGCGGGAACCAACGGTAAGGGGACCACCTGCCGTACGCTGGAGTCGGTGCTGATGGCGGCGGGCTATAGGGTCGGCGTCTACAGTTCCCCGCATCTGGTGCGCTACACCGAACGCGTTCGCGTGCAGGGAGAGGAGCTGCCGGAAGCGGCGCATACCGCCTCTTTCGCCGAAATCGAAGCCGCGCGCGGTGAAATCTCCCTGAGCTATTTTGAGTTCGGTACGCTCTCCGCGCTGTGGCTGTTTAAGCAGGCGCAGCTGGATGTCGTTATCCTTGAGGTCGGGCTCGGCGGTCGCCTTGATGCGACAAATATTGTTGATGCCGACGTGGCGGTGGTGACCAGCATTGCGCTCGATCATACCGACTGGCTGGGGCCGGATCGCGAAAGCATCGGCCGCGAAAAGGCCGGTATTTTCCGCTCAGGCCGGCCGGCTATCGTCGGTGAGCCGGATATGCCTCATACCATTGCCGACGTTGCGGCGGAAAAAGGCGCGGTGCTGCGGCGTCGCGGCGTCGACTGGCGCTACGAGAGCGGCGAGCAGGGGTGGGATTTCAGCGACGAGCAGGGGACGCTGGCGGGACTGCCGCTGCCTCAGGTACCCATGCCGAATGCGGCTACGGCGCTGGCGGCGCTGCGCGCCAGCGGGCTGGCGGTGAACGAACGGGCGATTCGCGACGGCATTAAGCAGGCGATGCTGCCCGGGCGTTTCCAGATAATTGGCGAAACGCCGCGCGTGATCCTCGACGTTGCCCATAATCCGCACGCGGCGGCCTATCTGGCCGGGCGTCTCAAAAGCCTGCCGAAAACGGGGCGCGTGCTGGCGGTTATTGGTATGCTGCATGATAAGGATATTGCCGGTACGCTGGCAAACCTGATGGCTGAGGTTGATTGCTGGTACTGCGCGCCGCTGGAAGGGCCGCGTGGAGCAACGGCGGAGCAGCTGCTGGAGCATTTGCGTACGGGTAGAGCCTGCGCAGACGTCGCTCAAGCATGGCATACGGCTATGGCCGATGCCGGACCTGAAGATACGGTGCTGGTGTGTGGCTCATTCCACACGGTAGCGCACGTAATGGAAGAAATAGACGCGGGGAGAATCGGTGGCGAGTAAGTTTCAGAACCGTTTAGTCGGGACGATTGTGCTGGTGGCGCTGGGGGTTATTATCCTCCCAGGGCTGCTTGACGGTCAGAAAAAACACTATCAGGATGAGTTTGCGGCGATCCCGCTGGTGCCAAAGCCGGGCGATCGCGATGAGCCTGATATGCTACCGGCGGCAACGCAGGCCTTGCCTGCCCAGCCTCCGGAAGGGGCGGCAGAAGAGGTGAGGGCCGGAAATGCGGCGGCGCCGTCGCTGGATCCGTCGCGCATCCCGATAAACAATAACAGCTTCGACGATGTCCAGGAGCCGGTTGTCGCGCCGAAGCCGCAGCCGAAACCTCAGGCCCAGCCGAAGCCGCAACCTCAGCCGCAGCCGAAGCCGGTCGAGAAGCCGCAGCAGCCGCCGCAGCAAACTGTCGCCCAGACGCCGGCGCCGAAGCCAGCTGAAATTCCTGCGCCGACCGGCAGAGCCTACGTGGTGCAGCTGGGCGCGTTGAAGAACGCGGACAAGGTCAACGAAATCGTCGGTAAGCTGCGCTCCTCCGGGTTCAAGGTTTACACGTCGCCTTCAACGCCGGTGCAGGGGAAAATCACCCGCATTCTGGTTGGCCCTGATGCGTCGAAAGATAAGCTGAAAGGCCAGCTTGGCGATCTGCAGCAGCTGTCGGGTCTGAGCGGCGTGGTGATGGGATACACGCCAAACTAGCCTTGCTATTCAGTCTGATAGCGTTGAGAGCGCCGAGGCTTGTGCCGGGAAAGGAGGCATTCTTCCTTGTGCGGTCAGAACGGTGGGCCGTCGGGCCCGCCACCCCGCTTGCTGTCGGCGAGCGAAGGGGCTGAATCCCTTACCTGACGCGCCCTGCAGAGGCGAAAGGCAGCATGGCGTTGAATGTTTTTTCAGCGCCATTTTTATTTCTGTAGGGCACGGAAATCCCTACGCAAACGTTTTCTTTTTCTGTTAGAATGCGCCCCGAACCGGACGACAGGGCGTAAAATCGTAGGATGTATATGGTCTGGATTGATTACGCCATTATTGCGGTGATTGGTTTTTCCTGTCTGGTAAGCCTGATCCGCGGCTTTGTTCGTGAAGCGTTATCGCTGGTAACCTGGGGATGTGCTTTCTTTGTTGCCAGTCATTACTACACTTACCTGGCTGTCTGGTTCACGGGCTTTGAAGACGAAATGGTCCGCAATGGGATTGCTATCGCGATACTGTTTATCGCAACGCTTATCGTCGGCGCTATCGTTAACTACGTGATTAGCGCACTGGTAGAGAAAACCGGCCTGTCGGGTACCGACAGGGTGTTAGGGATCTGCTTCGGCGCCCTCCGTGGCGTGCTGATTGTCTCGGCGATCCTGTTCTTTCTCGATAGTTTTACCGGTATGGCGAAGAGCGAAGACTGGCAAAAGTCGGAGCTTATCCCGCAGTTCAGTTTCGTTATCAGATGGTTTTTTGACTATCTGCAGAGCTCGTCAAGTTTCTTGCCCAAAGCATAAGCGTTGGGATGTAGCTGAACGAGGAAAAGACGTATGTGCGGTATTGTCGGTATCGCCGGTGTTATGCCGGTCAACCAGTCGATTTATGACGCGTTAACGGTGCTTCAGCATCGTGGCCAGGATGCCGCAGGCATCATCACCATTGATGCAAATAATTGCTTCCGCTTGCGTAAGGCAAACGGGCTGGTGAGCGATATTTTTGAGGCTCGCCACATGCAGCGTATGCAGGGCAACATGGGGATCGGCCACGTCCGTTACCCTACGGCTGGCAGCTCCAGCGCCTCCGAGGCTCAGCCTTTCTACGTTAACTCGCCGTATGGCATTACGTTGGCGCATAACGGTAACCTGACCAACGCGCACGAGCTGCGTAAAAAGCTGTTTGAAGAAAAACGCCGCCACATCAACACCACCTCCGATTCTGAAATTCTGCTCAATATTTTCGCCAGCGAGCTGGATAACTTCCGCCATTATCCGCTGGAAGCCGACAATATCTTTGCGGCAATTGCGGCGACCAATCGGCAGATTCGCGGCGCCTATGCCTGCGTGGCGATGATTATCGGCCAC
This sequence comes from Klebsiella sp. BIGb0149, assembly GCF_004362605.1. NCBI lineage: Bacteria > Pseudomonadati > Pseudomonadota > Gammaproteobacteria > Enterobacterales > Enterobacteriaceae > Klebsiella > Klebsiella sp. BIGb0149. The sequence continues at coordinate 952,388 of NZ_SNYG01000002.1, read as the reverse complement.
GGTATGGTGGCGTTTCGCGATCCGAACGGTATTCGCCCGCTGGTGCTGGGCAAGCGCGATATTGGCGACGGCCGTACCGAGTACATGGTGGCCTCCGAAAGCGTGGCGCTGGATACGCTGGGCTTCGAGTTCCTGCGCGACGTTGCGCCGGGAGAAGCGGTGTACATCACCGAAAAAGGCCAGCTGTTTACCCGCCAGTGTGCGGAGAACCCGGTCAGCAACCCGTGCCTCTTTGAGTACGTCTATTTTGCCCGTCCGGACTCCTTCATCGATAAGATCTCCGTCTACAGCGCGCGCGTGAATATGGGGACTAAGCTGGGCGAGAAAATTGCCCGCGAATGGGAAGATCTGGACATTGACGTGGTCATCCCGATTCCGGAAACCTCCTGCGATATCGCGCTGGAAATTGCCCGTATTCTCGACAAGCCTTATCGTCAGGGCTTCGTCAAAAACCGCTACGTCGGCCGTACTTTTATCATGCCAGGCCAGCAGCTGCGTCGTAAATCAGTACGTCGTAAGCTCAACGCTAACCGCGCCGAGTTCCGTGATAAAAACGTCCTGCTGGTCGATGACTCCATCGTCCGCGGCACCACCTCGGAACAGATTATCGAGATGGCGCGCGAAGCGGGTGCGAAGAAGGTCTACCTGGCCTCCGCTGCGCCGGAGATTCGCTTCCCGAACGTCTACGGCATCGATATGCCGACGGCCACCGAGCTGATCGCCCACGGTCGTGAAGTTGATGAAATTCGGCAGATCATCGGCGCTGACGGCCTAATCTTCCAGGATCTGAACGATCTGATCGACGCCGTGCGGGCCGAGAATCCGGATATTCAGCAGTTTGAGTGTTCGGTATTTAACGGCGTGTACGTCACTAAGGACGTCGATCAGCAGTACCTGGATTATCTCGACTCCCTGCGTAACGACGATGCCAAAGCGGTGCAGCGTCAGAACGAAGTGGAAAACTTAGAGATGCATAACGAAGGCTAAACCACGCCTTTGTCGTTAAAGCCCGCCGTCGTCAGACTGCGGGCTTTTTGTTTTTCAGGCCCCGGTTAGCGGGCCACCGGACTTGCGTCCGGTGCTATAATCCGGCAAAGTCTGCGACTCTAAGCAGAAGGGGCAACCATCGTGAAACGACTTATCATTGGAATTTCTGGCGCCAGCGGTGCCGTTTACGGCGTGCGGCTGCTCCAGATATTGCGCGATGTCGCGGATGTTGAAACCCATCTGATCATGAGCCAGGCGGCGCGGCAGACCCTGGCGCTGGAGACCGACTACTCCCTGCGTGAAGTTCAGGGGCTGGCCGACGTCGTCCACGATGCCCGCGATATTGCCGCCAGCATCTCTTCCGGCTCGTTTAAAACCGCCGGGATGGTGATACTCCCCTGCTCGATGAAAACGCTTTCAGGGATTGTTCATAGCTATACCGATGGTCTGCTGACCCGCGCGGCGGACGTGGTGCTGAAAGAGCGTCGTCCGCTGGTGCTTTGCGTGCGCGAAACGCCGTTCCACCTCGGACACCTGCGTCTGCTGGTCCAGGCGGCGGAAATGGGCGCGGTTATCATGCCCCCGGTTCCGGCCTTCTATCATCGTCCGCAAACTCTGGACGACGTGATCAACCAGACGGTCAATCGCGTTATCGATCAGTTCGATATTACGCTGCCGCAGGACCTGTTTGCCCGCTGGCAGGGGGCCTGACCGCGCGCTAAAATAGTGCGCTTTATGATTCTTTGCGCCTCTATGGTGCAATTTTGTCGCCCCGATCAAATCCTCAACATTTAATTTGTTTTTTTGCGTTTCGACGCTGCGGTTTCTCCGTTAATACTGGTATCTTCCCTTTCAAGACAATTCTGCAACTTTATATTAACAAATTTAACGCTGTTTCCAGCACGCACTGAGAAAATGGCACAAAAACTGCAGGATACGTCGGCACTACACATAACTAACAACGCACCGCATAACAACATCACGACACTTAAGGGTATTGTATGAAGAAGACGATTCTGGCCCTCTCTTTAATTATGGGAATTAGCAGTGCTTCCAGCGTCTTTGCAGCTCTGCCGCAAAGCATCCGCATCGGTACCGATGCCACCTACGCGCCATTCTCCTCTAAGGACGCCAAAGGTGATTTCGTCGGCTTTGACATCGATTTGGGTAACGAACTCTGTTCGCGTATCAAGGTAAAATGTACCTGGGTAGGGAGTGATTTTGATTCACTGATCCCATCGCTGAAGGCGAAGAAAATTGACGCCATCATCTCTTCATTATCGATTACCGAAAAACGTCAGCAGGAGATAGCCTTCTCTGACAAGCTGTATGCCGCAGACTCCCGTCTGATTGCGCCGAAAGGTTCCACCATCCAGCCGACCCTGGAGTCGCTGAAGGGCAAGCACGTCGGCGTACTGCAGGGCTCTACTCAGGAGTCTTACGGTAACGAACGCTGGCGCAGCAAAGGCGTTGATGTGGTGGCCTATCAGAACCAGGACCTGATCTACTCTGACCTCGCCGCCGGTCGCCTCGACGCCGCGCTGCAGGATGAAGTGGCCGCCAGCGAAGGGTTCCTCAAACAGCCTGCCGGCAAAGATTTCGCCTTTGCCGGCCCCTCGGTCAAAGACAAACAGTTCTTCGGTGATGGCACCGGCATTGGCCTGCGCAAGACGGACGGCGAGCTGAAGGCTGCCTTCGACAAAGCGTTGGGTGAAATGCGTAAAGACGGCACCTACGACAAGATGGCGAAGAAGTACTTCGACTTTAACGTTTACGGTGACTAAGCATGCCGTGGGCCCGGTATACCGGGCCCTTTAGCGTGGCGATAGCTATCAATGCCCCTTATTGGTGCATTCGTCGTGTCGGCGTTTCATTTTGGTGCAAAAAATGCATAGTTAAGCGTTTCTGATGCGAAAAAATTTGCTCCCCGGCGCAGAATGTTTTGCCATATCGGGGAGAAAAGTGGCACGATAACTGGCTTAAGTACTTCTAATAAACCCATTAGAATGACAGTTTGTTGAGGATAGTTATGAAAAAACTGGCGTTGTCTCTTTCCTTAGCGCTGGCCCTTTCCAGCGTTTCCACGGTATTCGCAGCAATTCCGCAAAAGGTTCGTATCGGTACAGATCCCACTTATGCCCCGTTTGAATCGAAAAATGCGCAGGGTGAGTTGATTGGTTTTGACATCGATCTGGCCAAAGAGCTGTGTAAGCGCATCAATACGCAATGTACCTTCATTGAAAACCCGCTGGACGCGCTGATCCCCTCTTTAAAAGCGAAGAAAATCGATGCGATTATGTCTTCGCTTTCTATTACTGAAAAACGCCAGCAGGAAATTGCCTTCACCGACAAACTTTATGCCGCCGATTCCCGCCTGGTGGTGAAAAAGGGCAGCGATATCACGCCGGATCTGACTCGCCTGAAGGGCAAGCGTATCGGCGTGCTGCAGGGTACAACCCAGGAAACTTACGGCAACGAGCACTGGGCGCCAAAAGGGATTGAGATTGTCTCCTATCAGGGCCAGGACAATATCTATTCCGACCTGACCGCCGGCCGCATTGACGCTGCGTTCCAGGATGAAGTGGCGGCAAGCGAAGGCTTCCTCAAGCAGCCGGTAGGTAAAGACTATCAGTTCGGCGGCCCGTCCATTAAGGACGAGAAGCTGTTTGGCGTCGGCACCGGCATGGGCCTGCGTAAAGAGGACAACGAACTGCGCGAAGCGCTGAACAAAGCCTTCGCTGAAATGCGCAAAGATGGCACCTACGACAAGCTGGCGAAAAAATATTTCGATTTTAACGTGTACGGCGACTAACCATCACGCGTACGCCACCGCGCGTATTTTAGCGCGCGGTGGTCGATGATAGACAGGGCAGACAGCATGCTGTACGGGTTTTCACAGGTAATATTGCAGGGCGCTCTTGTCACGCTGGAGCTGGCCCTTAGTTCGGTTGTGCTGGCGGTCCTGATTGGTCTGGCCGGCGCCGGCGCGAAGCTATCGAGCAATCGACCGCTGGCGCTGGTATTTGAAGGCTACACCACCTTAATTCGCGGCGTGCCGGATCTGGTGCTGATGCTGCTGATTTTCTACGGGCTGCAGATCGCGCTCAACACGCTCACCGATGCGCTGGGGATGTCGCAGTTTGATATCGACCCGATGATTGCAGGCATCATCACGCTGGGCTTTATCTACGGCGCGTACTTTACGGAAACCTTCCGTGGCGCCTTCCTCGCGGTACCGAAAGGACATATCGAAGCGGCGACCGCCTTTGGTTTCAGCGGCGGGCAGACGTTTCGGCGCATTCTGTTCCCGGCGATGATGCGCTATGCGCTGCCGGGGATCGGCAACAACTGGCAGGTTATCCTGAAAGCTACGGCGCTGGTTTCGCTGCTGGGGCTGGAGGATGTGGTGAAAGCGACGCAGCTGGCGGGAAAAAGTACCTGGCAGCCCTTCTATTTTGCCATCGTCTGCGGCCTGATTTATCTCGTATTTACAACGATTTCCAATGGTGTGCTGCTGCTGCTTGAACGCCGTTATACCGTGGGCGTGAAGAGGGCTGACCTGTGATTGAGATTATTCAGGAGTATTGGAAATCCCTGCTGTGGACCGACGGCTACCGCTTTACCGGCGTCGCCATCACCCTGTGGCTGTTAATCTCCTCGGTGGTGATGGGCGGCGTGCTGGCGATTTTTCTCGCCATCGGGCGCGTCTCCAGCAATAAGTACATTCAGTTTCCGATCTGGCTTTTTACCTATATTTTCCGCGGTACGCCGCTCTACGTGCAGCTGCTGGTGTTTTACTCCGGTATGTACACGCTGGAAATTGTCAAAGGCACCGAGCTGCTGAACGCCTTTTTCCGCAGCGGCCTGAACTGTACGGTGCTGGCGCTGACGCTGAATACCTGCGCCTATACGACGGAGATTTTTGCCGGGGCGATTCGTTCGGTCCCCGCCGGAGAGATAGAGGCGGCGCGGGCGTATGGTTTTTCATCGGCCAAACTGTATCGCTGCATTATTCTACCCTCCGCGCTGCGCATCGCGCTGCCGGCGTACAGTAATGAAGTGATTCTGATGCTGCACTCCACCGCGCTGGCTTTTACCGCCACGGTGCCGGATCTGCTGAAAATTGCCCGTGATATTAACTCAGCGACCTATCAGCCGTTTACCGCCTTCGGCATTGCCGCGGTGCTGTACTTAATTATCTCGTATGTGCTGATTAGCCTGTTCCGAAAGGCGGAAAAGCGCTGGCTGCAGCATATAAAACCTTCTTCGACGCACTGAGAACGCCATGTCCGAAAATAAATTAAACGTTATCGATCTCCATAAACGTTACGGCGAGCATGAGGTGCTGAAAGGTGTCTCGATGCGGGCAGAAGCCGGGGACGTTATCAGCATCATCGGCTCATCGGGTTCCGGTAAAAGTACCTTTTTGCGCTGCATTAACTTCCTTGAGAAACCGAGCGAAGGCACGATCGTTGTTAGCGGGCAGAATATTGGCCTGGTGCGCGATAAGGATGGTCAGCTCAAGGTTGCGGATAAAAACCAGCTGCGCCTGCTGCGTACCCGTCTGACGATGGTATTCCAGCATTTCAACCTGTGGAGCCACATGACGGTGCTGGAAAACGTCATGGAAGCGCCCATTCAGGTGCTGGGACTGAGCAAGCAGGAAGCGCGGGTGCGGGCCGAGAAGTACCTGGCGAAAGTCGGTATTGACGAGCGTCAGCAGGTCAAATATCCGGTGCATCTCTCCGGCGGTCAGCAGCAGCGCGTTTCCATTGCGCGCGCGCTGGCGATGGAGCCTGAAGTCCTTCTGTTCGACGAACCGACCTCCGCGCTTGACCCTGAGCTGGTGGGGGAAGTGCTGCGCATTATGCAGCAGCTGGCGGAAGAGGGGAAAACGATGGTGGTGGTGACCCACGAAATGGGCTTCGCACGCCACGTTTCCTCGCACGTTATTTTCCTCCATCAGGGGAAAATTGAAGAGGAAGGCCATCCTGATGAGCTTTTCGGTAATCCGAAGAGCCCGCGTCTGCAGCAGTTCCTCAAGGGTTCGTTGAAGTAAATTTCACGTTCTCCCCGGCGGGGTTAACCCTGCCGGGACAGGATCGGCGCTCCAGGCGATAGATCCAGTCATCGTAGTCAACGCCGTCCAGATGCCAGGCCTTCTCGAGGATCTGGATCCGCCGGAAACCGTGCTTTTCCAGCAGCCGCGAAGAACCTGAATTATCCCCGATGACCCACGCATTAATCGCGTTAACGCCGAGCCGGGCAAATCCATAGCGGCAAACCTCCTCCAGCGCTTCGCTGGCATAGCCATGACCCTGAGCCTCAGGCAGCAGGGCGTAGCCGACGTCGGCTTCGTGCGGATTTTTACTGCTGATGCGCAGGCCGATGTCGCCAAGGGCCTTGCCGCAGCCATCGCGAAGTACGAATACGCCGGATGCTTCGCGCCGCGCATCGAAGACGTTTCGCAGCGCCTCCTCGTCAAGGATCGGCCCCATAAAGCGCATCACCTGAGGGTCGCTGCGCAGGCGCAGGAAAAAAGGCCAGTCGGATTCGGTGAACGGGGAGAGCAGCAGGCGCGAGGTGGTTAGCGTAATCATAAGCGGGCCATGACGGGGGATCGTCCGTTAACCTTAACACCAGAAAGTCCCGGATAACACGATCCTGTCCCGATCGTTGCGGCGGTTACCCGGCGGTTGGAGAGGCTGGCTGCGGCTTGTCGAGCCCGTGAAAATAGTGCATCACGGTTTCGCTCTGCTGGGAGGCCCGCAGCTGCAGGGCCAGATTCAGGCTGTCGAGGACCTCCGCGTGTACCACCAGCGGTGAGTCTGCCGCAATTCTTGCTTCCGCGACCAGCCAGCTGACAATGGTTTTCCAGCGCCACAGCGGCGAGTTGCCTTTTACGCGCTGTACGGGGCCGGGGAATTTGCCGGAGCCGCGCGCCCCGTCTTTCAGCAGGGCAACGGCCTGTCGTGAAAGACCGGTGAGTTCGGCGATATCGCTGAGGCCCACCAGCGTGGCGTCAACGGACTCGACCCGGGCGTTCAGCTTCGATGCGGATTCGATGTTATCGATGGCAGACAGAATCGCCCGTTCGAGCGATTCGCTGTCGCGATCGAACTCCAGATACACCGCCGTTCCGTAAAAACAAACCAGCGCGTCGGCACAGCCGGCGCGATACAGCGCGTCCTCGAGATCTGGCGTGTGGGCGCTAACGCCTGATAGCGTCAGGGTAAAGTTATAGAGGGTCATAGTTTGCGATCCTTATGATTAAACCAGGCCGTCGACGTTGAGCGACAGCGGTCGACCATCCTGATAATTTGCCTCGCGTGGTTCTCGGGAACGGCAGGAGTAGACCAGATGCTCATCATGTGTTCGCGATGATTGGCCGTACCGCACATGAGCCGTCCGAAACAGTGCGCGCTTTTCCCGCCAGCAATAAAAATCCACCCCCGGGCGCGAGCATAGTCGATGGCTGCCCTGATGTGCTTATCCGGATGTTCCTTCATCAATGTGTCCTCTGATACTGAACGTTGTGTTGACGATTGTCAACAGTGTTGTGCTGAAAAAACAAACACCGGGACGTTATGACAGAGAGCAGGAAAGGACGCTGGAACGAGCTTCACGGCGATAAATGAACGGCGGCGGGAGATTGGATTACTGCGAGAGAGCTTCCACGGGCGGCAGGCGAGCAGGAGAGTCCGGGAGAGCGGTAAATCTCCCGGGATTAAATTGGGTTAGCCAAGGACGTCTTTTAACGCTTCTTCTAAATCGTACCAGCGAAAGCCAAAGCCCGCGGCTTCCAGGCGTTTTGGCAACGCGCGCTGGCCGCCGAGCACCAGAACCGAAGACTCACCCATAAGCAGGCGTATTGCCGCCGCCGGGACGCGAAAAATGGCCGGGCGATTTAGCGCGTGGCCAAGCGCGTGGGCGAACTGTTCGTTGCGTACCGGATAAGGCGAAACCATGTTAAAGGGGCCGCGCAGGTCGTTATCCAACAGCCACAGAATAGCGTTAACCATATCGTCGATGTGGATCCACGCCAGATACTGCCTGCCGCTGCCGATAGGGCCACCAAGGCCGAGCTTAAAGGCAGGGGTCATTTTGGCAAGGATGCCGCCTCTCGATGCCAGCACAACGCCGGTTCGCAGCAGGCAGACGCGGGTGCGGTCGCTTTGCGCTTCGCAGGCCAGCTGTTCCCAGCGGGCGCAGAGTTTGTGGGTGAACTCATTGTGCGGGGGCTCTTCTTCGGTGACAACAACCTCCCCCAGGTCGCCATAATAACCTGCCGCAGAGCCGCTAATCAGCACCGCAGGCGGGGTGTCGCTGGCGTTGATGAGCGCGACCAGCTTTTGCGTAATATCCCAGCGGCTGTGGCACAGGCGCTGCTTTTGCTCCGCGGTCCAGCGCTTGTCGGCGATAGACTCGCCCGCCAGATTGATAACGGCGTCAATGTCGTTGAGGTGCTGGTGATTGTCAAAGCCGCGCCACAGCGTGACGCGGGGATCGAGCCGGGCACGGGCTTTTTCCGGGCTGCGCGTGGATACCGTTACGTTATGCCCCAGCTCAAGCAGCCGGGGGATGAGATGCCGACCAATCAGACCGGTACCGCCGGTAAGCAGAATCTTCATAGCGCCTCCCTAAGAAGCCTACCGCCGCCAGCTCATGGTCATGGATACCGAGTCGGCGTAGCGGAGTGCATAAAGTTTATCGATCTCAACTTCAGCATAAGTGACCCAGTGATGTTCGCATGCGATATCGAGCACATCCTGAGTTAATTTTTCCAGTAAGGAGAAGCGGTTATTCTCAATATGGCTGATGATGCGCTTGGTGATGGTGCGGTAATTCAGCGCATCGTTGATATCTTCGCTGTTGCGGGATTGATCCGCCGGGTAGTGGATGGCGACGTTGACCACCACATCCTGACGGTTAGCGATCTCTTCCTCTTTAATACCAATAAAAGTACGCAAGCGTAGGTTCTTTATACGAATAATGGCGTCTGGCTGAGACATTGCAGGCTTCCTTCGTGTTGTCATTTCCGCAATCATACATGAAAGCAGGTCGTGCGAGCAGGGGGTTAATATTGTTGAATTTTCAGCAACGCCTGGGCGGTTGCGGGGCGCTGGCGAATACGCTCGAACCAGTTATGCACCGCCGGGAAGTTTGCCAGATCGATACGCTGGCGCTGATGCGCGCTAATCCACGGCCAGCAGGCGATATCGGCAATGCTGTAGCGCTCGCCGCCGAGCCACGGGCTGACCTCCAGACGCCGGTTGAGTACGCTATATAGCCGCTGCGTTTCCACCTGATAGCGCTCAATGGCATAGGGAACCGTCTGCGGTGCCGAATGGTTGAAGTGCTGATTTTGCCCCAGCATCGGCCCCAGTCCGCCCACCTGCCAGAACAGCCACTGCAGCGTAACGTGGCGCTCGCGCAGCTCGCCGCTCAGCAGCTTTGCCGATTTCTCGGCGAGGTAGAGCAGAATGGCCCCGGATTCGAACAGGCTCAGCGGCGCTCCGCCGTCAGCGGGAACGTGGTCAACTATCGCCGGGATTTTATTGTTGGGTGAAAGGCTGAGAAACTGCGGGCGGAACTGTTCGCCCTTGTTGATATCGACCCGAATCAGCCGATAGGCCAGCTCAGCCTCTTCGAGGAACAGAACGATTTTTTGGCCGTTTGGGGTGGGTGCGTAGTAAAGATCGATCATGATGTCTCCCGCCGTCGTGGGTCGCCAGTTTTCGAGTATAGGTGACCTGGCGTATTACGGGAGAGCAGGGGGGAAATTCAGCGCGCCGCGGTGGAAGGAGCCCGCATTTCGCGCACCAGGGCGATAAACGCCTGCAGCCCCGGCGGGATATGGCGACGGCCAGGGTAGTAGAGGGAGAGGCCGCCAAAAGAAGGGCACCAGTCGTCCATCACGCTGATGAGCCTGCCGCCGGCAAGATCGTCCTGGATAAACCAGTCAGAAATAAACGCCAGCCCGATCCCCGCCAGCGCCGCGCGGTGAATGGCCTGCATCTCGCTAAGAATAATGCGTGGCGGGACGTTAAGCGCCATTTTTTGCCCATCCCGCTCGAGCTCCCAGCGATAAATGCCGCCGTGCGACATACGCATGCCAATCCCCTGATGATGCATAAGATCGTCCGGACCTAGCGGAACGCCGTGCCGGGCAAAATAGTCCGGGGTGCCGACGATCAGCATCCGCGCGTCGGGCGTCAGGGCGACGGCAATCATGTCCTGCGGCAGCGACTCCGCCAGGCGGATCCCCGCGTCGTAGCCTTCGGCAACGATATCCACCAGCCGGGATTCGGTGGTGATATCCAGGCGCATGGATGGATAGCGCTTGAGGAAGGTCTCGAAAATATCAAACAGCAGGGCAACGCTTTCGCTCGGCGCGTTGATCCGCAGCGTCCCGCTCGGCATTTCAGGCCGGGTGGCGACCTCCTCCGAGGCGCGCTGGATTTCGGCTACGGCGGGCGCTATCCGCTCAACGTACCGCTGTCCGGCTTCGGTCAACGCGACGCTGCGGGTCGTACGATTGAACAGGCGCACGTTCAGGCGGGCCTCTAGTCCGGCAACGGCGTTGCTGACGGCGGTCGCCGACATACCCAGCTCCCGGGCCGCTGCCCGAAAGCTTTGCCGGTGCGCGACGGCGAGGAGAACTTCGAGTTCGGTAATACCGCTACGCTGCATAATTATCCCGATTTTCGTAACAGACTGTATTGATTATACCCGCTTATCGCGGCAATACGACGCTCCTATACTCCCGGATATCCAACAAGATGGGAAAATCATTATGCTGAACATCGACCAAATTTATATCAACGGCCAGTTTGTCACGCCGCACGGTAGCGAAGAGTTTGCGCTGTTTAATCCTACGACCGAAGAGGCGATTGGCCGGGTCCGACTGGCTGACGAACGGGACGCGGAGCGGGCAATTGCTGCGGCAAAGGCGGCATTTCCGGCGTGGTCGCGGACGACGAAAGAGGAGCGCCTGGCAGTGCTGGAACGCATGTATCTTGCCGTTCAGGCGCGGGAGGCTGACCTGCTGGAAGCGATTGTCACGGAATACGGCGCACCGGCTTCCCGCTCGCAGTGGATGGCGGCGTGGCCGGCGCAAACCATCAGGCAGGCGATGGTCACGCTGGAGCGTTTTGAGTTCGTTGAGCAGGCCGGCCGCGCCCGGGTGGTGATGACGCCGGTCGGCGTCGCGGGATTGATTACGCCGTGGAACAGCGATGCCGGTTTTATCTGCAGCAAGCTGGCGACGGCGATGGCGGCGGGCTGTACGGCGGTGATTAAGCCGAGCGAGATGAGCGCCTGGCAGACGCAAATTATTAGCGAGGCGCTGCACGCGGCCGGGATCCCGGCGGGCGTATTTAATATCGTCACCGGGCGCGGCGAGGTCGTGGGGGATGTGATTAACCATCACCCCGATATCGCAAAAATTTCGTTTACCGGCTCCACCGCTGTAGGCAAACATATTATCGAAAGCGGGGCGCAAACGCTCAAGCGCGTGACGCTGGAGCTGGGGGGCAAGTCGCCCACCGTGATTCTTGATGATGCGGATATCGAGCAGGCGGTTCCTCTGGCGCTGGCGGCCGGGTTTATGAACAGCGGGCAGGCGTGCGTTGCCGGCACGCGTATTTTGGTCCCCGCCCGACGCCAGGCCGAGCTTGAGCAGGCTATCGTACAGGCCGTGGAAGCCGACTATACGTCTGGCGACCCGCGCGATCCGCGGACCGCGATAGGCCCGATGGTCAGCCATAAGCAGTGGCTGCGGGTGCAGGATTATATCCGCCTTGGCGAGCAGGAGGGCGCCCGGGTGCTGACGGGAGGCGTTGGCCGGCCGCAGGGCATGGAAAAAGGCTGGTGCGTTAAACCGACGGTGTTCAGCGATGCGTATAATCAGATGCGTATCGCGCGGGAAGAGATTTTTGGCCCGGTGCTGGTCATTATCCCTTATCAGGACGAGGCTGAAGCGATTGCGATCGCTAACGACACCGCGTACGGACTGAGCGCGCTGGTATTATGCGGCGATCGCCAGCGCGGGACGGAGGTGGCGCTGGCGATTGAGTCCGGGCGCGTGCTGGTCAATACCCTCGAACATGAGCCGCAGGCGCCGTTTGGCGGGTTCAAGCAATCCGGGGTGGGGCGTGAAATGGGGAGATGGGGAATGCAGGCCTATCTGGAGCCGAAAACGCTGCTCATTGGCTAGTGCAAAATCCTCATGGTGCGGTAAGTGACATCCCTCAGAAGACAGGATATGTTGCTTTATCGCCCCATTATTAATTGAGGATGCCATGAGCCAGCCGGTCATTACCCTGTGGTCCGATTCCGATTTTTTCTCTCCGTACGTGATGTCAGTCTACGTTTCCCTGCAGGAGAAGAGCCTGCCTTTTACGCTTAAAACCGTCAATCTGGATAGCGGCGAACACCTGCAGGCAGGCTGGAAGGGATACTCCGCCACCCGGCGCGTGCCGCTGCTGGAGGTTGACGATTTTGCCCTCAGCGAATCATCCGCGATTAGCGAATATCTCGACGAGCGCTTTGCCCCGCCGGAGTGGGAGCGGCTCTATCCCCACGATCTGCAGAAAAGAGCCCGTGCCCGTCAGGTTCAGGCCTGGCTGCGCAGCGATCTGCTGCCCATTCGCGAAGAGCGCTCTACCGACGTTATCTTCGCCGGGCAAAAGAAACCGGCGCTGAGCGCGGCGGGGCGCAGGAGCGCGGAAAAACTCTTCGAGACCGCTTCCGGGCTGCTGGCCCACGGCGGCACCAATCTCTTCGGCGAATGGTCAATTGCCGATACCGATCTCGCGCTTATGCTCAACCGGCTGGTGCTTAACGGCGATGAGGTGCCGGAGCGGCTGGCTGATTACGCCTCCTTCCAGTGGCAGCGGGCGTCCGTTCAGCGCTATGCCGCACTGTCGGCTAAACGCGCCGGCTGATTCGCCTTCGCGGTTCCGCTATCATGGGGCATCGTAATGCGTGGAGATGAAAAAATGCGGCTGATGTTTGCATCGGATATTCATGGCTCTTTGCCCGCCGCCGAGCGCGTGCTGGAACGGTTTGCGCAGAGCGGGGCGCAGTGGCTGATTATTCTGGGTGACGTGCTCAACCACGGGCCGCGTAACGCTCTCCCTGAGGGCTACGCGCCGGCAGAAGTTGCCGGGAAGCTCAATGGCGCTGCGGCGCGCATTATTGCCGTACGCGGCAACTGCGACAGCGAAGTCGATCAGATGCTGCTGGACTTTCCCATCACCGCACCCTGGCAGCAGGTTCTGACTGAAAGGTGTCGGCTGTTTCTGACTCACGGGCATCTGTACAGCCCCGAAAAATTGCCGTCGCTCTGCGCTGGCGATGTCCTGGTTTATGGTCATACTCATATTCCGGTAGCCGAGAAGCGCGGCGATATTTTTCTCTTTAACCCCGGTTCCGTGAGCATCCCCAAAGGGGGATTTCCCGCCAGCTATGGCCTCCTTGAAGGGGATCGACTGCAGGTTTTAGCTCTCGATGATCATCAGGTTATTGCAGAGGTGGCAATTAACCCGTAATTTACCCCCAACCGTAAAGACGCGCCGCAAGAGCGCTTTAAAAAGTAAGGTTTCCTGATGGCGGAACAGAACGATTTGGCAAGCACAGAATGGGTAGATATCGTTAATGAAAACAATGAGGTGATTGCGCAATCCAGCCGCGAGCAAATGCGCGCGCAGTGCCTGCGCCATCGTGCAACCTACATTGTCGTTCATGATGGGATGGGCAAAATTCTGGTGCAGCGTCGTACCGAGATAAAAGATTTTCAGCCGGGCATGCTGGATGCCACCGCCGGTGGCGTGGTGCAGGCCGACGAGCAGCTGCTGGATTCAGCGCGTCGCGAGGCCGAAGAGGAGCTGGGCATTGCCGGCGTACCCTTTGCCGACCACGGCCAGTTCTACTACGAAGATAAGCACTGCCGCGTCTGGGGAAGCCTGTTTAGCTGCGTGTCGCATGGCCCCTTTGCTTTGCAGGAAGAGGAGGTCAGCGAAGTGTGCTGGCTGACGCCGGAAGAGATCACCGCCCGCTGCGATGAGTTCACCCCGGATTCGTTAAAAGCGCTGGCGCTGTGGATGACCCGCAATGCCAACAACGAGTCGGCAAAACCGGAAAAGCAGGAAGAGGCCGAGTAGCCACCTAGCAGCTATCCCGCAGGCATAAACTGGAGACGATGGGTTTTCTGCCGCTCCAGTTTCCTTCATTAAGGCGCTCAAGAAGCGCGCGTCCAGCTTCAATACCAATCTTGTGATGCGGTACCGCCATCGTGGTTAGCGGCGGCTGGCAGACCCGGCTGACATCGCTATCGCCGAAGCCGACGACCGCCAAATCGTCCGGGACTTTAATACGCCGACGCTGGCATTCGTACAGCGCGCCGCACGCCAGCTCGTCGGAGACGCAGACCAGCGCATCCAGCTCCGGCCACGCCAGCAAAAATTCCGGTAGCTGCGAAGCGCCGGTGGAGAAACTGGGGGGAAGCGCGGCGTTAATCACCCTATTCGGCGACATATGGTGGCGCAGCATCGCTTTGTACCACCCCTGCAGATGCTGCTGAAAAATCCACTGCTCCTGGTTGGCGCACAGCAGGCCGATATTCTGATAGCCGCGATGAATGAGCATTTCGGTGAGCTCGAACATGGCGGCAACGTTATCAATGCCGATATTCATGTCAATCGGGTCGGCGCGCATGGCGCCCATCTCCATCACCGGAATCGACGCGTTATTCAGCCAGTGGCGGACGGTATCGCTATGTTCAACGCTGAGCAGAATGGCGGCCGCAATGTTCGATGCCAGCAGCGTTTCCAGCAGCGTCTCTTCCTGTTCAAGACGATGCTGCGACTCCGCCAGCATAATCTGATAACCCGCCGGCTGCAGCACCTGCTGAAGCCCGGCAAACATCGCGGAGCAGCCCGCTTCGGCAAGATTTGGCACCACCATGGCTATCGTTCTTGAGGAGGCGGAAGCCAGCGCGCTGGCGGCCAGATTGGGCATATATCCCAGCTCCTGCACCGCGGCTTCGATTTTTTCACGAAGCTTGTCGGAAACCTGCTCCGGCGTGCGCAGCGCACGCGAGACGGTCATCGTGCCCACGCCGGCAAGCTGGGCAACATCGGCGATCGTCACCTTACCGGTACTACGCCGTTTTCGGGTTAGAGACATACACATTCCTGCTGAACAGACGCTTTTCATTAGCATCCATCACTTTACGTTTCAGGGAGTATACGCCTTAAATCCACATTTTTGCTGCGTTTTCATATGATGATTGCGAATTGATAGCGCTATCACAATTTTGAATGTTATCTGTTGGTAGCGCTATCTTTGTGATCGCCGTCGCAGCTAACTGCTGTGCGCTTGAATAAAGTTTGCCCATCTTTTGCTAAAAGACGGGGGAGATAAAATGCTCAGTAAATGGATCTTTGATGCCACTATCACGCTCCGACAGAGCGTAGAAGAGTGGCCTCAGGCTCTTGAGGTTTGTGCCAGGCCGCTGCTCGAGGCCGGCGTTATTGCGCCAGAGTACGTGACCGCGATTGTGGAACAACATGCGAAGCTGGGACCCTACTATGTGCTGGCGCCGGGGCTGGCAATGCCGCATGCGCGGCCGGAAGAGGGGGCCAGAGGCCTCGGCCTTTCGCTGCTGAAGCTGGAGCAGGGCGTGTCGTTTGGTTCAGAAGAGTTCGACCCGGTCGATATTATTATTATGCTGGCGGCACCCGACAAGCATAGTCATATCGAGATGATTTCCGCGCTGGCTGAATTATTTTCCAGCGACGAAGATATGGAGCAATTACATCAGGCGAAAACCCTGGAGGAAATTAAAACGATAATCGCGCGATTCTGATCTTATTCATAACCTGATTTATAACCCATTACGCCCGGCGTGATGCGGACCAACTGTACCCAAAAAAGGTGATAACAATGAAAATTATGGCGATTTGTGGTTCTGGCCTGGGCAGTAGTTTTATGGTTGAAATGAATATTAAAAAGGTGCTTAAAAAGCTCGAAATAGAAGCGGAAGTTGAACACTCCGACCTCTCATCGGCAACGCCGGGAGCGGCAGATTTATTCGTGATGGCTAAAGACATCGCCGCCAGCGCCAGCGTGCCGGAAAGCCAGCTGGTGGTGATTACCAACATCATCGACATCAATGAACTCGAAGCGCAGCTGCGCGCGTGGTTCGCCAAACAATAACTATTTGTAGCGAGGCGGATATGTTTATCCTGGAAACGCTGAATTTTGTTGTTGATATTCTGAAAGTGCCCTCGGTGCTGGTGGGGTTAATTGCGCTGATCGGCCTGGTGGCACAAAAAAAATCATTTTCTGACGTCGTCAAAGGAACGATTAAAACCATTCTTGGCTTTATTGTTTTGGGCGGTGGGGCGACGGTATTAGTCGGCTCGCTGAATCCGCTGGGAGGCATGTTTGAACACGCCTTTAATATTCAGGGAATTATTCCAAATAACGAGGCGATTGTTTCTATTGCCCTCGAAAAATACGGCGCGTCAACCGCGCTGATTATGGCCTTTGGGATGGTCGCGAATATTATCGTCGCCCGCTTTACGCGGCTGAAGTATATCTTCCTGACCGGGCATCATACCTTCTATATGGCCTGTATGATCGGCGTGATCCTCACCGTGGCGGGCTTCGAAGGCGTGGGGCTGGTGTTTACCGGCTCGCTGATCTTAGGCCTGGTGATGGCGTTCTTCCCGGCGCTGGCGCAGCGCTATATGAAGCGAATTACCGGAACCGATGATATTGCCTTCGGCCACTTCGGTACCCTGGGCTACGTGCTTTCGGGCTGGATTGGCAGCGTCTGCGGAAAAGGCTCCCGCTCCACCGAAGAGATGAATCTGCCGAAGAATCTCAGCTTCCTGCGCGACAGCTCCATCTCTATCTCCCTGACGATGATGATTATCTACCTGATCATGGCCGTGAGCGCGGGACGTGAGTATGTGGAAAGCACCTTCAGCGGCGGCCAGAACTATCTGGTCTACGCCATCATCATGGCGATTACCTTCGCCGCCGGGGTGTTTATCATCCTGCAGGGGGTGCGCCTGATCCTCGCGGAAATCGTGCCGGCGTTTACCGGCTTCTCAGAAAAACTGGTGCCGAACGCGCGTCCAGCGCTGGACTGCCCGGTGGTTTACCCGTATGCGCCCAACGCGGTGCTGATCGGCTTCCTGTTCAGCTTCCTCGGTGGTCTGGTGGGGCTGTTCCTGCTCGGACAAATGAATCTGGTGCTGATTCTACCGGGCGTCGTGCCGCACTTTTTCACCGGCGCGACGGCGGGAGTTTTCGGCAACGCCACCGGCGGCCGTCGGGGGGCGATGATCGGCGCCTTTGCCAACGGCCTGCTGATCACCTTCCTGCCGGTGCTGCTGCTGCCGGTTCTGGGGGCGATTGGTTTTGCCAATACCACCTTCTCTGACGCCGACTTCGGCGCAATCGGCATCGTGCTTGGCAACCTGGCGCGCTACCTGTCGCCGTTTGCGATTACGGGTCTTGTTGTGGCGCTGTTCGCTCTGCTGGTTGCGTACAACGTCTTTGCGAAGAAGAAATCTGCGGGCAATGGCGCGCAGGAGAATACCGGAGCCAAATCATGAATGTGCAAGAAGTGACCCAACTGGCGCGCGACATTCGCGTCGCCACGCTTAAATCGCTGACCAATCTGGGTTTTGGCCACTACGGCGGCAGCATGTCGGTGGTCGAAACGCTGGCGGTGCTGTACGGCGCGGTGATGAAAATCGACCCCGCCGACCCGGACTGGCCGGAGCGCGACTACTTTGTGCTGTCAAAAGGCCATGCCGGCCCGGCGCTCTACAGCACCTTAGCCATCAAGGGCTATTTCCCGATGGAAGAGCTCAGTACGCTTAACCATAACGGAACTCGCCTGCCGAGCCACCCGGATCGCCTGAAAACGCGGGGAGTTGATGCGACCACCGGTTCGCTGGGGCAGGGGATTTCCATCGCCGGCGGCATGGCGCTCTCGCATAAGCTGGCCGGGCGTCCGAATCGGGTATTCTGCATTGTCGGCGACGGCGAGCTCAACGAGGGGCAGTGCTGGGAGGCGTTTCAGTTTATCGCCCACCATCGCCTGAATAACCTGACGGTGTTTGTTGACTGGAACAAGCTGCAGCTTGACGGCACGCTCGACGAAATTATCCGCGCCTTCAACCTCGAGGAGAAGTTCCGCGCCTTCGGTTTTGACGCCATCACCGTGAAGGGGGACGATATCGTCGGGCTGCTGGAGGCGGTACGGCCCGTGCCGGCCGCCGACGCCCGTCCGCGGGTGGTGATCCTCGACAGCATTAAGGGGCAGGGCGTGCCGTATCTCGAGCAGCTCAGCAACTCCCATCACCTGCGCCTGACGGATGAGATGACTGCGGCGCTGAACGAGACGATTCGTCAACTGGAGGCCGCACATGATTAACGTCGCACCCGCAGGACAAAAAGACGCCGTGGAAATGCGTAAAGTGTACGCCGGATTTGTTGCCCGGCAGATTGAGGCCGGGAGTGACATTATCGCCCTCGAAGCCGATCTGATGAGCTCGATGGCAATGGACGGCGTGGCGCGGGATTATCCTCAGCACGTGATCAATTGCGGCATTATGGAGGCCAACGTTATCGGGACCGCCGCCGGCCTGTCGCTGACCGGACGCCTGCCGTTTGTTCATACCTTTACCGCGTTTGCCAGCCGCCGCTGCTTCGACCAGCTGTTTATGGCGCTGGATTATCAGCGTAACAACGTCAAGGTCATTGCCTCCGACGCCGGCGTTACCGCCTGCCATAACGGCGGCACCCATATGTCGTTTGAAGATATGGGGATCGTTCGCGGCCTGGCGCACTCGGTGGTGCTGGAGGTCACCGATGCGGTGATGTTCGACGATATCCTGCGTCAGCTGATGACGCTCAACGGTTTCTACTGGGTGCGCACCATCCGCAAGCAGGCGCCGAGCGTCTACGCCCCGGGTTCAACGTTTACCATCGGCAAGGGCAACGTGCTGCGGGAAGGCGAAGATATTACCCTGATTGCCAACGGCATTATGGTGGCCGAGGCGCTGGAGGCGGCGCGACAGCTTGAGCAGGAGGGCGTTAGCGCGGCAGTAATCGATATGTTTACCCTCAAGCCTATCGACCGCATGCTGGTGAAAAATTATGCCGAGAAAACCGGGCGCATCGTGACCTGCGAAAACCACAGTATTCACAACGGGTTGGGCTCAGCCGTCGCCGAGGTGCTGGTGGAAACCTGTCCGGTGCCGATGCGCCGCGTGGGGGTGAAGGAGCGCTATGGCCAGGTCGGTACCCAGGATTTCCTGCAGAAGGAGTATGGCCTGACGGCCCATGACATAGTGTCGGCGGCGAGAGAGCTGCTGTAAATAAAAAAGGCGACCACGCGGTCGCCTTTGTTTTTACCGACCGGCGAAGGCGCCGGCGGAGAGTATTACTGCTGCTGCTGAGACGACTGAATCGCGGTCAGCGCGATGGTGTAGACGATATCGTCTACCAGCGCGCCGCGGGACAGGTCGTTCACCGGCTTACGCATACCCTGCAGCATCGGCCCGATGGAGATCAGGTCGGCAGAACGCTGTACGGCTTTGTAAGTGGTGTTACCGGTGTTCAGATCCGGGAAGATGAACACGGTGGCACGGCCGGCAACCGGAGAGTTCGGTGCCTTGGATTTTGCCACGTCAGCCATCACGGCGGCATCGTACTGCAGCGGGCCGTCGATCATCAGGTCAGGACGTTTTTCCTGCGCCAGACGCGTCGCTTCACGCACTTTTTCGACGTCACTACCGGCGCCGGAGGTGCCGGTGGAGTAGGAGAGCATCGCCACGCGCGGTTCAATGCCAAAGGCAATCGCGGAGTCTGCGGACTGAATCGCGATCTCTGCCAGCTGTTCTGCGGTTGGGTCCGGGTTAATCGCGCAGTCGCCGTACACGTAAACCTGTTCCGGCAGCAGCATGAAGAACACGGAGGAGACCAGAGAGCTGCCCGGCGCCGTTTTGATCAGCTGCAGCGGCGGACGAATGGTGTTGGCAGTGGTGTGTACCGCGCCGGACACCAGGCCGTCGACTTCGTCCTGTTCCAGCATCAGGGTGCCGAGAACCACGTTGTCTTCCAGCTGCTCGCGAGCAACCGCTTCGGTCATGCCCTTGCTCTTACGCAGTTCGACCAGGCGAGCCACGTAGCTTTCGCGAACCACTTCCGGATCGACGATTTCGATACCAGAACCCAGCTCTACGCCCTGAGCGGCGGCAACGCGGTTGATCTCATCCGGGTTACCCAGCAGCACGCAGGTTGCGATACCGCGTTCAGCACAGATTGCCGCGGCTTTAACGGTACGCGGCTCGTCGCCTTCCGGCAGAACGACGCGTTTGCCCGCTTTGCGCGCCAGCTCGGTGAGCTGGTAGCGGAAGGCCGGCGGAGAGAGGCGACGGCTGCGCTCGGAGGTCGCAGTCAGGGACTCGATCCAGTCGGCGTTGATGTAGCTTGCCACGTATTCCTGAACTTTCTCGATGCGCTCGTGATCGTCAACCGGAACTTCCAGGTTGAAGCTCTGCAGGCTCAGAGAGGTCTGCCAGGTGTTGGTGTTAACCATGAATACCGGCAGGCCGGTAGCAAACGCGCGTTCGCACAGCTTGCTCACGCGGGCGTCCATTTCATAGGCGCCGGTCAGCAGCAGCGCGCCGATTTCTACGCCGTTCATCGCCGCCAGGCAGGCTGCAACCAGCACGTCAGGACGATCGGCGGAGGTCACCAGCAGTGAACCTGCGCGGAAGTGTTCCAGCATGTGCGGAATGCTGCGCGCACAGAAGGTAACGGATTTCACGCGGCGGGTATTGATGTCGCCTTCATTGATGATGGTGGCATTCAGGTGGTGCGCCATATCGATTGCGCGGGTGGCAATCAGATCGAAGCTCCACGGCACCGCGCCGAGGATCGGCAGCGCGCTGCCGTTCTGCAGCTGAGCCGGATCGATCTTGACCACTTTCGCTTTCGAAGAGTCATCGAAAATTTCAGACAGGTCGGGACGGGTGCGTCCCTGCTCGTCAACCGGCGCGTTCAGCTTGTTGACGATAACACCGGTAATGTTGGTGTTCTTCGCGCCGCCGAAGCTGTTGCGGGTCAGTTCGATACGCTCGTTCAGCTGTTCCTGGGTGTCGGTGCCCTGAGACATCACGAAGACGATTTCAGCGTTCAGGGTTTTGGCGATTTCGAAGTTCAGCGACTGGGCAAACTGGTGTTTACGCGTCGGAACCAGGCCTTCTACCAGCACGACTTCAGCATCCTGAGTGCTTGCGTGATAGTTAGCAATGATCTCTTCCATCAGCACGTCTTTCTGGTTGCTGGACAGCAGCGACTCGACGTGGCTCATCTTCAGCGGCTCTGCGGCCGGAAGGTTGGAATTCGCGCGCACGATGGCGGTCGTCTGGTCAGGCGCATCGCCGCCAGCACGCGGTTGCGCGATAGGTTTAAAGACGCTCAGGCGAACGCCTTTACGTTCCATAGCACGGATAACACCGAGGCTGACGCTGGTCAGGCCTACGCTGGTTCCGGTAGGGATTAGCATGATTATACGGGACACGATATATCCTCTTTCGTTACCGCCAGTATCAGGCGGGATACAAAAACTGCACCCCCCAGCTTTCCGTCATACTTCAAGCTGCATACGCGTTGGCTTTTGCCCTTGCGGGCCGCCGCGACGACGGATTTGTCGCTCACCCCGGTCACGTACTTCTCTTACGCTCCCGGGGATTTGCTGCGTCGCCGCTTTCCTGCAACTCGAATTATTGAGGGTTATCGCTGGCGGTGTGCAATCAGGCGGTCAGACGGTTGGCGTCTTGCGCGATAACCAGCTCTTCGTTGGTCGGGATGACCAGTGCAGGGCGGGTACCTTCTTTGTTGATGAAGCCGGACTTGCCGAAACGGGCTGCCAGGTTGCGTTCATGGTCAACATCGAAGCCCAGTACGCCCAGTTTGCCCAGAGACAGTTCACGCACCATCGCCGCGTTTTCACCGATGCCGCCGGTGAAGATAACCGCGTCCAGACGACCGTCCATCAGCGCGGTGTAGGAGCCGATGTACTTCGCCAGGCGGTGGCAGTAAACGTCCATTGCGCGCTTAGCGTCTGCTTTATCCGCGTAGTTGTCTTCAACATAACGACAGTCGCTGGTGACTTCAGTCAGGCCGAGCAGGCCGGACTCTTTGGTCAGCATTTTGTTGATAGCATCAACGCTCATGCCCAGGGAGTCGTGCAGATGGAAGATGATTGCCGGGTCGATATCGCCTGAACGGGTACCCATGACCAGGCCTTCCAGCGGGGTCAGACCCATAGAGGTATCAACGCACTGGCCGTTACGGATAGCGGAAACGGAACCACCGTTGCCCAGATGGCAGGTGATGATGTTCAGCTCTTCAACCGGTTTGTTCAGGACTTTTGCTGCTTCCTGAGTCACGTAGAAGTGGCTGGTGCCGTGGGCGCCATAGCGACGGACGCCGTGCTCTTTGTAGAGGCTGTACGGCAGGGCGTAGAGGTAAGACTCTTCCGGCATGGTCTGATGGAACGCGGTGTCGAACACGGCAACGTTCTTGTTTTTCAGGTGCGGGAAGGATTTCAGCGCTTCAGCAATACCGATCAGATGCGCCGGGTTGTGCAGCGGTGCGAAAGAGGCGGAATCTTTGATGCCCTGAATGACGGAATCGTCAATCACCACGGAAGTGGTGTATTTCTCACCACCGTGAACGATACGATGGCCAATTGCGGTCAGCTGAGCAGACAGTTCTGGTTTTTGTGCCAGAATAGTGTTAACGATAAAGTTAAGCGCTTCACTGTGAGCGGCGCCAGCGCCTAAATCTGCTTCTTGTTTGCTGCCATCCATTTTCCATTTGATACGCGCTTCAGGAAGATGGAAACATTCGGCTAAACCGGACAGATATTCGTCACCGTTGAGAGCATCAATGATAGCAAATTTCAGTGAGGAACTACCGCAGTTCAGAACCAGTACTAGCTTACTCGACATGGAAGTACCTTTTATGATACGTGGCTAAAAAAACGTCATAGAGTCACAAAGCGTAGCGCAGGATGACATCGACATTTATGATTAACATCATGCCTTGTTCTGTTTCCGGGCACGATGAGATAAGTACATTTGATTTTATGCCATTTTGGATAATTTTCAGACAATGGCAGAATATGCGATAATTTGACTAACCTGGTAAAAGGGTCTATCGCCCTTTCAGGTGGGCACAGGATACCTGATTGCCGCACCCATTGCCAAAATGTTTTGAACGTTGTCATGCACAGTTGGTGTTTTGCACAAATATTTTAAGATTTATATGTAAAGTTGAGGTACAGCCATGTCGACACCCGAGAATCGCCCCGTTAGCTTTTTCAGCTTGTTTCGTCGCGGGCAGCATTACACAAAGACCTGGCCTTTAGATAAACGCCTCGCCCCGGTGTTTATTGAAAACCGCATTATTCGCGCCACCCGCTACGCGATTCGTATCATGCCGCCGGTCGCCGTCTTTACGCTGTGCTGGCAAATTGCTCTCGGCGGCCAGCTGGGTCCCGCGGTCGCCACGGCGCTGTTTGCGTTGAGTTTGCCCATGCAGGGACTGTGGTGGCTGGGTAAACGTTCGGTGACGCCGCTGCCGCCGTCAGTATTGAACTGGTTTTATGAAGTTCGCGGCAAGCTGCAGGAGGCGGGACAGGCGCTGGCGCCGGTTGACGGTAAGCCGGATTACCAGGCTTTAGCTGACACGCTTAAGCGCGCCTTCAAACAACTGGATAAAACTTTCCTTGATGATTTGTAATTCCCTAAGGAAAACGCATATAAAAGAAGGCGCATGATTAATGCGCCTTCTTTTTTCACGTCGTAAAGTGCCACAGGAGTCAAAAAATGGAAATGACCAATGCGCAGCGCCTGATTTTATCCAATCAGTACAAGATGATGACGATGCTCGACCCGGACAACGCTGAGCGCTATCGCCGTCTGCAGACCATCATCGAGCGTGGCTACGGGCTGCAGATGCGCGAACTGGACCGCGAATTCGGCGAGCTGACCGAGGAAACCTGCCGTACCGTCATCGATATCATGGAAATGTATCATGCGATGCACGTCTCCTGGACTAACCTCAAGGACGGCAGCGAAATCGACGAGCGCCGGGTGACCTTCCTGGGGTTCGACGTGGCCACCGAAGCGCGCCTCCTCGGCTACGTGCGCTTTATCGTCAACGTCGAGGGGCGCTATAGCCACTTTGACGCCGGCACTCACGGCTTCAATTCGCAAACGCCGATGTGGGAAAAATATCAGCGTATGCTCGCCGCCTGGCACTCATGCCCGCGCCAGTACCATTTGAGCAGCAACGAAATTAATCAAATTATCAACGCCTGATGGAGGTTTCCGTGCAGTGTAAAGGTTTTCTGTTCGATCTTGACGGGACGTTAGTCGATTCTTTGCCGGTGGTGGAACGCTCGTGGTGTACGTGGGCGGATCGTTTCGGCATCCCGCATGATGAAGTGCTGAACTTTATCCACGGCAAGCAGGCGATAACCTCTCTACGCCATTTTTTACCCGGGCGTAGCGAAGAGGAGATTCAGGCGGAATTCCGCTACCTCGAAGCGGTAGAGGCGCAGGATACCGACGGCATTACGGCGCTGCCGGGGGCGGTTGCGCTGCTGACTCAGCTGGATAGTGCAGGCATCCCGTGGGCTATCGTCACCTCCGGTTCGGTGCCCGTCGCCCACGCGCGCCATCGCGCGGGGGGCCTGCCCGATGCTAAAATTTTCGTCACGGCGGAGCGGGTTAAGCACGGCAAGCCGGCGCCTGATGCCTATCTGCTCGGGGCCGAGCTGCTGGGGCTGGCGCCGCAGGCGTGTGCGGTAGTTGAGGACGCGCCGGCGGGATTGCTTTCCGGGTTAAGCGCCGGATGCCGTACGATTGCCGTTAACGTGCCTGCCGACGCGCCGCGTCTCGATGAAGCAGACTTTGTGCTGACCAGCCTCGAAGAGCTGGAGATTGTCCGGCAGCCGGACGGCAACGTTAGCGTTACGCTTAAAGCATAATCTCATGATTTAGCCCCGCGCTGGCGGGGCTTTTTTGTGCCACAATTTCGACTCCATCTTCAGACAAGGATAAGTTGTGAACGGTGAACTGATTTGGGTGCTGTCTCTTCTTGCCGTTGCGGTCGTGCTTTTTGCCACCGGAAAAGTGCGCATGGATGCTATCGCGCTGCTGGTGATCGTCGCCTTCGTTCTCAGCGATACGCTGACTCTCAGCGAAGCGTTTTCCGGTTTTAGCGATCCGAACGTTATTCTTATCGCCGCGCTGTTTATCATCGGTGACGGCCTCGTGCGCACCGGCGTCGCAAGCAAAGTCGGCAGCTGGCTGGTGAAGGTAGCGGGCAGCAGCGAAACAAAAATGCTGATCTACCTGATGCTGACCGTCGCCGGGCTGGGCGCGTTTATGAGCTCCACCGGGGTGGTGGCTATTTTTATTCCGGTGGTGCTGAGCGTTTCTGCACGCATGAATACCTCCCCGTCGCGCCTGATGATGCCGCTGAGCTTTGCCGGGCTTATCAGCGGGATGATGACCCTGGTGGCCACGCCGCCTAACCTCGTAGTCAACAGCGAGCTGATACGCGAAGGGCTGCAGGGCTTTAGCTTCTTTAGCGTGACGCCCATTGGCCTGGTTGTTTTGGTGCTGGGCGTTTTCTACATGCTGGCGGTTCGCTTTATGCTGAAAGGCGACGAGAGCGAGCTGACGCGCGACGGGCGTAAGAGAAGCACCTTTCGCGATTTAATCAAAGAGTACCATTTAACCGGCAGGGCGCGTCGCCTGGCGATCCGCCCCGGCTCACCGATGATTGGCCTGCGCCTCGACGATCTTAAGCTGCGCGAGCGCTATTGCGCTAACGTGATCGGCGTGGAGCGCTGGCGCCGTTTTCGGCGGGTGATTGTGAACGTGAACGGGGTATCCGAGTTCCGCGCCCGCGACGTCCTGCTGATTGACATGTCGGCATCGGACGTCGATTTACGCCAGTTCTGCGGAGAGCAAATGCTTGAGCCGATGGTGCTGCGCGGGGAGTATTTCTCCGACCAGGCGCTGGATGTCGGCATGGCGGAGGTGACGCTGATCCCCGACTCGGAGCTTATCGGCAAAACGGTGCGTGAAATCGCCTTCCGCACCCGCTTTGGTCTCAATATTGTCGGCCTGAAGCGGGACGGTAAAGCCCTCGATGGCGCGGTGGTCGATGAGTCCCTGCAGCTTGGGGATATCATGCTGGTGGTCGGCAACTGGCGGCAGATTGCCCTGCTGGCGAAGCGCGGGCGTGATTTTGTGGTGCTAAATATGCCGATCGAGGTTAACGATGCCTCACCGGCCCACAGCCAGGCGCCGCACGCTATTTTCTGCCTGGTGCTGATGGTGGCCCTGATGCTCACCGATGAAATTCCCAACCCCATTGCCGCCATTATCTCCTGCCTTTTGATGGGGAAATTTCGCTGCATCAACGCCGAGAGCGCCTATAAGGCGATTCACTGGCCGAGCATTATTCTGATCGTCGGGATGATGCCCTTTGCGCTGGCGCTGCAGAAAACCGGCGGCGTGGATTTAGTGGTTCAGGGACTGATGGACGTTGCCGGCAGCAAAGGGCCCTATTTAATGCTGGGCTGCCTGTTTGTGATGTGCGCGGCCATTGGCTTGTTTATTTCAAACACCGCAACGGCGGTGCTGATGGCGCCGATTGCGCTGGCGGCGGCGAACTCAATGGGCGTGTCGCCTTACCCCTTTGCTATGGTGGTGGCGATGGCGGCTTCGGCGGCGTTTATGACTCCGGTATCTTCACCGGTTAACACCCTGGTACTGGGTCCCGGTAAATACTCGTTCAGCGATTTTGTGAAGATCGGCGTGCCTTTTACCGTGCTGGTGATGGTGGTTTGCGTGCTGCTGATCCCGGTTCTGTTCCCGTTCTGAGCCCGGTTTCCTCATGGCCCGGCCGTCGGCCGGGCTGGCGTCGATTTTACAGCGGGGAGTCCTGGCTGATTTCATCCAGAGAGAGATGAAAGCTCGGGACAAACACCTGCATAAAATAATCCATTTCATCGCTGCGGCGGGATTCCAGCGTTTTCTCGAGCCGGCCTTTGGCCAGTAAAAATTCGTTATTTCCGGCCGACAGCTCTTCGAGGCATTTCAGATAGGCGCAGAGCGCATCGGCCTGCTTGACGATTGATTTTTCCTCTTCGCTGTAGCTGTGTTCATCAATCAGCGGCGCAAAAATATCGCGCAGTTCGGCGGGGACCATATCGATCAGCTTCTGCTGGGCAATTTTCTCAATGGCCTTATATTCCTGGGCGATCTGCGAGTTGAAATATTTTACCGGTGTCGGCAGATCGCCGGTTAAAACTTCCGACGCATCATGGTACATCGCCAGTAGCGCAATGCGCTCGGCGTTAACGTTGCCCGCAAACTTACGATTCTTAATTGCCGCCAGCGCATGGGCGACCATGGCGACCTGCAGACTATGCTCGGACACGTTTTCGGTGCGCACGTTGCGCATCAGCGGCCAGCGGTTAATCAGCTTCAGGCGGGAGAGGTGGGCAAAGAAATGACTCTGACTCATAAGGACCCTTAATCAGTGACGACATCGGGTTCCATTGTGCGCAGGGATTGCCGCCGGATGCAAATACCGGCGGCGGGTTCGACTTATCAGAGCTGGTGATAGCCGGAGAGGAAGCGGCCGAAACGTGAAATGGCCATTTCCAGATCGTCTTCGCGAGGCAGGGTCACGATACGCACGTGATCCGGCCAGGGCCAGTTAAAGGCGGTACCCTGTACCAGCAGCACTTTCTCCTGCAGCAGGAAGTCGAGCACCATCTTCTGATCGTCGTGAATGTTAAAGCGCTTAGCGTCGATTTTCGGGAACATATAGAGCGCGCCTTTCGGCTTCACGCAGGAGACGCCCGGGATCTCGTTAATCAGCTCCCAGGCGCGGTTACGCTGCTCATACAGGCGTCCGCCGGGAACAATAAACTCGCTAATGCTTTGATAGCCGCCAAGGGCCGTCTGAATGGCATGCTGCGCCGGAACGTTGGCGCACAGGCGCATGGAGGCCAGCATTTCCAGGCCTTCGATATAGCCCTTAGCGTGTTTTTTCGGTCCGTTCAACACCATCCAGCCCTGGCGGAAGCCGGCGACGCGATAGGTTTTTGACAGGCCGTTAAAGGTAATCGTCAGCAGATCGGGAGCCAGCGCGGCGATCGAGTGGTGCTGGGCTTCGTCGTACAGGATCTTGTCGTAGATTTCATCAGCAAAGATGATCAGATTATGCTGACGAGCAATTTCGACGATCTCCAGCAGCAGCTCTTTTGAATAGACCGCGCCGGTCGGGTTGTTCGGGTTAATAATCACGATCCCGCGGGTGCGTGGGGTGATTTTTGCGCGAATATCGTCGAGATCCGGGAACCAGTCGGCGGACTCATCGCAAAGATAGTGC
Source organism: Klebsiella sp. BIGb0149 (assembly GCF_004362605.1). Classification (NCBI taxonomy): domain Bacteria; kingdom Pseudomonadati; phylum Pseudomonadota; class Gammaproteobacteria; order Enterobacterales; family Enterobacteriaceae; genus Klebsiella; species Klebsiella sp. BIGb0149. The sequence goes on along the minus strand of NZ_SNYG01000002.1, from coordinate 923,876 downwards.
ACTGCTTTACCGCTGGAGAGCGATACCGCCGCCGTCCACAGGGGATAATCCGGCGCCGGGACCAGCATTTCGTCACCGCTGTTCAGCAGCGCCTGCATGGCCTGGACAATCAGTTCCGATACGCCGTTGCCGATATAAATATCTTCAACCGTCACGTCGCGCATGCCGCGGGCCTGATAGTGCTGCATGATAGCTTTGCGTGCCGAGTAGAGGCCCTTAGAGTCGCAGTAGCCCTGGGCGGTCGGTAAATTACGAATGACGTCAACGAGGATTTCATCCGGGGCATCGAAGCCAAACGGCGCCGGGTTGCCGATGTTCAGCTTGAGGACTTTATTGCCTTCTTCTTCAAGGCGCTTCGCTTCTTTGAGAACCGGGCCGCGGATGTCGTAACAGACGTTGTCTAACTTGCTGGATTTTTCGATAGGGGACATGAATCTTTGCCTTTTTAGCTGTTATCGCCACTCCCTGCCGTGGAAGTCAGCTCGGAACAATGTACTCTTCATCCCCGCTGTTTTGAAGGGTTAGCAGGAGAAGATTTTGCTAATGTCCTTTTTTTAGGGTAATCGATTTATCTGTTGATTGGCTTTAGCGTTTATAGAATATGCCTGTAAGTCGTATTTTATTGGTCAGATATTGTGGTTTTATCGCCATATGATGAGCGTTTATCTGGTTTGAGGCGGTGGGGAGGTCCTGCGCTGATACTTTTTTGCTCACAAAAAAGCGCTATGCTTTTAACTAACCGGGGAAGACTGTAGCGGTAATGTTAAATATACTTAATAAAAACATTTAAGAGATTAATGAGTCTTATTTTTTGGCAATGAATAATCCTGGTTTTGTTAATTTAATTAAAGTCCTGAAAAAATGTTTAAAATTATCTTTAATAATACTGATTTGCCCTTATAAATAAGGCTGTTTTCGGTTAGGATGTCGTTGTTAATATCAAATAAACCCCGAAAATAATGCGGGTTTTCTTATTAATATATTGTTATTGCAGGCTTTTTGTTTGTCGTTCAGCAAGCTTTTGCGCAGGCAGACTGCGTATTGACGTGCAGGGCTGCGCTGTAGATGGCTTTTTTGAATCAGATCACATAAAGCGGCTCGCCGTAATTAGAAAAAGCTTAGGCGTACGAACAAAATATGACTCAGAGGTTCCGCACAATTGACGCGGACGAGTACTTTCAAATGCAATAACGTTCTTCCAGCTGTCGCCCGTTTCCTTTTTGCGGATGACACGAGGCTCAAGGAATAGCCGGAAACCTGGAGCACAGCATCAACAAGGCAGGTCAGCGATAGCTACCTGTGAGTGAAGCAACATGATAAATGCAAATCGTCCAATACTAAATCTCGACCTCGATCTGCTGAGAACGTTTGTTGCCGTTGCCGATTTGAGTACGTTTGCTGCCGCCGCTACGGCAGTACGCCGTACCCAGTCTGCGGTGAGCCAGCAGATGCAGCGGCTGGAGCAGCTGGTCGGAAAAGAGCTCTTTGCCCGCCACGGGCGCAATAAGCTATTAACTGAGCAGGGCATTCAGCTGCTCGGCTATGCGCGTAAAATTCTGCGCTTTAACGATGAAGCCTGCATGTCGTTGATGTTTAGCAGCCTGCAGGGGACGTTGACTATCGGCGCCACCGACGAAACGGCGGATACCATTTTGCCGTTTTTGCTTAATCGGATTGGCAGCTTCTACCCGAGGCTGACCCTCGAAATTAAGGTTCTCAACCATACCGAGGTAGTTGAGAGGCTGGCAGACGGTGCGATAGATCTCGCGTTGACCACCCATCAGTCTGACAGCTTTGAAATGCTGACGCTGCGCACGTCGCCAACCCTGTGGTACTGCGCGGCGGACTACGTGCTGCCGCACGAGGCGTCGGTACCGCTGATCCTGCTTGAGGGGCCCGGGCCCTTTCGGGATGATATTACCTCGGCGCTCAATAGCGCGAAGACGCCGTGGCATTTGGCCCACTCGGCATCCTCACTGGCGGGCGTTAAAGCGGCGGTGAAAGCCGGACTTGGCGTGACGGCGCGGCCGGTTGAGATGATGAGCCCCGAGCTGCGGGTGGTTGGCAAGAGCGACGGCCTGCCGGGATTACCGGATACTCGCTACGTTTTGAGCTGCGATCCGCAGAGCGTGAGCGAACTGGCGCAGGCCATCTTTCAGTCGCTGAGCCAGGACCATAACCCCTGGTCGTCGGACCCGCTCTTTACCCCCGAAGGGGGAGGCCATACCCTCATCTCCTGAGGGGGATTTAAGCCACATTGATCACAAAAAGCTGGTAACAAAATGTAAATGCAAAAAAGAGCCGCTGAGGTGAGAATTAGACCCTGCGGTTCTTTTTTTTCTTATTTTACAGTGGTTTTTAATATATTGTTGTTTTATTGTTATTAATATCAGTTGTTTAGCGACAATCCGACCGACACTTCTCTACTTTTCCCTGCACTTTCAATAGTTCATGCTAATGTTAAAAAACCGGCCAGTTTGTTGCTGTTTTTTTGGTTTAATTAACAAAAGCGTGTCACAGATCAAGAAAATACCCCTCCTTAGGGGGAGGAATCGAGGCTAAATCCTGTCAAAATAGACGGGTAATTATGATTTACAATGGAAACGGACACGATTCAACAACACTAAATCCAATTGGTATGCAAGGTTATTTCGCATAAAAGGGCATTTAATGTTAATGAAAAAAACCTAATGTAAATTAATGTTGTTAAAACTTTTGTTGAAGTTGACAAAAGGTTAAAGAAAGGGGTAAAAAGCCAGCGCATATGGCCTTCTACGATAAGTAGGGACGCTTTTTTGCAAGGTTATTTTTTTTATTCCTCCCCGTGAAACGCTGTGGCGTTCATCTGCCAGTAAGAGCAGAGGGTTTAGCGCTACACTTTTTTGGTTAAGCAATGCGTATGTCAACATCCACTGAAGTCATCGCTCATCATTGGGCATTCGCTATATTTCTCATCATTGCCATCGGCCTGTGCTGCCTGATGCTTGTCGGGGGCTGGTACCTCGGCGGTCGCGCGCGCGCGCGAAGCAAAAACACGCCGTTTGAATCGGGGATCGACTCCGTTGGTTCGGCTCGCTTACGTCTTTCTGCGAAGTTTTATCTGGTTGCCATGTTCTTCGTTATCTTCGACGTGGAAGCCCTGTATCTCTACGCATGGTCGACCTCTATCCGTGAAAGCGGTTGGGTTGGCTTTGTGGAAGCCGCAATTTTCATTTTAGTGCTACTGGCTGGTCTGGTTTATCTCGTTCGTATCGGCGCACTGGACTGGACGCCTGCGCGTTCCCGTCGCACGTTGGTTAACTCAGAAACAGACAGTCCCACTAACCGTCATATGCAGTAAAAGCGAGGCAATAAGATGGATTATACGCTCACCCGCATAGATCCTAACGGTGAGAACGACCGTTACCCCCTGCAAAAACAGGAGATCGTAACTGACCCCCTGGAGCAAGAAGTCAACAAAAGCGTGTATATGGGGAAACTCGAACACGCGCTGCATGACATGGTGAACTGGGGCCGTAAGAACTCAATCTGGCCCTATAACTTCGGCCTTTCTTGCTGCTACGTAGAAATGGTGACGTCATTCACTGCGGTGCATGACGTCGCGCGTTTTGGCGCAGAAGTTCTGCGTGCCTCTCCTCGTCAGGCTGACCTGATGGTGGTCGCGGGCACCTGCTTCACCAAGATGGCACCGGTTATTCAGCGTCTTTACGATCAGATGCTGGAGCCGAAATGGGTTATTTCCATGGGGGCGTGTGCCAACTCCGGCGGTATGTACGATATTTATTCTGTCGTGCAGGGCGTAGATAAATTTATTCCGGTTGATGTTTACATCCCGGGCTGTCCGCCGCGTCCGGAAGCTTATATGCAGGCGCTGATGCTGCTGCAGGAATCCATTGGTAAAGAGCGCCGTCCTCTCTCGTGGGTGGTTGGCGATCAGGGCGTTTATCGCGCCAATATGCAGTCGGAACGTGAGCGTAAACGCGGCGAACGCATTGCAGTGACCAATCTGCGGACTCCGGACGAGATTTAATTTGCGCCTGCGGGCGGCGGCAAAATACTTCGCAAATCAATCTACAACAGCGCGAAGCGTCGCCCGGCAGTCACCACGGACCTTTTGCAATGGTGAACAATATGACCGATTTAAACGCGCATGACGCCGCACCAGCCTGGCAAACCCGCGATCACCTTGATGACCCGGTGATCGGCGAACTGCGCAATCGTTTTGGCCCGGATGCCTTTACCGTTCAGCCAACTCGTACCGGCGTACCGGTAGTTTGGGTGAAGCGCGAGCAGCTGCTTGAGGTGGCCGATTTCCTGAAGAGATTGCCAAAACCTTACATCATGCTGTTCGATCTGCACGGCATGGACGAACGTCTGCGCACCCACCGTGACGGGCTACCCGCCGCGGATTTCTCCGTTTTCTATCACCTGATTTCTATTGAACGCAATCGCGATATCATGCTCAAGGTAGCATTATCCGAAAACGATCTGCGCGTTCCGACATTGACCAAACTGTTCCCTAACGCCAACTGGTATGAGCGTGAAACGTGGGAAATGTTTGGCATCGATATCGAAGGCCACCCGCACCTGACGCGCATCATGATGCCGCCGACCTGGGAAGGCCACCCGCTGCGTAAAGACTATCCGGCACGCGCCACCGAATTCGACCCGTTTGAGCTGACGAAAGCGAAACAGGATCTGGAAATGGAAGCGCTGACCTTCAAGCCGGAAGAGTGGGGCATGAAGCGCGGGACCGAAAATGAGGACTTTATGTTCCTTAACCTCGGCCCGAACCACCCCTCCGCGCACGGTGCTTTCCGTATCGTTCTGCAGCTGGATGGCGAAGAGATCGTCGACTGCGTTCCGGATATCGGCTACCACCACCGCGGCGCCGAAAAGATGGGCGAGCGCCAGTCGTGGCACAGCTACATTCCTTACACCGACCGTATCGAATATCTCGGCGGCTGCGTCAATGAGATGCCGTACGTGCTGGCGGTAGAAAAGCTGGCGGGTATTACCGTGCCGGATCGCGTCAACGTGATTCGCGTGATGCTCTCCGAGCTGTTCCGCATCAACAGCCACCTGCTGTATATCTCCACCTTTATTCAGGACGTTGGCGCCATGACGCCGGTGTTCTTTGCCTTTACCGATCGCCAGAAAATCTACGATCTGGTAGAAGCCATCACCGGTTTCCGTATGCACCCTGCGTGGTTCCGCATCGGCGGCGTCGCGCATGACCTGCCGCGCGGCTGGGATCGCCTGCTGCGTGAATTCCTTGAGTGGATGCCAAAGCGTCTGGATTCCTACGAAAAGGCCGCGCTGCGTAACAGCATTCTGATTGGCCGTTCGAAAGGGGTGGCCGCTTACAATGCGAAAGAAGCGCTGGAGTGGGGCACCACCGGTGCTGGCCTGCGCGCCACCGGCATTGGCTTCGACGTGCGTAAATGGCGTCCGTATTCAGGCTATGAAAACTTCGACTTTGAAATCCCGACCGGCGGCGGCATCTCCGACTGCTACACCCGCGTGATGTTGAAAGTCGAAGAGCTGCGCCAGAGCCTGCGCATCCTTCAGCAGTGTCTCGATAATATGCCGGAAGGGCCGTTTAAGGCGGATCACCCGCTGACTACGCCGCCGCCGAAAGAGCGCACGCTGCAGCATATCGAAACCCTGATCACCCACTTCCTGCAGGTTTCCTGGGGCCCGGTGATGCCGGCCAACGAATCCTTCCAGATGGTTGAAGCGACGAAGGGTATTAACAGTTACTACCTGACCAGTGACGGCAGCACCATGAGCTATCGCACCCGTATCCGCACGCCGAGCTATGCGCACCTGCAGCAGATTCCGGCGGCGATTCGCGGCAGCCTGGTATCCGATCTTATCGTATATCTGGGTAGTATCGATTTTGTTATGTCAGACGTGGACCGCTAATTATGCACGAAAATCAACAACCACAAACCGAGGCTTTTGAGCTGAGTGCGGCAGAACGTGAGGCAATTGAGCACGAGAAGCACCACTACGAAGACCCGCGTGCGGCGTCCATCGAAGCGCTGAAGATCGTTCAGAAACAGCGTGGCTGGGTGCCGGATGGCGCGATCTATGCGATCGCCGACGTGCTGGAGATCCCGGCAAGCGATGTCGAAGGCGTTGCCACCTTCTACAGCCAGATCTTCCGTCAGCCGGTTGGCCGTCACGTTATTCGCTACTGCGACAGCGTGGTGTGTCACATCACTGGCTATCAGGGGATTCAGGCAGCACTTGAGCAAAAGCTGAATATCAAGCCGGGTCAGACAACGTTTGATGGCCGCTTTACCCTGTTACCGACCTGCTGTCTGGGTAACTGTGATAAAGGCCCAAGCATGATGATTGATGAAGACACCCACAGTCATCTGACGCCGGAAGGAATTCCTGATTTGCTGGAGCGGTATAAATGAAAAACGTTATCCGAACTCCCGAAACGCATCCGCTAACCTGGCGCCTGCGCGATGACAAACAGCCGGTATGGCTGGATGAGTATCAGAGCAAAAACGGCTACGAGGGCGCCCGTAAGGCGCTGCTGGGCCTGGCGCCGGATGAGATCGTCAACCAGGTGAAAGACGCCGGCCTGAAAGGGCGCGGCGGCGCGGGCTTCTCCACCGGTCTGAAGTGGAGCCTGATGCCGAAAGACGAATCCATGAACATCCGTTACCTGCTGTGTAACGCCGATGAGATGGAGCCGGGCACCTATAAAGACCGCCTGCTGATGGAGCAGCTGCCGCACCTGCTGGTGGAAGGCATGCTGATCTCCGCGTTTGCGCTGAAAGCGTACCGCGGCTACATCTTCCTGCGCGGCGAATATATTGAAGCGGCGGTTCATTTACGCCGCGCCATTGCCGAAGCGACCGAAGCCGGCCTGCTGGGCAAAAACATTCTCGGCACCGGTTTCGATTTCGAACTGTTCGTGCACACCGGGGCAGGGCGCTACATCTGCGGCGAAGAGACCGCGCTGATTAACTCCCTCGAAGGTCGTCGCGCCAACCCGCGCTCCAAGCCGCCGTTCCCGGCGAGCTCCGGCGTGTGGGGTAAGCCGACCTGCGTCAACAACGTTGAAACCCTGTGTAACGTCCCGGCCATTCTGGCCAACGGCGTCGAATGGTACCAGAACATCTCTAAGAGCAAAGATGCGGGTACCAAGCTGATGGGCTTCTCTGGTCGAGTGAAGAACCCGGGCCTGTGGGAGCTGCCGTTCGGCACCACCGCGCGTGAAATCCTCGAAGATTATGCCGGCGGTATGCGCGATGGCCTGAAGTTTAAAGCCTGGCAGCCGGGTGGCGCGGGTACGGACTTCCTGACCGAAGCGCATCTCGATCTGCCGATGGAGTTCGAAAGTATTGGCAAGGCGGGCAGCCGTCTGGGGACGTCGCTGGCGATGGCCGTTGACCACGAGATCAATATGGTATCGCTGGTGCGTAACCTTGAAGAGTTCTTCGCCCGCGAGTCCTGCGGCTGGTGTACGCCGTGCCGCGACGGCCTGCCGTGGAGCGTGAAGATCCTGCGCGCCCTTGAGCGCGGTGAAGGCCAGCCGGGTGATATCGAGACACTTGAGCAACTGTGTCGATTCCTTGGGCCGGGTAAAACCTTCTGCGCGCATGCGCCAGGCGCGGTCGAACCGCTGCAAAGCGCCATTAAATATTTCCGCGACGAATTCGAAGCAGGCATTAAGCAGCAGTTCAGTAATACCCATGCAATCAACGGGATTCAGCCGAACCTGCTTAAGACGCGCTGGTGATTCCCACAACTCATTCAGGCTGTAGCAAGGCGGCAGTCTGAATGAGGAAGTGGTAACGATTTTTTTAATTTGGAAGCATGCTAATGGCTACGATTCATGTAGACGGCAAAGAATACGAGGTCAACGGAGCGGACAACCTGCTAGAGGCTTGTCTCTCTCTCGGTCTTGATATTCCATACTTTTGCTGGCATCCGGCGCTCGGCAGCGTCGGCGCTTGCCGCCAGTGTGCGGTGAAGCAATATCAAAACGCGGAAGACACGCGTGGTCGCCTGGTGATGTCCTGTATGACACCGGCATCGGACGGCACTTTTATTTCCATTGACGACGGCGAAGCGAAGCAGTTCCGCGAAAGCGTGGTTGAGTGGCTGATGACCAACCACCCGCACGACTGTCCGGTCTGCGAAGAGGGCGGTAACTGCCATCTGCAGGATATGACCGTGATGACCGGTCATAGCTTCCGTCGCTACCGCTTTACCAAGCGCACCCACCGCAATCAGGATCTGGGGCCGTTCATCTCGCACGAAATGAACCGCTGCATCGCCTGCTACCGCTGCGTACGCTACTACAAAGACTATGCTGACGGCACCGATCTGGGCGTTTATGGCGCTCACGACAACGTCTACTTTGGTCGCCCGGAAGACGGCGTGCTGGAGAGCGAATTCTCCGGCAACCTGGTTGAAGTCTGCCCGACCGGCGTATTCACCGATAAAACGCACTCCGAGCGCTACAACCGTAAATGGGACATGCAGTTTGCGCCAAGCATCTGCCAGCAGTGCTCCATCGGTTGTAACATCAGCCCGGGTGAACGTTACGGCGAGCTGCGTCGTATCGAAAACCGCTATAACGGCACCGTCAACCGCTACTTCCTCTGTGACCGCGGTCGTTTCGGCTACGGCTACGTGAACCTGAAAGACCGTCCGCGTCAGCCGGTTCAGCGCCGCGGCGACGATCTGATCGCCCTCAACGCCGAGCAGGCCATGCAGGGGGCGGCGGATATTCTGCGCCAGTCGAAAAAAGCGATCGGCATCGGCTCCCCGCGCGCCAGCCTCGAAAGCAACTTTGCGCTGCGCGAGCTGGTCGGCGCCGAGAACTTCTATACCGGCATCGCTAAAGCCGAGCAGGAACGTCTGCAGATGATGCTGACGGTGCTGCGCGACGGCGGTATTCATACCCCGGCGCTGCGCGACATTGAATCCTACGATGCGGTACTGGTGCTGGGTGAAGATCTTACCCAAACCGGCGCCCGCATTGCGCTGGCCGTACGCCAGGCGGTGAAAGGTAAAGCGCGTGAAATGGCCGCGGCGCAGAAAGTCGCCGACTGGCAGATTGCCGCGATCCTTAATATCGGCCAGCGTGCGAAGCATCCGCTGTTTGTCACCAATATCGACGACACCCGTCTGGACGACGTCGCCGCGTGGACCTACCGCGCGCCGGTTGAAGATCAGGCGCGGCTGGGCTTTGCCATTGCACACGCGCTGGATGAAACCTCGCCGGCGGTGGAAGGCCTGAGCAAAGATCTGCAGGGCAAAATTGACGTGATCGTCCAGGCGCTGGCCGGGGCGAAGAAACCGCTGATTGTCTCCGGAACCAACGCCGGCAGCATCGAGATTATTCAGGCCGCGGCGAACGTCGCTAAGGCGCTGAAAGGTCGCGGCGCAGACGTCGGCGTGACTATGGTTGCCCGCGCGGTGAACAGCGTCGGTCTGGGGATGATCGGCGGCGGTTCGCTGGAAGAGGCGTTGAGCGAGCTGGAAACCGGCGCGGCCGATGCGGTTATCGTGCTGGAAAACGATCTGCATCGTCACGCTTCCGCCGCGCGCGTAGACGCTGCGCTGGCGAAAGCGCCGCTGGTGATGGTCGTTGACCATCAGCGCACGGCGATCATGGAAAAAGCGCATCTGGTGCTCTCTGCGGCAAGCTTTGCAGAAAGCGACGGCACGGTGGTCAACAACGAAGGCCGCGCCCAGCGTTTCTTCCAGGTTTATGACCCGGCCTACTACGATGCGAATACCGTGATGCTGGAGAGCTGGCGCTGGCTGCATTCGCTGCACAGCACCGTCGACAACCGCCAGGTTGACTGGACGCAGCTGGACCACGTCATTGACGCAGTGGTGGCTAAGCTGCCGCAGCTGGCAGGCATTAAAGATGCAGCGCCGGACGCGAGCTTCCGCATTCGCGGTCAGAAGCTGGCCCGTGAACCGCATCGTTACAGCGGCCGCACGGCGATGCGCGCCAATATCAGCGTGCATGAACCGCGCCAGCCGCAGGACAAAGACACCATGTTTGCCTTCTCGATGGAAGGGAACAACCAGCCGTCCGCTCCGCGTTCGCAAATTCCGTTTGCGTGGGCGCCGGGCTGGAACTCCCCGCAGGCGTGGAACAAATTCCAGGATGAAGTGGGCGGTAAGCTGCGCCACGGCGATCCGGGCGTGCGCCTGATTGAGGCTTCCGCCGAGGGCCTGGATTACTTCACCGCGGTGCCGGAAAGCTTCCAGGCCGAAGAAGGGAAATGGCGGATTGCGCCGTACTACCATCTGTTCGGCAGCGACGAGCTTTCACAGCGCTCGCCGGTGTTCCAGAGCCGCATGCCGCAGCCGTATCTCAAGCTTAACCCGGAAGATGCCGCGAAGCTTGGCGTCAACGCGGGGGCGATGGTCTCCTTCAGCGTTGAGGGTCATCTGCTCAGCCTGCCGCTGATTATCTCTGCGGGCCTGACGGCAGGGCAGGTTGGCCTACCGATGGGCATGCCTGGCATTGCGCCGGTTCTGACCGGAGCGCGTATTGATACTCTGCAGGAGGCAAAAGCATGAGTTGGTTAACTCCGGATCTCATCGACATTCTGTTAAGCATCCTGAAGGCGGTGGTCATTCTGCTGGTGGTTGTCACCTGTGGCGCGTTCATGAGCTTCGGCGAACGTCGCCTGCTGGGTTTGTTCCAGAACCGCTATGGACCTAACCGCGTCGGCTGGGGCGGTTCGCTGCAGCTGGTTGCCGACATGATCAAAATGTTCTTTAAAGAGGACTGGGTTCCGCGCTTTACCGATCGCGTGATCTTTACTCTGGCACCGGTTATCGCTTTTACCTCGCTGCTGCTGGCCTTCGCTATCGTGCCGGTCAGCCCGTCGTGGGTGGTGGCCGACCTGAACATCGGCATCCTGTTCTTCCTGATGATGGCAGGCCTGGCGGTCTACGCGGTGCTGTTTGCCGGCTGGTCGAGTAATAACAAATACTCGCTGCTGGGCGCGATGCGCGCCTCCGCGCAGACGCTGAGCTACGAAGTGTTCCTCGGCCTCTCCCTGATGGGCGTGGTGGCGCAGGCGGGATCGTTCAATATGGGCGATATCGTCAATAACCAGGCGCATCTGTGGAACGTTATCCCACAGTTCTTTGGCTTTGTTACCTTTGCGATTGCGGGCGTGGCCGTGTGTCACCGTCACCCGTTTGACCAACCGGAAGCCGAGCAGGAGCTGGCCGATGGCTACCACATTGAATATTCCGGCATGAAGTTCGGCCTGTTCTTCGTCGGTGAATATATCGGGATTGTCACCGTATCGGCGCTGATCGTGACGCTGTTCTTCGGCGGCTGGAATGGCCCATGGTTACCTCCGTTCATCTGGTTCGCGCTGAAAACCGCGTTCTTCATGATGATGTTCATTTTGATCCGCGCATCATTACCGCGTCCACGCTATGACCAGGTAATGTCCTTTGGCTGGAAGGTATGCCTGCCATTAACGCTGATCAACTTGTTGGTAACGGCGGCTGTCATTCTCTGGCAGGCGCAATAAGGGGTGAATTGACCATGACCTTAAAAGAATTATTGGTGGGGTTCGGCACCCAGGTCCGCAGTATCTGCATGATCGGGATGCACGCCTTCGCCAAACGTGAAACCCAGATGTACCCGGAAGAGCCGGTATATCTGCCGCCGCGCTATCGTGGCCGCATCGTGCTGACGCGCGATCCGGACGGCGAAGAGCGCTGCGTTGCCTGTAACCTGTGTGCGGTAGCGTGTCCGGTAGGCTGTATCTCTTTGCAAAAAGCAGAGACCAAAGACGGCCGCTGGTACCCGGAGTTTTTCCGCATCAACTTCTCACGCTGCATTTTCTGCGGTCTGTGTGAAGAAGCGTGCCCAACCACGGCGATTCAGTTGACCCCGGACTTCGAACTGGGTGAATACAAGCGTCAGGATCTGGTGTACGAAAAAGAGGATCTGCTGATTTCCGGTCCGGGCAAATACCCGGAATATAACTTCTACCGGATGGCGGGTATGGCAATCGACGGCAAAGATAAGGGCGAAGCAGAGAACGAAGCTAAGCCTATCGACGTCAAGAGCCTGTTACCGTAAGGAGAGGGCAATGGAATTCGCTTTTTATATCTGTGGCCTTATCGCCATCCTCGCAACCCTGCGGGTGATCACCCACACCAATCCGGTGCACGCGCTGCTGTACCTGATTATTTCGCTGTTAGCGATTGCTGGCGTGTTCTTTTCGCTGGGTGCGTACTTCGCCGGGGCGCTGGAGATCATCGTCTACGCCGGGGCCATCATGGTGCTGTTCGTCTTCGTGGTGATGATGCTTAACCTTGGCGGCAGCGAAATTGAGCAGGAGCGTAAGTGGCTGCAGCCGGGGATCTGGATCGGCCCGGCCATCCTCTCCGCGGTGCTGCTGGTGGTTATCGTTTATGCCATCCTCGGTCTTAACGATCAGGGCATTGAAGGCAATGCGATAAGCGCGAAAGAAGTCGGTATTGCGCTGTTTGGCCCGTACGTACTGGCGGTGGAGCTGGCCTCCATGCTGCTGCTGGCCGGTCTGGTTGTTGCATTCCATATCGGCCGCGAAGAGCGCGTCGGTGAGGTGCTGAGCAACCGCCAGAACGATAGCGACAAAAGAAAAATGGAGGAGCACGCATGATCCCCTTAACACATGGACTGATCCTCGCCGCGATCCTGTTTGTTCTCGGTCTGACGGGTCTGGTGATTCGCCGCAATCTGCTGTTTATGCTGATTAGCCTGGAGATCATGATCAACGCCGCGGCGTTGGCCTTCGTGGTTGCCGGAAGCTACTGGGGTCAGGCCGATGGTCAGATAATGTATATTCTCGCGATCAGCCTTGCGGCTGCGGAAGCGAGTATCGGTCTGGCGCTGCTGCTGCAGCTCCATCGTCGCCGCCAGAACCTGAACATCGATTCAGTAAGTGAGTTGCGTGGATGAACATGCTTTCCTTAACCATTCTTTTGCCATTGATTGGCTTTGTGCTGCTGGCCTTTTCCCGCGGGCGCTGGTCGGAAAACCTCTCCGCCACCGTGGGGATGGGGTCGGTAGGCCTGGCCGCGCTGGTTACGGCCTTCGTTGGGATGGACTTCTTTGCTAACGGCAGGCAGGCGATCAGCGTTCCGCTGTGGACGTGGATGTCGGTGGGCGATTTCAACATCGGCTTTAACCTGGTGCTGGACGGTCTCTCCCTGACCATGCTCTCCGTGGTTACCGGCGTCGGTTTCCTGATCCACATGTTCGCCTCCTGGTACATGCGCGGGGAAGAGGGCTACTCCCGCTTCTTCGCCTACACCAACCTGTTTATCGCCAGCATGGTGGTTCTGGTGCTTGCCGATAACCTGCTGCTGATGTACCTCGGCTGGGAAGGCGTGGGCCTGTGCTCCTATCTGCTGATCGGTTTCTACTATACCGATCCGAAGAACGGCGCTGCGGCGATGAAAGCGTTTGTGGTGACCCGCGTCGGCGACGTGTTCCTCGCATTCGCACTGTTCATTCTCTACAACGAGCTGGGGACCCTGAACTTCCGCGAAATGGTCGAGCTGGCACCCGCGCACTTCGCGGCCGGCAACAACATGCTGACGTGGGCGACCCTGATGCTGCTGGGCGGCGCGGTAGGTAAATCTGCCCAGCTGCCGCTGCAGACCTGGCTTGCGGACGCGATGGCGGGCCCGACTCCGGTCTCCGCGCTGATCCACGCCGCCACCATGGTGACCGCGGGCGTGTATCTGATTGCGCGTACGCACGGCCTGTTCCTGATGACGCCGGAAATTCTGCATCTGGTGGGTATCGTGGGTGCGGTGACGCTGGTGCTGGCAGGTTTTGCCGCGCTGGTACAAACCGATATCAAGCGCGTGCTGGCCTACTCGACGATGAGTCAGATTGGCTACATGTTCCTGGCGCTGGGCGTTCAGGCATGGGACGCGGCGATTTTCCATCTGATGACCCACGCGTTCTTTAAAGCGCTGCTGTTCCTGTCGTCTGGTTCGGTGATCCTCGCCTGCCATCACGAGCAGAACATCTTCAAAATGGGCGGCCTGCGTAAATCGATTCCTCTGGTGTACGTCTGCTTCCTGGTGGGGGGCGCGGCGCTGTCCGCACTGCCGCTCATCACCGCAGGCTTCTTCAGTAAGGATGAGATCCTCGCAGGCGCGATGGCTAACGGTCATATCAATCTGATGGTTGCCGGCCTGGTCGGCGCGTTTATGACCTCGCTGTACACCTTCCGCATGATCTTCATCGTGTTCCACGGCAAAGAGCAGATTCACGCTCACGCGGGCAAGGGGATTACCCATCACCTGCCGCTGATTGTTCTGCTGGTTCTGTCGACCTTCGTTGGCGCGCTGATTGTTCCGCCGCTGCAGGGCGTACTGCCGCAGACCACCGAGCTTGAGCACGGTCGCGTGATGACGCTGGAAATCGTCTCCGGGATCGTGGCTATCGCCGGTATCCTGATCGCCGCATGGCTGTGGCTGGGTAAACGCACGCTGGTGACCTCCATTGCCAATAGCGCCCCTGGCCGCCTGCTCGGCACCTGGTGGTACAACGCCTGGGGCTTCGACTGGCTGTACGACAAGGTGTTCGTGAAGCCGTTCCTCGGCGTGGCGTGGCTGCTGAAAAGCGATCCGCTGAACTCGATGATGAACATTCCGGCTATCCTCTCCCGCTTTGCAGGTAAAGGCCTGCTGCTAAGCGAGAACGGTTATTTACGCTGGTATGTCGCGTCAATGAGCATCGGTGCGGTTGTCGTGCTGGCGCTGCTGATGGTACTGCGTTGAGTTTGTTGGCTGGGTGAGCGACTGCCGGATGGCGCTGCGCTTATCCGGCCGACAAACCCTAAAAGAATTTTAGAATTCGTTGAAAATCTGTTCCTGAGGTACAGGCGTCATCGGCGAAGTCAGACCGGAGACCGCCAGCGCAGAGCAACCGCAGCGTACGAAAGTGCGCGAGGATGATTCGCGAAGCTCACCCCTACGGGGCCGTCCTTACGGACGTTCAAAACGCGATGCGTTTTGTGCGAGCACTGGCAGGATTCGGGCTGGCGAGCGAGATAGCCTGATCAGGAGTAAATATAAGGGACATACTCAGCTATGTTATTACCCTGGTTAATACTAATCCCCTTTATCGGCGGGTTCCTGTGCTGGCAGACCGAACGCTTTGGCGTGAAGATGCCGCGCTGGATTGCGCTGATTACCATGGGACTGACGCTGGTTCTCTCACTGCAGCTGTGGCTGCAGGGCGGCTATTCTCTGACACAGTCTGCGGGTATTCCCCAGTGGCAGTCTGAATTTGTCATGCCGTGGATCCCTCGCTTCGGTATTAGCATTCATCTGGCAATCGACGGTCTGTCGCTGCTGATGGTGGTGCTGACCGGCCTGCTCGGCGTACTGGCGGTACTCTGTTCATGGCGCGAGATCGAAAAGTATCAGGGCTTCTTCCACCTCAACCTGATGTGGATCCTGGGCGGCGTTATCGGCGTGTTCCTTGCCATCGACATGTTCCTGTTCTTCTTCTTCTGGGAGATGATGCTGGTGCCGATGTACTTCCTGATCGCGCTCTGGGGCCACAAGGCTTCCGACGGTAAAACGCGTATCACGGCGGCCACCAAGTTCTTCATCTATACCCAAGCGAGCGGGCTGGTGATGCTGATTGCCATCCTGGCGCTGGCGTTCGTGCACTTCAACGCCACCGGCGTGTGGACCTTCAACTATGAAGATCTGCTGAAGACGCCGATGTCCCACGGCGTGGAATACGTGCTGATGCTGGGCTTCTTCATCGCCTTCGCGGTGAAAATGCCGGTGGTACCGCTGCACGGCTGGCTGCCGGACGCGCACTCCCAGGCGCCGACCGCCGGTTCCGTTGACCTCGCGGGGATCCTGCTGAAAACCGCGGCCTACGGTCTGCTGCGTTTTGCGCTGCCGCTGTTCCCGAACGCCTCCGCCGAATTTGCGCCCATCGCTATGTGGCTGGGTATCATCGGTATTTTCTACGGCGCGTGGATGGCCTTCTGCCAGTACGATATCAAACGCCTGATTGCCTACACCTCCGTTTCTCATATGGGCTTCGTGCTGATTGCTATCTATACCGGCAGCCAGCTGGCCTATCAGGGTGCGGTGATTCAGATGATTGCGCACGGCCTCTCCGCTGCCGGTCTGTTTATCCTTTGCGGCCAGCTCTACGAGCGCCTGCACACGCGTGATATGCGCCAGATGGGCGGCCTGTGGAGCAAAATTAAGTGGCTGCCGGCGCTGTCGATGTTCTTCGCCGTGGCGACCCTCGGGATGCCGGGTACCGGTAACTTTGTCGGTGAGTTCATGATCCTGTTCGGCAGCTATAAAGTGGTGCCGGTGATTACCGTGATCTCCACCTTTGGTCTGGTGTTCGCTTCCGTCTACTCGCTGGCGATGCTGCATCGTGCCTACTTCGGTAAAGCGAAGAGCGAGATTGCGGCGAAAGAGCTGCCGGGAATGTCGCTGCGCGAGCTGTCGATTGTTCTGCTGCTGGTGGTTCTGCTGGTGCTGCTGGGTTTCTTCCCGCAGCCGATTCTGGACACCTCACATGCTGCGATGAGCAACATTCAGCAGTGGTTTGTTAATTCTGTTTCTACTACAAGGCCGTAATTCGCCATGACAATAACTCCACAACAACTGATCGCACTGCTACCGCTGCTGATCGTCGGCTTGACGGTGGTGGTTGTGATGCTCTCCATTGCGTGGCGACGCAATCATTTCCTTAATGCCACGCTGTCGGTTCTCGGGCTTAACGCCGCGCTGATATCGCTTTGGTTTGTCGGTCAGAACGGCGCGATGGACGTTACGCCACTGATCCGCGTTGACGGCTACGCCATGCTCTACACCGGGCTGGTGCTGCTGGCGAGCCTGGCGACCTGTACTTTTGCCTATCCGTGGCTTGAGGGTTACAAGGACAATAAAGAAGAGTTCTACCTGCTGGTGCTCATCGCCGCGCTGGGTGGCATTCTGCTGGCGGGAGCAAACCATCTGGCGGCGCTGTTCCTCGGTATCGAATTGATTTCGCTGCCGCTGTTCGGCCTCATCGGCTACGCTTTCCGCCAGAAACGGTCTCTGGAAGCCAGTATCAAATACACCATCCTCTCCGCCGCAGCCTCTTCTTTCCTGCTGTTCGGTATGGCGCTGGTGTACGCGAACTCCGGCAATCTCTCCTTCCTGGCCCTCGGTAAGAGCCTGGCGGATAACACCCTGCACGAGCCGCTGCTGCTGGCGGGTCTGGGGCTGATGATTGTCGGTCTGGGCTTTAAGCTGTCGCTGGTGCCGTTCCACCTGTGGACGCCGGACGTTTATCAGGGCGCGCCGGCGCCGGTATCAACCTTCCTGGCCACCGCCAGCAAGATTGCTATCTTCGGCGTGGTGATGCGTCTGTTCCTGTATATGCCGGTAGGCAACAGCGAAGCGGTGCGCATCGTGCTGGGCCTGATCGCCTTTGCATCCATCATCTTCGGTAACCTGATGGCGCTGAGCCAGACCAACATCAAACGCCTGCTCGGCTACTCCTCGATCTCCCATCTCGGCTATCTGCTGGTGGCGCTGATCGCCCTGCAGAGCGGCGAAATGTCGATGGAAGCCGTCGGCGTCTATCTGGCCGGCTACCTGTTCAGCAGCCTCGGCGCCTTCGGCGTGGTGAGCCTGATGTCCAGCCCGTACCGCGGCCCGGATGCCGACTCGCTGTACTCCTATCGCGGCCTGTTCTGGCACCGTCCGATTCTGTCTGCGGTGATGACGGTAATGATGCTGTCGCTGGCCGGTATTCCGATGACGCTGGGCTTCATCGGTAAGTTCTACGTGCTGGCGGTCGGCGTGCACGCGCACCTGTGGTGGCTGGTTGCCGCCGTGGTGGTGGGTTCGGCGATTGGTCTTTACTACTACCTGCGCGTCGCGGTAAGTCTCTATCTGAGCGCGCCGGAGAAACTGAACCGCGATGCGCCGTCTAACTGGCAGTACAGCGCCGGCGGTATCGTGGTGCTGATCTCGGCTCTGCTGGTGCTGGTACTCGGCGTCTGGCCGCAGCCGCTGATTAGCATCGTACAGCTGGCAACGCCGCTGATGTAAAGCGGCTACGGCTGCAAAAAAACCGCCGGTCTGCGATCGGCGGTTTTTTTATGCGCGTCGTTAAGCCGGGCCAGCCCGTTTAGCGGATGGGATAGACCATAAAATCCTCCGCCAGCAGGGTCTGCGGGAAGATCTCCCTGCACTCCGCCAGCAGGCGCTGACAGCCCTGCAGGTCGTAGCGCGAGCTGAAATGGGTGGCGATAAAGGTGCCAACTCCGGCATCGCGCGCCAGCGCCGCCGCCTGCTGGCTGGAGGAGTGCCCGCGAGCGTTCGCCTTCTCGGCCATCGCCTGTTCCAGGGTGGTCTCATGAATCATGACGTCCACGCCGCGCGCCAGCTCAAGCGCCGCCGCACAGGGCGCCGTATCGCCAAAGATGGCCAGCTTTTTCCCCGGCGTCGTCGGGCCAAGATAGCGCCGGCCGTCGACGATGCGCCCGTCGGCAAGCTCGACGCTTAGCCCCTGTTTGAGCTGCTGAAACAGCGGCCCGGAGGGAACGCCATCGGCGATAAGACGGGCCGCGTCGAGGGTGCCGGGCTTGTCGTGCTCTTCAATGCGGTAGCCGTAGCACTCCACCGGATGGTTTAGCGGCCAGGCCGTGACCCGATATCCGGCGTCGTCCAGAATAAGGCCGGGGCCAACTTCGACAATATCCAGCGGATAATCGGTCCACGAGCCGCTGAGGCGCAGCGCCACTTCGACAAACTCCCGCAGCCCTTTTGGCCCGTAGAGGGTCAGCGGCAGCGAGTTACCCTGCATTGAGCGGCTGCACAGCAGGCCGGGGAGGCCAAACAGATGGTCGCCGTGAAGATGGGTAATAAAAATTTTATTCAGCTTGCCGGGGTGCAGGGCGGTATGCAGAAACTGATGCTGGGTGCCTTCTCCGCAGTCGAACAGCCAGACCTCCGCCGCCGTTGGCTGTTGCAAATTCAGCACGATAGACGTCATATTACGCGTACGGGTCGGCACGCCAGCGGATGTCCCCAAAAAAGTTAATTCCATCGTCCTGTGTCCTTAGGGCGTGAGTCAAAAAACAGAGTATACCCGTCATCCCTCAGGTTGCGCGCGCGTTGGCTAAGCTTGTCGTCTTCATGCCGCCGGAATGATGCCGGGCCCACTTCAATAAAGGAATAATAGATGATGATATGGCAGGATCTCCACCACAGCGAGCTGACCGTCCCGCAGCTCTATGCGCTGCTAAAGCTGCGCTGTGAAGTCTTTGTCGTCGAGCAAAACTGTCCCTACCAGGACGTTGACGGCGACGATCTGAGCGGTGAAAACCGTCATCTTCTCGGCTGGCGCGGCGATGAGCTGGTGGCCTATGCGCGGATCCTGAAAAGCGCAGAGGATTTTGAACCGGTGGTGATTGGCCGGGTTATCGTCAGCCCGGCGGTGCGAGGGGAGAAGCTCGGCTATCAGCTGATGGAGAAGGCGCTTGCCAGCTGCGCCCGCCTGTGGCCGCAAAAGGCTATCTATCTCGGCGCTCAGGCACATCTGCAGCACTTTTACGCCAGCTTCGGCTTCCAGGCGGTGACCGAGGTTTACGACGAAGATGGGATCGCGCATATCGGCATGGCCCGCGAGGCCGCAGCGGACCCGCTCCTGCCCAGGTAGCCGCAGGCTATCACGACTTCCTGAATGACGGGCAGGCAGCCAAAGGCCACTCCCTCATCGTGGGTACTGCTATTTCTTGCCAGGACCCCGTATAATGTGGGGTTTTTATCCTGTGGAGGTTTGCGTGCTGTCTGTTTCCGCTGCGCTGGAAAGCTTACGCGGCTGCCTGAGCGATGAGTTCCCCGCATCGCCCGGCACGCGAATTTTCGATGTTTCGTTTCCTCTCCAGGACGCGTTTGATCCCCTGCTGTGGTGCGGGCGCCAGCCTCAGTGGCCGCAGTTTTACTGGCAGCAGCGCAGCGGCGACGAGGAGCTTGCTGCGCTCGGGGCGGTGAAAAGGTTCTCTTCGCTGGCCGAAGCGCAGCGTTTTTTACAGCATCAGCAGCATCAGGATCTGCGTATTTGCGGTCTGAATGCCTTCAGCCCGCAGGTCGGAGCGCTGGTGCTGCCGAGGCTGGAGTGGCGTAGGGTAGGAGGAACGGCGTCGTTGCGGCTGGTGCTGTGCAGCGCGACGTCGCTACGCGAAGATGCTCATGCGGCGCGCGAGTTTCTGCACTCCTTGACGGCGGAGCAGGCGCGGCCCGCGGCGATACCTGAGCTACTCAGCGAACGGCACGTCCCGGAATACCCGCGCTGGCGTGAGCTTATCCTGCAGGCTACCCGGGCCATTGCGGCCGCAGAGATGGAAAAAGTTGTCCTGGCGCGCGCCACGGACCTGCGCTTTGCCGCTCCCTTATATGCCTGGTCGATTGTGGCCGCCAGCCGCCGCAGCAACTTTAACTGCTTCCATTTCCTGATGGCCTTTAGCCCGCAGCAGGCGTTTTTCGGCTCAACGCCGGAGCGGCTGTGGCGCCGGCGCGGCACGCTGCTGCGCACCGAGGCGCTGGCGGGTACCGTTGCCGGCCATGCTGACGATCGCCGGGCGCAGGCGCTGGCCGACTGGCTAATGCACGACGATAAAAACCAGCGGGAAAACATGCTGGTGGTGGAGGATATTTGCCAGCGCATGCAGGATGAAGTGCAGATGCTGGAGGTGCTGCCGCCGCAGGTGGTACGCCTGCGTAACGTGCAGCATCTGCGGCGCTGCATCTGGACGGCGCTAAACGCACCCGACGATACCCGCTGCCTGCACCAGCTGCAGCCTACGGCGGCGGTCGCCGGGCTACCCAGGCGGGCGGCGCTGGACTTTATCACTCAGAATGAACCCTTTATCCGCGAATGGTACGCCGGTTCCGCCGGCTATCTGTCGCTGGCACAAAGCGAATTCTGCGTGGCGCTGCGCTCGGCGAAGGTGGAAAACGACACCCTCAGGCTGTATGCCGGCGCCGGTATCGTCAGCGGTTCCGAGCCTGAACAAGAGTGGCAGGAAATTGAAAATAAAGCCGCGGGGCTGCGTTCGTTGCTGCTGAGAGAAATGTAGATAAACGATGCATATCAATACTCCATCACTTTGTATTACCTATACTTAGCCTCAATATTTGATATCGGACAATTTCATGTCAGTAAGCGCATTTAACCGACGCTGGGCGGCGGTGATCCTTGAAGCATTAACCCGCCACGGCGTGCAGCATATTTGCATTGCGCCGGGGTCGCGCTCGACGCCCTTAACGCTGGCAGCCGCGGAAAACCGCGCATTGATTCCCCATACTCATTTTGACGAACGCGGGCTTGGCCACCTGGCGCTGGGGCTGGCGAAGGCCAGCCGGCAGCCGGTGGCGGTCATCGTCACCTCCGGTACCGCCACGGCCAATCTCTATCCGGCGCTGATTGAAGCCGGGCTGACCGGCGAAAAGCTGATTCTGCTTACCGCTGACCGGCCGCCGGAGCTTATCGACTGCGGCGCCAACCAGGCTATCCGCCAGCCGGGCATGTTCTCATCGCACCCGTCCGAAACCCTCTCTTTGCCGCGTCCGTCGCAGGATATTCCCGCGCGCTGGCTGGTTTCAACCATCGACCAGGCGCTGGGCGCGCTGCATTCCGGCGGCGTGCATATTAACTGCCCGTTTGCCGAGCCGCTGTATGGCGATATGGACGATACCGGCGTGAGCTGGCAGCAGCAGCTCGGGGAGTGGTGGCAGAGCGATACGCCCTGGCTGCGTCAGTCGCTGCATCTCGGTAGCGAAAAGCAGCGCGACTGGTTTTTCTGGCGACAAAAGCGCGGCGTGGTGATCGCCGGGCGCATGAGCGCCGCCGAAGGCGTACAGGCCGCCGCGTGGGCGAAAATGCTCGGCTGGCCGCTGATTGGCGACGTGCTTTCGCAAACCGGGCAGCCGCTGCCCTGCGCCGATTTATGGCTGGGTAACGGTAAAGCGGTCAGCGAGCTGGAGCAGGCGCAAATCGTCGTTCAGCTGGGCAGCAGCCTGACCGGAAAACGCCTTCTGCAGTGGCAGGCGACCTGCGAGCCCGAGGAGTACTGGCTGGTCGATAATTTACCCGGCCGTTTAGATCCGGCCCAGCACCGCGGCCGCCGTCTGGTCTGCCCGGTGGGGGAGTGGCTTGAGCTGCATCCGGCGGAAAAACGCCAGCCCTGGGCAACGACGCTGCCGGTTCTCGCGCAGCAGGCCTGGCAGGCGACGGTGGAAAGCAGCGAGCGCTTCGGCGAGGCCCAGCTCGCCCACCGCATTCATCGCTATCTGCCGGATCAGGGGCAGCTGTTCGTGGGCAATAGCCTGGTGGTGCGCTTAATTGACGCGCTCTCGCAGCTGCCGGTGGGATATCCGGTCTACAGCAACCGCGGTGCCAGCGGCATTGACGGCCTGCTGGCAACCGCCGCCGGCGTGCAGCGGGCCAGCGCCCGCCCTCTGCTGGCGATCGTGGGCGATCTTTCTGCGCTCTACGATCTGAATTCGCTGGCGCTGCTGCGCCATGCCTCGGCGCCGCTAGTGCTGATTATTGTCAACAACAACGGCGGGCAGATCTTCTCTCTGCTGCCGACGCCGCAGGAAGAAAGGCGCCAGTTTTATTTAATGCCGCAGGATGTCAACTTCGGGCACGCCGCGGCGATGTTCGATCTCGACTACCACCGCCCGGGCAGCTGGGACGAGCTGGAGACGGCGCTGTCCGACGCGTGGCGCATCCCTGGCGCGACCGTGATTGAGCTGGTGGTGAACGAAACCGACGGCACCCATACTTTGCAGCAGCTGCTGGCGAGGGTGAGTCGTCTATGAGCCTGCACGCCGAGTGCGAGCGCGGCCAGGCCAATCAACCCTGGCTGATTTTTTTACACGGTTTTTCGGGCGACAGTCGCGAATGGCAGCCGGTCGGGGAGGCGTTTAGCGCCCGTTCGCGGCTCTATATCGACCTGCCCGGCCATGGCGGTTCCCGCGATATTCAGGTCGGTGATTTTGCCGATGTCTGCCGGCTGCTGCAGGAGACGCTGGATAGTTACAGCATCCTTAACTACTGGCTGATTGGCTACTCCCTCGGCGGGCGCATCGCGATGGCCTTTGCCAGCCAGCCGCGCGACGGCCTGTGCGGGCTGGTTGTGGAGGGCGGTCATCCGGGGCTCGTTGACGATAGCGAGCGCCTGCAGCGTCGGCGCAGCGATGCGGCCTGGGCCGAACGCTTTCGTCACGAACCGCTGCCCCAGGTCTTTGCAGACTGGTACCAGCAGCCGGTTTTCACCTCACTGGATGCGCTGCAGCGGGCGGACTTAATCGCGCTACGCAGCCGCAACCATGGCGCCAATCTGGCCGCCATGCTGGAGGCGACGTCGCTGGCGGTCCAGCCCGATCTGCGCCCGGCGCTGCGCGCCTGCCGCTTTCCTTTTCACTATCTTTGCGGCGCGCGCGATGACAAATTCCGCGCGATAGCCAGCGATCTCGCCGCGACGATACACGTTATTCATCATGCCGGGCACAACGCGCATCGGGAAAATCCCGCCGCGGTAACCGCCTGCCTGGCGCAGTTTTTAGCAAGTTAACTAAAGGACATTCTATGATCTCTCTTGATGAAGCCATGCTCTACGCCCCCGTTGAATGGCACGATTGTTCCGAAGGCTATACCGATATTCGTTACCAAAAATCGACGGACGGTATTGCTAAAATCACCATTAACCGCCCACAGGTGCGTAATGCATTCCGTCCGCTGACCGTAAAAGAGATGATTCAGGCGCTGGCGGATGCCCGCTATGACGACAATATTGGCGTCATTATCCTGACCGGCGAAGGGGACCTGGCGTTCTGCGCCGGCGGTGACCAGAAGGTGCGCGGCGACTACGGCGGCTATCAGGACGATTCCGGCGTGCATCACCTGAACGTGCTCGATTTCCAGCGTCAGATCCGCACCTGTCCGAAACCGATCGTCGCGATGGTCGCCGGCTACTCCATCGGCGGTGGCCACGTGCTGCATATGATGTGCGACCTAACGATCGCCGCGGAAAACGCCATCTTTGGTCAGACGGGGCCCAAAGTCGGCTCCTTCGACGGCGGCTGGGGCGCAGCCTATATGGCCCGCATCGTTGGCCAGAAAAAAGCGCGTGAAATTTGGTTCCTGTGCCGCCAGTACGATGCGCAGCAGGCGCTGGATATGGGGCTGGTTAACACCGTCGTCCCGCTGGCCGATCTGGAAAAAGAGACCGTTCGCTGGTGTCGCGAAATGCTGCAAAACAGCCCAATGGCTCTGCGCTGCCTGAAGGCGGCGCTGAATGCCGACTGCGATGGTCAGGCGGGTCTGCAGGAGCTGGCGGGTAATGCCACCATGCTGTTCTACATGACCGAAGAGGGCCAGGAAGGGCGCAACGCATTTAATCAGAAGCGTCAGCCGGACTTCAGCAAATTTAAACGGAATCCGTAATGCGCCGGGCGCAGGTTTACCGCTGGCAGATACCGATGGACGCGGGCGTGGTTCTGCGCGAACGGCGGTTAAAAACCCGTGACGGGCTGTTCGTCCAGCTACAGGAGGGCGAGCGCGAAGGCTGGGGAGAGGTTTCTCCTCTGCCGGGCTTTAGCGAAGAAACCCTGGAAGAGGCGCAGGCTGCGCTGCTGGCGTGGGCGACGGCCTGGCGTCAGGGACAGGATCTTCCTTTTCCTGCGCAGCCCTGCGCGGCGTTCGGGATCAGCTGCGCGCTGGCCGAGCTGAATGAGCAGCTGCCGCAGGCGGCAGATTATCGCGCCGCGCCGCTGTGCACCGGCGATCCGGACGAGCTGTTTGCCAGGCTCGCGGCGATGCCGGGCGAGAAGGTCGCCAAGGTTAAGGTGGGCCTGTATGAGGCCGTACGCGACGGCATGGTCGTAAATCTGCTGCTGGAGGCTATCCCCGAGCTGCGGCTGCGTCTGGACGCCAACCGCGCCTGGACGCCGCTCAAGGCGCAGCAGTTCGCAAAATACGTGGATCCGCAGTATCGCGATCGCATCGCTTTCCTTGAGGAGCCGTGCAAAACCCGGGCTGATTCCCGCGCTTTTGCCCAGGAAACCGGTATTACCATTGCCTGGGATGAGAGCCTGCGTGAAGCCGATTTTTGCCTGCAGGCCGAGGCGGGAGTTGGGGCGGTGGTGATTAAGCCAACCCTTACCGGTAGCCTGCAAAAAGTGCAGGAGCAGGTTGTCGCCGCCCACGCTCTGGGGCTGACGGCGGTCATCAGCTCCTCGATTGAGTCGAGCCTTGGGCTGACGCAGCTGGCGCGTATTGCGGCCTGGCTGACGCCGCAGACCGTTCCGGGCCTCGATACGCTGACGCTGATGCAGTCCCAGCTGGTGCGCCCGTGGCCTGAAAGCACGCTGCCGTGCCTGTCAACGGATGCGCTGGAGCCGCTGCTGTGATCTTTCGTGACTGGCCGTGGCGCCACTGGCGTCAGCGGCGGGGCGAGGCGTTTGCTCTGCGGCTGAACGACGATAGCCTGACCTGGCAGCAGCTGTGCGAACGGGTTGACGCTCTGACGGCAGGGTTCGTGGCTCAGGGCGTAGGTGAGGGCGATGGCGTTATTTTGCGGGCCTACAATCAGCCGGCGGCGCTGCTGGCCTGGCTGGCGCTGCTGCAGTGCGGCGCCAGGGTGCTGCCGCTTAATCCGCAGCTGCCGTCGGCAATGCTGGCGCAGCTGCTGCCGTCCCTTGATGTCCATCATCTGCTGGCGCTTAGCGGCGACGATCTCGCCCTCGGCTATCCGCGGCTGGTTATGCAGGCTGTCGCCGGCGACCGCAGCCTGGCCTGGAGTGAAGATCGTCTGGCGTCGATGACGCTGACCTCGGGTTCTACCGGGCTGCCGAAGGCCGCGGTGCATACTTTCCGCGCTCATCTCGCCAGCGCGCAAGGGGTGTTGGCGATGATCCCGCTGGCCACCGACGACGACTGGCTGCTTTCCCTGCCGCTGTTTCACGTCTCGGGGCAGGGAATTCTCTGGCGCTGGCTGCTGGCCGGATCGCGACTGACGGTGCGGGAAAAGCGGCCGTTAGAACAGGCTCTGCAGGGATGTAGCCACGCGTCGCTGGTGCCAACGCAGCTGTGGCGGCTGCTCAACGGCGATGCGCAGGTATCGCTGAAGGCCGTTCTTCTGGGCGGGGCGGCGATCCCCGTCGAACTGACCGGGCAGGCCCGGGAGAAAGGTATTCGCAGCTGGTGCGGATACGGCCTGACCGAATTTGCCTCGACGGTGTGTGCCAAAGAGGCCGACGGCGAGGCGGATGTTGGACAGCCGTTGCCCGAGCGGGAGCTGAAAATTGTCGACGGCGAGGTTTGGCTGCGCGGGGCCTGCATGGCGGCGGGCTACTGGCGCGACGGCGGGCTGGTGCCGCTGGTTAACGAGCAGGGCTGGTTTGCCACGCGCGATCGCGGCGAGCTGCGTAACGGTAGGCTGACCATCCTTGGGCGTCTGGATAATCTCTTTTTCAGCGGCGGTGAGGGGATCCAGCCGGAAGAGGTTGAGCGGGTGATTATGGCTCATCCGCAGGTCCGCCAGGCGTTCATCGTACCCCTGGATGATGCCGAGTTTGGCCAGCGTCCGGTGGCGGTGGTCGAAGGCGATGAACGGTGCGACATGGCGGCTTTAGTGGCTTGGGTCGAGAATAAGCTGGCGCGCTTTCAGCAGCCGGTACGCTGGCTGGCGCTGCCCGAGGCGCTGAAAACCGGCGGCATAAAGATTTCGCGTCGGGCGTTACGCGAGTGGGTCAACGCGCATCGGGACGATGGCGCTTAGAGCGGCGGATAACTATCGCCAGTAAATCTTTGAATCATCTTTTGATGAAGGGATTGAATACGTTTTTATGATTGCAGTGATGCCGCTAATGCTCATCAGGGCGAACTTTCATCGGCAAAATTCGCGGTAGCGCATTGCCCGGGCTAAGTCATCCTCAGCCCGGCGGTGCGGAGTCTGCTTTCTGTCTGTGGGTTAAAAATCAGAGCAATCCTTTCAGCGATAACGTCTTTCGCGTGGCGACGTTCAGATCGTAGCGCGGCAAATCCTCGACGCTGACCCACGCATAATCCTGAAACTCTTCGTTAATGGTGACTTCTCGGTTGGCGCTGACGCAATCGAAAATCAGATAGATCATGTAGATCTCCTCCTGCCGGCCGTCGCTATAGGTTTTGACCCGCACGTCGTCGCTGAAGGTCCAGGGCGTAATGCTCGTCAGCCGCAGGGCTTCACCCAGCTCTTCGCGAATTTCACGCCTCAGGGCGTCCTCAATGCGCTCGCCAGGCTCCACGCCGCCGCCTGAAAGAGCCCACTGGCCGGGAAAAACGCCGCGATCGTCGGCCATCCTGCAGAGCAGATAGTGCCCTTCATGTTGAATCAGCGGGCAGACAATAGTCCTTTGGCGCATGGTATCTCCTTTGGATGAACGGTTAGCAAAGCATCTGGCTGCCAGTTTGCGAGCCGCCTCGGTAAACCGCAAGCGAAAACGCGCGCCCGGCGTTGGCGGTGGTAGGGTGGGGTGAAATGACGGACAGGAGGTCAGCATGAGCCGGGCGACAGCGCACTTCCCGCATGATGCCGTGTTTAAGAGCCTGCTGTCGGACCGGGCGACGGCGGCGGATTTTTTACTGATTCATCTGCCGGAAAATTTACGCGAGCTGTGCGACCTGCAGACCCTGCATCTGGAGTCCGGCAGCTTTATTGACGACGATTTACGGGCAAGCCACTCGGATATTCTCTATTCCGTGCAGACCCGGACTGGCGAAGGGTATATCTATCTGCTGATTGAGCATCAAAGCTCTGCGGATCGGCATATGGCTTTTCGTTTAATGCGCTACGCCGTGGCGGCGATGCAGCGTCATCTCGATAAAGGCCTGCAGCAGCTGCCGCTGGTGATCCCGCTGCTTTTCTATCACGGTAAGGCGAGCCCCTGGCCGCACTCGATGCGCTGGCTGGACGGATTTTCACAGCCAGAGATAGCCGAAAAGCTCTATAGCCAGCCCTTCCCGCTGGTGGATGTGACGACTATCCCGGATAGCGAGCTCCTGCAGCATCGACGCGTGGCCATGCTGGAACTGCTGCAAAAACATATTCGACAGCGGGATCTGATGGAGCTTCAGGCACAGGTAGTCAGCTTATTAGCGCTGGGATACACTAGCGAAAGACAGCTGCAGACGCTGTTGCACTATATACTCCAGGCGGGGAGTACCGCCGATCCCGTGGCATTTCTGCGTCAGCTGGCGCAAAGCGTGCCGCTACAGCCGCATAAGGAGGCGCTCATGAATATTGCTCAGTTCCTGGAAGACCGCGGTCGTCAGGAAGGGATGCAGCAGGGAAGGCAGCAAGGGCTTGAAGCAGGGCTGGAGGCAGGAATAGAAAAAGGCCGACAGGAAGGTGAACAAAAGGCCGCCGAGCGTATTGCGCTGGCGATGATCGACAGCGGACTTGAATTGCCTCTGGTCGCCGAGCTGACCGGCCTGTCCCTGCAGTGCCTGGCGCAGCTTAAGCACTAGCGCATAACTTTCACAACGCGGCGGCCGGATGGCTGCCGCTTTTTTTACGCCGCTATTTTTTTTGCCGATGCCCGGCACTGACGCCTGACGACGCGCCACGACGGCGCGCAGAACGCCTCTTTTTACCAGACATCTTCCCCTCGCCGGCGCTAATGACGGCGCAGCGACCGGCCAAATCCTGCGTTCCGGTAGCAACTGCTTACAATCCCAACAATAAAGGTCGTTTTAGGACATTGATTCCTCAGCATTCGGCAGTACAATTCTGCGGTTTTTGGGACATCTTTGATTCTTGATTTCTGGATAGAGTAAAAAATGAAAAAATGCATATTAATCGGCCTTGCCGGGCTGGCGTTGGTCTCCACGGCGGCAAACGCTATCAGCGTCACCGGGCAGGCCGGTGAGCACTACACCAACCTTGGCGCGGGTTTTGGTACCGAATCAAGCGGACTGGCGGTAACCGGCAACTGGCTGCACAGCGATAACGACGGCGACGCGGCAGGTTTAGGGCTGGGTTTAAACATTCCTCTGGGGCCATTCCTGGCAACGGTGGGTGGCAAAGGCGTATATACCAATCCGAAAAGCGGTGATGAAGGGTATGCGGCAGCGGTCGGCGGCGGCCTGCAGTGGAAAATTGGCGACAGCTTCCGCCTGTTCGGCGAATACTACTATTCACCGGACTCCCTCTCCAGCGGTATCCAGAGCTATCAGGAAGCTAACGCCGGCGCGAGCTGGACGGTTATGCGTCCTCTGAGCATTGAAGCCGGCTATCGCTATCTGAACCTGGCAGGTAAAGACGGTAACAAAGATAATACCATTGCCGATGGCCCGTACGTCGGCGTCAGCGCCAGCTTCTGATCCCCGGGCGCGGTATCATGCCGCGCCGATTTCCTGTCTACCCAGCCCGCACCTTTGCGTTATAGTATTTCCACTTATCAGGCTGGAGTTCACAATGTTAAACGTGGAAATGCTGTCCACCGGCGACGAAGTGCTGCATGGGCAAATCGTCGATACCAATGCCGCGTGGCTGGCGGATTTCTTTTTTAATCAGGGATTGCCCTTAACGCGTCGCAACACCGTTGGTGACGATCTTGATTCTCTGATCGCTATTTTACGCGAGCGCAGTGAGCATGCGGACGTGCTGATCGTCAACGGCGGTCTGGGGCCTACCAGCGACGATCTCAGCGCGCTGGCCGCGGCAACAGCTAAAGGCGAGTCGTTAATTCTGCACGCCGGATGGCTGGAGACGATGACGCGTTTCTTTGCCGAACGCGGACGACCGATGGCGGAAAGCAACCGCAAGCAGGCGGAAATTCCCGCCAGCGCGGAGATGATCGACAACCCGGTGGGCACCGCCTGCGGTTTTGCCGTTCAGCTCAACCGCTGTCTGATGTTTTTTACCCCCGGCGTGCCGTCGGAATTTAAGGTGATGGTTGAGCAGGAGATTTTACCCCGCCTGCGCGAACGCTTCCCGCTGTCTGCGCCGCCGCTGTGCCTGCGCCTGACCACCTTTGGTCGTTCAGAAAGCGACCTGGCGCAAAGCCTCAACCCGCTGCCGCTGCCGCCTGGTGTGGTGATGGGCTACCGTTCTTCGATGCCAATTATTGAGCTGAAACTCACCGGCCCCGCTGAACAGCGCGACGCGATGCTGGCGCTGTGGCCAGAAGTGCAAAAAGTGGCCGGCGAGAACCTGATTTTTGAAGGTACCGAAGGGCTGCCTGCGCAGATTGCGCGCCGCCTGCAGGAGCGGCAGCTGAGCCTGACCCTCAGCGAGCAGTTTACCAGCGGCCTGCTGTCGCTCCAGCTCTCCCGCGCCAATGCTCCGCTGCTGGCGAGCGAAGTGGTTCCCGCCCAGGAGGAGACGCTGGCGCAGTCGGCCCGCTGGACGTCAGAGCGGCGGGTGAAGCATTTTGCCGGCCTGGCGCTGGCGGTCTGCGGCCAGGAAGCAGATTACCTGAACTTCGTGCTCTCCACCCCGGAAGGCACCCACGCGCTGCGGGTTAAGCTCAGCGTCACCCGCTACAGCCTGCAGGTTCGCCAGGAGGTTTGCGCGATGATGGCCCTGAATATGCTGCGCCGCTGGCTGAACGGCCAGCCGGTAGCCGGCGATCACGGCTGGATTAACGTGGTCGAAACGCTGTCGATTTAAGCCGCCAATCGCGCCGGGAACCCCTCCCGGTGCGTTTTCAGTCCAGCCCGCTGTACTTATTTTTAAATATTCTGTGCGCTATCCTCCCTTTATACGCTGCGAAATGTCCACCCCGCTGGAATAACGCCGCTCATCCTGACCTGCAGCGGATTATTGAGCAGAGCATTCGCCGCATTCGCGCGGCGGGCAAAGCGGCCGGCTTCCTTGCCGTCGATCCGAAAATGGCGCAAAAAAGCCTCGAGTGGGGTGCCAATTTTGTCGCCGTTGGCGTAGATACTCAGCTCTATACCGACGCGCTGGATAGCCGGCTGGCGATGTTTAAGCCCGGCGCACGGCGGGAGGAGGAAAAGGGGAGCTACTGACCCCCCGTAATCATGGCGCAGAGGTTCAGGACAGCGCCTGCGCCAGCAGGGTGATGGGATGTTCACAGCGCTTGCTGGTGGACATCTCAATCTGCCATTTGCAGGTTTCACAATCGGTCACCACAATATCGGCGCCGCTCTCCTCAATCTGGCGGAAGAGCGGCGCGCCGATGGCCTGCGAAGAAGCGTAGTTCTCCGATTTAAACCCGTAGGTACCGGCGATGCCGCAGCATTGCGAATCAAGGACCTCCAGCCTCAGCCCGGGAATTTGCCGCAGCAGTTCGAGGCTATACAGCGACCAGCCCATCTTTTCCATATGGCAAGGGGTGTGGTAGACCACCTTAAGCGGCAGCGGCTTTAGCGCCAGGGTTCGCCCGCCGTCAAGCTGGCGCCAGATCCAGCGCGTCGCCAGCTCAACGTTGTCGCGCACGTCGCTATTGTCAACATCCAGCACGTGCGGATACTCATCGCGCAGGGTGAAAGTGCAGGTGGAGGAGGTGGCGATGGTCGGTAGCGCGCTTTCGCGCATGGCGGCGACGTTACTCAGCGCCTGCCTGCGGGCTTTGGCAAAAAAGCCGTTGGCAATTAGCGGCACGCCGCAGCATTTTTCTTTGGACAGCAGCTGTACCCCGGTGCCCATGGCGTTCAGTACGCGGATAAGATCTTTACCCAGCTGCGGATGGTTGTAGTTGACGTAGCAGCCGTGAAAGAACGCGACCTGGTCGCTAAACTGCGCCTGCCGCGCGGCGAGCTGGCGGTATGCCCGGCGGAAAGTGCCGAAACCGTATTTTGGCAGCGTCCGACGGTGATCTATCCTGAGCGCCGTATCGAGCAGCCGGCGCACCGGCTGTAGCCCCGTTACGGCGTTGACCAGCGGCGCAAACGGCGTAGAAAGCGTGCCCATAAGATCCGTATGGCTCAGCACCGCATCGCGTAGGCTGGGCTTCTGCTGGCCGTACTGCGCCCGCGCCCGCTGGATAATATCGCCGATTTTAACGTCAGAGGGGCAGGCGACCTCGCAGCGCTTGCAGTTTATGCAGTACTTCAGCGCCTCGTCATACAGCGCGCCGTCTTTTAGCCGCAGCCGCTCGCCGTCGGGTCCCGCCTGCTTAGGGCCGGGATAGCGCGGATTAACCCGGCTGACCGGGCAGGCGGTGGTGCAAACGGTGCATTTGATGCAGCTCTCAAAGCGGGTATCGTTCATCGTTCGCCTCCGGCAAGGTCGTTGATCTGTTTGGCGACGTGCAGCGCGGTGACCGCGCAAACGCCGCCGCCGCATCCCAGCTGAATGGCGTCAAAGCCGCCAAGCAGAGAACCGGCGGCAAACAGGTTGTTGAGCGGCCGACCCTGCAGCAGCGGACGCAGCATCGCATCCGTTTTAAGGCCGAAGCGCTGCCAGGGCTGCGAGGCGAAGAAATCCCGCTGATACCAGCTCTCGCGCGGCATGCTCTGCTGTAGGTCGAGGCCCAGAATCGGCTCGCGCACGCCATCGCGCCCGGCGATCAGGCCGTTGCTGAAGAAGCTGCCGCTGGCCAGGACGGTAAAGCGTGGCCGCAGCGGGATATCGCCATGGTTACGCGTCCATACCCTGTTGACCATTCCATCCTGATGGCTGATTTTCATCACCTCATCTCCGGCCAGCCAGGTTCCTCCGCCGCGAATAAAGCGGCGCTGGAGCTGGCTATGCAGGCGCATTCCCGGAACCGAAGGGGGCAGAGTTGGCAGCAGGCGCAGCGGGCAGGGCAGGCGCTCCTGTAGCCACAGATACAGGTGGTTATCGCTAAGGCCAAAGCAGGCGGGCAGGATCAGCAGGTCGTGCTCCTGCGCCAGCGGAAGTAGCGCGGCCAGCAGCGCCGGCCAGTGGCGCTCGTCATCCAGCACTCTGGCGATATTGGCGGCGCGAAATTCGCTCGGACTCTCGCGCAGGACGTCCAGCAGCGGTAAGTCGATTTCCGCCGCGCCGGCGTTCATCCCCTGCTGATTAAGCGACGCGGCGGCGAGGTGCGGCTGGAAGTCGGCAAAGCCGCCGATCCCGACCAGGCAGGGGCGCAGGGCGGTTAACGGATAAACGGGAACTTCCTGCGGGGAGAGCCACGCGGCGCGCAGGGTGCCGAGTGGCGTAATGCGCAGATGCGGCCGGTCGGCATCGCCCTGCATCACAATGCCGCTGGCGGCCAGCAGCGCCTGGGTTTGCGCCGCGTAGTCCATGACGAGTTCGACGCCGATCCTCGCGTAGGGATGCTCCGGAGCCTGGCCTGCCAGCCGGGAGAGACCCTGGGCAACCTCGGTCACCTTTTCGCCGTCGGGCAGCTCGGATAGCAGGTCCAGCGAGGCGGAGGAGAAATGCAGCGCGCTTTGACCGCGGCTGACGATCGCGCTGCGCAAACCGTATTGATTCAGGCTCAGCCCGCAAAGTAGCCCGGCGAGCCCGCCGCCGATAATCGCGCAATCAAATTTCATCCTGCTGCTCCTTTTGCAAACCGCACAGCCCGAGATAGACCCAGCGGGTGAATTCACTTTCGCGCAGCGCATCGCCCCAGGCGACGGGCTGTACGCCTTTCCAGCGTTCGTTTAAAAACTCGGAAAGCTGGGTCAGCGATTGGGCCGGCGTGGCGACATTGAAGCGCTGCAGCAGCCCGGCGGCGCGGCAGGCGCACAGCTCGCCCTGGCAGGTCCCCATCCCGATTCGGGTGCGACGGCGTAAATCGAGCAGGTTGTTGACCGCTAAATTTTCTACCGCGTACTGCACTTCCCCCGCGGTAACCGCTTCGCACTCGCAGACCAGGCTGCGATGCTGGCGGCTATCGCCAAGCCAGGCGGGCGTGCGATCGCCGTGACGGTACACGGCCGATCCCCGCAGCGGCGCGGGCAGAGAGATGATTTTTTGCAGCGTTGTTTCGACCGGCTCGCGGGAACCTGGTAAAGGCGCGTCGGCGGTGGTGCAGGGGACGGTGTTGCCGAGCTTGCGGCAAACGGCGTCCGTCGCCCATTCCGCCATCAGGCGGTAGGTCATCAGCTTGCCGCCGGTAATGGTGATAAACCCGGCCATCCCGTCGCGTTCGGCATGATCCAACAGCACAATACCGCGGCTGACGCTACGACCGCTGGGATCGTTATCGCTGGCCACCAGCGGGCGCACGCCGGAGTAGGCGCGCAGCACCCGGGTGCGGGCCATGATGGGGGTCAGCTTCTCGCCTTCGCGCAGCAGGGTATCGACTTCCGCGGCGGTGACCCGATTATCGTCAATTTCATCGTAGGGAATATGCACCGAGGTGGTGCCAATCAGGGAGATGGTATCCCCGGGAACCAGAATATCCGCATCGGCAGGCTTGCGGCAGCGGTTGATAACGTGGCGGTTAATGCGATGGTCGAGGATCAGCAGCGATCCTTTAGCCGGAAACATCGCAATGCGCAGATCGGCATATTCCGCGATCCGCTGTCCCCAGATCCCGGCGGCATTGACCACCACGCTGGCGCGCAGCGTGCGGCTTTCGCGGCGCTTATGGTCATAGCACTGCATGCCGTGGACCCGATCGCCGCTGCGCAGCAGGCCGGTGATTTCGCACCCGGTGAGGATGGTGGCGCCGTGTTCGCGGGCGTCCAGCATATTGGCCGCGCTCAGACGAAACGGATCGACCGTGCCGTCGGGTACCTGAACGGCGCCGAGAAGCGCGGGATTGACGGTCGGCTCAATGCGCAGCGCCTCGGCGGGCGACAGCTGGCGGGTCTCAATTCCGGCCTGCCGGCAGGCGTGAATAAAGGTCTGCTGCCAGGCAAGGTCGTCTTCGGGTAAGGTAATAAACAGCCCGTTAGTCGGTTCCACACAGTGGCGGGCGATGCGGCGCAGGATGTGGTTTTCGCTGATGCATTCGCGCGCCGATTCGCCGTCGGTCGCCGCGTAGCGGGCGCCGCTGTGCAGCAGCCCGTGATTGCGCCCGGTCGCCCCGGTGGCGATATCGTGGCGTTCTACCAGGGTTACGCGCAGCCCGCGGAGCGCGCAGTCGCGGGCGATCCCTGCTCCGGTTGCGCCGCCGCCAATGACAATGACATCACATTCACCGGTCTCGGCCATCTCTCTATCCCTCTACTTTCGTTTTACGCCATTTAGCCACACAAATAGTACGTATTGTTTGATTTCGAGCATATTCGCGCGTTTATCGAGCATGGAATGTGATTTCATGCTCACAATGGAATTTTTTGTCATATTTTTGTAACAAAGCGTGCGATATTTCACAGTATCGTCTGCGAGGTTTCCCTACCATCGCGCCATATCAGAAGTGGGTGATTAAATTAGGTTTTTTTTTACCTGTACCCATAAAAGCAAATGGCAACGGAGGCTGCTATGTTAAGTATTTTTAAACCCGCGGCGCATAAAGCGCGTTTACCCGAGGCGGAAATTGACCCGCACTATCGTCGACTACGCTGGCAGATTTTTATCGGTATTTTCTTTGGCTATGCCGCCTACTATCTGGTGCGCAAGAACTTTGCGTTAGCCATGCCGTACCTGGTGGAGCAGGGATTCTCTCGCGGCGATCTCGGCTTTGCGCTGTCCGGGATCTCCATCGCCTATGGCTTTTCAAAATTCATCATGGGCTCGGTATCCGATCGCTCGAATCCGCGCATTTTTCTGCCGGCGGGGCTGATCCTGGCGGCGCTGGTCATGCTGGTGATGGGCTTTGTGCCCTGGGCGACCTCCAGCATCATGGTTATGTTTGTGCTGCTGTTCCTCTGCGGCTGGTTCCAGGGGATGGGCTGGCCGCCCTGCGGGCGCACGATGGTGCACTGGTGGTCGCAGAAGGAGCGTGGGGGCATCGTTTCGGTATGGAACTGCGCGCATAACGTTGGCGGTGGGATCCCGCCGCTGCTGTTCCTGCTTGGGATGGCCTGGTTCAACGACTGGCACGCGGCGCTCTATATGCCGGCGTTTGGCGCGATCCTGCTGGCGGTATTTGCCTTTGCCATGATGCGCGATACCCCGCAGTCCTGCGGCCTGCCGCCGATTGAAGAGTATAAAAACGATTATCCGGATGATTACAGCGAACAGCATGAACAGGAGCTCACCGCCCGGCAGATCTTCCAGCAGTATATTCTGCCAAACCGGCTGCTGTGGTATATCGCCATCGCCAACGTCTTTGTCTACCTGCTGCGCTACGGCATTCTCGACTGGTCGCCAACCTACCTGAAAGAGGTGAAACACTTTGCGCTGGATAAATCCTCCTGGGCCTACTTCCTCTACGAATATGCGGGGATCCCCGGAACGCTGATTTGCGGCTGGATGTCGGATAAGGTGTTCAGAGGCAACCGTGGGGCGACCGGGGTCTTCTTTATGACGCTGGTGACCATCGCTACCGTCGTTTACTGGCTTAACCCGCCGGGTAATCCGGGCGTTGATATGGCCTGCATGATCGTTATCGGCTTCCTGATTTACGGTCCGGTGATGCTGATTGGCCTGCATGCTCTCGAGCTGGCGCCGAAAAAGGCCGCCGGTACCGCGGCGGGCTTTACCGGGCTGTTTGGTTATCTGGGAGGCTCCGTTGCCGCCAGCGCCATCGTCGGCTACACCGTCGACTTCTTCGGCTGGGACGGCGGGTTTATGGTGATGATTGGCGGCAGCGTGCTGGCGGTGCTGCTGCTGATTGTGGTGATGGTGGGTGAAAAGCGTCATCACCAGCAGCTGAAACAGTCCTGAGGAATGAGCATGAAAACGGCAATAACGACCTTGATGACCGGGATTTTGCTGGCAGGCTCCACGCTGAGCTTTGCCGCTCAGGCGGGGGATAAGATAGTCATTGCCCACCGTGGCGCCAGCGGCTATCTGCCGGAGCATACGCTGCCGGCGAAGGCGATGGCCTATGCCCAGGGAGCCGATTATCTCGAGCAGGACCTGGTGATGACCAAAGACGATCGGCTGGTGGTGCTGCACGACCACTATCTCGATCGGGTCACCGACGTGGCGGAGAGATTTCCGCAGCGCGCGCGTCAGGATGGCCGCTTCTACGCGATCGACTTCACCCTGGCGGAGATAAAAACGCTGAAGTTCAGCGAAGGGTTTGAACCCAAAAACGGTAAGAACGTCCAGACCTTCCCGGGGCGCTTCCCGATGGGAAAAGCGGATTTTCGCATTCATACCTTTGAAGAGGAGATTGAGTTCGTTCAGGGGCTGAACCACTCCACCGGGAAAAATATCGGTATCTACCCGGAAATTAAAGCGCCGTGGTTCCACCATCAGGAAGGCAAGGATATCGCCACCAGCGTCCTGCAGGTGCTGAAGAAGTATGGCTACACCAGCAAGCAGGATAAGGTGTACCTGCAGTGTTTTGATGCCAACGAGCTCAAGCGCATCAAGAACGAGCTGGAGCCGAAGATGGGGATGAACCTGAACCTGGTGCAGCTGATCGCCTACAGCGACTGGAATGAAACCCAGCAGCGCCAGGCGGATGGCAAATGGGTTAACTACAGCTATGACTGGATGTTTAAGCCCGGCGCGATGGGGCAGATTGCCCAATACGCCGACGGCATCGGCCCGGACTACCATATGCTGGTGGCGGCGAACGCCAGGCCGGGCCAGGTGGCGCTGACCGATATGGTGAAAGAGGCGCATCGCCAGCATCTGGTGGTCCACCCCTATACCGTCCGCGCTGACCAGCTGCCGGATTACGCCACCGACGTGAACCAGCTGTTCGACCTGCTGTATAACAAGGCTGGCGTCGATGGATTGTTCAGCGACTTCCCGGATAAGGCGGTGCAGTTTCTGCAGCAAGAGGGGGAACGCCGCTAGCCCGCGGCGTGAATGGTAGACCTGTCCGCGCCGCGAATGGCAAACCTGTCCGCGCCGGCTGGCGCGGATGGGATGTTGTCGGGCAGCTACATCTCGATTTCGATATCGCTTTTTGCCCGGCAGCAGCAGGGCAAAATCTCTCCCGGCTGAATAAACGCCAGCGGCTCGGTCAGCCAGTCAACCTGGCCGGACACCAGCCGCGTGCGGCAGGAGCCGCAATAACCTTCACGGCACTGATACTCCACGTCGATATTATGCGATTCCAGGGCATCAAGCAGGCAGCGGTGCTCATCCTGACACTCGAGATGAGTGTCAGAAATTTTCAAAAAAATGCGTTTCATCAGAGCTGGAAGTTGCTCAGGTCGTCGGCATCGACTTCGGCATCGATCTGCCCCACCAGGTAAGAGCTGACTTCCACTTCCTGCGGCGCAACCTGCACGTTATCGGATACCAGCCAGGTATTGATCCACGGGATTGGGTTAGAGCGGGTCTGGAACGGCAGATCGAGGCCAACCGCCTGCATGCGGATATTGGTGATGTATTCGACGTACTGGCAGAGAATGTCGCGGTTCAGGCCAATCATTGAACCATCGCGGAACAGATAATCCGCCCACTCTTTCTCCTGCTGAGCCGCCAGCACGAACAGGTCATAGCACTGCTGCCTGCACTCTTCGGCAATGTCGGCCATTTCCGGATCGTCGACGCCGGAACGCAGCAGGTTCAGCATATGCTGGGTGCCGGTAAGGTGCAGCGCTTCGTCGCGAGCGATCAGGCGGATAATTTTAGCGTTACCTTCCATCAGCTTACGCTCGGCGAAGGCGAAGGAGCAGGCGAAGCTGACGTAGAAGCGAATCGCTTCCAGCGCGTTAACGCTCATCAGGCACAGGTACAGTTTCTTTTTCAGCTCGCGCAGGTTCACGGTGACGGTTTTACCGTTAACGCTATGGGTGCCTTCGCCCAGCAGATGCCAGTAGCTGGTCAGCTCAATGAGCTCATCGTAGTAGCTGGAGATCCCTTCCGCGCGCTTCTGAATCTGCTCGTTGGTGACGATATCATCGAAGACCATCGCCGGATCGTTGACGATGTTGCGGATGATATGGGTGTAGGAGCGCGAGTGAATGGTTTCAGAAAACGCCCAGGTCTCTACCCAGGTTTCCAGCTCAGGAATCGAAATCAGCGGCAGTAGCGCGACGTTCGGGCTGCGGCCCTGGATGGAGTCCAGCAGGGTCTGGTACTTCAGGTTGCTGATGAAGATATGCTTTTCGTGATCCGGCAGCGCCTGATAATCGATACGATCGCGGGAAACGTCAACTTCCTCCGGGCGCCAGAAGAAGGAGAGCTGCTTTTCGATAAGCTTTTCGAAGATGTCATATTTTTGCTGATCGTAACGGGCAACGTTAACCGGCTGGCCAAAAAACATCGGCTCAAGCAGCTGATCGTTTTTGGTCTGAGAAAAGGTGGTATATGCCATTAAATGTGCGTCCTGTGATGTTATTGCCCCTCGCTCCGGCCCTACAGACGGGGCCGGGCTTTGATGTTCCCTCGCCATGGGGCGAGGGGGGCGTTATCAGATCTTACAAGCGCCGCTTTCGCAGCCGTCGTCCTGGATGGATGGCGCCAAATCGTCCTGCGCATCTTCCGCGCCATCACGGGTGTTGTGATAGTACAGAGTTTTTACGCCAAATTTATAGGCATTGAGCAGGTCTTTGAGCAGCTGCTGCATCGGCACTTTTCCGGACGGGAAGCGCGTCGGGTCGTAGTTGGTGTTGGCCGAAATCGACTGATCGATAAACTTCTGCATAATGCCGACCAGCTGCAGGTAGCCATCGTTGCTCGGCATTTCCCACAGCAGCTCGTAGCCGTTCTGCAGCTTTTCGTAATCCGGAACTACCTGGCGCAGAATGCCGTCTTTCGAAGCCTTGATGCTCACATGGCCGCGCGGCGGTTCAATACCGTTGGTGGCGTTAGAGATCTGCGAAGAGGTCTCTGAAGGCATCAGCGCGGAGAGGGTCGAGTTACGCAGGCCGTGGGTTTTGATCGACTCGCGCAGCTGCTCCCAGTCGTAGTGCAGCGATTCGCTAACGATAGCGTCGAGATCCTTTTTATAGGTATCGATCGGCAGAACGCCCTTGGCATAGGTGGTTTCGTTGAACCACGGGCAGGCGCCCTGTTCGATAGCCAGCTCGTTGGAGGCTTTCAGCAGGTAGTACTGAATAGCTTCAAAGGTTTTGTGCGTCAGGTTGTTGGCGCTGCCGTCGGAGTAGCGTTTGCCGTGTTTTGCCAGATAGTAGGCAAAGTTAATCACGCCGATACCCAGCGTACGACGGCCCATGGCGCCGCGTTTTGCCGCCAGAATCGGGTAGTCCTGATAGTCCAGCAGCGCATCCAGCGCGCGAACCGCCAGCACCGCCAGATCTTCCAGCTCGTCCAGGCTCTCAATCACGCCGAGGTTGAACGCTGACAGGGTACACAACGCGATTTCGCCGTTTTCATCGTTGACGTCATCCAGCGGCTTGGTCGGCAGGGCGATTTCCAGGCACAGGTTGGACTGACGAACGGGCGCGATAACCGGGTCGAACGGGCTGTGGGTGTTGCAGTGGTCAACGTTCTGGATGTAGATACGGCCGGTAGAGGCGCGCTCTTGCATCATCAGAGAGAACAGCTCAACCGCTTTGATCCGCTGCTTGCGGATGCTGTCGTCTTTTTCGTACAGGGTGTAGAGACGCTCAAACTCGTCCTGATCGGCGAAGAAGGCGTCATACAGGCCCGGGACGTCGGACGGGCTGAACAGGGTGATATCTTCACCTTTCAGCAGGCGGGTGTACATCAGCTTGTTGATCTGTACGCCGTAGTCCATGTGACGAACGCGGTTCGCTTCGGTGCCGCGGTTGTTTTTCAGCACCAGCAGGGTTTCAACTTCCAGATGCCACATCGGATAGAAAAGGGTGGCAGCACCGCCGCGCACGCCGCCCTGTGAACAGGACTTCACCGCGGTCTGGAAGTGCTTATAGAACGGGATGCAGCCGGTGTGGAAGGCTTCACCGCCGCGAATCGGGCTACCGAGAGCACGGATGCGGCCGGCGTTAATGCCGATGCCGGCGCGCTGGGAGACGTATTTCACAATCGCGCTGGAGGTGGCATTGATGGAGTCGAGGCTGTCGCCGCACTCAATCAGTACGCAGGAGCTGAACTGGCGGGTTGGCGTACGCACCCCGGACATGATCGGCGTCGGCAGCGAAATCTTGAAGGTAGACACCGCGTCATAGAAGCGCTTGACGTAGTCCAGACGGGTCTCGCGCGGGTAGTTCGAGAACAGGCAGGCGGCGACCAGAATGTAGAGGAACTGGGCGCTTTCATAAATTTCGCCGGTCACGCGGTTCTGCACCAGATACTTACCTTCCAGCTGCTTAACAGCCGCATAGGAGAAGCTCATATCGCGATCGTGCACGATGAACGAATCCATCTGCTTGAACTCTTCTTCCGTGTAGTCTTCCAGCAGATGAGTATCGTATTTACCCTTGTTGACCATCTTTGTGACGTGATCGAACAGCGCCGGCGGCTCGAACTGGCCGTAGGCCTTTTTACGCAGATGGAAAATCGCCAGACGCGCGGCGAGATACTGGTAATCCGGAGCATCGCGGGAGATAAGATCCGCCGCGGCCTTGATGATAGTTTCGTGAATATCGGCAGTTTTGATGCCGTCGTAGAACTGAATGTGGGAACGCAATTCTACCTGAGAAATCGAAACGTTATTCAGTCCTTCTGCCGCCCAATCCAGTACGCGATGGATTTTGTCGAGATTAATACGCTCGGTTGTACCGTCGCGCTTTGTCACCAGCAGACTCTGATTCATGTGGATTATACCTGTCCGTGAAAGAAAATATCCCCCGCTTATCCACAGAGAGCCGTTGTGACTAACTCTGTGGATAAATACTATATGTAGGGGGTTGTAGATAAAAAGAACGCTATATGGTGAGTATTCTAGTAAGGATTCTTTTGAGTACAAGAGTTGATTTTGACGTTAAATTGAGGTTGCGGAAGCGTAATAATAGCCGGGCCCACGTCGCATAAGGCCTGGCGAAGATGTCAATAAACTCAAAAATAAAAATGAAAATTTGATCGAGTGCTGATTTCTTCAGCGCCAGGAAAAATTACGCGGCTTGATGCCGCGCAATCATCATATGAAAAACTGCTGACGTTATGCGTTTTTCGCCGTTGTATGCAACATATAATTAACATCTACCCCCGGAGCCAGCTTGAAGGTATTGGTTAGCGGATTGAAATGGAGGCCGGTAATATGCTGCTCTTTCAGATTTGTCTGATCCACCCAGCCGATCAGCTCGGACGGCTTGATAAACTTCTTCGCGTCATGGGTCCCCTTGGGCACCATCTTCAGCACGTATTCGGCGCCGACTACCGCCATCAGCCACGCTTTGCCGTTGCGGTTGATGGTTGAGAAGAAGACCTGGCCTCCGGGCTTAACCAGCCGCGCGCAGGCGTGGACGACGGACTGCGGGTCGGGAACGTGCTCCAGCATCTCCATGCAGGTCACCACGTCGTACTGCTGCGCATGCTTCAGCGCGTGCTCTTCGACGGTCTCCTGGACATACTCAACCTGAACGCCGCTTTCCAGCGCGTGCAGCTTCGCCACCTGCAGCGGTTCAAAGCCCATATCCAGCCCGGTCACCGTTGCGCCTTCCCGCGCCATGCTCTCCGCAAGAATGCCGCCGCCGCAGCCGACGTCGAGCACTTTTTTG
This sequence comes from Klebsiella sp. BIGb0149, assembly GCF_004362605.1. NCBI lineage: Bacteria > Pseudomonadati > Pseudomonadota > Gammaproteobacteria > Enterobacterales > Enterobacteriaceae > Klebsiella > Klebsiella sp. BIGb0149. The sequence continues at coordinate 881,248 of NZ_SNYG01000002.1, read as the reverse complement.
CCGAACAGGCCGCCGGAGCGCTGCGCAATATAGCCCAGCCGCAGCGGGTTGATGCGATGCAGTGGTTTGAACTCGCCCTCTAAATCCCACCAGCGCGAGGCGACGGCTTCAAATTTAGCGATTTCATTATGATCAACGTTGTGGGCCACCGACGGTTTTTCGGCATTCATGGGCGCTTTTACTCCTTTTCAGTTCAGACCTGCGAGTATATCAGCAGACCGCCATGAATAAACCGTCTATACCCGTCGCCTTTCGCACCGCCTCTTCGTTGGCCGCACGCGCTCACCCGAATCACTCACTACGGTGAGCTCATCGGGACTCCCGCGTTTGCCGCCTTGATGCGGTACGAAATTCATTGGGTATACCCGTCGCCTTTCGCACCGCCTCTTCGTTGGCCGCACGCGCTCACCCGAATCACTCACTACGGTGAGTTCATCGGGACTCCCGCGTTTGCCGCCCTGATGCAGTATGAAATTCATTGGGTATACCCGTCACCTTTCGCACCGCCTCTTCGTTAGCCGCACGCGCTCACCCGAATCTGAGCTCATCGGGACTCCCGCGTTTGCCGCCTTGGCGCGGTACGAAATTCATTGGGTATAGGTTTACCGGTATCACCGCGGCTGTGTTATAATTTGCGACCTTTGAATCCGGGATACAGTAGAGGGATAGCGGTTAGATGAGCGACCTTGCGAGAGAAATTACACCGGTCAACATTGAGGAAGAGCTGAAGAGCTCGTATCTGGATTATGCGATGTCGGTCATTGTTGGCCGTGCGCTGCCGGATGTCCGAGATGGACTGAAACCGGTACACCGTCGCGTACTTTACGCCATGAACGTATTGGGCAATGACTGGAACAAAGCCTATAAAAAATCCGCCCGTGTCGTTGGTGACGTAATCGGTAAATATCACCCTCACGGTGATACCGCCGTTTATGACACCATTGTCCGTATGGCGCAGCCATTCTCCTTGCGTTATATGCTGGTCGATGGCCAGGGTAACTTCGGTTCTGTCGATGGCGACTCCGCCGCAGCGATGCGTTATACGGAAATCCGTATGTCGAAAATCGCCCACGAGCTGATGGCCGACCTCGAAAAAGAGACGGTTGATTTCGTTGATAACTATGACGGCACGGAGCGAATCCCTGACGTCATGCCAACAAAAATCCCCAACCTGCTGGTAAACGGTTCGTCCGGTATTGCCGTCGGGATGGCGACTAACATTCCGCCGCACAACCTGACGGAAGTGATTAACGGCTGCCTGGCCTATATCGACGATGAGGACATCTCCGTTGAAGGCCTGATGGAACACATCCCAGGCCCGGACTTCCCGACCGCCGCCATTATCAATGGCCGTCGCGGTATCGAGGAAGCCTACCGTACCGGCCGTGGCAAAATTTATATTCGCGCCCGCGCTGAGGTAGAAACCGATGCGAAAACCGGCCGCGAAACCATCATCGTGCATGAAATTCCGTATCAGGTGAACAAGGCTCGCCTGATCGAGAAAATGGCCGAGCTGGTGAAAGAGAAGCGTCTGGAAGGGATCAGCGCGCTGCGCGATGAGTCTGACAAAGACGGCATGCGCATCGTGATTGAGATCAAGCGTGATGCGGTGGGTGAAGTGGTTCTTAACAACCTCTACTCGCTGACTCAGCTGCAGACCTCTTTCGGCATCAACATGGTTGCGTTGCACCACGGCCAGCCGAAGATCATGAACCTGAAAGATATTCTTTCCGCGTTCGTGCGTCACCGCCGTGAAGTGGTCACCCGTCGTACTATTTTCGAGCTGCGTAAAGCCCGCGACCGTGCGCACATCCTTGAAGCCCTGGCGATTGCGCTGGCAAACATCGACCCGATCATCGAGCTTATCCGCCGTGCGCCAACGCCTGCGGAAGCGAAAGCCGGGCTGGTTGCCAGAGCGTGGGATCTGGGCAACGTGTCGGCGATGCTGGAACGCGCCGGTGATGACGCCGCGCGTCCGGAGTGGCTGGAGCCAGAGTTCGGCGTGCGTGACGGTCAATACTATCTGACTGAACAGCAGGCCCAGGCGATTCTGGATCTGCGTCTGCAGAAGCTGACCGGCCTTGAGCATGAAAAACTGCTCGACGAATACAAAGAGCTGCTCGAACAGATTGCTGAACTGCTGCATATCCTCGGCAGCGCCGACCGTCTGATGGAAGTGATTCGTGAAGAACTGGAAGCGATGCGCGAACAGTTCGGCGACCCGCGTCGCACCGAAATCACCGCCAACACCGCTGATATCAACATCGAAGATCTGATCAACCAGGAAGATGTGGTGGTCACCCTGTCTCACCAGGGCTATGTGAAGTATCAGCCGCTGACCGACTACGAGGCGCAGCGTCGCGGTGGCAAAGGTAAATCGGCCGCACGTATTAAAGAAGAAGACTTTATCGACCGCCTGCTGGTGGCCAACACCCACGATACGATCCTGCTGTTCTCCAGCCGCGGTCGTCTCTACTGGATGAAGGTTTATCAGCTGCCGGAAGCCAGCCGCGGCGCGCGTGGACGTCCAATCGTCAACCTGCTGCCGCTGGAAGCCAATGAACGTATCACCGCCATCCTGCCGGTACGCGAGTACGAAGAGGGCGTGAACGTCTTTATGGCGACCGCGAGCGGTACCGTTAAGAAAACGGCGCTGACCGAATTTAGCCGTCCGCGTTCAGCCGGCATTATTGCCGTGAATCTGAACGAAGGCGACGAGCTGATCGGCGTTGATCTGACGAACGGCGAAGACGAAGCGATGCTGTTCTCTGCTGCCGGTAAAGTTGTGCGCTTTAAAGAGAGCGCAGTCCGCGCCATGGGCCGTACCGCCACCGGCGTGCGCGGTATCAAGCTGGCGGGTGAAGATAAAGTTGTTTCCCTGATCATTCCGCGCGGCGAAGGTGCGATCCTCACCGTGACCCAGAACGGCTACGGCAAGCGTACTGCGGCGGATGAGTATCCGACCAAGTCCCGCGCCACTCAGGGCGTTATCTCGATCAAAGTGACCGAGCGTAACGGCTCCGTGGTGGGTGCGGTACAGGTGGACGATTGCGATCAGATCATGATGATCACCGATGCGGGCACCCTGGTGCGTACTCGCGTATCGGAAGTGAGCATCGTGGGTCGTAACACTCAGGGCGTGATCCTTATCCGTACTGCGGAAGATGAAAACGTGGTCGGCCTGCAGCGCGTTGCTGAACCGGTTGATGACGAAGAGCTGGATGCCATCGACGGCAGCGTGGCGGAAGGCGATGACGATATCGCGCCGGAAACCGACGCTGAAGCTGATGATGACATCGCCGAAGATGATGAATAATCTGCGGTAATGTTGCGAAAAGGGCCGGGAATATCCCGGCCCTTTTTATTTGCCCGGCGCGGGTGATCCAGAGAGTATAACGTTGCGACAAAACGTGTTTACCGCTACCTTAACCCCATTCTGTTGAGTCCCTGACGGCCGAGCATCGCCACATTGAAATATCTTGCTTCTTTTCATACCACGCTAAAAGTTTCACGCTACCTGTTCCGGGCGCTGGCGGTCCTGCTGTGGATGCTGATTGCTTTCGTCTCGGTGTTTTACATTGTTAACGCGCTGCATGACCGGGAGTCGGAGATCCGCCAGGAGTTTAACCTCAACGCCGATCAGGCGCAGCGCTATATCCAGCGCACGGCGGACGTCATTAAAGAGCTGAAGTATGTTGCCGGCAATCGGCCGGGCGGCGGCCGTGAAGGCGACGCGCCGCCGGCGCAAAATGGCGACATCGCGGTTCCGGACTTCGAACCGCTCTATCCGGATTCAGATTGCGGAGCAATGAGCGGTACCTGGCGCAATTCGCTGCAGTCTCTGGCATGGTTTATGCGCTACTGGCGCGACAATTTCTCCGCGGCTTACGATCTCAACCGTATCTTTTTAATTGGCAGCGATAACCTGTGCATGGCGAACTTTGGCCTGCGCGAGATGCCGCTCGAACGAGACCAGGCGCTGAAGGTGCTGCACCAGCGTATTGAGCAGTATCGCGACGCCCCGCAAAGCGAACGCGGCAGCAATCTGTTCTGGATTAGCCAGGGCGTGCGTCCCGGCGTCGGCTACTTCTACGCGCTGACGCCGGTGTATATGGCCAACCGCCTGCAGGCGATGCTCGGCGTCGAGCAAACGATTCGCATGGAGAGCTTCTTCACGCCGGGCAGCCTGCCGATGAACGTCACGATCCTTGACGACAACGGCCAGTCGCTTATCTCCCTCGCCGGGCCGGACGCTAAAATCAAGGGCGAGGCCCGCTGGATGCAGGAACGGATCTGGTTCGGCTACACTTCCGGCTTCCGCGAGCTGGCCATGAAGAAGAGCCTGCCGCCATCCTCCCTGAGCATCGTCTATTCGGTATCGGTAGACCAGGTCCTTGAGCGCATCCGGATGCTGATCCTCAATGCAGTAGTGCTCAATATTCTGACCGGGGTGATGCTTTTCGCCCTCGCGCGAATGTACGAGCGGCGGATCTTTATCCCGGCGGAAAATGACGCCCAGCGCCTCGAGGAGCACGAGCAGTTTAACCGTAAGATTGTCGCCTCGGCACCGGTGGGGATCTGTATTCTGCGCACCCTCGACGGCACCAATATTCTGAGTAACGAACTGGCGCATAACTACCTCAATATGCTGACCCATGAGGACCGGCAGAGGCTGACGCAGATTATTTGCGGCCAGCAGGTCAATTTTGTCGATGTGCTGACCAGCAATAATACCAATCTGCAAATCAGCTTCGTTCATTCGCGCTACCGTAACGAAAACGTGGCCATCTGCGTGCTGGTTGACGTCAGCGCCCGCGTCAAAATGGAAGAGTCGCTGCAGGAGATGGCGCAGGCCGCAGAGCAGGCCAGCCAGTCGAAATCGATGTTCCTTGCGACGGTGAGCCACGAGCTGCGCACCCCGCTGTACGGAATTATCGGCAACCTCGATCTGCTGCAAACCAAGGAGCTGCCGAAGGGCGTCGATCGTCTGGTCACGGCGATGAACAACTCGTCCAGCCTGCTGCTGAAGATCATCAGCGATATTCTGGATTTCTCGAAAATTGAGTCCGAGCAGCTGAAAATCGAGCCGAGCGAGTTCTCGCCGCGCGAGGTGATGAACCACATCTCGGCGAACTATCTGCCGCTGGTGGTGCGCAAGCAGCTCGGGCTGTACTGCTTTATCGAGCCCGACGTTCCGCAGCTGATGTCCGGCGATCCGATGCGTCTGCAGCAGGTCATTTCTAACCTGCTGAGCAACGCCATCAAATTTACCGATACCGGCTGCATCGTCCTGCACGTTCAGTGCGCCGGCGACTATCTGCAAATCAGCGTGCGCGATACCGGGGAAGGGATCCCGGCCAAAGAGGTGGTGCGCCTGTTTGACCCGTTCTTCCAGGTCGGCACCGGCGTTCAGCGCAACTTCCAGGGAACAGGCCTCGGACTGGCGATTTGCGAGAAGCTCATCAGCATGATGGACGGCGATATTGCCGTGGAAACCGAGCCCGGGATGGGCAGCCGCTTTACCATCCGCATTCCGCTGTACGGCGTGCAAAACGGTGCGCCGCTGCTTGCCGATGGCCTGGTGGAAAAATGCTGCTGGCTCGCCATTCACAACACCGCCCTGACGATGTTTATCACCTCGCTGCTCAATCACCACGGCGTTAAGGTGAAAAGCTATGCCGGCGAGGCGCCGGAAGCCGACGATATTTTGCTCACCGATGATGAGTCCTGTACCGGCTGGTCAGGGGCCGCGGTCGTTATTTTCTGCCGCCGGCATATCGGCATTCCGCAGGAGCGCGCGCCGGGAGAGTGGCTGCATAGCGTCACGACGCCGCATGAGCTGCTGCCGCTGCTGGGGCGTATCCTGCACGTTGACGTGGCCAGCGCCGAACACGGCCCGGCGCTCTCGGCGCCGGAAACGCAGACGGCCAATCACGATGACATGATGATTCTGGTGGTGGACGATCATCCGATCAACCGCCGCCTGCTGGCCGACCAGCTCGGATCGCTGGGCTATCAGTGCGTGACGGCGAACGACGGGGTTGATGCGCTGGGCGTCCTGAGCAAGCAGCATATTGATATCGTGCTGAGCGACGTCAACATGCCGAATATGGACGGCTATCGCCTGACGCAGCGTATTCGCGAGCTGGGAATGACGCTGCCGGTTATCGGGGTGACCGCCAACGCGCTGGCGGAAGAGAAGCAGCGCTGCCTTGAGTCGGGTATGGACAGCTGTCTTTCTAAACCGGTGACGCTGGATATTATCAAGCAAACTTTGACGCTGTACGCCGCACGGGTGCGTAAGAGCAGACAATAGGTCGGAGATCTCTGGGGGCGGGCTGCTATGGCGGGTCGTTGCCCCGGATACGACGCATGATGGTCGCGCCGTATCCGGGAAGGTGAGCGTTACTCTTTGTCGGTTGCGCTCAGTGAAACGGAAGAGAGGTAGTTCAGCAGGGCAATGTCGTTTTCTACGCCGAGCTTCATCATGGCCGATTTTTTCTGGCTACTGATGGTTTTGATGCTGCGATTGAGCTTTCTGGCAATCTCGGTCACCAGGAAACCTTCGGCAAACAGGCGGAGCACTTCGCTCTCTTTCGGCGACAGGCGCTTATCGCCATAGCCGCTGGCGCTGATTTTTTCCAGCAGACGTGAAACGCTTTCCGGCGTAAATTTTTTGCCTTTCTGCAGCGCCGCCAGCGCCTTCGGCAGATCGGTCGGCGCGCCCTGTTTCAGCACGATCCCTTCGATATCCAGATCCAGCACCGCGCTGAGGATCGCCGGGTTATTGTTCATGGTCAGAACAATGATCGACAGATCCGGGAAATGGCGCTTGATGTACTTGATCAGCGTGATCCCGTCGCCGTATTTGTCGCCTGGCATGGACAGGTCGGTAATCAGAACATGGGCGTCTAATTTCGGCAGATTATTGATAAGTGCTGTGGAGTCTTCAAACTCGCCGACAACGTTAACCCACTCAATTTGCTCGAGTGACTTACGAATACCGAACAGTACGATCGGATGGTCATCGGCAATAATTACGTTCATAGTATTCATGTATTAGGCTACCTTGCTACAGCAAGCTCTTGACGTAAACGTCAATGTCGCTGATGTATTTTTCTATGCTTTGCGCATCTTTTTCACGAATCAGATGCTCAAGCGTTTCACATAACTGTTTGCCGGGTATCAGGTTAAGCATAGCAAACGCCCCTTTGAGGCGATGCGCAGTCTGGGCCAGCGCAGCTAAATCGCTTGTTGCCAGCTCAGTATACAGTCTCTTAACATCATCCGGAACCGTATCGGCAAACAGCGCATAATAGCCGCTGGCGTGCAGTTCGGCGTTGCTCCCGCTTCCCGGAGGAGAAGGTTGCACGTTTTCTTCCGCCAGCTGCTGTTCAATCAGTTGCAGAATCGCTTCCTGCATGGCCGTGCTGATATTGAAATTGACGCACAGTTGGCCTGGACCTATTTTTCGTATTCCGACCTCATCATCGCTTAAAAGCAAGCCAGAAGCAGTAAGATTAGACGGATTATCCGTTAAAAAGAGATCGTATTCTTGACTTGTCAGCCTCTCATCCGGCGTGATGCAGCTCGCTCCCCAGCTTTCAAGCTGACGCACGACAACCTTTCGGACCTCATTAGCCGTAATATCAAGCAATACAACCACGTCATCCAGCAGATGTTCGCCGGAGTCGCTCTCTTCTTCACTGGCCGGCATTTTGAGGTGCAGGGAGTAGCGGGTGCCCAGAGATTCGCGCGCTTTGATATTCATCTGGCCGCCGAGCTTGCGCGTCAGGCGATCGCAGAGCCAGAAGGTGAGCGCATTGGCCTTACCGTACAGATCGGCCTGGGTATCGTTAAGGAACGGGAAGTGCATATTATCGATTTCGTTTGCCGAAACGCCGTTGCCGGTATCGATAATGCGGAAGGTCAGACGATCGTCCGCAGAGTCGTCCTTGCTCACCTCGAGGGTGATTTTACCGATCTGCGTGGTGGTGACCGAGTACTGAATGAGCAGCAGCAGCGTGCGGCGCAGCGCGTCGCGGTCGCCGTAGCGTTGCTCATTCGCCGCCAGGGCGTTGTTAATCAGCAGCTGCAGGCCTTTGCGCTTAATCACGGGCAGCACTTCCGGCACCACTTCATCGATCAGCTCCTGAATCGAGAACCGATCCGGCGTGCTCTTCCAGCTATCGCTTTCCAGCAGGTTTGCCAGCTGAATTTCGTCAACCAGCTGCACCAGCTCATCCGCGTGCTGCGCCAGCCTGCGGCTTTCGGCAATGCCGAGCGCGGCCGCTTCTTCCGCCAGGCTGCGGGCGGGCTGCTTCAGCGCGGCGCCAATATGCTGCATAAACGCGGTGCGGCCCTGCTGGTTTTTCTCGTACAGGCGCTGGGCCTGCTTGAGCTTTTTACTCACCAGTACTTCCCGATCCTGATCGCGGATGATGAAGATCTGCGTGCGCGGCGCGACCTGGCTGCGGTACTGGCGAATCTCATACAGTTCGTTGTTCACCGTAGCCTGAATCACGCCCTGATGCTGATCCGCCATGTTGGTAATATTTTGCAGGTTGAGGTGCGGCAGCAGATGATCGGCGATGGGGTTGCTGATAATCGTGCGGTTAGCTTCTAAATCGTGAACCAGCAGCCCCAGCGGCAGCAGCGAGACAATCTCTTCATTTATTGCCCGCAGCGTACGATGCTCGCCGCTGGCGGCAGAGGAGACGCTCGTCCCGGTCTGACGGCTGCGGCCGCTGTAGTGGCGAAAGGTCGTGAGGCCAAACAGGGTCAGCGCCAGCAGGCCGATAATCAGCAGGAGCGGCAGCAGCACGTTCTGCAGCGACTCAATCATCAGGGTGCTGAATGGTACCACCCAGATCAGGCGCATCCCGGTGGTATTAATGGCGGTGATGATTTCAATCCGCGTGCCGTTGAAGTTGATGCTGACGTTATCAGACTCTTCTTTATCCGGATTGCCGGTCGCGCTTTGTGACGGGTCAGGCTCAAGGCGGAAGCTGTCCAGGGTCATGCCCGGTGGGATCAAATCGTTAATCGGCAGGTCGAAAGCGACCACGGTGGCCAGATGACCCGGCTGGTTGAAGGTGGTCCGCAGGGTGAAGTAGTGGCCGTTTTGCCATGAAAGCTGGCGCAGCGACGAGAAGGTTTCTCTTTCGTCGAGCGTGTTAGCCTGCAGCAGCATTTCCGCGCGGCGGGACTCCACCACGTTGCTAATCGTCGACTCTTTAAAGCTGGAAGAAAGGTCTTTCAGCGGCAGGGTCGAGACCAGAATCAGGCTGTTATCCAGCCCGTTGAGGTAGTACATCGACCAGGGAATGGTCTCTGCGCCCCACAGAATATCGAGATAGTTGGAAATTTTTTGCGTCATTTCCAGCGTTGAGCTGTCATGAGAGCCAAAAATCAGCGCCTCGGTCTTACGCCGCGGCTTTTCCAGATAATAGACATCCTGCTTTAACCGCGTTTCCTGTAAACCCTCGCCGGCGGTGCTGGAAGAGGTGGCGGCAATATTGTCGTAAATTTGCCAGGTGGCATAGCGCCAGGCATCGATGCGCTTGTGCAGCGCATGGCTCACGTCGACAACCTGATAGCTTTTTTCTTTTAACCAGGCGTTGACCGCGCTTTGCAGCGTCACGCTCATCGTCGCCAGCAGGACGATGACCATTAAAATGAAGAAACGGGTGATGCTGCCAGGCATCAGGGTGAATTTTTTCTGGGTCATCGTGTAGCAGTGCGACTCATCAATGTTTGTAAGCAGGATGTTGCACCAAGGTAGCTGGTAGCAGAGTGAATTCGCTAAGCAGTATAAAGGCTAATTTATCAAATCCATACTACAGAATGGCCTTCGGCGCTTTTTTGCTTTGGGATTTATCTTAAAGGAGCGTTGACAATAAAAATGTACAGCGGGATTGATTCTGTACAGTTATTTGCCGATTGCCTGCAGGAAATAGCACGAAATAACAAGAAATTACCCGGATAAGGACTTCCTGATGCGCGGAGTGTTTGATTAATAACCGTTATTTTTATCGCGGCTAGCACGGGTATAATTAAAGTTATGTAAAGAAGGGTAAAAAAAACCGGATGCGAAGCATCCGGTCGAAATAGGGGTAAACAGACATTCAGAACTGAATGACGGTAATAAATAAAGTTAATGATGATAGCGGGAGTTATTCTAGTCGCAGGCGACCATTTTGTTTTGTCATTCAGTGCTATACCTGACGTGTCGTGTAACTATCTGATGATAATTGGAAAAAAATATTTTCTTGATTATTGGTGCTTATTTTACGATTTCTCATCGTTGCGAAAAGTTCCCTTGAATTTACAAACTGAAACATCTTGTGCGCATTTTGAAACACCTTAGAAGTTTTCGTATCATATTCTTGTTGGATTATTCTGCATTTTACAGCACAATGAATATAGCCGACTGATTAGAAGGGTAATCAGTAAGCAGTGGCATAATAAAAGGCATATAACAAACAGAGGGTTAATAACATGAAAGTTAAAGTACTGTCCCTCCTGGTACCGGCTCTGCTGGTAGCAGGCGCAGCAAATGCGGCTGAAATTTATAACAAAGATGGCAACAAATTAGACCTGTACGGCAAAATCGACGGTCTGCACTATTTCTCTGACGACAAGAGCGCTGACGGCGACCAGACCTACATGCGTCTTGGCGTGAAAGGCGAAACCCAGATCAACGACCAGCTGACCGGTTACGGCCAGTGGGAATACAACGTTCAGGCGAACAACACTGAAAGCTCCAGCGATCAGGCATGGACTCGTCTGGCATTCGCCGGTCTGAAATTCGGCGACGCGGGCTCTTTCGACTACGGTCGTAACTACGGCGTTGTTTACGACGTAACTTCCTGGACCGACGTTCTGCCGGAATTCGGCGGCGACACCTACGGTTCTGACAACTTCCTGCAGTCCCGTGCTAACGGCGTTGCAACCTACCGTAACTCTGACTTCTTCGGTCTGGTTGACGGCCTGAACTTTGCTCTGCAGTATCAGGGTAAAAACGGCAGCGTCAGCGGCGAAGGCGCGACCAACAACGGTCGTGGCGCTCTGAAACAGAACGGTGATGGTTTCGGTACTTCCGTAACTTATGATATCTGGGACGGCATCAGCGCTGGTTTCGCGTACGGTCACTCTAAACGTACCGACGATCAGAATGCTGCGGGCCTGCGTGGCGACGGCAAATATGCTGAAACCTACACCGGCGGTCTGAAATACGACGCGAACAACATCTACCTGGCAACTCAGTACACCCAGACCTACAACGCGACTCGTTTTAGCGGCAATGGTGATGTTGATTCCGTTAGCGGCTATGCAAACAAAGCGCAGAACTTCGAAGTGGTTGCACAGTACCAGTTCGACTTCGGTCTGCGTCCGTCCGTGGCTTACCTGCAGTCTAAAGGTAAGGACATCGAAGGTTTCGGCGATCAGGATATCCTGAAATATGTTGACGTGGGCGCGACCTACTACTTCAACAAAAACATGTCCACCTACGTTGATTACAAAATCAACCTGCTGGACGACAACGATTTCACCCGTCGTGCCGGTATCTCTACCGACGATATCGTCGCTCTGGGCCTGGTTTACCAGTTCTAAGCACGCTGAAGTCACGAAAAAGGCGCCTCTGGCGCCTTTTTTTATGCCTCGTTTAAGGTGGCTGGTGTACTCTTGCTGCCTTAGCTAGAGGAACCGATTTTATGGATATCACTTTTTTCCGCGCCGCGCTGCTCGGCGTTTGCGTACTCCTTTCCGGCTGTGATTCAGCCACCTCACCTGCAGCTCAAAAGAGTGCTGCGACCGTGCTGGACGGCAAAACGATGGGCACATTCTGGCGGGTCAGCGTCATTAACGTTGATCAAGCGAAAGCCCAGGCGCTGCGGCAGAAAATAGAGTCCCAGCTGGACGCCGACGATCGCCTGCTTTCCACCTGGAAAAACGATTCAGCATTGATGCAATTTAACCACGCCACCTCCACCGAGCCGTGGCCGGTTAGCGAAGCGATGGCCGATATCGTCACCATGTCCCTGCGCATTGGCGCGAAAACGCACGGCGCGATGGATGTTACCGTCGGGCCTTTGGTCAATCTCTGGGGCTTTGGCCCGGATAAGCAGCCGGTAAAAACGCCGGATCCTCAGCAGATCGCGGCGGCAAAAGCGCGGACGGGGCTGCAGCATCTGACGGTGATTAACCGCGCGGATCGCCAGTATTTACAGAAGGATATTGCGGATCTGTATGTCGATCTTTCGACAGTGGGTGAGGGCTATGCCGCCGATCATCTGGCGCGTCTGATGGAGCAGGAGGGCATTTCTCGCTATCTGGTTTCCGTCGGCGGCGCGCTGGTTAGCCGAGGGATGAACGCCGACGGGCAGCCGTGGCGGGTGGCGATCCAAAAGCCGACCGATCGTGAAAACGCCGTCCAGGCCATCGTCGATATTAACGGCCACGGAATCAGCACCTCCGGCAGCTACCGCAACTATTACGAGCTGGATGGCAAACGGATCTCGCACGTGATCGATCCGCAAACCGGCAGGCCGATCGATCATAAGCTGGTCTCGGTGACGGTGATTGCGCCGACGGCGCTGGAAGCAGACGGCTGGGATACCGGGCTGATGGTCCTCGGCCCGCAAAAGGCGCAGGAGGTGGTGAGAGAGCAGGGGCTGGCCGTCTATATGATCGTCAAAGAGGGGGAGGGTTTTAAAACCTGGATGTCGCCGCAGTTCCGTACCTTCCTGGTTGGCGAAAAGAATTAAACAGCAAGATTTCGGGTTTTATTCGGCGGGCGATGAATCAGACTGGCTATACACTTAAAGCAGGAGCCGATGATGAAACCGATTATTGCTGATACCGATGACCGCCGCTGGCAGGCGGTATGCGATCGTGATGCCCGCGCCGACGGTCAGTTTGTGTTTGCCGTGCTGACCACCGGCGTTTGCTGCCGTCCCTCCTGCCGCTCGCGGCGGGCGCTGCGGGAAAACGTCCGTTTTTACCCTGATGTGGCGGCCGCCATCGCCGACGGATTTCGCCCCTGCAAGCGCTGTCAGCCGGACAAAAGCGATCCGCAGCGGCAGAAGGCCGAGAAAGTTGCCAGAGCCTGCCGCCTGCTTGAGCAGGAAGCGCCCATCACCCTTGAGGCGCTGGCCCATGAGCTGGCGGTCAGCCCGTACCACTTCCACCGTTTATTTAAATCCGTCACCGGCATGACGCCGAAGGCCTGGCAGCAGGCGTGGCGCGCGCGGCGTTTACGGGACGCCCTGGCGCAAGGGGAAAAAGTGACCCCGGCGGTGCTGGCCGCAGGCTTTCCCGACGGCAGCAGCTACTATCGTCAGGCCGACGCCGTGCTTGGCATGACCGCCAGCCAGTTTCGCCGCGGCGGCGATGAAACCGATATCGTCTACACGCTCGGCGACTGCGCGATTGGCCGCTGCCTGGTGGCGCAAAGCGAGCGCGGAGTGTGCGCCGTATTGCCCGGAGAGGGCGACGCGCCGCTGGACGAGCTGCGCCGCCTGTTTCCCCGCGCCCGGCTTCTGCCCGGCGACGCGCATTTTTCCGGGCGGGTGGCACAGATTTTTGCCCACATCGACGATAGCCGCCAGACCATAGATCTGCCGTTGGATATTCGCGGCACCGCCTTTCAGCAGAGGGTTTGGCAGGCCCTGCGCCAGATCCCGGCGGGCGAAACGCGCAGCTACCGCCAGGTTGCCGAAAGTATCGGCCAGCCGTCCGCCGTCCGGGCGGTAGCGGGGGCCTGCGCGGCCAACCGGCTGGCTATCGTCATTCCGTGCCACCGGGTGGTACGCGAAGGCGGGGCGCTGTCCGGCTATCGCTGGGGAACCGCCCGCAAAGCTCAGCTGCTGGCCCGGGAAGCACAAACCGAGGAGTCGTAATGCTCGATCTTTTTGCCGATACGCCCCCCTGGCAGGAACCGCTGGCGTCCGGGGCCACCATTCTGCGGCGCTTCGCCCGCCAGAACGCCCCGGCTCTGCTGCAGGCGCTGCTGGGCGTTGCCGACGTTTCGCCGTTTCGCCAGATGGTCACGCCCGGCGGCTACACCATGTCGGTGGCGATGACTAACTGCGGGCCGCTGGGCTGGACGACCAATATGCACGGCTATCTGTATGCTCCCGGCGATCCGCTAACGGGGCGCGACTGGCCGCCGATGCCGCCGATATTCTCCGAGCTGGCCGCGCAGGCGGCGCTTGCCTGCGGCTACGCGGGCTTTGTGCCCGACGCCTGCTTGATCAACCGCTATCAGCCCGGGGCGAAGCTCTCGCTGCATCAGGATAAGGATGAGCGCGATCTGCGTGCGCCGATCGTTTCCGTATCGCTGGGGCTGCCGGCGGTGTTCCAGTTTGGCGGCCTGCAGCGCAGCGATCCGCTGCGCAGAGTGCTGCTGGAGCACGGGGACGTGGTGGTCTGGGGCGGCGAGTCGCGGCTGTTTTATCACGGTATTCAGCCGCTGAAAGAGGGCGACCATCCGGACACCGGCGCCTGCCGTTACAACCTCACCTTTCGGCTGGCAGGCGATAAAGAATAAAAATAAGAATTATTCTTGATGTCATCGGCGAGCAGTTTACACTGCTGGCTGTTTTGCTTGCCCGGATTGCTGTTATGGAACTTCTTCTTCTTGTTTGGCGCCAGTATCGCTGGCCGTTTATTTCCGTCATTGCCCTGAGCCTGCTCAGCGCGGCGCTGGGGATCGGGCTTATTGCCTTTATCAATCTGCGGCTGATGACCGTTGTCGATACCTCGCTGACGGTGCTGCCGGAGTTTCTCGGCCTGCTGTTGCTGCTGATGGCGGTGACGCTGGGCTCACAGCTGGCGCTGACGACCCTTGGGCACCATTTTGTTTTCCGCCTGCGCGGGGAGTTCATTAAGCGCATCCTCGACACCCAAATCGAGCAGGTTGAGAAGATCGGCAGCGCCTCGCTGCTTGCCGGCTTAACCAGCGACGTACGCAACATTACCATCGCCTTTGTGCGCCTGCCCGAACTGGTGCAGGGCATTATCCTGACCTTTGGTTCCGCCGCCTATCTGGCGTGGCTGTCGGGAAAAATGATGATGGTGACCGCGCTGTGGATGTCGATAACCATCTGGGGCGGATTTATGCTGGTATCACGCGTTTATAAGCATATGGCAACGCTGCGGGAGACCGAAGACAAGCTATACCACGACTATCAGACGGTGCTGGAAGGGCGCAAAGAGCTGACGCTCAATCGCGAGCGCGCCGAATACGTGTTTAATCATCTCTATCTGCCGGACGCACGCGAGTATCGTCACCATATTATCCGGGCTGATACCTTCCACCTCAGCGCGGTAAACTGGTCGAATATTATGATGCTCGGCGCCATTGGCCTGGTGTTCTGGATGGCCAACGGCCTCGGCTGGGCGAATACCGCCGTGGCGGCGACCTACTCTTTGACCCTGTTGTTCCTGCGCACGCCGCTGCTTTCCGCCGTGGGCGCGCTGCCGACGCTGCTCAGCGCCCAGGTAGCCTTCAATAAGCTGCACAAATTCTCCCTGGCGCCGTACCGTGCCGAATTCCCGCAGCCGCAGGCGCACCCGCACTGGCAAACCCTGGAGCTGCGCGACGTCTGCTTCCATTACCCGGACAACAGCTTCGCCGTCGGGCCTGTCAATATGACCCTGAAACGCGGCGAGCTGGTGTTCCTTATCGGCGGCAACGGCAGCGGCAAGTCGACGCTGGCGATGCTGCTGACCGGGCTGTATCAGCCGGCTTCCGGTCAGATCCTGCTGGACGGCGAGGCGCTGGCGATAGACCGGCCGGAAGACTATCGTAAGCTCTTCTCGGCGGTATTTACCGACGTCTGGCTGTTTGACCAGCTGCTGGGGCCGGAGGGCAAAGCGGCCGATCCTGCGCGGGTGAGCCAGTGGATGGAGTACCTGAAAATGACGCATAAGCTGCGGCTGGATAACGGCAGGATCCTCGATCTGAAGCTCTCCAAGGGGCAGAAAAAGCGCGTGGCGCTGCTGCTGGCCCTGGCTGAAGATCGCGATATCATCCTGCTTGATGAGTGGGCGGCGGATCAGGATCCGCACTTCCGCCGCGAGTTTTATCAGGTGCTGCTGCCGCTGATGCAGCAGATGGGTAAAACTATTTTCGCTATCAGCCACGACGATCACTATTTTCAGCATGCCGATCGCCTGCTGGAGATGCGCGCCGGCCAGCTGGCGGAGCTGACGGGCCTGGAGCGCGAGCTGGCGACCCGCGATGCGGTCTCCCGCACCGCCTGAAAGCCGCGCCTGCCGACCCACGGCGGGCGCTATTGTTGATTTTTCCGCCGGACGAACCCGCCGGCGGTTATTATTTCCCCCTCCTCGCGCTATGCTTAGGGCACCTGGCCTGCTGGTCGGCCAACTATTCTCACAAGGATTGCCTGACCGATGTCCGTTTTGCATAAAAAAAGCGCCAGATTGCGCGACGAAGAGCGCGCCCGCCTCATTTGGCTGCTGAGCACTGATAAAGCCGTTACCTCCTCGCTGTTGGGCAAATTAACGCTGGCTGAACGCTATGACGACGGCACCCTTGCCGACGATCTGGCGGAAGTGGAAGTGCTGGTTTCCCACCTGCCGCCGCCGGATCTTGCCGATGCCCTCGAGGCGCTGCCTTACGACGCGCGTAACGCGCTGTGGCGCCTGGTTGCCGACGATAAACGCGGTGAAGTGCTGCTTGAGGCGTCGGAAAGCGTTTGGGGCGACCTCATCGATAAGATGAGCGATCGTGAGCTGCTGTTTACGCTGCAAAATCTGGATATTGATGAGCAGGTCTATATCCTGCAGCATCTGCCGCAAGACCTGACCGCACGCCTGCTGGCGGAGATGCCGGCGGAGAGGCGGGCACGTATCCGTCAGATGATGCGCTACGCCGACAATACCGTCGGCGCGATCATGGAGTTTGAGGTGATCACCGTTCGCCCGGAGGCGACGCTCGCCGCGGTGCAGCGCTACCTGCGGCGGTTAGGCAAAATGCCGGAAAACACCGATAAGCTGTTTGTCACCACCCGCAACAAGCTGCTGCTTGGCGAGCTGGAGCTGCAGACCATCCTGCTCAACGATGCGCAGAAGCGGGTAGGAGAAGTCATGGAAGGCGATCCTGTGACCTTTCAGCCGCACGAAGAGGCGGAGAAGGTCGCGCGCACCTTTGAACGTGACAACCTGCTGAGCGCCGCGGTGATTGATGCCGACGGCAAGCTGATGGGGCGCCTGACCATCGACGAAATCGTGGACGTGGTGTATGAAGAGACCGATAACGATTTACGTCGAATGGGGGGGCTGAGCAACGATGACGACGTTTTCGCCCCGGTGAGCAAAGCGGTGAAAACGCGCTGGGCGTGGCTGGCGGTCAACCTGTGCACCGCGTTTATCGCCTCGCGGGTAATCGACGGCTTTGAGCATACGATTTCGCAGCTGGTGGCGCTGGCGTCGCTGATGCCGATCGTCGCCGGGATCGGCGGTAACACCGGAAACCAAACCATCACCATGATCGTACGGGCGATGGCGCTGCAGCACATTCAGCCGGGAAGCTTCTCGTTCCTGATCCTGCGCGAAATGGGGGTTGCGGTGATTAACGGCCTGGTGTGGGGCGGGATTATGGGCGCCGTAACCTGGTGGCTCTACAGCGATCCGCAGCTCGGCGCCGTGATGACGCTGGCGATGATGCTCAACCTGCTGATGGCGGCGATGATGGGGGTGATTATCCCGATGGTGATGGTGAAGCTGGGACGCGACCCGGCGGTCGGCTCCAGCGTGATGATCACCGCCATCACCGATACCGGCGGCTTCTTTATTTTTCTCGGTCTGGCGACGATTTTCCTGATGTAGTCGACGGCCTGCCGCGCAGCCTGCGTGGGATCAGCGCCATTGCTACCAGGCCTGCCAGAACGCCAATAGCCAGATTGCTGGTGCCTACCGTTGCGGCAACGGTCACCAGCATGACCAGCGTTTCCGGCCACGGATTACGCTTCAGCTCGGCCGGACGAAGGCTGTGCCAGCTGAAGGTTTTGGCCGCCACAATGACCATCACTCCGGCCAGTACCGCCATCGGAATTTTTGCCATTACTTCGCTCAGCACGGTGACCAGCAGCAGCAGCACCGCGCCGGCGGCGAGGGTGGAGACGCGGCTGCGGCCTTTACCCATTTCAACGTTAACAATGGTCTGACCAATCATTGCGCAGCCGGCGATGCCGCCGTAGAGTCCGGCAAGAATATTGGCGATGCCCAGCCCGGCGCTCTCGCGCGCTTTGCTGGACGGGGTCTGGGTCAGGTCATCGACTAATTTGGCGGTCAGCAGCGACTCCATCAGGCCGACAAAGGCAATGCTCAGGGCGCAGGGCCAGATAATTTGCAGGGTGTCGAGATTGAGCGGCACCAGCAGGGCGGTGAACCCCGGAAGCCCGCCGCTCATTGAGCCCTCATCGCCGACGGTAGGCAGCAGCTGCCCGGTGGTGACGGTAAACAGGGTTAACACCACGATGGCAATCAGCGGCGCGGGGATCGCTTTAATATAGCGCGGCGCCCAGAGGACAATCAGCAGCGTCAGGACGAACAGGCCGAGGATCAGCGGCTGCTTGCTCCAAAAATGGGGAACCTGGGCGAAAAAGATCAGAATCCCCAGCGCGTTGACGAAGCCGGTCATCACCGCCTGCGGTATAAACCGCATCAGCCGGGCCATGCCGCCCAAACCAAACAAAATTTGAATAATACCGGCCAAAATGACGGCGGGCAGGATGTAGCCGACGCCGTGTTGATGCACCATCGGCCCAATCACCAGCGCCACCGACCCGGCGGCGGCGGTAACCATTGCGGGCCTGCCGCCGAGTACCGACATCGCAAGGCACAGCACAACGGACGCAATCAGGCTGACCTTGGGGTCAACGCCGGCAATCACTGAAAAGGAGATAACCTCCGGAATCAGAGCCAGAGCGGTCAGAACGCCTGCCAGAGCCTCTCGTGTGAACAGCGATGGTGAACGAAGTACGTGGCGAATGGCGCCTGTTGAAGCGGACGTAGCGTGGTCTGGAGCCTGAGGCATAGGAAGTTCGCAGGTTAGTTTAAGCCGGGACGAGTAAGCCTGAGCTTGCGTGCGGTCTGTCACAAAACGGAGGATGATAGCGCGGTCGCGCCGCTTATACCAGTACAAAATGTGATTTGTGGTACACATTTATTAAACATTTTTATAACAGATCTCAAAACTCAACTTAAATTTTAAACAATATTTAAATTTTTTATCTTCAGTGTTACTTTGATTCCTGATAATCGTGTCACCTGCGCTAAATAAAAAAAGCGAGTAAAGTAAGGCTCAAATTCGATGAAGAAAAAGATGGCCGTACCCAGCTCACCGGCGGTTGGTTCAAATACACCTCGGACCAACACCCGCCATGAGCAAGAGACGGATGTACTGTTGATTGGCGGCGGCATCATGAGTGCCACGTTGGGAACCTGGCTGCAGGAACTGGAGCCGGATTGGTCTATTACCATGGTCGAGCAGATGTCCAGCGTTGCTGAGGAGAGCTCGAACGGCTGGAATAACGCGGGTACCGGGCATGCGGCGCTGATGGAGCTGAACTATACGCCCCAGACCGCCAGCGGGATCAACATCGACAAAGCGGTCGATATCAACGAATCCTTCCATATCTCTCGTCAATTTTGGGCCCACCAGGTCACGCGCGGCATTCTGAGTAAGCCGAAATCATTTATCAACAGCGTACCGCACATGAGCTTTGTGTGGGGCGAAGATAACGTCAACTTCCTGCGCGCGCGCTACGCCGCTCTGCAGCAAAGCGAACTGTTCCGCGGTATTCGCTATTCCGAAGATCATCAGCAAATTAAAGAGTGGGCGCCGCTGGTGATGGAAGGGCGCGATCCGCAGCAAAAGGTTGCCGCGACCCGTACCGAGGTCGGCACAGACGTCAACTACGGCGAAATTACCCGCCAGCTGATTGCCGGCCTGCAGACCCACGCTAACTTCTCCTTACAGCTTGGCACCGTTGTGCGTCGCTTCAAGCGCAACGCCGATAAGAGCTGGACGGTCACCCTGGCGGACGCGAATAACCGTCGCCAGAAGCGGGTCATTAAAGCCAAATTTATCTTTATCGGCGCCGGCGGCGCGGCGCTGACGCTGCTGCAGGAGACCGGTATTCCTCAGGCTAAAG
Source organism: Klebsiella sp. BIGb0149 (assembly GCF_004362605.1). Classification (NCBI taxonomy): domain Bacteria; kingdom Pseudomonadati; phylum Pseudomonadota; class Gammaproteobacteria; order Enterobacterales; family Enterobacteriaceae; genus Klebsiella; species Klebsiella sp. BIGb0149. The sequence continues at coordinate 861,059 of NZ_SNYG01000002.1, read as the reverse complement.
AGTACGCGGGCTTCCCGGTTGGCGGCCAGTTCCTGGTGTGTGAAAACCCGGAAGTCGTTAACCACCATCTGGCAAAAGTCTACGGTCAGGCCGAAGTTGGGGCGCCGCCGATGTCGGTGCCGCATATTGATACGCGTATTATTGACGGTAAGCGGGTGGTGCTATTTGGGCCGTTTGCAACCTTCTCCACCCGTTTCCTGAAAAACGGCTCTTTGTGGGATCTTCTGGCATCGACCAATACCTCAAATATTCTGCCGATGCTCAACGTCGGTCTGGATAATTTCGATCTGGTGAAATACCTGATTAGCCAGGTGATGCAGAAAGATAAAGATCGCCACGAGGCGCTGCGCGAATACTATCCGGAAGCGAATAAAGGCGACTGGCGCCTGTGGCAGGCCGGCCAGCGCGTGCAGATCATTAAGCGCAACGGTAAGAAGGGCGTGCTGCGTCTGGGAACCGAAGTGGTCAGCGATGATGACGGTACCGTAGCGGCGCTGCTGGGCGCATCGCCCGGCGCCTCGACCGCCGCGCCGATTATGCTGCAGCTGATGGAAACGGTCTTTAAGGATAAGGTAAATTCAGCCGCCTGGCAGGCGAAGCTGAAAGAGATCGTTCCCTCCTACGGCCTGCGTCTCGACGGCAATTCCGCGGCGATTGAGCAGGCGCTGGCGTGGACCAGCGAGGTTCTGCAGCTGCGCTATGAGCCGGTTTCAGTCGCGGATAAAGCCCCTCAGGCAGAGCTGAAACCGCTGACGGATAGCAAACCGATAGCGGATATCGCGCTGTAGAAGGCAAAACCGACGGCCCTGGCCGCCGGTTTCTTATTGCCCGCGGTTAGCGCTCGACGGCATTACCGATAGTTTCGTCTGCTCGCCAGATTCGGTACTTCACCTGTACGTTATCCGGCGTGTAAACCACCACCGGCAGCCTGCTGTTGTAGCGCAGCATGCCGGCGTCACCCAGCCCTGCGGTGACAAACTTCTCCACCTTCTTCCCGTCCGGGCAGGCCATCATGGTCGAAACCGGCGACGTCACTTTATCAAAGACGAAATAGTCGTAGCCCCAGCCTTCGAGGGTTTTGCTTTCCAGCTGACCCCCCAGGCGATGGCGGTTGCAGTCGACTTCCAGCGTCTGGCCAATCAGCAGCTCAACTTTATAGGCCGATTCGTCCTGCTGCGGCGGCAGCTGGATCACCTGACGCTTCATGCCTTTCTCCGCTTTCGGATAGGGCGCAATCTTTTCCAGAGGCTGTTCGGCGGCCAGTGCGCTGGTGGAGACACAGGCAACGGTCAGCAGGGAAACAGCAAACGTAGCGATTTTTTTCACGATCGATCATCCTTTGTTATCGTTCTTCAACGCTAAAAGGCTATCACTGTTTGCGCTATTAGTAAGAGTTATTTACCAATATTTGCATATAAAATAGCGTGATATGCTGCTTTGTTGTTGTGGTGTATAGGAATTTACTGAAAGTAATCTTAACTAAAGAACTATTGTCCACTGAATTGTATAGGTTTATCGCACCATGCTTTTCTTCGCGAAACCAGCATTGATAATCATCAATGAAAAACTTAATTTTCGCATGAAATTATTTCAGTCGCGCCGCGTAATATTCACCGCTTAGAATGATTCATCAGGGAAATTAATTGAAACGGAATTGTTATTAAAATTAGATTATTTATATGAGTGATGATAGATGAAAGTGAATAAAGCCATGTTGGCCGCGGTACTGGGGATGACGGCAGCCTTAGCGGGCTGTACCTCCGAGGCGCAGCGTTTAGCCAGCTGTGAAGCCAAAGGCGTATCGAAAGATACCTGTTATTTAGCTGAGCAAAATAAACAAGCTGCCCTTAACGCCGCCTATGAGAAACAGGCGATGGAGAACGCTGCCAGCGCCGTACAGCACGCACAAGGCGCTAAGGGTAACGTAAAGCACTTTGCGGGGATGGAGATCAAGTCCACCGGTACCGGGATTACCGTTGACGGTAAACCGGCTGCGGTGATTGAGAAGGAGCCTAAGGCAACGGTCTACCAGCAGGGGCTGTACAATTTTATTGTTTATACCAACGGCAAGATTGCGGTGACTGAAAACGGCACTTTCAAAGGCTACGCAAAATAAGAGTATGGCTCGCGCCGCGAACACCAGGAGGGGCAGGCGGCTCCTCCTGGTTTTTGTCAGCCGCCGCCTAAGGCAGCTGACGTCGCGCCGCTAACGGCTTACTCGTCGCGGGGTAGCTTGCCTTCCTCGATAAACTCTTCATCAATTTCATCGGTATTGCCGGCGTGTTCGCGGCCTGAGAGCAGATTCCAGCAGGCGATAAACAGCGCGGCGATCAGCGGACCGATCACAAAACCGTTAATACCGTAAATCTCCATTCCTCCGAGGGTGGCGATCAGAATCATGTAGTCCGGCATTTTAGTATCTTTACCCACCAGCAGCGGACGCAGGATGTTGTCCACCAGCCCGATAACGATCACGAAGAAGCCGACGACAAACGCCCCTTGCCATAGCTGATCGGTGGCGAAGAGGAAGATGGCCGCGGGAACCCAGACGATGGCTGAACCTACCGCCGGGATCAGCGACAGAAACGCCATGATCGCGCCCCACAAAATGCTGCCGTCAATTCCGGCAACGTAGAAGGCAATTCCGCCCAGGATGCCCTGGACCAGAGCGACGGCGACGGTACCCTTCACGGTTGCCCTGGCGACGGCGGCAAATTTGGCAAACAGGTGCTGCTTAACGTAATTCGACAGCGGCAGGGATTCGAGGATCAGCAGCACCAGATACGGGCCATCCTTGAGCAGGAAAAACAGCAGATACAGCATGACGCCAAAGCTAATGGTAAAGCCGAAAGTCCCTTTACCAATCAGAAATGCGCTGCCGGCCAGGTACTGGCCTCCTTTCAGCGCCGCGTCTGAGAGCTGTTTCTGAATCTGCTCGGCGCTGTCGAGATTATGCTCAGAGAGGAAGCTTCTGACCCACTCCGGGAGATGGGCAAACAGGCTCGCCACTACCGACGGAAACTGGGTGTCATTGTGCTCAAGCTTGGTGTAAACCACGTTCAGCTCGAGCGCCAGCGAGGAGATAATAATCGCCAGCGGAGTGAAGACAATCAGGCAGATAATCGCCACGGTGAGCAGTGAGGCCAGGCCATTACGTTCACCAAGCTTAGCGCGGATCTTGTTCTTCACCGGATTGAAGATCACGGCCAGAATCGCCGCCCACAGAATGGCTGAGTAATAGGGAGAAAGAACATCAAAAAAGGCAAGGCTGACTATCAGCAGAATCAGGATAAAAAATCCCTTGGTAATTCCATTAACTCTCATATTTATCTTCCTGGCGTATGACTGATACAGTCGAATGATAGAAGCTATTCCTCGATTTACAATCAGCACTATCGCAGTTTATTTTGCGGCGCGGCTCAAGAGCGGCGCCGCGGGCAGGTTTGCGTCACCTTTTGGGCACAAAGAACCGATGAGGGGATATTTTATAGGTTCTGATACGCAGGAATAGCGAGTAAGCGTGGGGTTATTGTCCGGGCTCACTCGTTAACGCTCCGGCGAAAAGCAGGCATAAAAAAACCAGCCTTAAAAGGCTGGTTTTTCAGGGATTTTTGGTCGGCACGAGAGGATTTGAACCTCCGACCCCCGACACCCCATGACGGTGCGCTACCAGGCTGCGCTACGTGCCGACGCGTGGCGGTAATATTACCCGTTCTCCTGGCGAATGCAAGCGGGGAACGACCAATTGATTCATAATTAATCAATCAGTTAGCGATAAAGCGCTTTTCATCCGTCAGGATCTGCAGCAGCAGGCTGAGCTGCGGTTTGCGATTGTCGATCTTCTTACCGTCGCTATTCCAGGTGCTGTAGGTTCCGTTGTGGTTCAACACTACGGTGACCTCCGGTGAGGTGACCGCCAGCGTATCGCCGTTCGCCGCGGTGACCCAGCCGCGGCGGCGCGCAGGGCTAAACAGGTCCTCACCCTGCGAATACTCGTTCGCCGGGGTAGAGACGTGCAGCAGGCGCTGCATCAGCGTGGTCATCACGTCTTTGTTATCGGTCAGCGTCGCGATATTCTGCGCCGGAACGCCCGGCCAGTGAATCACCAGCGGAACCTGCAGCTGATCTCTCGACCAGTCAAACTTGCCGTGCTGAGGATTAAGCGGCATGCCGTGACCGGCGGTGACGATAACCACCGTGTTATCCAGCTTGCCCGCCTCGCGAAGAGCGTTGAGCACCCGGCCAATCTGCGTATCGACCTCGCCCGCCGCGCGGCTATAGCGGCGCACGAAGTTCTGCTGCTGGCCGTCGTCAAGCGAGGTGCCGTTGAGCGAAATCCACGAGAACCAGCGGTTTTCATCCTGAGCGTAGCGATTCAGCCAGCCAATCCACTGGTTTGCCGTCTGCTCATCGCTTTGGGTTTTGGCGACCGGCAGGGAGAAGTCGGACAGCAGCGCCTGGCGATAGAGCGGGCTGCTGAAGCCGTCGGAAGAGAACAGGCCCAGCTGATAGCCCTGCTGGTTGAGTGCGGTAATCAGCGCGGCCGGAATACGGGCCGACAGCACGCCGTCCATATAGCCTGGTGAAATGCCGTAGAACAGGCCAAAAATACCGTTATCGGTGCTGTTGCCTGAGCTCATATGCTGGGTAAAGTTGACGCTATCTTTGGCGAAGCCGGCAAGCTCCGGCATGTTCTTCTCGAAACGCGAGTAGTTCAGGTTATCAACGGTAATCAGCAGCACGTTATAGCCGGCGCCGAGGTCGCGATAGCGCAGATCGCTCAGCGGATACTGTACTGAGACGGCTTCCGGAGCGCCTTGCTCCACCAGGCGACGCTGGTAATCCTGCGCGTCCAGCAGGCCGTGTTTCTCAAGGAAGCGGCGCGCGGTCATCGGATAGGAGAGCGGCAGGTTCGCCCGCTGCATGGTAATCGGACGATAGAAATTAGCATCCGCCCAGATATAGATCAGGTGGCTGCTGATAAAAGAGATAAAGAAAAGCCAGGCGACGGGGCGCGCGTAGTGGCGGCGGCGCGTCAGGCTGCGCAGCTTCTGCCAGCTCCAGGTCGCAAAGAGCATTTCCAGCAGGAAGATAATCGGCACGCTGATAAACATCAGCTGCCAGTCCCGCGCCATCTCGTTCTGATCCGGGTTAATAACCAGTTCCCAGACGATAGGGTTAAGATGCAGGTGGAAGCGGGTGAAAACTTCGCTATCAATCAGCAGCAGCGTCATTCCTGCGGTGGCCAAAATGACCGACAGGAAGCGCATAAGCCGCTGTGATATCACGACAAAGGTTAGCGGAAAGAGGATCAGTACGTAGCTGGTAAAGACCAGGAAACTGAAGTGACCAACGAGGCTGACGTACGAAAAAATGCGTCCGCCCAGCGTCGTTGGCCAGTCGGCGACAAAAAGATAGCGGCTGCCGAGCACCATAGCCAACAACATGTTGAACAGGGCGAACCAGTGCCCCCAGCTGACCATCTGGGAGACTTTTTCTCGGTAGGGCTGACGAAGAGTCACCATATAAAGTTGTTGGTTATCCTTAGTGCGCCGGGTCGTCGTTGATTGAGGACTGCAGAGCCTGGGCAAAAGAACGGGCGATCGCCTGACGCTGCGCCGGCGCGACGCTACTATTGATCAGGTTGGTCACCATATTGCCTAGCACCATCAGTGAAAGGTCAACGGGGGCTTTGTGTGTTTCCAGCACGTTGGTCAGCTCGCTGAGCAGCTGTTCGACGTGTTCATCACTATAGCGGGATAATTGCGGCATAAAAGTCAAAATCTGTTTGTTCGTGAAAGGGCAACATATTACCGTAGCAGCAGCTTTTTTTCCGCATTTTTTCGCCACGGCGCAAAAGCGCGCAGGATCGCGAGTCTCCGCTAGCCGAAGAGTCACGCGCCGGTTGCGTCGCCGTCCCGGCGGTGGTTGAATACCGCCCGGTCTAAAAGGAGAGTTTAACATGAGTCTGGATATCGACCAGATTGCCCTGCATCAGTTAATTAAACGTGATGAACAAAACCTTGAGCTGGTGCTGCGCGATTCGCTGCTGGAGCCTAATGCGACGGTCGTGGAGATGATGGCCGAGCTGCATCGTGTCTACAGCGCAAAAAACAAGGCCTATGGCCTGTTTAATGAAGAGAGCGAGCTGGCCCAGGCGCTGCGCCTGCAGCGCAAAGGTGAAGAAGATTTTCTGCCGTTCAGCCGTGCGGCGACCGGTCGTCTGCGCGACGAGCTGGCGAAGTATCCCTTCGCAGAAGGCGGGATCGTTCTGTTTTGCCAGTATCGCTATCTGGCGGTTGAGTATCTGCTGGTGGCGGTGCTGAACAACCTGAGCAGCATGCGAGTCAACGAAGAGCTGGATATCAGCTCCACCCACTACCTGGACATCAATCATGCCGACATCGTGGCGCGCATTGATTTAACCGAGTGGGAGACGAACCCGGAATCGACCCGCTATCTGACCTTCCTGAAGGGCCGGGTAGGGCGCAAAGTCGCCGATTTCTTTATGGATTTCCTCGGTGCCAGCGAAGGGCTGAACGCCAAAGCGCAGAACCGCGGCCTGCTGCAGGCGGTGGATGATTTTGCCGCCGACGCGCAGCTGGATAAGTCCGAGCGGCAGAACGTGCGTCAGCAGGTTTACGCCTACTGCAGCGAGCAGCTGCAGGCCGGAGAAGAGATTGAGCTCGAATCGCTCTCTAAAGAGCTGGCGGGCGTGAGCGAGAAGAGTTTCCAGGAGTTTACCGCTGAACAGGGGTATGAGCTGGAAGAGAGCTTCCCGGCGGATCGCAGCACTCTGCGGCAGTTAACTAAGTTTGCCGGCAGCGGCGGCGGGCTGACGATCAACTTTGATGCCATGCTGCTCGGCGAGCGCGTGTTCTGGGACCCGGCGACGGATACCTTAACCATTAAGGGCACACCGCCGAATCTACGCGATCAGCTCCAGCGCCGGACGTCCGGCGGCAGCTGAAACCAATCCCCTCGGCTGCAGGCCGGGGGGATTTCTCTCCCTTACTGCGCGTCGGCGCGGATCGTTTCAATGCCGCATTGTGCCAGCCGCGCCTGCAGCATCTCATCCACCGGGCTATCCACCACCAGCGTAGCGGCAAGGCTCAGCTCGCCGATGGCAAAAGCCGACGCCGAATTCAGCTTCTCCTGCGAGGCCATCACGATGGTTTCCGCCGCCCGCGCGGCCAGCGCCCGCTTAATGCCCGCTTCTTCATAGTCCCCGGTGGTGAAACCCGCATGATGATGTACGCCGGTGACGCCCATAAAAAACAGATCGGCGTTGATCCGCGCAATGCCTTCCAGCGCCGCGGCGCCGACGGCGACCAGCGAATGTTTAAACAGGCGGCCACCGATCAGGATCACCTCAATCAGCGGCCGATCGACCAGCGCGACGGCAATGCCGGGGCTGTGGGTCACGATGGTGCAGGCCAAATCGGCGGGCAGAAACTTCACCATCTCGGTGGTGGTGGTCCCGCCGTCAACGATAACCACCTGGCCCGGATGAATAAGCGCCGCCGCCCGGCGGGCAATCGCCTGTTTTGAATCGATTTGCACGCTTCTGCGCGTTGCTATCGGGGCAACGGCGGCCGACGCCGGCAGCGCGCCGCCGTGAACCCGCTGCAGCTTCCCTTCCGCCGCCAGCTCGCGTAAGTCGCGACGAATGGAGTCCTCCGAGACGCCAAAGCGCTGGCTGAGCTCCCCCGACATGACCTGTTTCTCGGCGCTAAGAATCTGCAAAATGAGCTGCTTTCGTTGGCTGGCGAGCATGTGGTTTCCTTCATGTTTGATCTTGTTTGTGCATGATTGTGCATGTTATGGTGCCTTCTGTCACCTGGTAAGGAGCAAAACATGCACATTGACGCACCATACGTTCGCAATATCCGCGAAACGCTGCTATCCGATAACTGGTATACGCTCAAAACATATACCTTTGAGCTGCTGCGGCGGGACGGGCGCTGGCAGGAGCAGAGCCGCGAAGCCTACGACCGCGGAAACGGTGCCGTTATTCTTCTCTACAGCCGAGAGAAAAAAACCGTGGTTCTCATCCGCCAGTTTCGCTTTCCGGTCTGGATTAACGGCCACGACGGATTTTTAATTGAGGCCGCCGCCGGGCTTTTGGATAACGCCTCCCCGGAAGAGCGAATTATCGCCGAAGCGCAGGAGGAGACGGGCTTTCGGGTGACCCGCATTGAGCGCGTTTTTACGGCCTATATGAGCCCCGGTTCGGTCACGGAAAAGCTGTACTTTTTTATTGCCGAATATTCGGCTGACGACCGGCAAAGTAGCGGCGGCGGGCTGGCGGAAGAGGGGGAAGATATCGAAGTGCTGGAGTGGCCGCTGGAGCAGGCGCTGCAGGCTATCCGCGACGGCGAGATCGTGGATGCCAAAACCATCATGCTGCTGCAGCACCTGGCGCTTAATTCAGACTCGCTCCTTGCCGCAGAACGGGCAAAGAGCGACACGGTCTAGCGCAGCTGGCGGGCGATAGCGCTGTACATCAGCGCGGCCTCCAGCGGCTGGGCGCTAAACGAAGGCTCCGCCTGCGGCCAGGTTGACCACTGGACGATAACCAGATGCTCAGCGCGATTGACCATAATCACCTGGCCATATATGCCGAGCGCCCACAGGGAATCCTTCAGCCCCTGCTGAGCCGTAGGTTCGACGTTTTTGGCATTGGCCGGAATGGCGTTATTCCACCACTGGAATCCGTAAATTCCGTCCGGGTGCGCCGCGGAGACCGAGTTCTGCGCCTGAGTCCAGGCGGAGGCCATATCGAACCAGCCGTCAGGCACCAGCGATTTGCCGTTGGCCAGGCGTCCGTCCCGGGCGACAAACTCACCGAAGCGTCCCCAGTCTTCAAGCGTGGCGTTGAAGCCGTGGGCGCCGACATCGTGCTTGCCTTGCTGATAGGCATGCCACACGCCATCCTGGGCCATGCCGCCAGGCCGCCATAGCGTTTGCTCCAGCCAGGCGGCAAGGGGCATGCCGGTTGCTCGCTCCACGATATCCCCCAGCAGCCACGCCCCGCCGGAGGAGTAGGACCACTGCTCCCCGGCCGGATGGGCGCGTTTCAGGGAGGCGACGATCTTACGTACGCAGTCGTAGGCCCCCGGATGCGCCTCGCACTGGGTCAGCCGCGCGAAGTGGGACTGCGGATTGGTGTAGTCTTCATTCCACTCTACGCCGGAGGTGTGCTGGATAAGCTGCTTCATGGTGACGCCGTCCCAGGCGCTGCCCTTCAGCTCCGGTTCATAATCGGTAATCAGATCATCCAAAGAGTGGATTTTCCCCTGCTGGATGGCGATACCGACCAGCGTGGAGACCACCGCTTTGCCCACCGAGCGCGATGTCCACAGTGTGGTATCCGTGTTGCCGGCGCCGAGGTACTTATAGGCAATTTTACCCTCTTTCAGTACCAGGAAACCGGTGACGTCCTGGCGCTTCAGGTAGTCCCGCAGGTTCCAGGTGTGGCCGTTCAGCGTATAGCTGACATTGGTCAGCGGCTTATCCGCCTGCTGGAGCGCAGCGGAGGCGCCGTGGTGAAAGACGTCCCCGGCATAGTTACGATAGTCGTTACGAAAACCAATTACCCGATCGGTCCGATCCCAGCTGAGCATCTCTTTAGCCGCCGGCAGCGTTTTATCAAACGGCGTCGGGCAGGTATCGAGCAGCACGCCGCCGCACTCCTGCTGCGGCTGGGCCTGCGCCAGCGCGGCGCCGGGTAGGGCGGTAAGCATCAGCGCCAGCGCCAGCGGTTTGATCGTTTTTATACTTGTCATCAGAAATTCCTTGTTAGCCATTACAACCCGATGCGCAGTATATAAATCGTCGGCCGCAGGCTAAAATCAGCCGATGGGGGATTTTCCCCCGCAAGGATGGGATGGTATGAAAACGCTGCAGTACTCTTTTGCGCAAATTGAGGCTTTTGCCACCGTCGCCGAAACGGGCTCGCTGTCACGGGCGGCGATTCGCCTTGGCAAAGATCGCACCACGCTACGCGATCTGCTGGATTATCTGGAAGATGCGCTGGGTTACGCGCTATTCCTGCGCCACGGACGCAGCCTCGCGTTAACCGCGGAGGGGGAGCAGCTTTTTCGCCAGGCGCACCTGCTGCTGCGTCAGGCGCAGGCCTTTGAATCCTTTGCCCGGACGCTGCCGGGCACGGCCTGGCAGGAGCTGAGGGTGGCGTATGACCCCTTTGTGCCGCGCGGCTTTCTCTGTGCGCTGGCCGATAATCTTGCGCAGCGCCAGCTGCGGATGAGCTGCTGGAGCGCATCGCGTCGCGAAGCCGAACAGGCGCTGGCCGACGGCCATGCCGACCTGGCGCTATGCCAGGCCAATAACCGCACCCTTGGCAGCGAGATGGAGTGGCGCGCGCTGGGGACCGTTGAGCTGGGATTTTATGCCGCAGAGCGGCTGTTTGCCGGCTATGCGAGGCCGCTGACGCTGCTGAACCTGGCGCTGGTGCCGCAGCTGGTGATGCATCGCCGCTCTGACGATCAGATTGCCCGCCGGCTGCAGATCTCCGGCCATACGCAGTATATGAATGAAATCACGCTGCTGCGTCACGCCATGCAGCAAGGGCAGGGCTGGGGATTTTTGGCCGATCACCTTCAGGCGCAGCGCTGGGATGGGGTGAGTAAAATCGACACCGAGGTCGGCAGTCAGGGGCTGAACGTCACGATGGTGATGCTCTGGCAGCCGGGCATGAACAAACACCAGGATCTGAAGACGGTTATCGATTTAGCGCCGGCTCTGTGGGCGCAAAGCACATAACAAAACGCCCCGGACCTTGCGGACCGGGGCGTTTCATACAACAACTGCTATCGGCTATTAAGCGCGAACGAAGTCGATGTGAGACAGTTTTGGCTTGAACGGGTGACGCTGAACAGCCTGAACCTTAACTTTCTCTTCTTTGCCATCGATAACGATGGTCAGAACTTCACCGTAGAACTCAGCTTTACCCTGAATGTTCCACAGTTTGTCCTGGTCCAGCTCAATTGCTACCGGAGTAGCTTCGCCGCCATAAATGATGGCCGGGAATTTATTAGCTGCACGCAGGCGGCGGCTCGCACCCTTACCCTGCTCTTTACGTACTTCTGCGTCGATAGTAAACATTGATGTCTCTCTATATTTAAATCCTGCTACAGGCGACCCAGCAGCAGGCAGATGATCTGCTTTGCGAATGCAAAAGCGGGCGGCATTATAGCCGCCAGAGGTTTTTACGGCAATCAAAACCTCAGCCTTAATGCCGATTAACGCAGTTCGTTGGCCCGGCGGAAGCGTCCCTGGTAGTCGAACATTTTCTCCCGCACCTGCCAGTATTGCCCCTTCATGCGGGCGACGACAAAGTCCGGATGGCGCAGCAGCCCCCGCTGAGCAAGGATATCGGCGGCGGTTATCCAGCGCAGCGGCACGCCGGGCGTGCGGGTGTGCGGGCGAATAAACAGCTGTTCAAACGCGGTGCGCTGGGCGGGCGTCTGCAGGCGGAAGCGCTCGCTGACGTCGGCGCCGTCTTCATCGTAGTAGGTAATTTTCAGCCACGGGCCTTTGTCGTCGGCACCGTGCTGCAGATCCATGCCGCTACAGCGCAGCACCAGCGCGTCTTTAAGCTTCAGCGCCGCCTTCAGCATATCATCGGGATCGACGAGGATCGTGTCGCACTCGCGGCAGCGGCGGGCGGCGATATCGTTCTCCGCATTACACTGCGGGCAGTTCTTAAAGCGAAAACGAAAGTCACACTGCTCGCGATGGCCCTCATCATCCTCAAACCAGCCCTGACAGCGGCGGCCAAAATGTTCGATCAGCGTGCCGTCGGCGGTGGTTTTGCCCCAGAAGGTATTGGCAAAACCGCAGGCCGGGCAGAAGACCTGCACCGGCACGTTGTCGCTCTTGCCTTTCGGCGTCCCGACTTCGGGCGCGTAGAGGTCGTGCGGGTTGCCGGCATAGTCGAGGATCAGGCAGTCGGTTTTTCCCGGCGCCAGGCGCAGGCCGCGACCGACGATCTGCTGGTAGAGGCTGACCGACTCGGTCGGACGCAGAATGGCGATGAGATCGACATGCGGGGCGTCAAAGCCGGTGGTCAGCACCGCCACGTTGACCAGATAGCGGTATTGCTGGGCTTTAAACGATTCAATAATGCGGTCGCGCTGCGGGCCCGGCGTTTCGCCGGTAATCAGTTCGGCCTCGCCTGCGGGCAGCAGACCGGTGATTTCCCGCGCGTGCTCCACCGTGGAGGCGAAAATCATCACCCCTTTTCGCGTCTGGGCAAACTCAACGATCTGGCTGACGATATGCGGCGTAATGCGCTGCTGTTTTTTCAGCTCGTGATTGAGGTCGGCCTCGCTGAACAGGCCATTGCTCTGCGCCTGAAGGCGGCTGAAATCGTACTGCACTACCGGCATATCGAGCCGCTCCGGCGGCGTCAGATAGCCGTGTTTAATCATGTAGCGCAGCGGCAGTTCATAGATGCAGTCGCGAAACAGCGCCTTCTCGTCGCCGCGCACCATGCCATGATAATGGAACTGATAGATCCAGCCCTTACCGAGGCGAAACGGCGTGGCGGTGAGCCCAAGCAGCCGCAGCTGCGGATTGACCTGCCGCAGGTGGGCGATAATTTGCTGGTACTGGCTATCGTCGTCATCGCTGATGCGGTGGCACTCATCGACGATCAGCAGCGAAAACTCCCCCTGGAACTGCTCAAGGTTGCGGGCAACCGACTGCACGCTGCCGAAAACCACCTTACCGTGGCTCTCTTTGCGCTTCAGCCCGGCGGCAAAAATATCGGCTTCCAGGCCAAGGGCAAGATATTTAGCGTGGTTTTGCGCCACCAGCTCTTTGACGTGCGCCAGAACCAGCACGCGGCCGCGGGCCAGGCGCGCCAGCTCGGCAATGACCAGGCTTTTGCCGGCCCCGGTCGGCAGGACGATAGCGGCGGGCTCATGGTGGCGACGAAACCAGGCTAAGGTGGCATCGACCGCCTCTTTTTGGTAGGGGCGTAATGTAAAATTCATGGCTTCACAGGCGTTAATTAACTCGCAAATAGTATGCCATGAATCTTTTCCCTTGAGTGGCGTTAAGAGCCCGTTATACTAGCCAATGAATTTCTTCTTTTTCGGGCGCTTGCCCGCTCCAGCATTATTACAGGCTAAAAAAATCTCATGCGACTTGATAAGTTTATCGCTCAGCAACTTGGCGTCAGTAGGGCTATTGCCGGACGTGAAATCCGCAGCAGCCGCGTTCTGGTGGATGGTGAAATCGTGAAAGACGCTTCGTTCAAGCTCCAGCCGGAGCATGACGTTGAGTATGACGGTAATACGCTTACCCAGCAGAACGGCCCGCGCTACTTTATGCTTAACAAGCCGCAGGGTTACGTCTGTTCTACCGACGATCCGGATCACCCGACGGTGCTCTATTTTCTTGACGTGCCGGTGGCGCACAAGCTGCATGCCGCAGGGCGTCTGGATATCGACACCACCGGCCTGGTGCTGATGACCGACGACGGCCAGTGGTCGCACCGTATAACCTCTCCGCGCCACCACTGCGAAAAGACCTATCTGGTGACGCTGGAAAACCCGGTAGCTGAAAACACCGCGGAGCAGTTCGCGCAGGGCGTTCAGCTGCACAATGAAAAAGAGCTGACCCGGCCGGCGGTTCTCGAAGTGATTACCCCGACGGAAGTCCGGCTGACCATCAGCGAAGGGCGCTACCATCAGGTTAAGCGGATGTTTGCCGCCGTGGGCAACCACGTTGTCGGCCTGCATCGTGAACGAATCGGCGCGATCGCTATGGACGACTCTCTGGCGCCCGGCGAGTATCGCCCGCTGACGGAAGAAGAGATTGCCAGCGTTGGCGTTCAGCATGCGCGGAGTAAAACGTGACGGCAAAGCAGAATTCTTCCCTGGGGATTGTGTTTATTCTTGGCCTGCTGGCCATGCTCATGCCGCTGTCGATCGATATGTATCTCCCGGCGCTGCCGGTGATCTCGGCGCAGTTTAACGTGCCGGACGGCAGCGCGCAGATGACACTCAGTACCTATATTCTGGGCTTTGCCTTTGGCCAGCTGCTGTACGGCCCGATGGCCGACAGCATCGGCCGTAAGCCGGTTATCCTCGGGGGGACGCTGATTTTTGCCGCCGCCGCGGTGGCCTGCGCGCTGTCGCAGAGCATCGAAATGCTGATCGCCATGCGTTTCTTCCACGGCCTCGCGGCGGCGGCGGCGAGCGTGGTGATTAACGCCCTGATGCGCGATATTTATCCGAAAGAAGAGTTTTCGCGGATGATGTCGTTCGTGATGCTGGTCACCACCATCGCTCCGCTGGTCGCGCCGATGGTGGGCGGGGCGGTGCTGGTGTGGTTCAGCTGGCATGCGATATTCTGGATCCTTGCGGTGGCGGCGCTGCTGGCTTCGGCAATGATCGCGTTCTTCATTAGCGAGACCCTGCCGCCGGAGCGGCGGCAGAAGTTCCACATTCGCACGACCCTCGGCAACTTTGCCACCCTGTTCCGCCACAAGCGCGTGCTGAGCTATATGCTGGCGAGCGGCTTCAGCTTTGCCGGGATGTTCTCATTTCTGAGCGCCGGCCCGTTTGTTTACATCAAGATTAACCACGTTTCCCCGCAGCACTTCGGCTACTACTTTGCGCTGAACGTGGCCTTCCTGTTCGTCATGACCATGATTAACAGCCGCTTTGTTCGGCGGGTTGGGGCGCTGAATATGTTCCGCGCCGGGCTGTGGATCCAGTTCGCAATGGCCGTGTGGATGGTGGTCTGCGCGCTGTTTGATGTCGGCTTCTGGGCGCTGGTGTTCGGCGTGGCCGCGTTTATCGGCTGCGTGTCGATGGTCTCCTCGAACGCGATGGCGGTCATTCTTGATGAGTTCCCGCATATGGCCGGGACGGCCTCTTCGCTGGCGGGAACCTTCCGCTTCGGCATCGGCGCGATTGTCGGGGCGCTGCTGTCGATGGCAACCTTCACCACCGCCTGGCCGATGCTGATCTCTATCGCTTTCTGCGCCAGCAGCTCCATTCTCTTCTACCTCTACGCCAGCCGGCGGCGAAAAGTCGCGCTTTGAATCGCATTTAAGGGGGCTAATTCAGCCCCTTTTTTGATGCATATCAACCGCGGCGGGCTTCGTTATTCTGCTATTTGTTTCTTTTATGTAAAATCAATTAGTGTAAAAAGTCGCAATGTTGCGATAAAAAAGTTGTTTTGGATCACAGAAACGGGTACATATAGCCCCGATCGGTTCCGCAGCGAAACTATAAAGTTCTGGATAATAAGCGGTTAACCCCGGCGCCGCGTCGGTGTAAACGTTTTCCACGCTGATACAGGACTAGTTGTCAACAATGTGTTAATATTGATGTAAATTTATTGTGAAGCATTTTGCTTCCGGGGAAAACCAGGTGAATACACAGCAACTCTCTATCGTACACCGACTGCCGCAAAGCTATCGCTGGCTGGCCGGTTTTGCGGGTTCAAGAGTTGAACCGATTCCGCAAAACGGCGCGCAGAGCGAAAATAGCCTCGTGGCGCTGAAGTTACTCAGCCCGGACGGCGAGAAAGCGTGGCCGGTTATGCATAAGCTTAGCCAGGCGCTCAGCGACATCGAAGTCGACTGCTCCATCGTTGAGTGTGAAGGGGAGCCGTGCCTGTTCGTCAACATGCAGGACGAGTTCGCCGCCACCTGTCGGCTGAAAAATTTCGGCGTAGCCATTGCCGAGCCCTTCTCCGGCAACAACCCGTTCTGACCGTCAGCCCAGCGCCAGCAGCTGGCGGGTATACTCCTGCTGCGGAGCGGTAAATACGCGCTCGCACTCTCCCTGTTCGACCACCTCTCCTTGCCGCAGCACCATCACCTGATGGCATAGCGTCCGCACGACGCGCAGATCGTGGCTGATAAAAATATAGGCCAGCTGGTGCTTTTGCTGTAAAGCTTTCAGCAGGGCTAAGATTTGCGCCTGTACGGTCTTATCCAGCGACGAGGTCGGCTCATCCAGGACGATAAGCTGAGGCTTAACGATCAGCGCCCGGGCGATGGCAATACGCTGCCGCTGGCCGCCGGAAAACTCGGCCGGGTAGCGCAGGCGCGTTTGCGCATCCAGCCCCACCTCCTGCATCACCTGAATGACCGCCCGTTCACGCTCGGCGGAGGTGAGCGTCGGCTGGTGGACGCGCAGCCCCTCCTCAATAATCTGCAAAACGTTTAGCCGCGGGTTCAGCGATGAGTTCGGATCCTGAAACACGACCTGCATCCGGCGGCGTAGCGGCAGCATCTGCCGACGGCTGCGGCCCTGCAGCGTCTGGCCATCAAAGGCAATAATCCCTTCCGAGGCAATCAGGCGCAGCAGCGCCAGCCCGGTGGTGCTTTTGCCGGAACCCGATTCGCCCACCAGTCCCAGAGTTTCCCCCGCGCGTAGCTGAAAGCTCAGGGCGTTCACCACCCGATTATGCTCAACCACCCGGCGCAGAAGCCCCCGACGAACCGGGAAAGCGACGCTGAGCCCGCTCGCCGCGAGCAGCAGCGGCGCATCGGGCGCCAGCAGAACCGGCAGCCCCGCCGGTTCGCTATCCAGCAGGCGGCGGGTATAGGGATGCTGAGGGGCCGAGAAAAGGGCGCGACAGCCGTTCTGCTCGACGCAGCGCCCGTTTTGCATCACCGCCACGCGGTCGGCGAGCTGGCGGACGATGCTCAGGTTATGGGTGATAAACAGCAGCCCCATGTTCAGCTCCTGCTTCAGTTCCCGCAGCAGCTGCAGAATTTGCGCCTGCACCGAGACGTCCAGCGCGGTGGTCGGCTCGTCGGCAATCAGCAGCTCCGGGCGGGTGAGCAGGGCCATGGCGATCATCACCCGCTGGCGTTCGCCGCCGGAGAGCTGATGCGGATAGTCCGCCAGCCGGCGAGGGGCCTGGCGAATGCCGACTCGCTCCAGGCAGTCGAGAATCTCTCCCCGGGCGGCTTCTTTGCGCATTCCGCGATGCAGAGAGAGCACTTCATAGAGCTGCTTTTCCAGGGTGTGCAGCGGATTGAGTGACACCATCGGCTCCTGAAAAATCATCGCAATACGGTTGCCGCGCACCCCGCGCAGGGTTCGCTCATCGGCATGCAGCAGCGACTGGCCGTGAAAGCGGATATCGCCGCTGGGGTAGCTTACCGGCGGCGAGGGGAGCAGGCGCAGCACCGACAGTGCGGAAACGCTCTTGCCGGAGCCGGATTCGCCCACCAGCGCCAGGGTTTCCCCCGCCGCAATGTGCAGCGACAGTTCGCTGACGACGGTCTGGGTTTCGCCCTGCTGGCGAAAGGCGATGGAGAGATTGTCAATTTCTAACAGAGGCTGCGCCATCTTATACCGCCTTACTCGGGTCGAAGGCGTCGCGAACCGCTTCACCAATGAAAATTAAAAGCGTTAACAGTACCGCGACGGACAAAAAGGCGGCGATCCCCAGCCACGGCGCCTGCAGGTTGTTTTTCCCCTGCAGCAGCAGCTCGCCAAGCGAAGGCGAGCCCAGAGGCAGGCCGAAGCCCAGAAAATCCAGCGAAGTCAGAGTGGTAATCGAGCTGCAGAGAATAAACGGCAGGAAGGTGAGGGTGGCGACCATCGCGTTGGGCAGCATATGGCGCAGGATAATGCTGCGGTCGTTAACCCCCAGCGCCTGCGCCGCGCGGATATAGTCGTAGTTACGGGTGCGCAGGAACTCGGCGCGCACCACGCCCACCAGCGTCATCCAGCCGAAGAGGACGGTAATCGCCAGCAGCCACCAGAAGCCGGGCTGCACGACGCTGGAGAGGAGAATAATCAAAAACAGCGTCGGCATTCCCGACCACACTTCAATAAAGCGCTGCCCCCAGAGGTCGATTTTGCCGCCGTAGTACCCCTGGATGGCGCCCGCCAGCACGCCGAGAACGCTGGAAAAAAGGGTTAGCAGCAGGCCGAACAGAATGGAGATCCGCGTTCCGTAGAGGATCCGCGCCAGCACGTCGCCGCCGTTGGCGTCGGTGCCCAGCCAGTTCTGCGATGACGGCGGCGAGGGGAAGGGGGATTGGGTGGCAAAGTTGATGGTCGTCGCCCCGAAGCGCACCGGCGCCCACAGCACCCAGCCGTGAGCCTCGAGCTGCTTCTGCAGCCACGGATCCTGATAGTCGGCGGCGGTGGCAAAATCGCCGCCGAAGGTCTTCTCGCTATATTCTTTTAAGAGCGGAACGTACAGGCTGCCGCGGTACTGCACCAGCAGCGGGCGGTCGTTGGCGATCAGCTCCGCGCCGAGGCTGCAGACGAAGAAGATTAAAAATAGCCAAAGCGACCAGTAGCCGCGGCGGTTGTGGCGAAAACGCGCCCAGCGGGCCTGGTTGACGGGACTCAAAAATGACATCAGCGGCCCTCAAAATCGATACGCGGGTCGACCAGCGTGTAGCAAATATCGCTGACGATATTAAGCAGCAGGCCAATCAGCGTAAAAATATACAACGTGCCAAACATCACCGGATAGTCGCGCGAAACCGTCGCCTCATAGCCCAGCAGCCCGAGGCCGTTGAGGGAGAACATCACCTCGATCAGCAGCGAACCGGTAAAGAACATGCTGATAAACATCGCCGGGAAACCGGCTATAACCAGCAGCATGGCGTTGCGGAACACGTGGCGCCACAAAATCTGCTTTTCACTTACCCCTTTGGCGCGGGCGGTGACCACGTACTGCTTGCGGATCTCATCCAGAAAGCTGTTTTTGGTCAGCATGGTGAGCGCCGCAAAGCCGCCAATCACCGTCGCCAGCACCGGCAGCGTGATGTGCCAGAGGTAGTCGAGGATCTTCTGATACCACGGCAGGCTGTCGAAATTAGCCGAGACCAGCCCGCGCAGCGGGAACAGGTCGAAATAGCTGCCTCCGGCGAAAATAACGATCAGCAGAATCGCGAACAGGAATGCCGGGATCGCGTAGCCGATGATAATCAGCGTGCTGCTCCAGATATCAAAATGGCTGCCGTTGCTGACGGCTTTACGGATCCCGAGCGGGATCGACACCAGGTAGATAATCAGCGTGCTCCACAGGCCGAGGCTAATGGAGACCGGCATACTGTTTTTGATCAGCTGCAGCACCGAGGCGCTGCGAAACAGGCTGTCGCCAAAATCAAAGCGCAGGTAGTCGCCGAGCATTTTTAGGTAGCGCTCGTGGAGGGGCTTATCAAAGCCGTAGCGATGGGTTATCTCGGCGATGACCTCCGGGTCGAGGCCGCGCCCGCCGCGATAGTGGCCCTCGCTGACGTTGCTTACGCCGGTGCGTGCGTGGCTGGCGGCCATTCCGCTGTCGCCCGCGCCCGGTATCCCGCCGTGATTGCCGAACTCAACGGCGGCAATGGCCTGATCGACCGGGCCGCCGGGGGCAATCTGGACGATAAAAAAGTTGATCGTAATGATCGCCCACAGGGTGGGGATAATCAGCAGCAGTCGGCGGATCAGGTATGCGCCCATCGTCGTTCCTCAGCGTCTGTCCGCGGGCAGTTTTGCCGCTTTGTTAACGTCATACCACCAGCTGTCAAAGCCGGAGGAGTATACCGGCCGCGTTGGCGGGAACGAGAACTTGTCCCAGCGGGCCGTTCTGTCCTGCGCCATATACCACATCGGCAGCATGTAGTAGTTCCAGGTGAGCACCCGGTCCAGCGCGCGGCCTAAGGGCAGCAGCTTCTGCTTATTGCCCTGCCAGCGAATAATCTGCGCGATAAGGCGATCCACGACCGGGCTTTGTACCCCCGGCGCGTTGTAGCTGGAGTGAATATAGGCCGAGTCCCAGGAGATCTGCAGGTCGGTACCGGGCCACGGCGTCGCGCGCCAGACCACCGGCATCATATCGTAATCCCGGCTGCGGCGGCGATTGCTGTACTGGGAATTATCAACCTGGCGAATATCCATGGTGATGCCGAGACGCAGCAGGTTGTGCTGAAAGGGCAGCACCCAGCGATCGTTACCGCCGGCGGGCAGCAGCAGCTCAAAACGCAGCGGCTTCCCGCTCTTGCCGTTCACCCGGCGCTGGTTTTTCAACACCCACCCGGCCCGGTTGAGCAGGTCGTCCGCCTTCAGCAGATTCGCCCGATCGAAACCGCCGCCGTCGGATTGCGGCGGCTGATAGAGCGCGGTGAAGACCTCGGGCGGCAAATCTTTTTTCATCGGCGTCAGCAGGGCTAGCTCATCGGCATCGGGCGCCGCGCGGGCCGCGTACTCGGTATTCTGGAAATAGCTGTTGGCGCGGCTGTAGGCGTTGTAAAACAGCGCCTTGTTCATCCATTCAAAATCGAAGGCGAGGGTAATGGCCTCGCGCACCTGACGATCGGCAAAAACCGGGCGCTGAATATTGAAGGCCAGCCATTGGGTATCCTGCGCCGAGGTATTCTGATACTCATCCTTCACGATGTAGCCGCGCGTAAAGTTGCGCCCTACGTAGCGGGTGGCCCAGTTTTTGGCCATCGTCTCTTCCCGCCGGTCTACCGCGCCGGCCTTAAAGGCCTCAAAGGCGACGTTATCGTCGAGATAGTAGTCGTAGCGGAGCGTATCGAAGTTCCAGCGCCCGCGGTTGACCGCAAGATTGGCCGCCCAGTAGGTTTTAACGCGCGAGTAAACGATGTACTGACCCATCCGCCAGTCGGTAATGCGATAGGGGCCGCTGGCCAGCGGCGGGGTGGAGAGCGGATCGCTGAGCTTATGGTCGCGCCAGAATTTTTCCGGCATCACCGGCAGGGTAAACAGGCTGAGCATGTTCTCTTTGCCCGCCTGGCCTAACTCAATGCGCACGGTGAGCGGGGCGATGGCCTTGACGCTTGTGCCTTTGTAGTACAGGCGAAACTGCGGGACGCCTTCGGTCATAAACTTCTGGAAGGTAAAAGCGACGTCGCTGGCGCGGATCGGCGTGCCGTCATGAAAGCGGGCCTGCGGATTGAGGGTGACCTCCACCCACGAAAAGTCATCGGCGTAGCGCGCCCCGTCGGCAATCAGCGGATAGTAGCTGCCCGCTTCGTCGTCGGAGGTGGTGAACAGCGTATCGTACAGGGCATCGGTACGCACGCCGGGGTTGCCGCGCAGCGCATAGCGGTTGAAGTTGTCGAAGGTGCCAATGGAGGCGAGCGTGATGCCGCCGCCTTTTGGCGCTGTCGGGTCGGCGTAGGCGAAATGACTAAAGCCGTCAGGGTATTTCGGCTCGCCGATAATGGCGAAGCTGTGGCTTTCTTTCACGGCCTGCGCCTGACCGTTAAGGCTAATAAAAGTAACTAATATCAGGCAAATACGCGCGAACATGGCCAGGTTATTATCCTCTGTTAGCAGGCCCTGAGCGGGCCCGTCCATAGATTAAATCATCATCATCGCCCGGCGGCGGCGAAGTATTTCGCCGGTTCGTCGTGCGCGGCGAGCAGCGTTTCCAGCGGCAGAGGCCGGCTTATCCAGTAGCCCTGCAGGTAGTGCACGCCGTGCTTGCGCAGCCACTCCGCCTGTTCAGGCGTTTCAACCCCTTCGGCAACGGTCAGGAGCTGCAGGCGGCGGCTCAGCGTCAGCACTGCATCAAGCACCGGCGAGGTGACGGTTTCGGTTCCGATAGCCTGTACGAAGCCGCGATCGATTTTCAAAAAGTCGAAGTTGTAGCGTTCAAGATAAATCAACGCGCTGTGGCCGGTGCCAAAATCATCAATCGCAATTTCAAAGCCCTCCTCGTGCAGCCAGTCAAAGATGGCCAGCGATCGGTTCTTATCGATCATCGCGCGTTCGGTTATCTCCAGCACTACGCTAAAGTGATTGGCCGGCAGGGCGGCGGCAAACTGCCTTAAATCCGGCTTAAAGCTGTCGGCGTGCAGGTGGGCCGGGGAGATATTCAGCCCGAGCTTGCTCCCCGCCGGGAGGATCTTTTGCAGCGTTGGCGCATCGCGCGCGATCAGCGCCAGCAGATGGTGGGTCAGCGGCACGATCATCTGCTGGGTTTCGGCCAGGTTGATAAAGACGTCCGGGGGGATCTCGCCGGCCACCGGATGGCGCCAGCGCATCAGTACCTCAACGCCGCTAATGTGCAGGGTATCGGCTTTGACGACCGGCTGATAGACGATGTAAAACTGGTCGTTCTTTATTCCCATCAGGATTGCTTTTCGCGGATCGGACTTGATCGATAGCACGTAATAGCCCAGCAGTCCCGCCAGCAGCCCGCATACCACGCCCAACAGCAGAGCGTACTGGGTGTTTTCAGCCAGCCAGCTGTTGGCGTAGAGGTAGACCTTGAGCGGCAGCCCTTTGATCTGCACTTCGCGAATCGGCTCGGAGAGCATCGTTTGCGGGTTAACCAGCCTGTTGCTGAAGGTCGAAATAGCGCTGTTGTTGACCACCAGCGCAATGCCGCTGAAGTCATTTTGCCGGGCAGAATAGAGAATATAGGGCGTCAGGTTGGTATTAATTGACACGAAAATGCCGTCGTTACCGCCGTGCGGGCTGCGTACCCACATCGCCAGCGCCGAGCTTTTTGGCATCATCGGCGTACCCGGCAGAATGGCCATATCGATGGGTTTAGTGATATCGAGCTGCGGAATAAGCTGCTCCAGGGGGCTGTTCATTGGGCCGGTTGCCGAGGAGCAAAACGCCTGGCCATTTTTCACCAGCAGAAACGCCCGCACGTTTGGGCTGAACGCGGCATGGGCGGTCAGGCCCGAGGCAACGTTCTCGCAATCCCGGTCGACCAGCGGCTGCAGGTCGGCAATGGTCTGATTAAGCTCGTGGAAGTACTCATTCAGGTAAACGTTGACGTTTTTGATGATGGAGTCAAAGCGTTCCGCGCGGTTGTGATAGATAACCATAAATTGAATGCTACCGGCCAGCAGGGCGACGATAACCCCAATCAGTGTGCTGGTCAGCCAGATTTTACGCCGGGGTGAGAAGTAGCGGGTAAGCATAGGCTATAGTCAGTCCGTGTTTATGAGGCGCGCTAATGGGGTGACAGAAAAACGATTTCACCGTTTCCATTTAAAGACATAGCTTATATTGCGGCTTTGCGAGGCGATGAGCAAAAAAAAACACTGCTAAGGCAGTGTTTTTTAATTTCCGTTCGTCAGCCAAGGGAAAACTGACGACGGAAGAGATTACGAACGGCTCAGTACACGGCGCGCTTCGTTATAGCGCTTTTTCCAGTACGGCTCGTTCATGCTGGAGATGGTCACACCGCTGCTGGTGGAAGCATGAACGAACTGGCTGTTGCCGATGTAGATACCCACATGGCGGCCAGTGGAACCCGCTCTGAACAGGACTAAATCACCCGTACGCAGCTGAGAACGTGAAATCGATTTGCCGGAATCCTGCTGCTCTGACGTTGAGCGCGGCAGTTCCAGACCAAACTGTTCGCGGAAGGTGCGCTGCACGAATGCCGAACAGTCGATGCCTTTCCGGGTGCTACCGCCAAGGCGGTAACGCACGCCTTTCCAGCTAGCATACTGGTCCATCAAACGGGACTTAACGTCCAGATTGCTAACCATTGTTTCAAATTCATCCTGAGAGGCTTGCAGTGATGATAAATCGCCACTACCCACACCAAGCGTCTCAGAATGCATATTCTTTGCGGTACTACTTGTCGAGCTACAGGCAGAGAGCAAAACTGCCACTGCTATCGCGGGAACGACCCGCAGGATATATCTCAAAATCGGCTGAGATTTGACCATGTTGTGTGTTTTCCCTTGTTGTCCTTAACGACAATGTCGTTATAAAAAATGCCAAACGTGTTAGAGCCTAAATACCTGGCAGCAATGAGACAATTCCTTAAATCTAAATTTGTGCAGTAACGCACAATTTAATTCTGATGCCGGTTTTACGTTGCTGGAAAGGCAAAACGAGAATGAGATTACCCTATCAACACTGGGATGGCGAGCGGTTTTGCGAGATTTCTTATAAGAATTTTTGCGACAAAAAGTGAATCATCGGGAAAGGCCAAAATAGCGGCAGAGATGGGTAAAAAATATGCAATTACCTCATTTCTAAGACGATTAATGTGACAGAAAGATGATTGTGGGGATAAAAAAGGTGAAACATAAAAAAAGGGACCGAGAACGATCCCTTATGGATATTTAATAATATGCGACGGGAATGTTAATTTTTGTGCGTTCCAGCGGGCAGGGTCCGGTCGAACCAGGCAATCATTTTGTCGCTCAATGGGGTCAGCAGAACCCAGGGCGCGCCGACCAGCAGCGCGGTTAATGAACCGACGGCAATATCGGTAAACCAGTGGGCGCCAATCATCACCCGCGGGAAGGCAAACACAACGAAAATGGCGAGGGAAATAGCAAACGCCCGACGGCCAAAATAGCGCCACATGAAGGTGGCGAAAATCAGCAGCATCATCCCGTGATCGCCCGGGAAGCTATCCTTCGAGGCATCTTTGGTCGGGAATGAGACCACGTCGCTGACCTTAACGATACCGCTAAACGAGAGCGACGGGCTGGCGCGCTTAACCGGCATCAGGTGCTGCGCCAGCTGGTTTATCACCACCGCCGACAGCAGCATGACCAGGCCGATGATGACGATTCGGCGGCGGCCGGCGCTTTGCTCCTTCAGCCAGAAGCTCAGCATCAAGGCTCCCATCGCCAGCAGAGAGCAGGCATCGAAAGCGCGGTTGTTGATAATCGCCAGCAGCCAGGTATAGCCGCGGCTGACGCCGACGTTGTGGTTAAAGAAGTGGAAAATGGCGGAATCCAGCGGAAACCACAGCCCGTGGTTGGCGGGCAGATACCATGATAAAAAAAGCGCAATACCCGCGGCGTTAAGCAGCAGGATAAGGGAGATTCGGGTTTTATTCATAACGGTCGCATATTGTGTAAAACGGCGGCAAACATAGCCGCCTTAACTTAAACGTAGCCTCAACAGAGTGGCTTGTAGTGCATTCCAGTCCGCCTCGCCGTCGCAGATAAGCTCTATGCGGCTGTCCGGCGGGGCGACGTTCTGCGTTTCAATATTGAGGTCCAGCCCCTGACGGTTAATCCGCACCAGGCCTTCGGCAATACGCATCACGCCCTTCACGCGGCCCACCGGGGCCAGCCGCGCCCACTCCAGCAGGCCAACGGTATCGAAGATGGTATCGGCGTCAAAAATCCAGCCGCAGGCCCGGTAGCCCTGGCCTTCGTTGAGGCTGCGGCGCCAGCGCTGGTGGCCGGGGAGAGTCAGCGCCGCGAGGCCCTTTTTCTGCCCGTGGCCGTGCGTATGCTCCGCGCTCTCCGGCAGCGGGAGAAGGTTCAGCCGCGGCAGGTCCAGCAGCGCCGGGTCAATACTTCCCTGGGTGGCGCTGACGTGCAGGCGTTTGCCGGCATACTCCTGCCACCAGACGCTGAAGGCGCGCTCGCTTTCAGCGGTCATCCGGTCGGTTTTATTGCTGATAATGACGTCGGCGGCGGCCAGCTGATCGCGGAAGTTTTCATTAGCCACCGCCTTCGGGTCCAGAAGCTGGCGGGGATCGAGGACGCACAGCGTCGCGCGCAGGTCGATCCACGGCTCGTAGACCGCGGCGGTGAGAATATCGAGGATCTGTTTCGGATGACCGAGCCCGGTTGGTTCAATCAGCAGCCGGTCCGGCTTCCCCTGGCGCAGCAGGGTATTTAGCCCGACCTGCATTGGCAGGCCGTTGACGCAGCACATGCAGCCGCCGGGAATTTCTTTGAGTAATGCGCCGCTATCGGCCAGCAAAGCGCCGTCGATGCCCACTTCGCCAAACTCATTGACCAGTACGGCCCATTTTTCATCTGCAGGCTTGTGGGCCAGCAGATGAAGAATCGAGGTCGTTTTACCGCTGCCGAGAAACCCCGTGATCAAGTTTGTTTTGGTCACATTTTCTCCAGGATAGAAATGTAATGTTGTAACAGTTGAGACTATCCTGACGAAAAAATGGGGAAAAGAGAAGTCTTACGACGGACAGAAAAGAATTCTGTCCGTTAAACCGCAGAAATTGTTAAGAATCCAGCGCGGCGGCGACGGCTTCGCGCGCGCCCAGCGACGAGAGCTGGCGCCAGGCCGAGGTCACGTTGGCGACAAATTCGGCGCTGTGGGGAAGGTCGTTGCCAAAAATCTCTTCGAGGGAGAGCAGGGCGCTGACCCGCTCTTGCTCATTGCTGCCGGCGACCAGGGCGCGGATTTTCTCCGCCAGCGGATCGCGAACGTCAATCGGCTGACCGGCATCGTCCACGCCGCTAACGTAGCGCATCCAGCCGGCGACGCCAAGCGCCAGCAGCGGCCAGCGGCTGTCGCGGGCAAGATGCACCCGAATACCGTCAAGCATGCGCTGCGGGAGCTTCTGGCTGCCGTCCATCGCGATCTGCCAGGTGCGATGCTTTAGCGCCGGGTTGCTGAAACGTTCGAGAAGACCGTCGGCATAGCTCGTCAGATCGACGTCTTCAATAGAGAGCGTCGGCGCCTGTTCATCAAGCATCAGCCGGCGCGCGGCGGCGCGCAGCACCTCATCCTGCATGCAGTCGCTGATATGCGCATTGCCCGCAAGGTAGCCGAGCCACGCGAGGAAAGAGTGGCTGCCGTTGAGCATTCGCAGCTTCATCTGCTCCCAGGGCAGCACGTTGTTGGTCATCTGCACGCCGGCGGTTTCCCACGCCGGGCGGCCGGCGACAAAGTTATCTTCAACCACCCACTGAATAAACGGCTCGCAGCTGATGGCGCAGGGATCTTCGACGCCCAGCGCGGCGCTGATTTCCGCCAGCGACTCGTCGGTGGCGGCGGGAACGATGCGGTCGACCATCGTACCCGGGAAGCTGACCCGTTCAGCAATCCACTGCGCCAGCTCCGGGCTGCGTTTCTGTGCCATTCCCAGCACGGCGTTTTTCACCACGTGGCCATTGTCGGGAATGTTATCGCAGGAGAGCACGGTAAACGGCGGCAGGCGGCGCTCGCGACGGCGGGCAAGCGCCTCGACCAAAATGCCCGGCACCGACTGCGGCAGCGTCGGGTTATCCAGATCGTGCACGATGCGCGGCTGTTTGAGATCAAGCAACCCGCTTGCCGGGTCGATGCAGTAGCCTTTTTCGGTAATGGTCAGAGAGACGATAGCGACCTGCGGTTCGCAAAACTTCTCGATTATCGCCGGGAGCGAATCGAGCTTAGCGTTCAGGCACTCGTGCACCGCGCCGACCACGATAGCCTTATTGCCCTGCGCCCCTTTCTCCAGCACGGTAAACAGGTGATCCTGCTGGCGGAGCTGGCTCATCAGCCGATCGCCGCTGAACAGACTTATTTCGCAGATCCCCCAGTCGCCGCCGCTGGCGTTTAGCACCCGGTCGGTAAGCAGCGCCTGGTGCGCGCGATGAAAGGCGCCAAAACCAAAGTGCACAATACGCGAGCGCAGCTGGCTGCGATCGTAGCGGGGAAGCTGCACGTCTTCCGGTAGCGTAGCTGTAGCAATAGTCGTCATTCTTTACACACCTGATTAACCAATGATTAACACGGCCAGTGTAAAGTTATATGACAACAAATTAAATTGGTGAGCCGTATTTATACGCTTAGTGTGAGCTGGATCAATCAATTTAGCGGGATAAATTGACCCTTTTGCGGAAGCCTGTATGGTAGTCGTCATTGATGTTCGCGTTATTGGTATAACAACTTTAAAGGGGTATAGCGATGGAGCAAACCTGGCGTTGGTACGGACCGAACGATCCGGTATCGCTTGATGATGTACGACAGGCCGGCGCGACGGGCGTGGTTACCGCGTTGCACCATATTCCGAACGGGCAGGTATGGCCCGTTGAAGATATCAAGCAGCGTCAGGCGCTGCTGGCGGAAAAAGGGCTGACGTGGTCGGTCGTCGAAAGCATCCCGGTGCATGAAGAGATTAAAACCCATAGCGGGCAATATGCAACCTGGATTGCCAACTACCAGCAGAGCATCCGCAACCTTGCGGCCTGCGGGATTGATACAGTTTGCTATAACTTTATGCCGATCCTCGACTGGACGCGTACCGATCTGGAGTATCAGCTAGCGGACGGCTCGAAGGCACTGCGTTTTGATCACATCGCTTTTGCGGCCTTTGAGCTGCATATCCTGCAGCGCGCCGGCGCGGAGGCCGACTACACCGAAGAGGAGCAGCGCCAGGCGCAGGCCTACTTTACGGCGATGAGCGCTGCGGAAGTTGAAAAGCTGACCCGCAATATTATTGCCGGCCTGCCGGGAGCCGAAGAGGGCTACACCCTCGATCAGTTCCGCGCGCGCCTGGCCGAATATGACCATATTAATAAAGCGCAGCTGCGTGAGAATATGGCCGTTTTCCTGCGCGCCATCGTGCCGGTATGTGAAGAGGTGGGCGTGCGCCTGGCCGTTCACCCGGACGATCCGCCGCGTCCGATCCTTGGCCTGCCGCGCATCGTGTCGACCATCGAGGATATGCAGTGGCTGAAAGAGGTTGTTGATAGCATTAACAACGGTTTTACCATGTGTACCGGCTCCTACGGCGTGCGCGCCGACAACGACCTGGTGAAGATGATTGAAACCTTCGGCGATCGCATTCACTTCACCCATCTGCGATCGACCTGCCGCGAAGAGAACCCGAAAACCTTCCACGAGGCGGCGCACCTGAACGGCGACGTCAATATGGTGGCGGTGGTGAATGCGATCCTGAGCGAGGAGCTGCGCCGCAAGCGCGCCGGCGATCTGCGGCCGATCCCGTTCCGCCCGGATCACGGCCATCAGATGCTGGACGATCTGCGTAAGAAAACCAACCCGGGATATTCGGCGATCGGTCGCCTGAAGGGGATGGCGGAAGTGCGCGGCGTTGAGCTGGCGCTGAAGATGACGAAGTACCCGGAACTGCTGTAGGTCACACAGTACGTCGGATAAAAAAATGCCCGTCAGCGGCGATGCTGGCGGGCATTTTTGCGTTGATTATCGGTGATTAAGCCGCCGTTCGATTAGTCGGCGCGGCCCATATAGCGGCTCTCTTCGATATGGATACGAATGCGTTCGCCCGAGCTCAGGTATTCCGGAACCTGCACCACGAGGCCGGTGCTCAGGGTTGCCGGTTTGTTGCGCGCGCTGGCGGATGCGCCCTTGATGCCCGGCGCGGTTTCAACAATCTCCAGATCGACGGTCTGCGGCAGCTCCAGCGCCAGCAGCTGGCCGTCCCAGGTCAGAACCTGCATGTCCGGCATGCCGCCTTCCGGAATAAACAGCAGCTCTTCTTCAATCTGCTCTTTGGTGAAGATATACGGGGTGTAATCTTCTTTATCCATAAACACGTATTCGTTGCCGTCGACGTAGGAGAAGTCAACGTAGCGGCGGGTCAGGGTCACGGTATCGACAATGTCGTCGCCCTTAAAGCGTTCTTCAACCTTCAGACCGGTACGTACGTCGGCGAAACGCATTTTGTACAGCGTTGCTGCGCCACGGGCGCTCGGTGACTGAATATCAATATTTTTTACAATCAGCAGCTTGCCGTTGTAATTCAGCACCATACCTTTTTTAATTTCATTCGCTCTTGGCATTGCGGTAATCCTGTAACTTAAAGGGTCAAAATATCGCGTAAAACTACTCGCGCCGGGCCTTTCAGGCAAGTGGAATTCGCGCGTTTTGCTATCTTCGGATAAAACGTTTAGGCTGCGTCTGAAAAAGCACCGTTAAGAGAGCCATCTATGGAATGTCGTACTGACTGCGGTGCCTGCTGTATCGCCCCCTCTATCTCATCCCCGATCCCCGGCATGCCTGACGGCAAGCCCGCGAACACGCGCTGCGTACAGCTGTCGGCGGGCAACCTGTGCAATATCTTTGGCTCCCCGCTGCGCCCCAAGGTTTGCGGCAGCCTGCAGCCGGAGCGCGAGATGTGCGGAACCCGGCGCGATGAGGCAATGGCGTACCTTATTCATCTCGAACGGCTCACCGCCGGCTAGCGGCGCCGTTTTATCCCCTCGGCTTAAATATCCCTGATGCGCCACAGGCACAGCTGGGCGATCGCCCCCATGCCGAGCGCGATCCAGAATACCGCGTGATAGCTCCAGATCTCGGCGACCACGCCGGCCAGCGACCCGGCAATAATCCAGCCGACGCGGATGGTATTCGCGTACAGCGTGGTCGCTGCACCCGCCTGACCCGGCATTAAATCCTGAAAATAGAGCATGCCAATTCCCGCGAGGATGCCAATGAAAATGGCGTTCAGCAGCTGTAAAGCCAGCAGCAGCCCGGGAGTGTGAACCAGCAGCATGCCGACGTAAAACAGCAGCCCGGCGACGGCGGCGACGCGCATCAGAAAACGCTTGCCGAAACGGCGGGCGTAATAGCCGGCGATCAGCATCGTCGGAATTTCAAGACCGGCGGCGGCGCCCATCATTAATCCGGCCAGCTTCTCCGGCAGGTGCAGCTCATTAATAATATAGAGCGGCATATTAATGATGTAGAGGCTGTTGATCCCCCACATCAGCGTGCAGACGCTGAACAGCAGCAGCGCGTCGCGGCGATGGGTGCGCGGCGCCTCCAGCTGGCCCGACGCCGCCCTGGGCTCTTTGCGCATGCTGGGCAGAAAGAACCACACTATCGCCCCGCAGAATACAAAGGCGACGGCGGCGCTGAGGTACATCACGGTAAAGCCGAAGCCCATCGCCAGCGCGTAGGCCAGCGGTGGGCCGATCACCCATGCCAGCGACACCTGGGCGCGCAGAATCGAGCTGAACATCACCGCCTCGCGGCCGGTTTTATCCGCATGCTCGCGGGCAAGGGCGAACATCTGCGGGTTGGCGGTGGAGCCGAAGCTGCTGAGGAATACCCCGACGAAAAGCAGAACAAAGTAGCTGCGGTTCCATGCAAACAGCAGGCAGGCCAGCACCCCCAGCAGGCAGCAGAAGACGATCAGCTGCTTACGATCCCCGCGGCGGTCCGAGCGCCCGGCGAGAAACTGGCTCACCAGAATGCCGATGACCGCGCTACCGGTAAAAAAGAAGCCGACCATCGCCGGGCGCACGTGCACTTCATTAGTCAAAAACAGGCTCAGGGTGGGCGTTTGCAACGCGCCGGCAATCCCGGTCAGAAAGGCGACTATCAGGAAGGCGGAAGAGGTTAAATCGAACCCGCGTCGGGGAAGGGCGGCGCTGCTGTTTTGCATGTGCTGTTATCTGTGGTTTCAGGAGTCGCGAAGTTTACGCCGCCCGTCAGAAAATGAACAGTAGTATGGCACTAATAAATCAAAAAGGCGTTTCAAAATATGACGTTCAGCAAAATGCTGAAGCTGAGGCCGTTCTTGCGGTACGGCTTCAGCAAAAATGTGCGTTATCTCTAACTTCTGTTATCAGGCTGGTAACTTATCTTGCGCGGTGATTAAGAAAGGTACAGACTCATTGAAACGTTTCAGCGTCATCAGGGTTTTCTTCAGCAGCACGGTGACGCATTTTTTCACCTGGCAGCTGAAACGATTCAACTCAGCAGGAGAGGAGATCCATGTTCCAGTTATCTGTGCAGGATATTCATCCCGGCCAGCAGGCCGGTAATAAAGAAGAGGCAATTCGGCAGGTTGCTTCTGCGCTGGTAAGCGCAGGCAACGTGGCGGAAGGCTACGTTAACGGGATGCTGGCGCGCGAGCAGCAGACCTCTACTTTCCTTGGTAACGGGATTGCGATTCCGCACGGTACCACCGACACGCGCGACCAGGTGCTGAAAACCGGCGTCCAGGTCTATCAGTTCCCGCAGGGCGTGACCTGGGGGGAAGGGCAGACGGCCTATGTTGCCATTGGTATCGCCGCCAGTTCTGATGAACACCTCGGGCTACTGCGTCAGCTGACGCACGTGCTAAGCGATGATTCTGTCGCCGAGCAGCTCAGGTCTGCCACCACGGCGGAAGAGCTGCGCGCCCTGCTGATGGGTGAAAAGCAGAGCGAGATGCTGAAGCTGGATAACGACACGCTGAGCCTTGATATTGCAGCCAGCGATCTGCTGACCCTGCAGGCGCTGAACGCCGCGCGGCTGAAAGAAGCCGGCGCCGTTGACGCCGCGTTTGTCAGCCGCACCATTAACGATAAGCCGCTGAATCTGGGTCAGGGTATCTGGCTGAACGACTGTGCTGAAGGCAACCTGCGCAGCGCCGTTGCCGTGAGCCGCGCCGCCAGCGCATTCACCGCCGATGACCAGCCGGTCTCGCTGCTGATTACCGTCGCGATGGCCGACGAGCAGCCGACCGCGGTGCTCAGTCGCCTGAGCAATCTGCTGATTGATAAAAAAGCTGACCGTCTGCTGAAGGCCGACAGCGCAACGCTGCTGGCGCTGCTGACCAGCGATGATGCGATTGCCGAGGACGTGCTGAGCGCTGAATTTGTCGTGCGCAACGAGCACGGGCTGCATGCGCGCCCGGGCACTATGCTGGTTAATACCATCAAACAATTTTCCAGCGACATTACCGTCACCAACCTCGACGGTTCCGGCAAGCCGGCCAACGGCCGCAGCCTGATGAAGGTCGTGGCGCTGGGAGTGAAAAAAGGTCACCGTCTGCGCTTTACCGCCCAGGGTGAAGATGCGCAACAGGCGCTGGATGCGATTGGCGAAGCTATCGCCGCAGGCCTTGGGGAGGGCGCATAAATGAGCAGACGTGTAGCAACGATTACTTTAAACCCGGCATACGATCTGGTGGGTTTCACCCCGGAAGTTGAGCGCGGCGAAGTCAACCTCGTCCGCACCACCGGCCTGCACGCGGCCGGAAAAGGCATCAACGTCGCCAAGGTTCTGAAAGACCTCGGTATTGACGTCACCGTCGGCGGCTTCCTCGGCAAAGATAACCAGGACGGTTTTCAGCAGCTGTTTAGCGAGCTGGGAATTGCCAACCGTTTTCAGGTTGTGCAGGGCCGTACCCGCATTAACGTCAAGCTGACGGAAAAAGACGGCGAAGTCACCGACTTTAACTTCTCCGGCTTCGAGGTGACTCAGGGTGACTGGGAGCGTTTCGTCAATGATTCCCTGAGCTGGCTGGGTCAGTTCGACATGGTTTGCGTCAGCGGCAGCCTGCCGTCAGGCGTCAGCCCTGAGGCCTTCACCGAATGGATGATTCGCCTGCGCAGCCAGTGCCCGTGCATTATTTTCGATAGCAGCCGCGAAGCGCTGGTTGCCGGCCTGAAGGCGGCACCGTGGTTAGTGAAGCCAAACCGCCGCGAGCTGGAGATTTGGGCCGGCCGCAAGCTGCCTGAAATGAAAGACGTGATTGACGCCGCCCACGCGCTGCGCGAGCAGGGGATTGCCCACGTGGTTATCTCGCTGGGTGAAGAGGGCGCGCTGTGGGTTAACGCCTCCGGCGAATGGATTGCCAAGCCGCCTTCAGTCGAAGTGGTCAGCACCGTTGGCGCCGGCGATTCTATGGTTGGCGGCCTGATTTACGGCCTGCTGATGCGTGAATCCAGCGAGCATACTCTGCGCCTGGCCACGGCCGTTGCGGCCCTGGCGGTGAGCCAGAGCAACGTTGGTATTACCGATCGTACCCAGTTGGCCGCAATGATGGCGCGCGTCGACTTACAACCGTTTAATTGACAGCAGGAGAGGCATAATGAAAACGCTGCTGATTATTGATGCCGGACTCGGACAGGCTCGCGCCTATATGGCGAAAACCCTGCTGGGCACCGCGGCGCAAAAAGCGCAACTCGAACTGATTGATAACCCGAACGATGCGGAGCTGGCTATCGTCCTCGGCTCAACGCTGCCTGCTGACAGCGCGCTGAACGGTAAAAAGGTGTACCTCGGCGATATTAACCGCGCCGTTGCCCACCCCGAGCTGTTCCTCGGCGAGGCGAAAAGCCACGCCACGCCTTACGCCGCGCCTGCTGCGGCGCCCGCTGCGGCCAGCGGCCCGAAACGCATTGTCGCCGTGACCGCCTGCCCAACCGGCGTGGCGCATACCTTTATGGCCGCAGAGGCTATCGAAACCGAAGCGAAAAAACGCGGCTGGTGGGTGAAGGTTGAAACGCGCGGCTCCGTCGGCGCGGGCAATGCGATCACGCCAGAAGAGGTGGCGCAGGCCGATCTGGTTATCGTTGCTGCGGATATTGAAGTTGACCTGGCGAAGTTTGCCGGTAAGCCAATGTATCGCACTACGACCGGCCTGGCGCTGAAGAAGACCGCCCAGGAGTTTGAAAAGGCGCAGCTGGAAGCCAAACCGTATCAGCCTTCCGGGCAGAGCGGACAGCAGGCGGATAGCGCGAAGAAAGAGGGCGGCGGCGCCTATCGCCACCTGCTGACCGGCGTCTCCTACATGCTGCCGATGGTGGTGGCGGGCGGCCTGTGTATCGCGCTTTCCTTCGCCTTCGGGATTAAAGCATTTGAAGTGAAGGATACGCTGGCGGCGGCGCTGATGCAGATCGGCGGCGGTTCAGCCTTTGCGCTGATGGTTCCGGTGCTGGCGGGCTTTATTGCTTTCTCCATCGCCGACCGTCCGGGCCTGACGCCGGGTCTTATCGGCGGTATGCTGGCGGTGAGCGGCGGTTCCGGCTTTATCGGCGGGATCATCGCGGGCTTCCTCGCCGGCTACGTGGCTAAGCTTATCAGCAAGAAGCTGAAGCTGCCGCCGAGCATGGAAGCGCTGAAACCGATTCTGATCATTCCGCTGGTTTCCAGCCTGATTGTCGGTCTGGCGATGATCTACCTGATCGGCAAGCCGGTTGCCGGTATCCTGGCGGGCCTGACCCACTGGCTGCAAACTATGGGGACGGCTAACGCGGTCCTGCTGGGCGCCATCCTCGGGGCAATGATGTGTACCGATATGGGCGGTCCGGTGAACAAAGCGGCGTACGCCTTTGGCGTCGGGCTGTTGAGTACCCAGACCTACGCGCCGATGGCGGCGATTATGGCGGCGGGTATGGTTCCACCGCTGGCGATGGGTATCGCCACGCTGGTGGCGCGCAACAAGTTTGACAAAGGCCAGCGCGAAGGCGGTAAAGCGGCCCTGGTTCTCGGACTGTGCTTCATCTCCGAAGGGGCCATTCCGTTCGCCGCCCGTGACCCGATGCGCGTTCTGCCATGCTGTATCGTCGGCGGGGCGGTAACCGGCGCCATCTCCATGGCGATTGGCGCCAAACTGATGGCGCCGCACGGCGGTCTGTTTGTTCTGCTGATCCCAGGCGCCATTACGCCGGTGCTCGGCTACCTGCTGGCGATTGTTGCCGGTACGCTGGTTGCCGGTCTCTCCTACGCGGTGCTGAAGCGTCCGGAAGTGCAGGCGGTTGAAAAAGCAGCCTGAGTAAAACCTTGATAAGCAAAAGGGCCGATAATTCGGCCCTTTCTTTTTTTAGCAGTTGGGATTCTCCCGGCATCGACCTCAGGCCGAGGCTTCCGCCGTCTGCTGCGCCCGCAGCCAGGCAATCTCTTCCGCCCAGATATCGGGATTCACGGTCTCGAGGATCAGCGGAATACCGTCAAAACGGCTGTCCTGCATGATCCAGCGGAAAGCGTCGTGGCCGATATTGCCTTCGCCGAGGCTATGGTGGCGGTCGACGCGGCTGCCGAAGGTGCTTTTGGCATCGTTGAGGTGCATCCCGCGCAGGTATTTGAAGCCGACGATGCGCTCAAAATCGGCGAAGGTTTTCTCACACTCTTCGGCGCTGCGCAGATCGTATCCGGCGGCAAAGGCGTGACAGGTGTCAATGCATACGCCGACGCGGGATTTATCCTCCACGCCGTCGATAATGGCGGCCAGATGTTCAAACTTAAACCCAAGATTGCTGCCCTGACCGGCGGTGTTTTCGATAACCGCGGTCACGCCTTCGGTTTTTTCCAGCGCGATATTGATCGAGCGGGAAATGCGCGCCAGGCACTCCTCTTCCGCTATCTGCTGCAGATGGCTGCCGGGATGGAAGTTCAGCAGCGTCAGCCCCAGCTGCTGGCAGCGGGTCAGCTCATCAATAAAGGCTTCACGGGATTTTTCCAGCGCCTCTTCGACCGGGTGGCCGAGGTTGATCAGATAGCTATCGTGCGGCAGGATTTGTCCGGGAGCGAAACGGTATTTTTCGCAGGCGGCTTTGAATTCAGCAATGGTTTCGTCGCTCAGCGGCGCGGCGCGCCACTGGCGCTGGTTCTTGGTGAAGAGGGCGAAGGCGGTCGCACCGATTTCGGCTGCGCGAATGGCGGCATTGGCCACTCCGCCGGAGGCGCTGACGTGCGCTCCAATATATTTCATAAAAAACTCCAGTTAAGCCGCTGCGGGGTGGGTAATGATAGCGGCTTAACCGAAGAGTTACATCATCCTTAACATAGCCGTCATACTTCAGGCCATCAGGGCGTGGACCGCCAGGTTAATCGCGCCGCCGCCGACAATCAGCCAGACGAACAGCACTAATGCCATCAGCAGCGGTTTGGCGCCGGCTTTTTTCAGCGCGCTAACGTGAGTGGTCAACCCCAGCGCGGCCATCGCCATCGCCAGCAGTACTGTATCGAGCGTTACCAGCGCGTCGACCGCCGCTTTTGGCAGCAGGTGGAAGGAGTTAAATATCGCCACCAGGATGAACATAATGGCAAACCACGGGATGGTGATTTTGCTTTTCTCACCGCTGCCGGCCGGGGCCAGCTGCTTAACGCGGGCGGCGAGGAACAGCAGGAACGGTGCCAGCATCATGACGCGCAGCATTTTGGCAATCACCGCCGCGTTCTCAGCGTCCGGGCTCACCGCATGGCCTGCCGCAACCACCTGCGCCACCTCATGCATGGTCGAGCCCATATAGATGCCGTAGGCTTCCGGCGTAAACCAGTGCGCCAGCAGCGGATACATCGCCGGATAGAGGAAGATAGCCAGGGTGCCGAAAATCACCACCGTGGCCACGGCGACGGTCACCTTGCTGGCCTCAGCCTTCACCACCGGTTCCGTTGCCAGAATCGCCGCCGCGCCGCAGATACTGCTGCCGGCGCCAATCAGCCAGCTGGTGTGCTTATCCAGGCCGAAGATTTTCTGCCCGAGGACGCAGGCGATAAAGAAGGTGCTGGTCAGCGTCAGAACGTCAATGGCAATACCGCTCACGCCAACGTCGGCAATCTGCGCGAACGTCAGGCGAAAGCCGTATAAAATAATACCGAGACGCAGCAGATGCTGTTTGGCAAAGATCACGCCGCCGTCGCAGGGCTGCCATATTTTGGGATAGAGCGTATTGCCGACGACCATGCCGAACAGGATGGCCAGCGTCAGGGCGCTGAAGCCGGCGCCGGCGATAGCGGGAAAGCTGCCTGCCCAGAGCGCTGCGCCGGTCACCACGGCGGTAAGCGCCAGTCCCGGGACAAAATGCCACAGTGTGCGATGTTTTGTCGGTAAAGTGAGTGCTGTCATAACCTTCTCCTTTGTCTGCGTAAAGATTACGACGCGCTGGTTTAAATATAAAATTGATTATATATTTATAATCAATCGTAATAAGTGGTAAACAAGCCTCTTCGCGGCTCGGTACGGCGCTACGCGCCGATGGTCGGGACGGCGAAGAGTGATGTCGGATAGACGAGCAAGGAAGGGTTATGCATATCACGCTACGGCAGCTGGAAGTTTTTGCTGAAGTTCTCAAGAGCGGTTCAACCACCCAGGCGTCGCAAATGCTGGCGCTTTCGCAGTCGGCGGTCAGCGCGGCGTTGACCGATCTGGAAGGGCAGCTGGGCGTGCAGCTTTTCGATCGCGTCGGCAAGCGGCTGGTGGTCAACGAGCACGGCAGGCTGCTCTACCCGCGCGCGCTGGCGCTGCTGGAACGTGCTATTGAAATCGAGCAGCTGTTTCGCGGCGACAACGGCGCGATCCGCGTTTATGCCAGCAGCACTATCGGCAACTATATATTGCCGGAAATCATTGCCCGCTACCGCCGCGATTTTCCCGACCTGCCGCTGGAGCTGAGCGTCGGCAACAGCCAGGACGTGATTAACGCCGTGGCCGATCTGCGGGTGGATATCGGGCTGATTGAGGGGCCGTGCCACGCGGCGGATATCATCGCCGAACCCTGGCTGGCGGACGAGCTGGTGGTGTTTGCCGCTCCCGGATCGCCGCTGCTGGAGGGCGAAGTGACGCTACAGCGGCTGGCGGAGGCGCCGTGGATCCTGCGCGAACACGGCTCGGGCACCCGGGAAATCGTCGACTATTTACTGCTATCGCACCTGCCGGCGTTTCAGCTGGGGATGGAGCTAGGCAACTCCGAGGCTATCAAGCATGCCGTACGTCATGGACTTGGAATTAGCTGCCTTTCGCGGCGGGTTATCGCCGAACAGCTGGAGGTGGGATCGCTGGTTGAGCTGAGCGTGCCGCTACCGCCGTTAACCCGCACCCTGTGGCGGATCCATCATCGCCAGAAGCATATTTCCAAAGCGTTACAGCGTTTTCTGCGCTACTGCGAGGTGTAAAAACGCGGGGGCCGGGGCGTTCGGATGAAGAGAGGCGGGGGATTATTGCTGGCAATTCCGCGATTTAGTGCTTTACTAATAATCCATGTTCGATCATGAACCTCTCTTATAACTTTGTATTTGTACCGGATGGATCGCCGATCGTCTGCTACAATCTCGCCTCGTTTTTTTGATGGATAGCATTTTCACATGGTTTCGGATACTAAAACCACAGAAGCGCCCGGCCTACGCCGTGAACTGAAGGCGCGTCACTTGACCATGATCGCTATTGGCGGTTCCATCGGTACAGGTCTTTTCGTTGCATCCGGTGCAACTATTTCCCAGGCAGGCCCCGGCGGCGCGCTGCTTTCTTATATTCTGATCGGTCTGATGGTCTATTTCCTGATGACCAGCCTTGGCGAGCTGGCGGCGTACATGCCGGTGTCCGGCTCCTTTGCCACCTACGGTCAGAACTATGTCGAAGAGGGCTTCGGCTTCGCGCTGGGCTGGAACTACTGGTATAACTGGGCGGTGACCATCGCCGTTGACCTCGTTGCCTCGCAGCTGGTCATGACCTACTGGTTCCCCGATGCCCCAGGCTGGATCTGGAGCGCGCTGTTCCTCGGCATTATGTTCCTGCTGAACTGGATCTCGGTCAAAGGCTTCGGTGAAGCAGAGTACTGGTTCTCGCTGATCAAGGTCGCCACCGTCATCATCTTTATCGTTGTTGGCGTGATGATGATCGTCGGCATCTTTGAGGGCGCGCAGCCGGCGGGCTGGAGTAACTGGGGTATCGATGATGCGCCGTTTGCCGGCGGCTTTGCGGCGATGATTGGCGTGGCGATGATCGTCGGCTTCTCGTTCCAGGGCACCGAGCTTATCGGCATCGCCGCGGGTGAATCAGAAAACCCGGAGAAGAACATTCCGCGCGCCGTGCGCCAGGTGTTCTGGCGTATTCTGCTGTTCTACGTGTTCGCGATTTTAATCATCAGCCTGATTATCCCTTATACCGATCCGAGCCTGCTGCGTAACGACGTGAAGGATATTTCCGTCAGTCCGTTTACCCTGGTGTTCCAGCATGCGGGTCTGCTGTCTGCGGCGGCGATCATGAACGCGGTGATCCTGACGGCGGTGCTGTCGGCGGGCAACTCCGGAATGTACGCCTCTACGCGTATGCTCTACACCCTGGCCTGCGATGGCAAAGCGCCGCGTATCTTCGCTAAGCTGTCGCGCGGCGGCGTGCCGCGTAACGCACTGTATGCCACCACGGTCGTGGCGGCGCTGTGCTTCCTGAGCTCAATGTTTGGCAACCAGACCGTTTACCTGTGGCTGCTGAATACCTCGGGGATGACCGGCTTTATCGCCTGGCTGGGGATCGCCATCAGCCACTATCGTTTCCGCCGCGGCTACGTGCTGCAGGGCAACGATATCAACGATCTGCCGTATCGTTCCGGGTTCTTCCCGCTTGGGCCGATCTTCGCCTTTGTCCTGTGCCTGATTATCACTCTCGGCCAGAACTACGAAGCGTTCCTGAAAGACACCATTGACTGGGGCGGCGTGGCGGCAACCTATATCGGTATTCCGCTGTTCCTGGTTATCTGGTTTGGCTATAAGCTTGCCAAAGGCACCCGTTTTGTCCGCTATAGCGAAATGAAGTTCCCGCAGCGTTTTAAGCAGTAGCGTTATTGATTGCCCCATAAAAAAACCCCGGATCCCCGGGGTTTTTTTTCGTCATTAGATAATCAGAAGCTATAGGTCAGGCCCAGGGTATAGCGGCGGCCGTCGAGTACCGTATCGTAGGTATCGTAAGCAATCTGCTTATCGAGAACGTTATACACCCCGGCGGAAACCAGCAGGTTTTTGTTGGCGTTATAGCGTAAGCCCAGATCGACCTGCGTATAGGAAGGCGTGCCCTGAGCCATCGAGGTACGGCTCAGATACTCTGAGGTTTTCCCGCGGAAGTTCAAACGACTCCAGAAACCGACGTCAGGCGTGGCCTGCCAGTCCAGGGTGGTATTGAACATGTTTTTCGGCATTTTATTTAAAGGCTTACCGGAGAACTGGCCGCTTTTCTGTTCTGACTGGGTATAGGTATAGTTCGCCGTCCAGTTCAGATCGCGAGTTATCTTCCAGCCGAAGGTTGATTCCACGCCGCGCATGTTAGCCTTGTCGACGTTGACGCGATCGCTGACGAAATCATAGCTGGTATTGCCGATGGTGCAGGCCGGGTCGGACTTGCTGTTACAGCGGCGAACTTCGGTAATTTTGTTTTTAAAGTCGGTATTGAATAGCGTAAGGCCGGCGTTGAGGTTGTCGTTGTTATCCCACAGTAAAGCAATCTCTTCGCTCAGGCTTTTTTCCGGCTTGAGGTCCGGATTACCTACGATAATACCGTCAAGACGGCCGCCGCCGGTGACCTGGCCCCAGTTGGCGGAGGACTGACGGAGATCCGGCGCGCGGTAGCCAGCGGATACGCCGCCTTTCAGCGTCCACTGCTCGGCCAGATGCCATACGCCGTAGCCGCGCGGCGTCCAGTTGGTGCCGTAGTTTTCATCTTTATCCATGCGCAGGCCGCCGGTGAGCGTAAAGCTCTCGGTCATCGCCCATTCGTCTTCCGCAAACAGCGCCCAGCTCCAGCGAGTCAGCTTACTTAGTCCATCCGCCGCCTCCAGCTGGTTGCCTTTATCGCTGAGCTTCTCATAGCGATACTGGCCGCCCAGCGTCAGGGTGTGATCGCCAAGGAAAACCTGATTCTGGTTATTGAGCGTCGTGTTGTACGACTTCATTTTGCGCCCGGGGTTGTTGGTCTCTTCCTGCTGGGCATAGCTGGTGGTGTTGAAGTGCTCATAGTAGCCGCTATGGGTCAGCGAGTAGGTGGTGTGTTCGTAGCGGGATTCGCTTTTGCTGTTTGGCTTACAGACATCGCCGCGGCAGCTCTCCTCCGCCATCGACATTCCCGGCGTGCTGTTGCGATCCTGCAGTTCGCGCGCGTAGTCGAGATCGAAGTCGTTTTTGTCGTCAGGCGTGAAGTTCAGCGTGACGCCGCCGTTGCGCATTCTCTGCTCGTTGAAGCCGTTTTCGATTTTATCTTCCGCGCGGCGGGAGAGCAGGCCGGTGACTTTCGCCCCCAGTAATCCGTCAATCAACGGGCCGGAAGCGTAAAGGTTGCTCTGGAACAGGTCGCCGGAGTCGTTATTTTCCTGGAACGTTGCGTCGCCGTGCAGCGACCCGGTCCAGGCCTTGGTGTTAGAGATTTTTTTGGTAATGACGTTAATCACCCCGCCCATGGCGTCGGAGCCATAGAGTGAGGACATTGGTCCGCGGATAACTTCGATCCGCTCAATGGACTCCAGAGGCGGCAGCCAGCCCTGTTCGATTCCCGAGTTATCGCTGTTTGGGCGAGTGCTGCGGGTGCTGACGCGCTTACCGTTCACGAGGAAAAGGGTGTACTGGGATGACATGCCGCGGATGCTGATATCGCTGCTGCTTCCGCCGCCTGTGACCACCACGCCGGGTACGTCTTTTAGCGCATCGGTAACGTCGCGGTAGGCCTTATCTTCAATCTGCTGTTTGGAGATAACGGAGATAGAGGCTGGTGCATTCTGGATCTTTTGTTCAAAACCGGTGGCCGTCACGACCATGGTGTCTGAATCAGCTGCGTGAACAAGCGGTGAGATGGTGGCTGCGTAAATGGCGGCGGCCAGTACCTTAACGCGAGGTATAGTCATTTTTACATTCCATTTCAAATGAATAAATCTCCATCGGGATAACCCTGAGAACCGTATTTATTTGTCTTGTAAGAACTCTGAATGATGGAGAGAAGAAGGAGGGATTGTACAAAAAAATGTTATTTTGTAAACATTAATGATAATTGAAATCATTTGTATTTACTTTGTAATGAGTTAAATGATTTTAAAATCAGAAGGATAGGAGTGTGTAAAGGTGGAGGGCGTCAGCCCTCCTGTTTTATTTGATGAGATATTGAGCGTGAAAACGCAGGTGGTCTTCGATAAAGGAAGCAATAAAGTAGTAGCTATGATCGTAGCCGGGCTGAATTCTCAGGGTCAGCGGCCACGCCTTTTGACGCGCAACTTCGGCCAGCACCGCCGGCTGCAGCTGCTGGGCGAGGAACGCGTCGCTGTCGCCCTGATCGATAAGCGTGGGGATCGCGTCGCTGGCCTGGCTGGCCTGCATCAATGCGCAGCTGTCCCACGCCTGCCAGCTGGCTTCGTCGGCGCCCAAATAGGCGCTAAACGCCTTTTGCCCCCACGGCACCCGGGCAGGGTTGACGATCGGTGCAAAGGCCGACACGCTGGCGAAACGGCCAGGGTTCTTCAGTGCTATAATAAGCGCACCGTGACCGCCCATTGAGTGGCCGCTGATTGCGCAGCGATCGCTAACGTTAAACTGTGCGCCAATCAGCTGCGGCAGCTCGTCGCGAAGATAATCGTACATGCGAAAATGCGCGGACCACGGCGCTTCGGTGGCGTTGAGATAAAACCCCGCGCCTTTGCCCAGATCGTAGGCGCTATCGTCGGCGACGCTATCGCCGCGCGGGCTGGTATCCGGCATCACCAGGACCAGGCCTAGCTCGGCCGCGATGCGCTGAGCGCCGGCTTTGGTGGTAAAGTTCTCATCGTTGCAGGTCAGGCCGGAGAGCCAGTACACAACCGGCGGCGGCGTGCTATCGCGCTGCGGGGGTAAGAAGATGCTGAACGTCATTGAACAGTTCAGCGTGGTGGAGTCATGCCGCCAGCGTTGCTGCCGACCTTCATAACAGCGATGCTCTTCAAGCAATTCCATGCCGGGCTCCTCAGAAAAGGGGATACGCGAGTCTGCAGACCCTACTTTACGAATATAAGCGGTAGCGGCCGCTGGGTGATTCTGCGTATGTGGACGTAATTTTTCATCATACAGATATTTCATACACTCGTGAGCAACTTTCACTTTCTCCTTTCGGGAACATATTGCATCATTAATGCAACTTTTAGCCAACATGCTCCGGCGGCTGTGCTATTGAGAATGACGCGAAGTCGTTCTTTTATTCGGGAAGTGGCAACTGGCGGGCGTTAGACGATTGACCGGCGCGATGTGGGAGACGTGGGACCATACGTGCGCTATCGATAGGTCACGCAAATTTCAATAATTATCGTTTCGGCTACTAGATTATGTGCGCTACCTCACGCACAATGCATGCAAACTTTGCCCTCAGAAGAGCAAAGAGCGCCACACCTGCAGGAGAACATAAATGTCATCACTGAGCAAAGAAGCCATACTCGTTCATGAAGCGCTGGTCGCTCGTGGGCTGGAGACGCCGTTGCGTCCGCCAGTACAAGAAATAGATAATGAAACTCGCAAGCGTCTGATTGCCGGACACATGACTGAGATTATGCAGCTGCTGAATCTTGATCTTAGTGATGACAGTCTGATGGAAACCCCGCATCGCATCGCTAAAATGTATGTCGATGAGATCTTTTCCGGACTGGACTACGCCAGGTTCCCCAAAATCACCGTCATCGAGAACAAGATGCAGGTTGATGAAATGGTTACCGTGCGCGATATCACCCTGACCAGCACCTGCGAACACCACTTCGTGACGATTGATGGTAAAGCGACGGTTGCCTATATTCCGAAAGATTCGGTCATTGGCCTGTCGAAAATCAACCGCATCGTGCAGTTCTTCTCCCAGCGCCCGCAGGTGCAGGAGCGCCTGACGCAGCAGATCTTAACCGCGCTGCAGACCCTGCTGGGCACCAGCAACGTGGCGGTATCGATTGATGCGGTGCATTACTGCGTGAAGGCGCGCGGTATTCGCGATG
Organism: Klebsiella sp. BIGb0149; assembly: GCF_004362605.1. Taxonomy (NCBI): domain Bacteria; kingdom Pseudomonadati; phylum Pseudomonadota; class Gammaproteobacteria; order Enterobacterales; family Enterobacteriaceae; genus Klebsiella; species Klebsiella sp. BIGb0149. Next base: position 816,952 of record NZ_SNYG01000002.1, on the reverse strand, counting down.
CAACCAGCGCCACCACAACCACCTCGTTGGGCGGTCTGTTTAAATCCAGCCAGAATACCCGCCAGGAGTTCCTGCGCGCCGTACGTCACCACAGCTAAAATCGGAGCAGGGTACATGGAAAGAAACGTCACGCTGGACTTCGTTCGTGGCGTCGCCATCCTGGGTATTCTGCTGCTGAATATTAACGCCTTCGGCCTGCCGAAGGCGGCCTATCTCAACCCGGCGTGGTCCGGGAGCCTCTCCGTTAGCGACGCCTGGACCTGGGCTATTCTCGACCTGCTGGCGCAGGTGAAATTCTTGACCCTCTTTGCCCTGCTGTTTGGCGCCGGGCTTCAGATGCTGCTGCCTCGCGGCAAGCGCTGGATCCAGTCGCGTCTGACGCTGCTGGCGCTGCTGGGGTTTATCCACGGGCTCTTTTTCTGGGATGGCGATATCCTGCTGGCCTATGCGCTGGTGGGGCTGGTGGCCTGGAGAATGATTCGCGATGCGCATCACCTCAAATCCCTTTTTAATACCGGCGTGATGCTGTACGTCATCGGCGTGGCGGTGCTGGTGCTGCTTGGCGTCATTTCCGGCAATGCGCCGAATCGCTCCTGGGTGCCCGACGCGGCAAATTTACAGTATGAGCAGTACTGGAAGCTGAACGGCGGCTTCGAAGCGATAAGCAATCGTGCGGATATGCTGTCGGATAACCTGCTGGCGCTCGGCGCGCAGTACGGCTGGCAGCTGGCGGGAATGATGCTGATGGGCGCCGCCCTGATGCGCAGCGGCTGGCTAAAAGGGCAGTTCAGCCTCAGCCACTACCGGCGCACCGGCCTCCTGCTGGTCATCGCCGGAATGGCGGTCAATATCCCGGCGATTTTCGCCCAGTGGTATCTCGCCTGGGATCCCCGCTGGTGCGCGTTCCTGCTGCAGGCGCCGCGCGAGCTCGGCGCGCCGCTGCAAACCATTGGCTACGCTTCTTTAGCTTGGGGCTTCTGGCCCCAGCTGTGTAAGCTGCGTCTGGTGACCGCCATTGCCTGCGTCGGGCGCATGGCGCTGACCAACTACCTGCTACAAACCCTCATCTGCACCACGCTCTTTTACCATCTTGGCCTGTTTATGAAGTTCGACCGCCTGCAGCTGCTGGCCTTCGTCGTTCCGGTTTGGGCGGTAAACCTCATATTCTCACTCTTCTGGCTGCGTCATTTCCGCCAGGGCCCGGTTGAATGGCTGTGGCGTCAGCTTACCCTGCGGGCCTCAGGGACATCATTAAAGAACACATCCAGATAACGATCTCGATCACAATCGTTAACAAAATGAATGTAAGCGTTTTCAGGCGTGTGACCTCACTCACGTAGCGCGCCGCGCGTCGCTGCCAGAATAGCCACCTTGCTGAACACAGGAGGTGGGTGTGACGTATTGCAATTCTCTACAGGTCGGTGAGCATGATCACCATTCGTGATGTCGCCCGTCAGGCGGGGGTTTCCGTCGCGACGGTCTCGCGCGTGCTGAATAATAGCGCGCTGGTGAGCCCGGATACGCGCGAAAGCGTAATGAAAGCGGTAACGCAGCTGGGCTACCGGCCCAACGCCAACGCGCAGGCGCTGGCGACGCAGGTCAGCGATACCATCGGCGTGGTGGTGATGGACGTATCGGATGCCTTTTTCGGCGCGCTGGTGAAGGCGGTGGATACCGTGGCCCAGCAGCATCAGAAATACGTGCTGATCGGCAATAGCTACCATGAAGCGGAAAAAGAGCGTAACGCCATCGAAGTGCTGATCCGCCAGCGCTGTTCGGCGCTGATCGTGCACTCCAAGGCGCTGAGCGACGAGGAGCTCGGTGATTTCATGCAGCATATTCCGGGGATGGTGCTGATTAACCGCATTGTGCCCGGCTACGCGCACCGCTGCGTCGGTCTGGATAACGTCAGCGGGGCGCTGATGGCCACGCGGATGCTGCTCAACCACGGCCACCAGCGGATCGGCTATCTCTCCTCAAATCACGGCATTGAGGATGACTCCCTGCGCCGGGAGGGGTGGTTCAGGGCGTTACAGGAACAAAGCATTATTGCCCCCGACAGCTGGGTAGGCTCCGGCTCGCCGGATATGCAGGGCGGCGAGGCGGCAATGGTCGAGCTGCTGGGGCGTAATTTAGGCCTCACCGCCGTTTTCGCCTACAACGACAGCATGGCGGCCGGTGCGCTGACCACGCTGAAAGATAACGGCATTGTCGTGCCGCAACATCTGTCGCTGATTGGCTTTGATGATATCCCTATTTCTCGTTACACCGACCCACAGCTGACGACGGTGCGCTATCCTATTATGTCGATGGCAAAACTTGCCACCGAGCTGGCGCTACTGGGGGCTGCGGGGAAACTCGACCATGACGCTCGCCACTGCTTTATGCCGACCCTGGTGCGTCGCCATTCGGTGACCCAGCGGCAAATTGTGGGGCCGATCACTAACTGAAAAGGGCGGGGATGTAACCGCTTTCAATCTGTGAGTAAATTCACAGTATATTAACATTCAACTGATTATGATGGCCGCGTTTACCAGTCCTGACCATTTTGTCACGGTGATTAATCACTTTTACAACGGGAACAAGGCGCTAAACTGCGAGTAAAGCCGTACCTTTGGAGCGTTACCCTACACGGAAGACAGAATTTACAGTCGTGAACCTTGTTGTGCGGTAACGTTAATGTAACAACTTCCCGCCAGCCGTTTTCACACCAATGACCCTGCATAAAAAAAACCGGAGATTCCATGAATAAGAAGGTGTTAACCCTGTCTGCAGTTATGGCGAGTATGTTATTTGGCGCCGCGGCACACGCAGCTGATACCCGCATCGGCGTAACCATTTATAAATATGACGACAACTTTATGTCGGTGGTGCGTAAGGCCATTGAGAAAGACGGCAAATCAGCGCCGGACGTTCAGCTGCTGATGAACGACTCGCAAAACGACCAGTCCAAACAGAACGATCAGATTGACGTCCTGCTGGCAAAAGGCGTCAAGGCGCTGGCCATTAACCTGGTGGATCCGGCCGCTGCAGGCACCGTTATCGATAAAGCGCGCGGACAGAACGTCCCGGTCGTGTTCTTTAACAAAGAGCCTTCCCGTAAAGCGCTGGACAGCTATGACAAGGCGTTTTACGTCGGTACCGACTCTAAAGAGTCCGGTATTATCCAGGGCGATCTGATCGCTAAACACTGGAAAGCCAACGCCGGCTGGGATCTGAACAAAGACGGCCAGATTCAGTATGTGCTGCTGAAAGGCGAGCCGGGCCATCCGGATGCTGAAGCGCGTACCACCTACGTCATTAAAGAGCTGAATGACAAAGGTCTGAAAACCCAGCAGCTGCAGCTGGATACCGCGATGTGGGACACCGCTCAGGCGAAAGACAAAATGGACGCCTGGCTCTCTGGCCCTAACGCTAACAAAATTGAAGTGGTTATCGCCAACAACGATGCGATGGCAATGGGTGCGGTAGAAGCCCTGAAAGCGCACAACAAGAGCAGCATTCCGGTCTTCGGCGTTGATGCCTTACCAGAAGCGCTGGCGCTGGTTAAATCCGGTGCAATGGCCGGTACCGTGCTGAACGATGCCAATAACCAGGCAAAAGCCACGTTCGATCTGGCGAAAAACCTGGCGGACGGCAAAGAGCCGGCTGCAGGCACCAGCTGGAAGATTGAAAATAAAATCGTTCGCGTTCCTTACGTTGGCGTAGATAAAGACAATCTGAGCCAGTTTATCGGCAAATAATATTTAATACTCGGTTTCGAGCTGCGGGAGAATACCATTTCGCAGCTCGATATTTATCGAGTAGATGTACGGGCGTATCAGCTATAAATAAAATCACTCGGGAAGCGTTGAGACCAACGCCGCCGGTAAAATGGCAGCCTGAAGGATCGCCAGCCGCTACGCCCGATTATTCCTGATACAGAACCAGACCCTTATTTTGGCGCTAATTCGTCAGCTAAGGGTGTGCATGAACGCAGCCAGGTATAACTATGGTCAGTAATAATAGCGAACGGTCGGGCGAATTTTTGTTGGAAATGAGCAGCATCAACAAATCATTTCCTGGCGTCAAGGCACTCGATAATGTCAACCTGAAGGTCCGTCCTCATTCTATTCATGCATTAATGGGCGAGAACGGCGCGGGAAAATCGACATTATTAAAATGCCTTTTTGGGATCTATCAAAAAGATTCCGGCAGCATTCTTTTTCAGGGAAAAGAGATCGACTTCCATTCGGCGAAAGAAGCCCTGGAAAACGGCATCTCAATGGTTCACCAGGAATTAAACTTAGTATTACAACGTTCGGTAATGGACAACATGTGGCTGGGGCGTTATCCCACCAAGGGCATGTTTGTCGATCAGGACAAAATGTATCGCGATACCAAAGCGATATTTGATGAACTGGATATTGATATTGACCCGCGCGCGCGCGTGGGGACGCTATCGGTATCACAAATGCAGATGATTGAAATTGCGAAGGCATTTTCCTATGACGCCAAAATCGTCATTATGGACGAGCCGACGTCGTCGCTGACCGAAAAAGAGGTCAACCATCTGTTTAAGATCATCCGTAAGCTGAAAGAACGCGGCTGCGGCATTGTCTATATCTCCCACAAAATGGAAGAGATTTTCCAGCTGTGCGATGAGATAACCATCCTGCGCGACGGCCAGTGGATTGCCACCCAGCCGCTGGAAGGACTGGACATGGATAAGATCATCGCCATGATGGTCGGCCGCTCTCTGAACCAGCGTTTCCCGAACCGTGAAAATACGCCGGGCGAGGTGATTCTTGAGGTGCGCAACCTGACGTCTCTGCGTCAGCCGTCGATCCGCGACGTCTCCTTCGACCTGCACAAGGGCGAAATCCTCGGCGTGGCCGGGCTGGTGGGGGCCAAGCGTACCGATATCGTTGAGACCCTATTCGGCATTCGCGAAAAGGCCAGCGGGACGATCAAGCTCCACGGTAAGAAAATTAATAACCATAGCGCCAACGAAGCCATTAACCACGGCTTTGCGCTGGTTACCGAAGAGCGCCGCTCTACCGGGATTTACGCTTATCTCGATATCGGCTTTAACTCCCTGATCTCCAATATTAAGAAATATAAAAATAGGGTCGGTTTGCTGGATAACTCACGCATGAAAAGCGATACCCAATGGGTTATTGACTCCATGCGCGTGAAGACTCCAGGGCAGCATACGCAAATTGGTTCGCTGTCCGGCGGTAACCAGCAGAAGGTTATTATCGGCCGCTGGCTGTTAACCCAGCCGGAGATTTTGATGCTTGATGAACCGACCCGCGGGATTGACGTCGGCGCTAAGTTTGAAATCTATCAGCTGATTGCCGAGCTGGCAAAAAGAGAGAAAGGGATCATTATTATTTCCTCCGAGATGCCGGAGCTGCTGGGTATTACTGACCGTATTCTGGTAATGAGCAACGGTCTCGTTGCCGGAATTGTTGAGACAAAAACCACTACGCAAAACGAAATTTTACGTCTTGCGTCGTTGCATCTTTAAGATCAGGGGCTTGCGATGAGCGCATTAAATAAAAAGAGTTTTCTCACCTACCTGAAGGATGGTGGGATTTACGTTGTTCTTTTGGTCCTGCTGGCCATTATTATTTTCCAGGATCCCACCTTCTTAAGTTTACTCAACTTAAGTAACATTCTGACCCAGTCCTCGGTGCGTATTATTATCGCGCTGGGCGTCGCGGGGCTCATCGTCACTCAGGGGACCGACCTGTCAGCCGGACGTCAGGTTGGCCTGGCGGCGGTTATCGCCGCAACGATGCTGCAGGCGGTGGATAACGCCAACAAGGTCTTCCCGGATATGGCAACCATGCCAATTCCGCTGGTGATCCTGCTGGTGTGCGCGATTGGTGCGGTGATTGGCCTGATTAACGGCATTATCATCGCCTACCTTAACGTAACGCCGTTTATTACTACCCTGGGCACCATGATCATCGTTTATGGGATCAACTCCCTGTACTACGATTTTGTTGGCGCCTCGCCGGTTTCCGGATTTGACAGCCACTTCTCGCACTTCGCTCAAGGGTTTATTGCGCTGGGGACGTTCCGCCTGTCGTATATTACCTTCTACGCGCTGATTGCCGTCTTCTTCGTCTGGATCCTGTGGAACAAAACCCGCTTCGGCAAAAACATCTTTGCTATCGGCGGCAACCCGGAAGCGGCGAAGGTTTCAGGGGTTAACGTGGCCCTTAACCTGCTGATGATTTATGCCCTGTCCGGCGTGTTTTACGCCTTCGGCGGGCTGCTGGAGGCCGGGCGAATTGGCTCCGCTACCAACAACCTCGGCTTTATGTACGAGCTGGATGCGATTGCGGCCTGCGTCGTCGGCGGCGTCTCCTTCAGCGGCGGCGTGGGTACCGTGTTCGGCGTGGTTACCGGCGTTATCATCTTTACGGTGATTAACTACGGGCTGACCTATATCGGCGTGAACCCGTACTGGCAGTATATTATCAAGGGCGCCATTATTATCTTCGCCGTTGCGCTGGATTCGCTGAAATACGCGCGCAAAAAATAACGTTCGATGCTTATCAGGCCCGCGCACTGCGCGGGCTTTTTTTTGGCTGTCTTATCGTACGGCGCGGCCCGCTACTTCTCTTTTTGCAGCTCCAGCAGCTGCTCAGGCGTTACCGCCGGATAGGACTGCGCCCCTTGAGGAACCTCTTGCTGCGACGGAATCGGGATCAGCGGGCCCAGAAAACGCGGCTCACGTTTGAACACGTAGAGGTCCGCGAGGGCGCCAAAGCGCGCGCCGAACTCACGCAGCCGCACGTTCCACATATCTTTTGGCGACGGGACCGCATAGCACTGCGCCTGAATGCCCATATGCAGGGCGATAAACAGCGCGCGCTCGCAGTGGAAGCGCTGGGTGATGATAATAAAATCGTTGGTGTCGAACACCTTGCGGGTCCGCACGATAGAGTCGAGGGTGCGGAAGCCGGCGTAGTCGAGCACGATATCTGCCGGATCGACGCCAGCTTTAATCAGGTCCCGGCGCATCGTCATCGGCTCATTATAGCTCTGCAGCGCGTTATCGCCGCTGAGCAGCAGATAGTTCACCTTGCCGCTGTTGTAGGCGTTGAGCGCGCCCTGAATACGGTAGCGGTAGTATTGATTGATGACCCCGGTGCGGTAGTACTTGGCGGTGCCGAGCACCACCCCAACCTGACGGTAGGGCAGATCCTGCAGTTCATCGTAGATATAGGGCGCGGTTTTCCAGCTCATCCAGCGGTCAAGACCCAGCACGGTCAACAGCAGCAGGCCGAACAGGACTAACAGGCTGTATAACACACGCTTTAACATTAACCTGGGCTCAACGGTAGACAATGAAGTGTTCAGGCTACTTTACCCGCCGGGCAAGAGCAAGAAACCATCGTTTGATTGCGGGGATTTTCAACAAAACGGGCCCGAGGCCCGTTTTATGGGTGATTTAACCGAGCAGCACGCGGTCAATACTGTGACAGCCGAGGGCTTTCAGCGTGGCCGCGGTGGCATCCCACTGGATCAGCGGCGCATCGGCTTTCTCGGCGAGAATGGCCCGCTGGATATCGGCATAATCATAGCCGTTCAGGCTGAGCAGGTTGAGGGCGCCCTGCAGCGGCGGCAGCGTCGGGTTAAAGGCGGCGTTTTCGGCATAGCTACCGGAGAAGAGCGTGCCGTCCTTCAGCTCCAGCGCGACGCCCGACGGCGACTGGCTGTAGGGCATGTGGCAGCGGTTTGCCGCCCGGATCGCCGCCTGCGCCAGCGCGTCGCCGCTCAGCGGGAAGCCGTGATCCTGCTCGTCCATCAGCAGCGTTTTGATCTCCAGATCCTTAGGACCAAACGCGTCCGGCAGATAGTGCTGCAGCGAATGCGCCTCGCGGCCCGGCAGGTGGATGCGCAGCACCTGGCTACTGTTGAGCTCATTCATAAACTGACGACAGTGGCCGCAGGGCGTGTAGTTAACGGTGATGGCCAGCAGGGATTTTTCGCCGCGTAGCCACGCATGGCTGATGGCGCTCTGCTCCGCATGGACGGTTTGCTGCATGGTCGCGCCGAGGAATTCCATATTGCCGCCGAAATACCAGCGCCCGCTGACGCCGCGCGCGATAGCGCCAACGTTAAAATGCGAGAGGTCGGCGCGCGCGCAGGCGGCGGCCAGCGGCAGCAGGGCAAAGGCCAGCGCGTCTTCGTCGAGGCCGGTTGCGCTTTGCAGCGCGGCGACCTGGTCTGCATCGAGCATGGCCGGGAAATGCGGGTCGGTCAGCATCGGGGCGATTGCCGTCTGCAGGTCTGCCGTCAGTTGAGGGAGAGCAGCTTGAAAACGTGGGTGCATGGCGTTGCCTCATAACAATGTAATGGAAATCTAGTGTACGGGCGGCGATGGCCTGTATATGTGATTAATATCTCATTGTTTGTGCAACTCCATTGCGTTGCATTAATAAATGTGACTTTAATCACAATTTATCCCACCGCGGCTAAAATGACCGGGAACAAAAACGGCGCAACCAGGGAGGTAATAATTCCGCACAGCACCAGCGCCAGCGAGCTGAAGGCCCCCTCCTGGTAATCCAGCTCCGCGCAGCGCGCGGTGCCCAGCGCGTGCGAGGCGGTACCCATCGACAGGCCGCGTGAGGCCTTGGTGCGGATGCGCATCAGGTTGAGCAGCGTATGGCCGAAAACCGCGCCGAGGATGCCGACGAAGATAACGCATACCGCGCTGATTGCCGGAATACCGCCAATGCTGCCGCTGACCGCCATCGCAATCGGCGTGGTGACCGATTTCGGCATGATCGACGCGGCGATTTGCGGCGTTGCGCCCATTAACAGCGCCACGGTGGTCCCGGTGACCATCGCCACCACGCTGCCGATAAAGCAGATGGTAATAATCGATTTCCAGCGGGCGCGAATCTGGTGGAGCTGCTCGTATAAAGGAAAGGCCAGCGCCACCACCGCAGGCTGCAGCAGATCGTTGAGGATCTTACTGCCCTGAAAATAGCGATCGTAGGAGATGCCGGTCAGCAGCAGAAAAGGGATGATGACCACCATCGCCACCAGCAGCGGGTTGAGCAGCGGAAATTTAAAGCGCGCTGCCAGCCTGCGGGCGAGGAAAAACACGATCAGCGTCAGCGGCAGTGACCACCAGATTTCATGCATCATTTTTGCTTCCTTTTTGGCCGACCACTTTGCGTTCGCCGTGCACCAGGTGAGAGCTCCAGCTGACAACCAGAAAAACGACCAGCGTGCTGATGGTACAGGAGACGGCGACCGGGCCGAGCTGAGCGCGGAGCAAATCCCAGTACTGCATTACGCCCACGCCGATGGGCACGAACAGCAGCGCCATATAGCGAATCAGCACGTTACAGCCGGGATTAACCCACTTCGGCGGCATAATCTGCAGCGCCAGCAGGACGAACAAAATCAGCATCCCGATAATGCTGCCGGGGATGGTGATGGGCAGCAGGGAGGCGATAAAAATCCCGGCGTACAGGCAGGCGTAAATCAGCACAAAAGCCCGCAGATACTGCCAGATAATAATCAGTGATTGACTCATGGTAATAACCCTTGATGAACCGCATTCATCATACAATTAAACCCGGAAATGTGCTACCGATCACATCATGAATAATACGCATAGCGGGGATAGATAAATGGAAGCCCCGCGCGGGCAGCGACACGGCTACGATGCCTGCGATAAATAATCAAGAAACCGGCTGAGGGCAAGCGATGGCGTTTCACTTTTTCGCCAGAATACCCCGACGCTACCTTTTTGTTCGATGCGCGGCAAATTAAGAATTGCCAGCTGCTGCTGTTCGGCAAAGCGCTGCGCCAGACGTAAAGAAAGAATAGAGATCATATCGCTGCTTTGCAGCAGATTGCTGGTGACGTTCATCGACGCCGACTCGATGGTATTTTCCGGCAGCATAACGCCGTTATCCACCAGGGCGTTGTCAATGCTCAGGCGGATCGGCGTGCCGGTTGGCCAGACTATCCAGCGCCAGTGGGCGAGGTCGGCCCAGCCGAGGCTCGGCATCTGCGCCAGCGGGTGATCGGGGCGGGCGACGAAGCACACCGGCTCGGTGTACAGCACCCGATAGTTAAGCGGCAGCTCCAGCGCCCGTCCGCCCACCCGTCCCACCACGACGTCCACCACTCCGGAGAGCAGATCGTGAAGCAGGGGGGTCATCACCTTTTCCTCAATGTTCAGATGCAGGCTCGGCATCTCCTTGAGCAGCGAGAGAATGGCCAGCGCAACGCAGTCGGTGGCCACCGGCGAACAGCCGATCATCAGGCTACCCACCAGCCCGCCCTGTTTAAAGCGCTCGATCTCATACTGCGAGCGGGACATATCGTTGATCAGCCTCTGGGCGTGCTGCAGCAGCAGCTTGCCGCCTTCGGAGGGGCGTAGGCCTTTGCTATGGCGTTCGAACAGCAGCATGCCGACCTCTTCTTCAAACTGAGTCAGCCATTTAGAGAGCGCGGGCTGGGTAATATTCATCATTTTCGCCACCTGCGTCAGGTTGCCCTGCTCGCCGAGCGCCACCAGCATTTGCAGATGATGCAGCTTCAGTTTTTGCGTCCAGTTTGCCATTAGCTATAACCTCCAGGTTATGTCTATGCCCGAGATACCATTGTACATTTCATCGCCTGGGTTACAAAATCGCAACATAAAAGAAATAAATACAACATCTCCTCCTCCCTACACTGAGGCATAACGATGACTCAACGACGTGAATTGCAAACGCTGCTGGACGCCGCTCCGATAGGTGCCCGGCAGTGGCGCGTGATTATCTGCTGTTTTCTGGTGGTCATGCTTGACGGTTTTGATACCGCCGCCATTGGTTTTATCGCCCCCGATATTCGCGCCCACTGGCAGCTCAGCGCCAGCGAGCTCGCGCCGCTGTTTGGCGCAGGCCTGCTGGGCTTAACCGCCGGCGCTCTGCTGTGCGGTCCGCTTTCCGACCGCTTCGGTCGCAAGCGGGTCATTGAGTTCTGCGTCGCGCTATTTGGCCTGTTTAGCCTGCTTTCGGCCTTTTCCCCCGACCTTGAGACGCTGGTTATCCTGCGCTTCCTCACCGGCCTTGGCCTCGGCGGGGCGATGCCGAACACCATTACCATGACCTCGGAGTATCTGCCCGCCCGGCGGCGCGGCGCGTTGGTGACCCTGATGTTTTGCGGCTTTACCCTCGGTTCAGCGTTAGGCGGCGTGGTCAGCGCCCAGCTGGTGGCGCAGATTGGCTGGCACGGCATCCTGGCGCTAGGCGGCGTTCTGCCTCTGCTGCTGGCCGCGGCGCTGCTGGCGGTGCTGCCGGAATCCCCGCGCTGGCAGATCCGCCGCCGGCTGCCGCAGCCGGTGATTGCGAAGACCGTCGGCGCCATTACCGGCGAGCGCTATGAGCACACCCATTTCTGGCTGGATGAACCGGCCACCGGCGCCAAAGGCAGCATCGGCCAGCTTTTCGTTGGCCGCCAACTGCCCATTACCCTGATGCTGTGGGTGGTGTTCTTTATGAGCCTGCTGATTATCTACCTGCTTTCCAGCTGGATGCCGACGCTGCTCAACCATCGCGGCATCGACCTGCAGCATGCCTCATGGGTCACCGCCGCTTTCCAGATTGGCGGCACCTTCGGCGCGCTGCTGCTCGGCGTGCTGATGGATCGCTTCAATCCGTATCGGGTGCTGGCGCTGAGCTACTGCCTGGGCGCGGTCTGCATCGTGATGATTGGCCTTAGCGAGAATGGCCTGTGGCTGATGGCGCTGGCGATTTTCGGCACCGGGATTGGCGTCAGCGGTTCGCAGGTGGGTCTTAACGCGCTGACGGCCACGCTCTATCCGACCCAGAGCCGCGCCACCGGCGTCAGCTGGTCAAACGCCGTCGGCCGCTGCGGAGCCATCGTCGGCTCTCTCTCCGGCGGCATGATGATGGCGATGAATTTCTCATTCGATACCCTGTTTTTCGTCATCGCCGTTCCGGCCGCGATTAGCGCAGGAATGCTGATTTTGCTGACCCTGGTGGTCCGCAATCCGATTACCGTACCCGACGCGCTGCCCTCCGCGGGCATCGTGAATAAATAAGGAGAACAATCATGTCTCAGCACGCAACGGAAGTTCCCGGCGGTCGCCAGCAGTTTTACGAGCATATATCGGGCCAGAACCTGACGCCTTTGTGGGAGTCGCTGCATCATCTGGTGCCGAAAACGCCGAACGCCAACTGCGCGCCGGCCTACTGGAATTATCAGGAAATTCGCCCGCTGCTGCTGGAAAGCGGCCGGCTGATTGGCGCCAAAGAAGCGGTGCGCCGGGTGCTGGTGCTGGAGAACCCGGCCCTGCGCGGCCACTCCTCTATTACCTCCTCGCTGTATGCGGGTTTGCAGCTGATCATGCCCGGCGAGGTGGCGCCGAGCCATCGACATAATCAGTCGGCGCTGCGTTTCGTCGTGGAGGGCGAAGGGGCCTTTACCGCCGTTGACGGCGAGCGGACGGCGATGCGTCCCGGCGACTTTATTCTCACTCCGCAGTGGCGCTGGCACGACCACGGCAACCCCGGCGATGAGCCGGTTATCTGGCTCGACGGCCTCGACCTGCCGCTGGTGAACTATCTGGGCTGCGGCTTTGCCGAAGATTACCCTGAGGATCAGCAGCCGGTCACCCGCAAGGAGGGCGACTATTTGCCGCGCTACGCCGCCAATATGCTGCCGCTGCGCCACCAGGTGGGCAACTCCTCGCCGATCTTTAACTATCGCTATGACCGCAGCCGCGATGCGCTGCATGAATTGACAAACATGGGGGCCGCCGACGAGTGGGACGGCTACAAAATGCGCTACGTCAATCCGCTCACCGGCGGCTACCCGATGCCGTCAATGGGCGCGTTCCTGCAGCTGTTGCCTAAAGGCTTTAGCTCGCGGACCGCGAAAACCACCGACAGCACTATCTACCACGTCGTCGAAGGGAGCGGGCAGGTTACCGTCGGCGAGCAAACCTTTACCTTCCAGGCGAAAGACATCTTCGTGGTGCCGACCTGGCACGGCGTCTCTTTCACCGCAGCGCAGGAGACGGTGTTATTCAGCTTCTCGGACCGCCCGGTCCAGGAAACCCTCGGCCTGTTCCGCGAAGCGCGCTACTAATCATAAGGACTCGATCATGACTCAATACGTTTTTGCTCCCCAGGCCCCGGTTACCGTTCCCGTTGTCGGCAGCGATGAACAGTTCCCCGTGCGCCGCGTCTACTGTGTGGGGCGTAACTATGCCGCTCACGCCCGTGAAATGGGCTTTGACCCGGACCGCGAGCCGCCGTTTTTCTTCTGTAAACCGGCCGATGCGGTGGTGGCGGTTGCCGCAGGCGAAACCCTCGATTTGCCCTATCCGGCGCAGACGGACAACTACCACTACGAAATCGAGCTGGTGGTGGCGATCGGCAAGCGCGGCAGCGATATTCCGCTGGAGCAGGCTCACGACTATATCTGGGGCTACGCGACCGGCCTCGATATGACCCGCCGCGACCGCCAGATGGAAATGCGCCAGATGGGGCGTCCGTGGGAAATCGGCAAGGCGTTCGATCTCTCCGCGCCGGTTGCGCCGCTGCACAGAGCGGATAGCGTGACGGTCAATGAGGCGGCGATCTGGCTGCAGGTGAACGGCGAAGACCATCAGCGTAGCGATATTCGCCATCTGATCTGGTCGGTTAACGAAACCATCAGCTATCTCTCCGGCTTCTTCGAGCTGCAGCCCGGCGACCTGATTTTCACCGGCACCCCGGAAGGCGTTGGCGCGGTAGTGAAAGGGGATGTGATTAGCGGCGGCGTGGATGGCCTGACGCCCATCGCCGTGCGCGTGGTATGAGGTGAGCGATGAAGCTATACAGTTTTTTCAATAGCTCCGCTTCATACCGGGTGCGTATCGCCCTGGCGCTGAAGGGGATCGCCTACCAGAGCGTGGGCGTCAATATTCGTATCGGCCAGCAAAACGCCCTCGAGTACCGACGGTTGAATCCGGTCGGGCTGGTGCCTACGCTGATGACCGACGAGGGCGAATCCCTGGGCCAGTCGCTGGCGATCGCCGACTGGCTCGACCGGCACTATCCGCAGACGCCGCTGTTGCCCCAGCAGGATCCGGCGCGGATGCGGGTGCTGGAGATCGTCTACGCCATCGCCTGCGATATTCATCCGATTAATAACATGCGCGTTTTGCGCTACCTTAGCGATGAGCTGAAGGTGAGCGAAGAGGACAAACAGCGCTGGTATGCGCACTGGGTCCAGCAGGGGCTCAGCGCGGTGGAGCAGCTGCTGCGCCACGCCCGGTCCGGCGCGTTCTGCGTCGGCGAGACGCCGACGCTGGCCGACTGCTGCCTGGTGCCGCAGTGGGCCAACGCCCAGCGCATGGGCTGCGACCTGAGCCACTATCCGCGCTGCCAGGCGGTCTATGACGCCTGTACCCGGCTTCCGGCGTTTATCGCCGCCGCGCCGGAAAATCAACAAGACAAAATTCCGGCCTAGGGGGACAGAGCATGGCGAAAGTGACGCGAGCAACGATTGTCGGCGGGGGAATTGGCGGCGCGGCGACGGCGCTCTCCCTGGCGCGCCAGGGCATCAAGGTGATGCTGCTGGAGAAGGCCCATGAGATCGGCGAAATTGGCGCCGGCATCCAGCTTGGCCCCAACGCCTTTTCGGCGCTGGATAGCCTGGGCGTGGGCGAAATAGCCCGCCAGCGCGCCGTCTTCACCGATCACATCACCATGATGGATGCGGTGAATGGCGAAGAGGTGGTGCAGATTAAAACCGGGCAGGCTTTCCGCGACCATTTTGGCGGCCCCTACGCGGTTATCCATCGGGCAGATATTCATGCCACCGTCTGGGAAGCGGCGTTAACCCATCCCGACGTGGAGTACCGCACCTCAACCCAGGTGGTCGATATCCGCCAGAGCGCCGACGAGGTGACGGTATTTGACGATCGCGGCAACGGCTGGAGTGCGGATATCCTGATCGGCTGCGACGGCGTGAAGTCGGTGGTCCGCCAGAGCCTGCTGGACGACTCGCCGCGGGTCACCGGCCACGTGGTGTACCGGGCGGTGGTTGAAGCGGCGGATATGCCGGAAGATTTGCGCATCAACGCGCCGGTGCTGTGGGCCGGGCCGCACTGCCATCTGGTGCACTACCCGCTGCGCGGCGGTAAGCAGTATAACCTGGTGGTGACGTTCCACAGCCGCCAGCAGGAGGAGTGGGGCGTACGCGACGGCAGCAAAGAGGAGGTGCTCTCCTACTTCCAGGGGATCCATCCGCGCCCAAGGCAGATGCTGGATAAACCCACCTCGTGGCGGCGCTGGTCCACCGCCGATCGCGAACCGGTCGAGAAGTGGGGCAACGAGCGTATCACTCTGGTCGGTGACGCGGCCCATCCGGTGGCGCAGTATATGGCCCAGGGCGCCTGCATGGCGCTGGAGGATGCGGTCACCCTTGGCAAAGCGCTGGCGCACTGCGACGGCGATGCCGCCCGCGCGTTTGCGCTGTATGAATCGGTGCGAATTCCGCGCACCGCGCGCATCGTCTGGTCAACTCGGGAAATGGGGCGGATCTACCATGCCGCAGGCGTCGAACGCCAGGTACGCAACCTGCTGTGGAAGGGCAAAACCCAGGCCGAGTTCTATCGCGGCATCGAGTGGCTGTACGGCTGGAAGGAAGATAACTGCCTGCAGCCGCGCTAGCGCAGGCCACCGCGGCGCCGGCGGCGGGAAAACCCGCACGGAGCCCTTTCAACCGGCACGGAGAGGCGCTAACATAGCGCCTCTTTTTTTCCGGGCAATGAATAACAATATGCGGGTATTACTGGCGCCGATGGAAGGCGTGCTCGATTCGCTGGTGCGCGAGCTGCTGACCGAAGTCAACGATTACGATCTGTGCATCACCGAATTTTTGCGCGTGGTGGACCAGCTGCTGCCGGCAAAATCGTTTTACCGACTCTGCCCGGAGCTGCATCACCACAGCCGGACGCCCTCCGGAACCCGCGTGCGCGTGCAGCTGCTCGGGCAGTATCCGCAGTGGCTGGCGGAGAACGCCGCCCGGGCGGTGGAGCTCGGCTCGTGGGGCGTTGACCTGAACTGCGGCTGCCCGTCAAAGCTGGTTAACGGCAGCGGCGGCGGCGCGACGCTGCTGAAGGATCCGGAGCTGATTTATCGCGGCGCGAAGGCCATGCGTGAAGCGGTGCCTGACCACCTGCCGGTGACCGTAAAAGTGCGCCTCGGCTGGGACAGCGGCGAGCGGCGGTTTGAAATTGCCGACGCCGTACAGCAGGCGGGCGCCAGCGAGCTGGTGGTTCACGGACGCACCAAAGAAGAGGGCTACAGGGCGGAGAGCATCAACTGGCAGGCGATCGGCGAGATCCGCCGCCGTCTGACGATCCCGGTGGTGGCCAACGGCGAAATCTGGGACTGGCAGAGCGCGCAGGCGTGCCTGGCGGCCACCGGCTGCGACTCGGTGATGATCGGCCGGGGAGCGCTGAACGTGCCGAACTTAAGCCGGGTGATAAAATACAACGAACCGCGGATGCCGTGGCCGCAGGTCGTGCTGCTGCTGCAAAAATATACCCGTCTGGAAAAGCAGGGCGATACCGGCCTCTATCACGTAGCCCGCATCAAGCAGTGGCTCAGCTATTTACGTAAAGAATATACCGAAGCGCTGGGGGTATTTAATGAGATCCGTACCCTAAAAACCTCTGCCGAAATTGCCGCCGCTATCGCCCGTTATTAATCTCAGGAGTGTTAATTCGCTCACAGATTATTACTTAGGAAGTTTCTGCTGATGGGAATTTCACTAAGGGAGTGATATTGTGCCGTTCTAATATTCAGGGTTGCTACTGATTACAGGCAAAACCTAAGCACTTCCGCCAGTCGTGGTGGGGAGTGCTTAGGTTTTTTTTTGCCTTCAATTTATGGGGGGTTTAATTATTAAATAAAACAATGAGTTGTAAATAAAGGTGCGATGCGGCTAAGCGGTTTAATGACCGACAACGCCCCTTTCTCCAAAAATAAAAAAATAAATTAAAAACGGGCAATTTTATTGCCTGCGGACAGCTATTACCTTTACTCAGTCAGGTTGGATATATCTATGAACGATAAAAAAATAAATCGCCTGTTCTCTCTGCTGGCATTTTCACTATTGACGCCGCCGGCCTTGGCTGCGCAACCGCCGGCGTGGAACGGTAGCGTGTTAGGTTTTGAAAACCCGCAAAAAGGGCTGCTGGGTGATATGGCAGGCATTCGCCCGATACTTACCGATCTGGGATTTAATTATAACCTCGGCTATCTCAATGAAATGGGCTATAACGCCGGCGGCGGCTACAACCATGATAAGCATCTGGCCTATATCGACCAGCTGGCGCTGACCTTTAACCAGGATCTCGAGCGCTGGACCGGGATCCCCGACGCGCGCATCGAAGGGAATATCGTCAACCGTAACCACGACGACAATCTGACCACCAGGCGGCTGCAGGATCCGCGGGTTAACTTTAACGATCTCTCCCAGGAGAGCTGGGGCGGGCAGTCCATTACCCGCCTCGGCTGGCTCACCTTCGCCCGCAGCTTTGACGACCGGCGCCTGACCTGGCGAATCGGCATGATGAACAAAGTGCAGACGTTCGATCAGATCATTCCCTGCGACTTCCAGCTGCTCTCGCAGTGCGGCGGTAAATCCGCCAACTCGCTGACGTGGAATAACTGGAACGTGCATACCTGGGGGACCACCTTCGAATATAAGCTGATGCCGACGCTCACCCTGAAGGGCGGGGTGATGGAGCAGAACCCGCAGGCCGCTTCCCGCAGCCACGCGTGGAGCTGGTCGACGAAAGGCAGTAAAGGCGTGCTGCTGCCGCTGGAAATTGAGGCTCGCCCGACGATTAACGACCTGCCTGGCGCCTATAACCTTGGCGTGCTGTTCACCAACGCGCCGCAGAGCGATCTCTATTACGGCAAATCCGGCGGCCCCGGCGCGACGGACCCCGACGGCTATGCTCAGCATAACCGGACCTGGTTCCTGTACGGCGGGCTCAACCAGCAGGTCACCCGGCACGCCGACGATCCTGAGCGCGGCATGAGCCTGTCGCTGAGCGGCAGCTACAGCGACCAGCGCAGCAACTATATTCATACCGCCGTGGCCGCCTCGATGCGCTATCGCGGCCTGTTTGACGCCCGACCGGCGGACTGGATTGGCTTTGGCCTGACCTGGATGGATATGAGCGACAGCTACGCCCGCAATCAGCGCTATATGAACCAAATCAGCGGCGCCACGGACTACTATGATGCCAGCTATCAGCCGGTGGCCGGACATTCGCTGAACGCCGAACTCTATTACCGCTTCCGCCCAATTTCCTGGCTCGAGCTGCAGCCAGGCCTGCAGTACTGGCACCGTCCCGGCGGCGTCGCAGAGACCCAGGATGCGTGGGTGGTGGAGTGGAAAACGGTGGTCACTTTCTAAAAAACGCCGCGGCGATACGCTGTTAGCCGCGATCTGTATCACGTTTCTCTGCCTGGGTAGTTGAGACAAAGAAAGAAGTTGCTACAGTGCTGGAGTTGGATTGCTACTGCTTAGGCAGGCAAAACCTGATTTCCTGGCATTTGTCGGGGGTCAGGTTTTTTTGTTTCCGGGGTTCATATGCAAATCGCCAAAGTTCTTAATAACAATGTGGTGGTTATTCTCGACGAGCAGCAGCGCGAGCAGGTCGTAATGGGGCGAGGGCTCGCCTTTCAGAAACGCGTCGGCGACTCGCTGGATGAAAGTAAAATTGAAAAGGTCTTCGCGCTGCACAGCGATGAGCTGGTGGGCCGCCTGGGGGAGTTACTCAGCCAGATACCGCTGGAAGTGATGACCACCTGCGACCGAATTATTGAGCTGGCGCGCGGGCGGCTGGGCAAACTGCAGGAGAGCCTGTACATCACCCTGACCGATCACTGCCACTTCGCCATTGAGCGGCAGAAAAACGGCGTGACCATCCGCAACGTCCTGCTGTGGGAAATTAAGCGGCTGTATCCGAAAGAGTTTGAGCTGGGGCAGGAGGCGCGGGCGATTATTGCCCGGCGGCTCGGCGTTGAGCTGGCCGAAGACGAGGCCGGGTTTATTGCCCTGCATCTGGTTACCGCCCAGCTCAACAGCGAAATGCCGGAAGTGATGCACGTCACCCGGGTGATGCAGGAAATTCTGCAGCTGGTGAAGTATCAGCTGCAGCTGAACTATGACGAAGAGTCGTTAAGCTACCAGCGCTTTGTTACCCACCTGAAGTTCTTCGCCCAGCGGATGCTGACCCGCACGGTGGTGGAAGATGATGACGTGACGCTGCACAGCGCGGTGAAGGACAACTACCCCAGGGCGTGGAAGTGTGCGGAAACCGTGGCTCGACATCTGCAGAAAAGCTATCAGCGGCAGCTGACGACGGAAGAGATTATGTTTCTTGCCATTCATATTGAACGGGTAAGAAAAGAGGGGCGTTAGCCTCCAGCGACCAAAAATTGGATTGTTACTGCATAACGCAGGCAAAACCTGAGCGCGACGCCATCCGGCGTTGTTCTCGGGTTTTTTTTTATTTTAACACTCAGTCACGGGCCGCCCGCGGGCGGCTGAAGTCAAGGAAAACAGCATGGAATATAAAGCACTCGCGCAGGATATTCTTAGCCGGGTTGGTGGCAAAGAGAATATTGTGAGTCTGGTTCACTGCGCTACACGGCTGCGCTTTAAGCTTAAAGAAAATAAAAAAGCGGACGCGGAAGGGCTGAAGATGAATCCGGGCGTCATTATGGTGGTCGAAAGCGGCGGCCAGTTTCAGGTGGTGATCGGCAACCACGTTCACGACGTCTGGCAGGCGGTGCGCAGCGAAGCCGGGCTGACCGACGACAGCGAGCCGGCGGCGGAAACGGGCGAGAAAACCTCGGTTCTCGGTCAGGTTATTGACGTGGTGTCCGGCATCTTTACCCCGTTTATCGGCGTCCTGGCGGCGTCGGGGATCCTTAAGGGCATGCTGGCGCTGGCGGTGGTGTGCGGCTGGCTGGCTCCGCAGCAGGCGACGTATCAGATCTGGTTTGCCGCCAGCGACTCGCTGTTCTTCTTCTTCCCGCTCTTTTTAGGCTATACCGCCGGCAAAAAGTTTGGCGGCAATCCGTTTATCACCATGGTTATCGGCGGGGCGTTAACCCACCCGCTGATGATTCAGGCCTTTGAGGCCAGCCAGGTATCGGGAGCCGGGGCGGCGTATTTCCTCGGCATTCCGGTGACCTTTATCAACTACAGCTCGTCGGTTATCCCGATCATTCTCGCCTCGTGGGCCAGCTGCTGGCTGGAGCGGCGCAGCAACGCGGTGCTGCCGGCAGCGATGAAAAACTTCTTCACCCCGGCCATTTGCCTGGCGGTGGTGGTGCCGCTGACCTTCCTGGCTATCGGCCCGGTTGCCACCTGGCTGAGCCAGCTGCTGGCCCACGGTTACCAGATTATCTACGCGGTTGCGCCGTGGCTGGCAGGGGCCGCAATGGGCGCCCTGTGGCAGGTGTGCGTGATCTTTGGTCTGCACTGGGGGCTGGTGCCGCTGATGATCAATAACCTGGCGGTGCTCGGTCAGGATTCTATGCTGCCGATGCTGCTGCCGGCGGTGATGGGGCAGGTGGGGGCCGCGCTGGGGATTTTCCTGCGCAGCCGCGACGCGCGGCAGAAGGTGCTGGCCGGGTCGGCTATCTCTGCCGGGATTTTTGGCGTCACCGAACCGGCTATCTACGGCCTGAACCTGCCGCTGCGTCGGCCGTTTATCTTCGGCTGCGTGGCCGGGGCGATCGGCGGGGCGATTGTCGGTTTTAGCAACACCCACGTTTACTCCTTCGGTTTTGCCAACATTTTCACCCTTGCGCAGATGATCCCGCCGCAGGGCATTGACACCACCCTGTGGGGCGGCGCGATCGGTATCGTTGCCGCGCTGGTTATCTCCTGCGTGCTGACCTTTGTCGCCGGGATGCCGAAGAGCGGCGCCGGGGAGGCCGCCGTCGTCACCGCTCCGGCAGGCGAAAACGATATTCTGGCCCCGATGTCCGGCAGCGTTCTGGCGCTGGAGAAGGTTCCCGACGGCACCTTCGCCAGCGGTCTACTGGGGCAGGGCGTGGCGATCATTCCCGCCACCGGCAAGGTCATCGCCCCGTTCTCTGGCGAAGTGGCCTCCCTATTCCAGACTAAACACGCGATTGGCCTGCTCAGCGACAGCGGCATTGAGCTGCTGATCCACGTCGGTATCGACACCGTTAAGCTCAACGGCGAGCCCTTTACCGCCCACGTGAAGGAAGGGGACAGGGTGCAGGCCGGTGACCTGCTGCTGGAGTTCGATCGCCAGGCGATTCTGGATGCCGGCTATGACCTGGCAACCCCGATTATTATCAGTAACAGCGACGGCTATCGCAGCGTTGATATTGTATCTGGCAGCGTGGTTGACGCCGGCCAGCCGCTGCTGTCCGTCAGCCATTAATCACAGGAGAGAGAGATGAAGACATTCCCAAAAACATTTTTATGGGGCGGCGCGACCGCGGCAAACCAGGTGGAAGGGGCGTATCTTGAAGAGGGGAAGGGGCTGTCGACGTCAGACGTTCAGCCGCACGGCGTATTTGGCGACGTGGTTGAACGCGTGGCCGGCGACAGCGGCATCAAGGATATCGCCATCGACTTCTACCACCGCTATCCGGAAGATATCAGCCTGTTCGCGGAGATGGGCTTTAACTGCCTGCGGGTGTCGATTGCCTGGACGCGCATTTTCCCCA
This sequence comes from Klebsiella sp. BIGb0149, assembly GCF_004362605.1. Lineage (NCBI taxonomy): Bacteria > Pseudomonadati > Pseudomonadota > Gammaproteobacteria > Enterobacterales > Enterobacteriaceae > Klebsiella > Klebsiella sp. BIGb0149. Next base: position 795,185 of record NZ_SNYG01000002.1, on the reverse strand, counting down.
ACGGCGACGATAGCGAAGCGAACGAAGCCGGACTGGCCTTCTATGACCGGCTGTTTGATGAGCTGGCGCAGCACAACATCACCCCGCTGGTGACGCTGTCGCATTACGAAATGCCGTGGGCGCTGGTGAAAAACTACGGCGGCTGGGGCGGGCGCGAGGTCATCGGCTTCTTTGAGCGCTATGCGCGCACGGTGTTTGCCCGCTATCAGCATAAGGTCAAGCTGTGGCTCACCTTTAACGAAATCAACATGTCCCTGCATGCGCCGATGACCGGCGTCGGTCTGCCGGAGGGCAGCAGCAAGGCGGCGGTCTACCAGGCGATACATCATCAGCTGGTGGCAAGCGCGCTGGCGGTTAAGGCCTGCCATGAGATAGTCGAAGACGGGAAAATCGGCAATATGCTGCTCGGCGGCCTGATGTATCCGCTCAGCTGCCGTCCTGAAGATATCTTTGAGACCCTGCAGCAGAACCGCAGCTGGCAGTTCTTCGGCGACGTGCAGTGCCGTGGCGCCTATCCGGGCTATATGCTGCGCTATTTCCGCGAGCAGGATATCAGCCTTGAGATAACCGACGCCGACCGCGCGGCGCTGAAGGAGACCGTCGATTTTATCTCCTTTAGCTACTACATGACCGGCTGCGTGACCGCCGACGAGGAGCTGAATAAAAAGGCGCGCGGTAACATTCTCAGCATGGTGCCCAACCCGCACCTCGCGAGCTCGGAGTGGGGCTGGCAAATCGACCCGCTGGGCCTGCGCACGCTGCTTAACGTCCTGTGGGATCGCTATCAAAAGCCGCTGTTTATCGTGGAAAACGGCCTCGGCGCGAAGGACAAGGTCGAAGCGGACGGCAGCATCAATGATGACTACCGCATCGCCTACCTGAACGATCATCTGCTGCAGGCGCGGGAGGCTATCGACGACGGCGTCGAGCTGATGGGCTACACCAGCTGGGGGCCCATCGACCTGGTGAGCGCCTCGAAGGCCGAACTCTCCAAGCGCTACGGTTTTATTTACGTCGATCGTGACGACGAGGGGAAAGGTACGCTGGCGCGCAGCAGGAAGAAGAGCTTTAGCTGGTATAAAGAGGTTATTGCCAGCAACGGCGCCAGCCTGAAAGAGTAAGCCGCTCCGGGCCGCCAGCCGGTTACGCCGGCTTACGCGCGCGCAGTAAAAAGATCATCGGCCGTTCTTTTTCTTCATCGAGGCCCGGCTGGGCGGCAATTTGCGCCGCCGTCGGGCCCCATTCGTCAAGATGTTCAATCACGAAGCCGGCGGCAACCAGCAGGTTTATCCAGCTGGCGAGCTTGCGGTGCTGTTTTTTTACCCCATCGGCAAACCAGTTGCTGATGCGCTCACCCTCCTGCTGATAGTGGCTGACCGGCCAGCTTTTTTGCCCCGCGGCATCTTCCTGCCAGCCCTGACGCAGCGGCGCGGTATAGACCGGATGTTCGGCGGAAAAGAGCAGCGTGCCGCCGGGGGTTAACGCCTGATAAACGGTGGCGAACAGCGGGGCCACGTCCGGCAGATAGTGCAGGGCCAGCGAGCTGTAGACCAGCTCGCAGCCGTTGGCGGGCAGCGTCAGGGTCTGCAGATCGGCGCAGCGGTAGTCAATATCCTGACCCTCGCTCATTTCGCGCGCGCGTTCGAGCATGCGGCTGGAGATATCCAGCCCGCTCACCTGCGCCGCGCCCTGGTCGCGAGCCCAGCGGCAGAACCAGCCGTAGCCGCAGCCGAGATCGACCACCCGCAGGCCGGATAGCGGCGGCAGCATCTGCTGAATGGCGGGCCACTCCGGCGCGCCGTCAAGGCCCTTTACCGAACGGTCGAGGGTAGCGTAGCCGGCGAAAAAACGCGGATCATCGTAAATATTCTGGCTCATGTTCACTCCGTGAATTCATTTATTTATTTTTAACCATATGATTTGGCAAGCCACACGCTTTACTTAACGGCGCGAAGGCAATTAATTTATTATAACCGACCTTATTAAGTCATCTGACCTATCTCATGAACCTGAATCTGAGCAAACGCGTTATCGCCGGGCTGCCCCTGGTCATTGCGCTGGCCGGCTGCGCGCCGTCACACGATACCGGCACCGCGCCGCAGCAGCAGACCCCTGCCTCCCATGTGGCAACGGAGCTGCCTACCAGCGTGAAAAACGGCTGGCCGCACGACAGCTGGTGGCAAGAGTACCGCGATCCGCAGCTGAACGGCCTGATTCAGCGCGCCTTAGCCAACGCGCCGGATATGCAGATTGCCGACCAGCGGATAAAGCTGGCGGAAGCCCAGGCGCGGATGTCGCAGGCCAACCTTGGCCCGGAGATGGACTTTTCCGCCAACGTTGAGCGGCAGAAAATGTCCTCAGAGGGGCTGATGGGGCCTTTCGCGACCGATACCGATGGCAACACCGGGCCGTGGTACACCAACGGCACCTTCGGCCTGACGGCGGGCTGGGATCTGGATCTGTGGGGGAAAAATCGCGCGCTGGTGAAGGCCCGCATCGGCGAAGTGAAGGCGCAGATAGCCGAGCAGGCGCAAACCCGGGAGCTGCTGGCCAGCAGCGTGGCGCGCCTCTACTGGCAGTGGCAGACCGAGGCGGCGGTGAAAAACGTGCTGCAGCAGCTGAAGGATGAGCAGAACAATATCGTCAGCGTCGATCGCGCGCTGTACCAGCGTGGGATCACCAACTCGGTTGAGGGGGCGGAGAACGATATCAACGTCAGCAAAACCGATCAGCAGCTGGCCGATGTCACCGGCAGCATGAAGGAGATTGAGGCGCGTCTGATGGCCTTAACCAACGGCCAGAGCCGGGCGCTGAACCTCCGTCCGGCGCCTCTGCCCGCCGTCAGCACGCAGATGCCGACCGAGCTGGGCTACGAGCTGCTGGCGCGCCGCCCGGATCTGCAGGAGGCGCACTGGTATATCGAAGCCTCTTTAAGCGAGGTGGATGCGGCGAAAGCGGCGTTCTATCCGGATATTAACCTGATGGGCTTCCTGCAGCAGGATGCCCTGCACTTAAGCGATCTGTTCCGCCACTCGGCGCAGCAGATGGGGATCTCAGCGGGCCTGACGCTGCCTGTCTTTGATAGCGGCCGCCTGAACGCTAACCTGGATATCGTCAGCGCGCAGAACAATCTGTCGGTGGCAAAGTATAACAAAGCGGTCGTTGACGCGGTGAATCAGGTAGCGAAGGCGGCGAGCCAGGTAGAGACCCTGATGGAGAAAAATCAGCAGCAGCAGCAGGTCGAAAAAGACGCCGGGCGGATGGTGGATCTGGCGCAGGCGCGGATGAACGCCGGGATCCTGCCGGGTTCGAAAGTGAGTATGGCGAAGCTGCCGGCGCTCGAAGAGCGGATTTCCGCGCTGCGCCTGCACGGTCAGTGGCTGGACGCCAACATTCAGCTGACCTCCGCGCTGGGCGGCGGCTACCGCCAGGCCGCGAAGTAGCGGCGTTGCCCGGCGGCAGCGCCGGTCGGGCATCCGGCTACTCTTTCCTCTGCGCCTCGCGGCGCTTTAGCCACCAGTGCGCGGCGAACACCAGCACAACCGCAAGGATCAGCCAGACTGCGTGCTTGAGATGACCATCAAGATGATGCAGCCACGGGCCAATGGCTTCTCCCCCCAGGTAGCCGAGGGTGGTAAACAGCAGCGCCCAGACGATCGCCCCGAGGATATTGAGCGGCAGAAAGACCTTCGGCGGCAGGCGGCTGGCGCCGATCAGCAGCGGGCCGATGATGCGAAAGCCGTACATAAAGCGCGTCCCGATGACGAACAGGTAGGGGCGGCGCTGGATCATGCGCTGCGCCTTACGGATCCGCGCCTGCTGGCGAGAAAAGCGTCGCAGCAGCCGGCCGCCAAAATGCCTGCCGAGCAGGTACAGCAGCTGATCGCCAATCATCCCGCCCAGCGCCACGGAAATGACCACCAGCGGAAACTTCAATAAGCCCTGATGCGCCGCCACCCCGCCAAGGAGGGTGATAGTTTCGCCTTCCGCTATGCTGCCGATGACCAGCGCAGCGTAGCCATAATGGGAAATCAGGTTATTGATATCCATACAAAAAATCCTCCCTCCTCGCGGCATCTTTCCGGCAGCGCCGACGCGCGGCCTGTGCCAGGCCCGGCCGCCACTCTTAACCGTCCTGAATGACGCGACGTTTTTACCCTAAAGCCTAAGCATACACCCTGGCGCTTAAAATGAGGTTAAGTGCCTTTTTATCGCTGTACGCAAAATAATCTCTCAGGGTGAATTATACTTGTATCACTGCTGTACGAAGCCGTGACAAGGGGGACGCTATGAACCATGTCTGGGGACTCTTCTCTCATCCGAATCAAGAGATGAGCGTTATCAAGAGCGAAAACGAAACGATTTCGCATCACTATACGCACCACGTGCTGGTCATGGCGGCGGTTCCGGTTATCTGCGCGTTTATTGGCACCACGCAGCTGGGCTGGAACTTCGGCGATGGCACCGTGATAAAACCGTCGCTGTTTACCGGGCTGGCGCTCGCGGTGCTGTTTTATGCCGTGATGCTCGCCGGGGTGGCGGTGATGGGGCGGGTCATCTGGTGGATGGCGAGAAGCTATCCGCAGCGGCCCTCGCTAAAACGCTGCATGGTGTTTGCCGGCTACGTCGCGACGCCGCTGTTTTTAAGCGGGATCGTGGCGCTCTATCCGCTGGTGTGGCTGTGCGCGTTTGTCGGCACGGTGGCGCTGTTTTACACCGGCTACCTGCTCTATCTCGGGATCCCAACCTTCCTGAGTATCAATCGTGAAGAGGGGCTAAGCTTTGCCAGCTCCACCCTCGCAATCGGGGTGCTGGTGCTGGAAGTGCTGCTGGCGATAACCGTTATCCTGTGGGGCTACGGATACCGGCTGTTCTAACAACGTACATTGCCAGCATAAATGGATTTTTATGCTGGCAATGCAGCATTTGCTCACTATTCTTATTAGCCAGGCGCGGCCGTGGCGCGGTATGATTGCTCCCGCCAGCGTCGTTTTTGCTTCAGCGCCGCAGCGTACGTACAAACGTGCAAAAATACTTTTCAGAATGCTCACCATGCCGAAATTTCGAGTTTCTTTGCTCAGCCTGACTTTGCTGCTGGCTGTTCCTTTTGCGCCCCAGGCGATAGCAAAAACCCCCGCGACCGTTCACGCCATGCAGCCGGATATCGCTTCCGGTAGCGCGATGATCGTCGATCTTGCGAGTAAAAAAATTGTCTACCAGAGCCAGCCGGATCTGGTTCGCCCGATGGCCTCCATCACCAAAGTGATGACCGCCATGGTGGTCCTTGATGCCCATCTGCCGCTGGATGAGATGCTGAGCGTGGACATCAGCCACACCCCGGAAATGAAGGGGATCTATTCACGCGTGCGCCTGAACAGCCAAATCAGCCGCCGCAACATGCTGCTGCTGGCGCTGATGTCTTCAGAAAACCGCGCCGCCGCGAGCCTCGCCCACCATTATCCCGGCGGCTATGACGCCTTTATTCGCGCGATGAACGCCAAGGCGCAGGCGCTGGGCATGACCCATACCCGCTACGTCGAGCCGACCGGCCTGTCGATCCATAACGTCTCGACCGCGCGCGATCTGACTAAGCTGCTGATTGCGACCGAGCAGTATCCGCTGATTGGCCAGCTGAGCACCACCAAAGAGGATATGGCCACGTTCGCCCAGCCGGCCTACACGCTGCCGTTCCGCAACACCAACCACCTGGTGTATCGCGATAACTGGAATATTCAGCTGACCAAAACCGGCTTTACCAACGCCGCGGGCCACTGCCTGATCATGCGCACGGTGATTAATCAGCGCCCGGTGGCGCTGGTGGTGATGGATGCGTTCGGCAAATATACGCACTTTGCCGACGCCAGCCGCCTGCGGACGTGGATTGAGACCGGGAAGGTGATGCCGGTTCCGGCTTCGGCTCTGAGCTATAAAAAGCAGCGCGAAGCGCAGATGGCGGATGCGATGCTGAAAGGCGGCGCGCAGACCGCGCAGAACGATTAATCGGACGCCAGGCTTTGCCCAAAGCGCCGGCTCGGGGATTGCCCGTCCCGGCGCTTTTGCGCTCTCCCCGCAGGCGACGCCGCTGCGGGTTCTCGCCCACATCTACTCCGGGATCGTCAGATCGCCGTCGCCAAGCCGGCGCTGCATAATCAGCGTATCCCGCCAGTCGCCCATCTTGTAGCCCACGCTGCGCAGCTGCCCCGCCACGCTAAAGCCAAATTTTTTGTGGATCGCCAGCGAACCGGCGTTATTGTGCCCGTCGCCGATGATCGCCAGCATCTGCCGCCACGGCCCCTGCTCGCACTTCGCGATGAGCTGCGACAGCAGGGCGCTGCCGATGCCGCGTCCGCCCATGCCTGATTCGACGTAAATCGACTCTTCAAGGGTGTAGCGATAGGCCGGGCGAGGGCGGTAAAAGGTGGCGTAGCAGTAGCCGACGATGGACCCACGCCACAGCGCCACCAGCCACGGAAGGCCGTTGTCGCGTACGGTTTTAATCCGCTTGCGCATTTCGTCGACGGTGGGGGGAATATCTTCAAAGGAGGCGCGCCCGTTGAGGACGTGCCAGACGTACAGCGCGGCGATGGCGTGAGCATCATCGGGCAGGGCTTCGCGGATTTCTAATTCAGCGCTGTGTAACATATCCGCTTCGGACATGGTGGGGCTCCTTAAGCCAGGTTTACCGGGGACGCGTTTTCTTCGGCATGCAGCGTAATACATAACCCCGGTAGATGAATAGCCCCGGCAGGGATCGTTCTTCGGCCCGGCCGCACGCGGGCGAGGTCAGGCCGAAGAAGTTCGCGGTTAGCCTCTGCGCCTACGAGGCGCTGCCGTCGCTCTCCCGGCGCTCGCCCCAGTATTTTTGCTTGCTGGTTTTGCCGATCCCCGGGTTCATGCTGTTGGTCGGGTCGTTCTGGCGGTAGAACTGCTTTAAGCTCTCCGGCGCTTCGTAAAGATGCCCGACGTTGTGCTCGGCGGGATACTGCGCGCCGCGCGCTTTTAGCAGCACCAGCATTTTCTCCTTCAGCTCGTGGGCATCCACGCCTTTCTTAACGATGTAGTCCTGGTGGAAGACGTGGCACATAAAGTGACCGTAGTAGAGCTTATAGACCAGCTGGTCGTCGATTTCGGCCGGCAAATGCTCAAACCACTCGGTGTCGTTGCGGCGCAGGGCGATATCCAGCGCCAGAATATCCTCCACCTCGTCGGCGTGAACGGCCTGGTAGCGGATGGCGGCCCCCGCCGCGGCGAAGCGGTGCAGGAACGCCTTGCTGCCTTCTTCCGCCGTGCAGACGAAGAAATCGCCCTCGGCCTGTTTAAAGTACTCCGTCAGCCACGCCTGGGCTTCCTCGACGCCGTCGCCCGCCATCTTCAGCAGCAGGTGATGCTCATATTTATCGCGCCAGATTTTCATTCGCTCCGGCAGGTGCGCCGGGAAAACGTGACCGATTTTTTGCATAAAGCGGTCGGTGAAGTGCGGCTTAAACAGCGGCACCTTCTCCAGCATCGCGTCGGTGCGGCCCTTCATGGTGAAGAAGAACGGCATTTTGTCGGTGCCGAGCTTGTCGATCATCAGGAAGGTGTCCTTGCCGTAGCGCTCGGCGATATCGTAGATATCGCGGTGCATATATTCCCCCGCCACCGGCAGATTTTTAAATTCAGCAAGAATATGACGACGGATTTCGGTCAGCACTTCAGGCCTGTTGCTGCCGATGTAAAACACCTGCTGGCGCTTTTCCGCCGGGAAGGTGTCCAGACGGGCGGCAAAGACCGCCAGCTTGCCGGCGCAGCCCGAAGACTCAAACAGGCGATCGGGGTCGGCGTTGTAGCGCGCCGGCGTGTCGGCGGTGACGTCGCGTACGCGGGTGACGTAATCATGATCGTGGGCGTGGCGGCCGTCGTGAAGGACGTCTTCATCTTTAATTCGATCGTCGTCGAGGCTGCTGAGGATCTGCTCCGGGGTGGTGCCGAGGTCGATGCCCAGATGGTTAACGAGGCGCAGCTTGCCCTGCTCATCAATCTGCGCAAACAGCGACATCTCGGTATAGGCCGGGCCGCGCTGAACCAGCGAGCCGCCAGAGTTATTGCAGATACCGCCGATGACCGATGCGCCGATGCAGGAGGAGCCAATCACCGAGTGCGGCTCGCGGCCAAACGGCTTCAGCGCCTTCTCCAGCGAATAGAGCGTGGTGCCCGGGAAGGCCAGCACCTGCTCGCCTTTACCCAGCAGATGCAGCTTGTCGAGGCGCAGGGTGCTGATAATCACGATGTCGCGATCGTAATCGTTGCCGTTCGGGGTGGAGCCTTCGGTGAGGCCGGTATTCGCCGCCTGCATGAGAATAATTTTATCGGCCTCCACGCAGGCGCTCAGCACCCGCCAGAGTTCCAGCAGCGTTCCGGGAAAGACCACGGCCAGCGCGTCGCCGTGGCCGGAGCGGAACCCTTTGCGATAGCGCTGGGTTTTGGCCGGATCGGTTAGCAGGTGCGAGGAGCCAACCAGCCGCGCCAGCTCTGTCAGAAATGCGTTGTTTTGTGATGTTGCTGCAGATGACATGATCCACTCCTTGTGGTGGGACAAAAAATTCTGCACTAAGAATAGCGCTTTGTATGACAATTTGGTGCAAGAATGTTGCGAAAAATCAGAGCAGAAGCCGAGCTTTCTACAGGCGTCTCGCCTATGTTTATGGCAAACTGCGGTTTTTATTATACTTGTCGCCTTACCCGCTGCGCGCCGCCGGCCTCGCCCTTTACGGGCCGGCGTCGGAACGACGAGCGCCGCAGTTCGAAATTGATAAAGTATAGGTTTCGCCAAAATCCTCGCTACTGGAAGAAAGAGAGATAACCATGAAATGGCTCTGTACTGTAGGCCTCGCCGTTAGCCTGGCGCTGCAACCCGCGCTGGCGGATGAACTGTTCGGCAACCATCCTTTGACTCCGCAGGCGCGGGATGCCTTCGTCAGCGAACTGCTGAAGAAGATGACGGTGGACGAAAAAATAGGCCAGCTGCGGCTGATTAGCGTCGGGCCGGATAACCCAAAAGAGGCGATCCGCGAGATGATCAAAGAGAGCCAGGTCGGGGCTATCTTTAACACCGTGACCCGCTCGGATATCCGCGTGATGCAGGACCAGGTAATGCAGCTCAGCCGGCTGAAAATTCCGCTGTTCTTCGCCTACGACGTGCTTCACGGTCAGCGCACCGTCTTCCCGATTAGCCTCGGCCTGGCCTCCTCCTTTAACCTCGACGCGGTGAACACCGTCGGGCGTATTTCGGCCTATGAAGCCGCCGACGATGGCCTCAACATGACCTGGGCGCCGATGGTGGACGTCTCCCGCGATCCGCGCTGGGGACGCGCCTCCGAGGGCTTTGGCGAAGATACCTATTTAACCACCATGATGGGCAAGGCGATGGTTGAGTCGATGCAGGGCAAGAGCCCGGCGGACCGCTACTCGGTGATGACCAGCGTGAAGCACTTCGCCGCCTACGGTGCGGTGGAGGGCGGTAAAGAGTACAACACCGTCGATATGAGCCCGCAGCGCCTGTTCAACGACTATATGCCGCCGTACAAAGCGGGGCTGGATGCCGGCAGCGGCGCGGTCATGGTGGCGCTTAACTCGCTCAACGGCACCCCGGCCACCTCCGACGCGTGGCTGCTCAAAGAGGTGCTGCGCGACGACTGGGGCTTTAAGGGCATTACCGTTTCCGACCACGGGGCGATCAAAGAGCTTATCAAGCACGGCGTTGCCTCCGACCCGGAGGATGCGGTGCGCGTGGCGCTGAAGTCCGGCATCAATATGAGCATGAGCGACGAGTACTACAGCAAATACCTGCCGGATCTGGTGAAGTCCGGCAAGGTGACGATGGCGGAGCTGGACGACGCCACGCGCCACGTGCTCAACGTCAAATACGACATGGGCCTGTTCAACGATCCGTACAGCCACCTGGGGCCGAAGGAGTCAGACCCGCAGGACACCAACGCCGAAAGCCGCCTGCATCGTAAAGAGGCCCGGGAAGTGGCGCGTGAAAGCCTGGTTCTGCTGAAAAACCGTCTCGAGACGCTGCCGCTGAAAAAATCGGGCACCGTGGCGGTTATCGGGCCGCTGGCCGACAGCAAGCGCGACATGATGGGCAGCTGGTCGGCGGCGGGGGTTGCCGATCAGTCGGTTACCGTGCTCACCGGGATTAAAACGGCGCTCGGCGATCGGGGCAAGGTGGTATACGCCCGCGGCGCCAACGTGACTGACGATAAAGGCATCGTAGATTTCCTCAACCTGTATGAAAAAGCGGTGCAGGTCGACCCGCGCACGCCGCAGGCGATGATTGACGAGGCGGTCGCCGCCGCGAAGCAGTCCGACGTGGTTGTCGCGGTTGTCGGCGAAGCGCAGGGGATGGCGCACGAGGCCTCCAGCCGCACCGATATCACGCTGCCCCAGAGCCAGCGCGATTTAATCAGCGCCCTCAAAGCCACCGGTAAACCGCTGGTTCTGGTGCTGATGAACGGTCGCCCGCTGGCGCTGGTCAAAGAGGATCAGCAGGCTGACGCGATGCTGGAGACCTGGTTTGCCGGCACCGAAGGCGGCAACGCCATTGCCGACGTGCTGTTCGGCGACGCCAATCCGTCCGGCAAGCTGCCGATGTCGTTCCCGCGCTCGGTCGGGCAGATCCCGGTCTACTACAGCCACCTCAATACCGGTCGTCCTTACAACGCCGACAAGCCGAATAAGTACACCTCGCGCTACTTCGACGAGGCCAACGGCCCGCTCTATCCGTTCGGCTACGGCCTGAGCTACACCACCTTCAGCGTCTCTGACGTCAAAATGTCGGCACCGACCATGCAGGCCGACGGCAGCGTGACCGCCAGCGTGCAGGTAACCAATACCGGCAAGCGCGAAGGGGCCACGGTTATCCAGCTGTACCTGCAGGACGTGACCGCCTCGATGAGCCGTCCGGTGAAAATGCTGCGCGGCTTCAAGCGCGTGACCCTCAAGCCGGGCGAGACGCAAACCGTCAGCTTCCCGATTGAGGTCGACGCCCTGAAGTTCTGGAACCAGAAAATGAAATACGCCGCCGAGCCGGGCAAATTCAACGTCTTTATCGGCGTCGATTCCGCTCGCGTGAAGCAGGGTGAGTTTGAATTGCTCTAGTTCGGGCCGGCGCGATGCGCCGACTTTGCTCCTCTATCAGGCCGGGTAACCGGCCTTTTCTTTTCCTTTCATCGCGCATTTGCGCTACGCTTTTCTCTTAAGCTTCTGTAAATGGGGCGCAAATTAAAGAGGGAAGCGGGATGAGGATTGCAAGCAAATGGTCGGGCGCGCTGGCGCTGGCAGCCCTGGTGAGCCTGCCGCTGCAGGCGGCTGAGCCGGTTAAAGTAGGCTCAAAAATTGATACCGAAGGGGCGCTGCTGGGCAATATTATTTTGCAGGTTCTTGAGAGCCACGGCGTAAAAACGGTGAATAAAATTCAGCTTGGCACCACGCCGGTGGTGCGCGGCGCCATTACCGCGGGCGAATTAGATATTTATCCTGAGTACACCGGCAACGGGGCCTTCTTCTTTAAGCAGGAGAACGACCCGGCGTGGAAAAACGCGCAGCAGGGTTATGAGAAGGTCAAAACCCTGGACGCCGAGAAGAATAAGCTCATCTGGCTAACGCCCGCACCGGCCAATAACACCTGGACCATCGCCGTGCGTCAGGATGTGGCGCAAAAAAATCATCTCACTTCGCTGGCCGACCTGAGCGGCTATCTGCAAAAGGGCGGCGAATTCAAGCTGGCGGCCTCCGCGGAGTTTATCGAACGCCCGGATGCGCTCCCGGCCTTTGAAAAGGCCTACGATTTCAAGCTTAATCAAAGCCAGCTGCTGTCGCTGGCCGGCGGCGACACGGCGGTGACCATCAAGGCGGCGGCGCAGCAGACCTCCGGCGTCAACGCGGCGATGGCCTACGGGACCGACGGGCCGGTGGCCGCGCTCGGGCTGCAAACGCTGAGCGACCCGAAAGGCGTGCAGCCGATCTACGCCCCGGCGCCGGTGGTGCGCGAAGCGGTGCTGAAGGCCTATCCGCAGATGGCGCAGTGGCTGCAGCCGATCTTCGCCAGCCTTGACGAAAAAACGCTGCAGCAGCTTAACGCCAGCATTGCGGTGGAAGGGCTGGATGCGAAGAAAGTTGCCGCAGATTATCTGCAGCAAAAAGGGCTGTTGAAGTAGGTTTTGGTGGCTATTCGTTGCTATAACCGCGTTTCTCTGCTGCTGGCGCTTTTACTGCTGATGATGGTGGCGCTGCCGTTTGTTAACTATGCGCCGAACCGGCTGCTCTCCGGCGAGGCGCGCTGGCTGTGGCAGAGCTGGCCGTGGCTGGCCGCCGCGCAGCTGGGCATGGCGGCTGCGGTCCTGCTGCTTTGCGCGCTCCCGGGCCGCTTACCGCTGCTGTTAACCTTTCTGATAGCCGATGCGCTGCTGCCGCTGCTGTGGTACGGCGGCGGGCAGGCGGCGCTGCAGCTGGCGCAAAGCGGGTCGTCGCTGGCGCGCACGTCGCCGGGCAGCGGCCTGTGGCTGTCGCTGGCGCTGTGCCTGCTGCTGGCCAGCGATGCGATACGGCGCCTGACGGCACGCACCCTGTGGCGCTGGTTGCTCAATGCGCAAATCTGGCTGATTCCCTGCGTCCTGCTGGCGACGGGGAGGCTTGACTCGCTCTCGCTGCTAAAAGAGTACGCCAGCCGCCAGGATATCTTTGACGATGCCCTGCGCCAGCACGTGCTCCTGCTGCTCGGGACGCTGCTGCCCGCTCTGCTCATCGGCGTACCTATGGGCGTGTGGGTCTGGCGGCAGCCGCGCTGGCAGGCGTCGGTGTTTACCTGCCTCAACGTCATTCAAACTATCCCTTCGGTGGCGCTCTTTGGCCTGCTGATTGCGCCGCTTGCCGGCCTGACGCGCCGCTTTCCCGCGCTGGCTGAGGCCGGCATCTCCGGCACCGGAACGGCGCCCGCCCTGATTGCGCTGGTGCTCTACGCGCTGCTGCCGCTGGTGCGCGGCGTGGTCACCGGCCTGCAGCAGGTGCCGCGCGAAGCGCTGGAAAGCGCGGCGGCGATGGGCATGAGCGCTTTCCAGCGCTTCTGGCAGGTACAGCTGCCGCTGGCGCTGCCGATACTGCTGCGCAGCCTGCGGGTGGTGAGCGTGCAAACCGTCGGTATGGCGGTGGTGGCGGCGCTGATCGGCGCCGGGGGATTTGGCGCCCTGGTCTTCCAGGGCCTGCTCAGCAGCGCGCTGGACCTGGTGCTGCTCGGGGTGATCCCGACGATTGCGCTGGCAGTGGTGGTGGATGCGCTTTTTGCGCTGTGGGGCGCGTTGCTAAAAGGAGAGGCCGGTGATTGAATTTGACGGCGTAAGCAAATCGTTTGCCGGGCAGCCGGCGGTGAAAAACCTCAACCTGCACCTGCGGGAAGGGGCATTCTCGGTGCTGATCGGCACCTCGGGCTCGGGCAAGTCGACGACGCTGAAGATGATCAACCGGCTGGTCGAGCACGACAGCGGCACCATCCGCTTCGCCGGCCAGGATATCCGCGAGCAGCCGGTGCTGGCGCTGCGCCGGCGGATGGGCTACGCCATCCAGTCGATAGGCCTGTTTCCCCACTGGACGGTGGCGCAGAATATCGCCACCGTCCCGCAGTTGCAGAAGTGGCCGCGCCAAAAAGTGGCGGCGCGGGTTGATGAGCTGATGGCGCTGCTGGGGCTGGAGGCCACGCTGCGGGCGCGCTATCCGCACCAGCTTTCCGGCGGCCAGCAGCAGCGGGTTGGCGTGGCGCGGGCGCTGGCGGCCAATCCGGAGGTGCTGCTGATGGACGAACCCTTCGGCGCGCTCGATCCGGTGACTCGCGAGGCGCTCCAGCAGGAGATGATCCGCATTCACCGGCTGCTGGGGCGCACGATCGTGCTGGTCACCCACGATATTGACGAGGCGCTGCGGCTGGCGGATCACCTGGTGCTGATGGACGGCGGGGAAGTGGTGCAGCAGGGGGAGCCGCTGCAGATGCTGCTGCAGCCGAAGAACGACTTTGTTGAGACCTTTTTTGGCCGCAGCGAGCTCGGCGTGCGCCTGCTGTCGCTGCGCGGCGTCGGCGACTATCTGCGTCGCGATGAACGTCTCGCCGGAGATACCCTCAACGTGGCGATGACGCTGCGCGAAGCGCTGTCGCTGTTCGTGGCCCACCGCCGCGAGGTGCTGCCGGTGGTGGATGAACGGGGGGCCGCGTGCGGGACGCTGCATTTTGCCGATCTGCTGCGCGAGGGGGGTCGGCATGAAGGTTCTGCGTGATCCGCTGCTGTGGCTGCTGGCGCTGTTTATCGCCATTCTGCTGGCGCTTCCCTACAGCGCGCCGCTGTTTAGCGCCCTGTTTCCGGAGCTGCCGCGCCCGGTCTATCAGCAGCAGAGCTTTCTTGCCCTGACCCTCGCCCACTGCTGGCTGGTGGCGCTCTCCAGCCTCGCGGCAACGCTTATCGGCGTAGGGGCGGGGATTGCGGTAACCCGCCCCGCGGGCCGCGAATTTCGCCCGCTGGTGGAGACCATTGCCGCCATGGGGCAGACCTTTCCGCCGGTGGCGGTGCTGGCGATTGCGGTTCCGGTACTGGGGTTTGGCTGGGAGCCGGCGCTGATCGCGCTGGCGCTGTACGGCATTCTGCCGGTGCTGCAGGGCACGCTGGCGGGGCTGAGCGCGGTGCCCTCGGGGGCGCTTGAGGTAGCGCAGGGAATGGGGATGACCGGCTGGCAGCGGCTGGTAAAAGTCGAGCTGCCGCTGGCGGCGCCGGTGATGCTGGCCGGTATTCGCACTTCGACGATCGTCAATATGGGAACGGCGACGATTGCCTCAACCGTCGGGGCCAATACGCTCGGCACGCCGATCGTCATTGGCCTGAGCGGGTTTAATACCGCCTATGTTCTGCAGGGGGCGCTGCTGGTGGCGCTGGCGGCGATCGTGGTCGACCGCGGATTTGAGCGGCTGAATCAGCGAATCAGCCGACACCGCCGCGAACGATAAAGGAGTAACCGGCAAGCATAACGCCGCTGATCCCGCCGATAGCCATAAATAAGAACAGGGTAATAACCGCAATTTTTGCTGGCTTCATAATAGGCTCCTGATGTTAACGGGGCGATTATACGGTGAAGCGCAGGTGTTAATGAAACATTAATTGCTATTTAGCCAGATAACGCGCCCCTGCTGCTGCCACTCCAGCAGCTGCTCCTGCTCGGCGGGAGCGGGCGTTTCGCCGCACCACACCAGCAGGGTGCTCTCGGGGAACAGCTCCGGGCGAATCTGCGTCAGCGAGTGGGCGACGACGTCGACCCGCCAGCCCTGTTCGCTGGCTACCCAGCCTTCGAGCCACAGCCGGGTAATGTCGCCGCTGTTCCAGCCCACCACCAGCGCGTGGCTGCCGGGGCGCTTCCAGGCGCTGGCGAGGCTTTGCGCAATATGGTTGATGAGGATCCCGTCGAGAATGCCGCGCAGCGCGATAAGCGTCGGCTGGGGGCTGAGCAGGCGGTGGCGTAAAGGAATGAAGAGGTGGTTGACCAGGGTGTGCGCGGAGTAGCTGTGGCTGCGCTCTTTTATCCACGACCGCAGGCGATGGTAGCTGCCGTCGTGGAGCAGCGTCAGCACGATCTCCTGCTGTTCGCGCCAGCCGCCTTCCTCCTGCGGGTCGCTGTCGGCGAGCAGCGTTTTGACTTTTCCTACCTGAACGCCGGAGTCAATCCAGCGCTTAATTTCGCGGATGCGGTCAATTTCCTGCTCGTTGAACAGGCGGTGGCCGCCGTCGGTACGCTGAGGTTTAAGCAGTCCGTAGCGCCGCTGCCAAGCGCGAAGCGTTACCGGATTAACATCGCAAAGCTGGGCTACTTCGCCAATCGTATAAAGCGTCATCTCTTCCCCTCCCGCAGAATTCTCCTCCCTATAACTGTAGAAGCTGTTTGTGGAAGGGGAAATATTTGCTTATTTTTTGTTCTGTCATAAGAGAGCGAGGCGCTAAGAAGTGTGATCTCGGCCATGAATGTTCATTTTCTTGTAGCGCTTCAAAGAAAGATTTTCCCCGGCGGTGTATGTTACGCGCTTTCAGGTGATGTGTGGTCTGCGGGTATGTACGAGTTCGATCTGGTGTTGCTGCTGCTTCAGCAGATGTGCGTCTTTTTAGTCATCGCGTGGCTGATGAGCAAGACGCGGCTGTTCATCCCCCTGATGCAGGTTACCGTCCGTCTGCCGCACAAGCTGCTGTGCTACGTCACCTTCTCCATTTTTTGCATTCTCGGGACCTATTTCGGTCTGCATATCGAAGACTCTATCGCCAATACCCGGGCCATCGGCGCGGTGATGGGCGGCCTGCTCGGTGGGCCGGTGGTCGGTGGCCTCGTCGGGCTGACCGGCGGGCTGCACCGCTACTCGCTTGGCGGCATGACCGCGCTAAGCTGCATGGTTTCCACCATTGTTGAAGGGCTGCTTGGCGGGCTGGTGCACAGCATCCTCGTCAAGCGCGGGCGGCCGGATAAGGTCTTTAGCCCGCTGACCGCCGGGGCGATCACCTTCTTTGCCGAACTGGTGCAGATGATGATTATCCTGCTGATCGCGCGCCCGTTTCAGGACGCCCTCCATCTGGTGCAGAGCATTGCCGCGCCGATGATGGTCACCAACACCGTTGGCGCCGCGCTGTTTATGCGTATCCTGCTCGATAAGCGGGCGATGTTTGAAAAATACACCTCGGCGTTTTCCGCCACCGCGCTGAAGGTCGCGGCCTCGACGGAGGGGATCCTGCGCCAGGGATTTAACGAAGAGAACAGCATGCGGGTGGCGCAGGTGCTTATCCAGGAGTTGGATATCGGCGCGGTGGCGATAACCGATCGCGACCGGCTGCTGGCCTTCACCGGCATCGGCGACGATCATCATCTGCCCGGCAAGCCAATCTCCTCCCTCTACACCCAAAAGGCGATCGACAGCGGGGAGGTGGTGTATGCCGACGGCAACGAGGTTCCCTATAGCTGCTCAATCCACCCGCACTGCAAGCTCGGCTCGACGCTGGTGATCCCGCTGCGCGGCGAGAACCAGCGGGTGATTGGCACCATCAAGCTGTACGAGGCCAAAAACCGGCTGTTCAGCTCAATCAACCGCACGTTGGGCGAGGGGATTGCCCAGCTGCTGTCGGCGCAAATTCTTGCCGGGCAGTATGAGCGGCAGAAGGCGCTGCTCACCCAGTCGGAAATTAAGCTGCTGCATGCCCAGGTTAACCCGCATTTTCTGTTCAACGCCCTCAATACCCTGAAGGCGGTGATCCGCCGCGACAGCGACCAGGCCGGCCAGCTGGTGCAGTACCTGTCGACCTTCTTTCGCAAAAACCTGAAGCGGCCGTCGGAGATTGTCACCCTGGCGGATGAGATTGAGCATGTGAACGCCTACCTGCAGATTGAAAAGGCGCGTTTCCAGGCCAATCTACAGATTCAGATGCTGGTGCCCGAGGCGCTGGCGCATCACCAGCTGCCGGCGTTTACGCTGCAGCCGATCGTTGAAAACGCCATTAAGCACGGCACCTCGCAGCACCTTGGGGTGGGTGAGATTATCATTCGCGCCAGCCAGGATGAGCGCTGGCTGCAGCTGGATATCGAAGATAACGCCGGGCTGTATCAGGCCAATCCGGACGCCAGCGGACTCGGCATGAGCCTGGTGGACCGGCGGCTGCGGGCGCGATTTGGCGCCGAGTGTGGAATTACCGTGACCTGTGAAGCCGAGCGCTTTACCCGCGTTACGCTGCGACTGCCCGTGGAGGAGAGCGCGTGTTAAAAGTACTGATAGTTGATGATGAGCCGCTGGCGCGTGAAAACCTGCGGATCCTGCTGGAAGCGCAGAGCGATATCGAGGTCGTGGGAGA
The DNA here is from genome assembly GCF_004362605.1 of Klebsiella sp. BIGb0149. Taxonomy (NCBI): domain Bacteria; kingdom Pseudomonadati; phylum Pseudomonadota; class Gammaproteobacteria; order Enterobacterales; family Enterobacteriaceae; genus Klebsiella; species Klebsiella sp. BIGb0149. Next base: position 777,291 of record NZ_SNYG01000002.1, on the reverse strand, counting down.
GTGCGGTAACGCCGTTGAGGCGATCGGCGCGGTGCACAAGCTGCGCCCGGACGTGCTGTTCCTCGATATCCAGATGCCGCGCATCAGCGGGCTGGAGATGGTCGGCATGCTCGACCCGGAGCATCGGCCCTATATCGTGTTCCTGACCGCCTTCGACGAATATGCGGTTAAGGCGTTCGAGGAGCACGCGTTTGACTATCTGCTCAAGCCGATTGAGGCCGCGAGGCTGGATAAAACCCTCGCGCGCCTGCGCCAGGAGCGGAGCCTGCAGGATATCTCGCTGCTCGACGGCGCTCAGCAGGCGCTGAAATATATCCCCTGCAGCGGCCATAGCCGGATCTGGCTGCTGCAGATGGAGGACGTGGCGTTTGTCAGCAGCCGGATGAGCGGTATTTACGTTACCGACAGCGAAGGGAAGGAGGGCTTCACCGAGCTGACCCTGCGCACCCTCGAGAGCCGAACGCCGCTGCTGCGCTGCCACCGTCAGTATCTGGTCAATATGGCCCACCTGAAGGAGATCCGTCTCGAGGAGAACGGCCAGGCCGAGCTGCTGATGCGCGCCGGGCATACGGTGCCGGTCAGCCGCCGCTACTTAAAAAGCCTGAAAGAGGCGATTGGTCTGTAAAACGGCAGAATCGTGGTAGACTTAGCGCCAGTATTTTTCATCATGAAGGCATTATGATCAGCAACGATATCCTACGTAGCCTGCGCTACACCTTGAAAACCAATAATGATGGCCTGGTGCGTATTTTCGCGCTCGGCGATTCCGTCGTCAGCGCAGAGCAGCTGGTACCGTGGCTGAAAAAAGAGGATGAGGATGGCTTCCAGCGCTGCCCGGATATCCTCCTGTCGATCTTCCTGAACGGTCTGATTTACGATAAACGCGGTAAAGATGAGTCCGCGCCGCCGCTGGCGGTTGAGCGTCGGGTAAATAACAATATTGTGCTGAAAAAGCTGCGTATCGCCTTCTCCCTGAAGACCGACGATATTCTCGCCATTCTGACCCAGCAGCAGTTCCGCGTCTCGATGCCGGAAATTACCGCCATGATGCGCGCGCCGGAGCATAAAAACTTCCGCGAGTGCGGCGATCAGTTCCTGCGCTATTTCCTGCGTGGCCTGACCGAGCGCGTTCACGCCGCTAAAGCCTGAGTTGTAGCCTCAGGCGGCCCGGCTGGCGCAACGCTTAGCCGGGCGAAGGCCTACTTCACTTCCTGAAAACCCTGCTCTTCGAGCAATTTTTCCGACACCGACATCGACACAAACTGCCGCGAGCAGTCGGTAAACATCGATCCCGGCAGCTTGCACAGCTCGCCGATCTTCGCCTCGTTAAAATCGACGCTCAGATGCTCCAGGGCATAGCTGTCTTTATAGTCGATGGTCTGCTCCACGCCCTTTATGCTGCGGTAAACGCTGCTCATCGGTTCAATAATCGCCCGCGCCTGCTCTTTATTGCTGGCGCCGATGGTTTTGTAGGGGATGGTGTTGTTGGCATCCTGGCGCAGCACCTTATCGCCATCATAATAGTAGGTAAAGCTGAGCTCGACGCCTTCGGCCGCGCGGTTAAAGGTTTTGCTCTGCTCTTTTTTATTGTCGCAGCCGACCAGCGCCGTGGCCAGCAGAGCGGCGACGGCAATTGCGGTCAGCCCGTGTGTGTATTTCATCCCGGTTCCCTGTGTTGGTATGTATACCGTTCCGTTGTCAGAATAGCGTATTGATTATTGTTCTGATTGGCAGGCTGTGCAACTCAGCAAAAAAAAACGCTGCCGGGGCAGCGTCTTACGCGGAGATTATTTGACCTGTTGGCCTGGCTGGGCGCCGCTGTCCGGGCTGAGCAGGAAGATATCTTTCCCGCCAGGGCCCGCCGCCATCACCATCCCTTCAGAGATGCCGAAGCGCATCTTGCGCGGCGCGAGGTTCGCCACCATCACCGTCAGACGACCAATCAGCGCCTGCGGATCGGGGTAGGCGCTGCGGATGCCGGAGAAGACGTTGCGCTTCTCGCCGCCGATATCCAGCGTCAGGCGCAGCAGCTTGTCGGAGCCGTCGACGAATTCGGCGTTTTCGATCAGCGCGATGCGCATATCCACTTTGGCAAAATCATCAAAGCTGATGGTTTCCTGCAGCGGATCGTCCGCCAGCGGGCCGGTGGCCGGAGCCGAGAGCGCCTTCACCTCTTCCTTCGATGCCTCAACCAGCGCCTCAACCTGCTTCATTTCGATGCGGTTATACAGCGCTTTGAAGGTGTTGACCTTATGCGCCAGCAGCGGCTGCTGGATAGCATCCCAGCTCAGCTCGCTGTTGAGGAACGCTTCGGCGCGCGCGGTCAGCTGCGGCAGCACCGGCTTGAGCCAGGTCATCAGTACGCGGAACAGGTTGATACCCATGGAGCAGATAGCCTGCAGATCGCCATCGCGGCCTTCCTGTTTAGCGACTACCCACGGGGCCTGCTCGTCAACGTAGCGGTTAGCCACGTCGGCCAGCGCCATGATTTCACGGATGGCTTTACCGAACTCGCGGCTGTCCCAGGCTTCGCCAATGCTTGCTGCCGCATCGGTGAAGGTTTTGTACAGCGCCGGGTCGGCCAGCTCAGCGGCCAGCACGCCGTCGAAACGTTTGGCGATAAAGCCGGCGTTGCGCGACGCGAGGTTAACCAGCTTGTTGACGATGTCGGCGTTGACGCGCTGAATGAAGTCTTCGAGGTTGAGGTCGATATCGTCGATGCGCGAAGAGAGCTTGGCGGCGTAGTAGTAGCGCAGGCTGTCGGCATCAAAGTGGTTCAGCCAGGTGCTGGCCTTGATGAAGGTGCCGCGCGATTTAGACATTTTCGCGCCGTTAACCGTCACGTAGCCGTGAACGAACAGGTTGGTTGGCTTGCGGAAGCCGCTGCCTTCCAGCATCGCCGGCCAGAACAGGCTGTGGAAGTAGACGATATCCTTGCCGATAAAGTGATACAGCTCGGCGTCAGAGTCTTTCTTCCAGTAGGCGTCAAAGCTTTCGCTATCGCCGCGCTTGTCGCACAGGTTTTTGAATGAGCCCATGTAGCCGATCGGCGCGTCCAGCCAGACGTAGAAATATTTGCCCGGCGCGTTGGGGATTTCGAAGCCGAAGTACGGCGCATCGCGGGAGATGTCCCACTGCTGCAGACCCGACTCGAACCACTCCTGCATCTTATTCGCCACCTGCTCCTGCAGCGCGCCGCTGCGGGTCCACGCCTGCAGCATCTCGCTGAAGGAGGGCAGGTCGAAGAAGAAGTGCTCGGATTCACGCATCACCGGCGTCGCGCCGGAAACCACCGATTTCGGCTCGATAAGCTCGGTCGGGCTGTAGGTCGCGCCGCACACTTCGCAGTTATCGCCGTACTGATCCGGTGATTTGCATTTCGGGCAGGTTCCCTTCACGAAACGGTCGGGGAGGAACATCCCTTTTTCCGGATCGTAGAGCTGAGAGATGGTGCGGTTTTTAATAAAACCGTTCTCTTTCAGGCGCGAGTAGATAAGCTCCGACAGCTCGCGGTTTTCGTCGCTGTGGGTGGAGTGGTAGTTATCGTAGCTGATGTCGAAACCGGCAAAATCGGTCTGGTGCTCCTGACTCATCTCGCCAATCATCTGCTCCGGAGAGACGCCAAGCTGCTGAGCCTTCAGCATGATCGGCGTGCCGTGGGCGTCGTCGGCGCAGATGAAGTTGACCTCGTGGCCGCGCATTCGCTGGTAACGGACCCAGACATCAGCCTGGATGTGCTCCAGCATGTGGCCGAGGTGGATTGAGCCGTTGGCGTACGGCAGTGCGCACGTTACCAGAATTTTCTTCGCGACTTGAGTCATAGTGAGCATTACATCTTCTGTTGTAAAAAGGGCTTCCGATATTACCAAAAGGGCACTGGGTGCGCCATAAATGGCTGACCATATATGGATAATCCTCAGCTGTGATAAACTCAATCATTACTGAAAGCATCTCATAACAACAAAGGAGTCGGGATGAATTCGCAATCCCAGGCCAAATCCCCCGAACGTCTACGCGCGATGGTCGCCGGAACGCTGGCTAATTTTCAGCACCCCACTTTGAAGCATAATCTCACCGCGCTGAAGGCGCTGCACCACGTTGCCTGGCTGAACGACACCGTGCATATCGAGATTCAGATGCCGTTCGTCTGGCACAGCGCTTTTGAAGCCCTGAAAGAGCAGTGCAGCGCCGAGCTGCTGCGCATTACCGGCGCGCAGGCTATCGACTGGAAGCTGACGCACAGCATCGCTACCCTGAAGCGGGTGAAAAACCAGCCGGGCGTCAACGGCGTGAAGAATATTATTGCCGTGAGCTCCGGCAAGGGCGGCGTCGGGAAATCGTCTACGGCGGTCAACCTCGCGCTGGCGCTGGCGGCGGAAGGGGCTAAGGTCGGTATTCTCGACGCCGATATTTACGGCCCGTCAATTCCTACCATGCTGGGCGCTGAAGATCAGCGTCCCACCTCGCCGGACGGTACCCATATGGCGCCGATTATGAAATTCGGCCTCGCCACCAACTCCATCGGCTATCTGGTGACTGACGAGAACGCCATGGTGTGGCGCGGCCCGATGGCCAGTAAAGCGCTGATGCAGATGCTGCAGGAGACGCTGTGGCCGGATCTCGACTACCTGGTGCTGGACATGCCGCCGGGCACCGGCGACATTCAGCTGACGCTGGCGCAGAACATCCCGGTGACCGGCGCGCTGGTGGTCACCACGCCGCAGGACATCGCGCTAATCGATGCCAAAAAGGGCATCGTGATGTTCGAAAAAGTGGAGGTGCCGGTGCTGGGTATCGTGGAGAACATGAGCATGCATATTTGCAGCAACTGTGGTCACCATGAGGCTATCTTTGGCACCGGCGGTGCGGAGAAGCTGGCGGAAAAATATCACACTCAGCTGCTCGGCCAGCTGCCGCTGCACATTCATCTGCGCGAGGACCTGGATAACGGTACCCCGACGGTGATCGCCCGTCCGGAAAGCGAGTTTACCGATATCTATCGCCAGCTGGCAGGGCGCGTAGCGGCCCAGCTCTACTGGCAGGGTGAGGTTATCCCCAGCGAGATCGCCTTCCGCGCGGTGTAACCATCGCGGATAAAACAACGCCCGGGACTTCGCTGCGCCATGCGGGAGCAGCAGAAGGACCGGGCGTTTTTCGTGGCGGCTTGCGGCCGCTACGCGCAATCAGTGCTGGTAGAAAATCTCGCCGTCGTAAATTTTGACAATTTTGCCTTCAGGCTCGGTGACCAGCACGTAGCTGCCGCCCATGTAGGTCCAGTGGGTGTTGGCGTCTGGCGCAGGCAGGTGGCGCTGCTGCCACTGCTTGATGGTGTACTCCGGGGTCATATACAGCGGCGGTACGGTATCGCCTACGCGAAACTGCTGGAAGTCGGAGGTCACGCCGTCCAGCTCATATTTCTGCAGATCGGCGGCGGACGCCGAGCAAACGGCGCCGGTGCCGGCCAGCAGTACGCCCAGAAGCAGCATTTTTGTTTTACGCATAAATTCCTCATTATTATCCTGGACACAAAATCGCAGCCTCGTATCATTCCGAAGCATGAGGGCGATGGCAAGTACTGGTTGATTAAAAATGTAAGCAAACGATGGTGCCGATTACGCGATTCAGCAAACCGCGCCTGTTTTAGGAAAAATCCGGGGATCCGGAGGTGGGAGTGACTATGTTCAGGCTGGAAGATCTGACGTTATTTGTCCGCGCAGCGGCGCTGGGCAGCTTCAGCGACGCGGCGCGGGAGGTCGGGCAGCAGCCGGCGCAGGTGAGCGCGGCGATTAAGCGCCTGGAGACCACGCTGACTATCCGCCTTTTTGCCCGCTCAACCCGCAGCCTGCGCCTGACCCCCGAAGGGGAGACCTGGCTGCCCTATGCCACGCAGATGCTCGATACCCTGCAGGCCGGGCTACAAAAGATTCAGCTGCCAGATGACCAAATCCGCGGCACGCTGCAGATTGCGGTGCCCTCCGACCTCGGGCGCAACCTGCTGCTGACCGTGTTTCGCGGATTTCGCCAGCGCTACCCGGAGCTCAGGCTGCGCATCCTGTTCTCCGATCACCGCACCGACGTGTTTAAAGATCCGGTCGACGTGGCCTTTCGCTACGGCGAAAACGACGACGCGTCGTTTATCTCGCTGCCGGTGGCGGCGGAAAACCGCCGGGTGCTGGTGGCCTCCCCGGCGTGGATCGCCGAACACGGCGAACCGCAGACCCTGGAGGAGCTGGCGCAGCGTAACGCTCTGCTGTACGTGCTGCGCGGCAGGCAGTTCGATCGCTGGCCGTTAAGCCTGGCGGGCGAGGTTCAGCACCTGCAGGTTTCCGGCGCGATCGTCAGCGACGATGCGGAGGTGATTCGCCGCCTGGCGATTGCCGGGGAGGGGTTTGCCTACAAATCCTGGCTCGACGTCAGCGACGATATTCGCGCCGGGCGGCTGCAGGTTCTCCTGCCGCAGTATCAGGGCGACCGGGTGCCGCTGAATATGATTTGCCCGCACCGCAAGCAGCTCTCCGCCGCGGTGCGTTTGCTGTATGAAGAGGTGAAGGCCCGCTGCGAGGCGCTGCACAACCAGCGCCCGGCGCCTTAGTGCCTTACCAGCGTCGCGAAGTAGTAGACCAGCGGGATCGCGAGGATCCACAGCCCTAACGGGATCTCGCGCCACTTTCCGGCCACGCTCTTAATCACCACGTAGAACAGCAGCCCGCCGGCGATGCCGGTACCAAAGCTGTTGGCAATCAGGGTGATCATCACCATCATCAGCACCGGCAGCCCGTCGGTAAAGTTGGCTAAATCGACCTTGCGCAGGCCGCTGAACATATTCAGGCCGATCAGGATCAGCGCCGGCGCGGTGGCCTCTTTGGGGATCATCAGCGCAATCGGGGTAAACAGCAGCATCAGCAGGAACATCACCGCTGCCGCCAGCGCCGTCAGCCCGGTTTTACCGCCGGCTTCGGCCGCCGCGGAGGACTCAATCAGCGCGGTGGCCGCCGGGATCCCGACCCACGGCCCGATGGCCGCAGCAATGGAGTCAACCATAAACGGCCGGTTGATGTGCGCCATATTGCCTTCTTCATCCAGCAGGCCCGCCTCGCCGCCTACCGCCAGAGTGGTTCCCATGGTGGAGAAAAACTCGGAGGCGAAAAAGATAAACAGAAACGGCAGAAAGGCGATATTCAGCGCGCCGAGCATATCGACGTGGCCGAGCACCGGAGTCAGCGAGTGCGGCATGGCGATAAAGCTGGTCGGCAGCCGGGTGACGCCGAACGGGATCCCGACAAGGGTGGCAACGAGGATCGCCCACAGGATCGCGCCCGGAATGCGCCGCGCCTGCAGCGCAATGGCGAGAAACAGGCCGCACAGCGCTACCAGCGCGCCGGGGGAGAGGAAGTCGCCGAGCATCAGGGCGTTGGTTTTCGCATTCGCTAGCACCAGGCCGGCGTTGCGAAAGCCGAGAACCGCCACGAACAGCCCGATGGAGGCGGTGAGCCCCAGCTTGATCGACTGCGGCACCGAGCGGGTCACCACCTCGCGCAGGCCGAATTTGGTCAACAGGAAGAACAGAATCCCGGACCAGCAGGCGATGCCGAGACCGATTTGCCAGCCGATACCTTCGCTCCCGGCCAGGGTGACGCCCACCAGCACCGACCCGCCGATGCCGGGGCCGACGATAAACGGCAGGTTAGCGTAGAACGCCATCAGCAGCGTGCCGGCGACGAAGACCAGAATGGTTCCGGTGGTAACCGCGCCTTTATCCATTCCGCCGACCGCCAGCAGGCCGGGAATAACCACCAGCAGATAGGCGGCGGCGAGAAAGCCTGTGACCCCCGCCAGGCACTCGGTGCGCAGCGTGCTGCCGCGGGAGTAGAGGGCAAATCGCCGTTCCAGCCAGCGGCCCCGGGTTGATGCAGGAAGCGTGTTGTCAGCCATTATCAGGCTCCGTGATTATTGTTGTGGGTATGCTCCGGGGTTTCCCGGCAGGCTATCAGCGGGTCGACGATCCGGCGGGTGGTGCCGTCGGTCAAGCCCAAATCGGTCAAATGCGGCCCGGCGTTGCAGGCGAGGCAGGTCCCCTCGATGGCCTTAAACACCCGGTACGGCGGCTCCCAGTCGGCAATTTCGGCGCTCAGGTCGCGCAGCTCGCGGAACTGGCGCGCCAGCTCCGGCGCCGGCAGGTCGGAAAGCATCCCGGCAATCGGCATGGCGACGTGAGCCAGAATCTCTCCCCGCTGCGCCAGCGCCATGCCGCCGCCGGAAGCGATCAGCCGGTTGGCGGCCCGCGCCATCTCTTCGGCGTCTCGCCCGAGTACCACGAGGTTGTGCGAGTCGTGGGAGTAGCTGGTGGCAATCGCCCCGCGCAGCTCGCCCCAGCCCTCAAGCAGGGCAATCTGCGGCGTCGCCTGATGGCGACCGTGGCGGTGCTTGACCCAAATCAGGCTGAAGCCGTCGGGCAGCTGGACTTTGCCGTCGCGGATCTGCACCTCAACTTCCCCCCACTGCGTAAAGCGCGCGCCGCGAATATGCCGCAGGCGGGCAACGCCGTGGTGAATACCGCCCACCTTAAGGATAAAGTCCTCGGCGCTCAGCGGCGCAAGCTGCAGGGTATCGCGCGGCGGCGTGACGCCGGTGGCCGCAGGGATCGGCCGGCACAGCCGTCCGTCCCGGGCAATCAGCTTCCCGGCGATGTAAACCTCCTGCGCCTGCAGCTTATCCAGCGCCGGGAACACCACCAGGTCCGCGCGGCGGCCGGCGGCAATCAGGCCTAAATCATTGCGCTGCAGGCGAATCGCCGCGTTCAGCGTGGCGAAGCGCAGGGCATCGGTGGCCGGCAGGCCGTGCCCAATCAGCAGGTTGAGCAGGGCGATAACGCCGCCTTTTTCCAGCAGCATATCCGGCGGCACGTCGTCGGTGCAGACGGTGATCTGCGAGGAGAGGTGCGGCAGGGTTTTCAGCGCCTTGACGATATCCTCCAGCAGATAGGGGTGCGAGCCGCGAATCTGCAGCGTCAGGCCGGCGCGCAGCTTTTCCAACGCATCCTCCGCCGAGGTGAGCTCATGATCGGAGGTGACGCCGGCGGCCAAATAGGCCTGCAGGTCCGCGCCGTTCAGCCCGCGGGCGTGGCCTTCAATCAGCTTGCCGCTGTTGAGGCCCGCCTGGACTATCTCCTGCATCCGCTCGCTGGCGTGCAGCACGCCGTGCATATCCATCACTTCCGCCACGCCGCGCACTTCCGGCCACGCCAGCATGGTGGTCATCTCTTCGCCGGCAAAATCGGCGCCGGACATCTCCAGCCCCGGCGTGGACGGGACGCTGGAGGGGGCGGCGACCATCACCTCCAGCGGCAGGTTGCGGCTGGCGGCAACGGCGTAGCGCACGCCCTCCACGCCGAGCACGTTGGCCAGCTCGTGCGGATCCCAAAATACCGCCGTTGTTCCCTGGGCGAGGACGATTTCCGCGTAGCGCTCGGGGGGGAGATGGGAGCTTTCGAGATGGACGTGGGTATCCATCAGCCCCGGGGAGAGGTAGGCGCCCTGCAGGTCGCGGGATTCAGCGGCGTCGCTGCGGCTGCCGCGCGGATGGACGCTGGCAATCATCTCGCCGACGATGCCGACGTCGGCGGCGCGGATTTCCCCGGTGACCATATCAACGATCTGCCCTCCGGTGAGTAATAGGTCGAAGGGTAATTCGCCCCGGGCGGCCTGTACGGCGCGGCGGCGGTTTTCAGCACTGCTGGACATAACAACTCCGGCACAAGGATAATGGCGCTACTCTAGGGGCACGGCAAACGTTTGCCCAGATGAATAAATTTATCGCCCGATAAGCTCGGGTTATTCTGCCTACTCACCCTCAGCGATGGATAACATGACCGAACCGTGGCAGCGGCTGCCCGCGCTTTCTCTCAAGCAGCTCCAGTATTTTGTTACCCTGGCGCAGCTGCGTCACTTTACCGATACCGCCAACCGGCTGGCCATCAGCCAGCCGGCGCTGAGCAGCGCGCTGCGCCAGGTTGAAGCGGTGCTCGGCGGCAGGCTGGTGAACCGCACCGCCTCATCGGTGACGCTGACCGAACTGGGCGCGGCGATCCTGCCCCACGCGCAGCGCGTGCTGAGCGTGGCCCAGCTGGCGTTTCAGGATATGCAGCAGATTGTTGAAGCCGGCGGCGACGGCACGGTGCGCATCGGGCTGATGCCGTCGGTCAGCTCGCTGCTTTTTCCCCTGCTGCCGCAGACCCTGGCCGAAACCTTTCCGCGCCTGCGGGTCGAGTTTCACGATCGGGCCAACGACGCGCTGGTGCGCGAACTGCTGAGCGGGCAGATTGATTTCGCCGTGGGCGCCATCGACAGTTCGATCCCCGCAGAGCTGCAGGTCTATCCGCTGCGCGAGGACCCGTTTGTGGCGGTGCTGCACGGCGACGATCCGCTCGCCGGCCAGCCGCATCTGCCGTGGAAGCTGCTGGCCGGCCGCGATATCGCGGTGTTCTCGAAGGGCAATATCCAGCGGCTGGTGGGGGCGCTGGCGGAGAGCCATCGCCTGACGCTGAATACGCGCTACCAGGTGGACTATATCGAAACGCTGTATGGCCTGGTGCGCTCGCGCCTGGCGATAGCCATTCTTCCCGAGCTCTATACCACCCACCTATGCGATCCGCAGCTGAAGATAGCCCAGCTGCAGCAGCCGGCGCTGAGCCGCACCGTGGCGCTGATGCGCGGGCCGCAGACGCTACCGCCGCTGATTGAGTCGAGCTTCGCGTTGCTGCTGAGCTCGCTGCGGGAGGTGAACCCCTAATCAGCCGGACGAGGTTTGAGCGAGCGACCTACGGCAGGTGCTTAATCAGCACGTCGACGCTGAGATGGTTAATGTACTCGAGGGAGTGGGAAGCCATCACCCCCAGCAGCCGGTTGCGGTGTCCGGCAATAATCAAATCGACGCTGCGCTGATGCACGCACGCTTCGACGTCGGCAAAGCGGCGGGCGGTGACCAGCGCCAGCGTCTGCACCGGCAGGGCGACGGTGGTCGCCAGTTCGTTGAGCAGGGCTTTGGCCTGGATAACCTCCTGCGAGACGTCATCATCCATCAGGCAGTCGGAAACGTAGTTCAGCGCCCGATAGTCGGTGCTGATATGGGCGATGGTTATCTTCATGGCGCTCTCTTCGGCCATTTTAGCCGCGTGCTGAAGCAGCGGGATCCCGTCAGTGCTGCTGTTAATCAGCACCAGCGCATGGTGATAAACGGACATAGCCCACCTCGGTTGGTTATCTGCGAAAATCATTATTCCCACTGCTAATCTTGTGCCCGGGTAGCGGCGAAAGCAAATCGATATGTGCGTAAAAAGGGCCGGGAAATCAGAGCGGGAAGCGCAGGGGAGCGGTCGCGGGAAATGGCCAAAAAAATCCCCCGCGACCGGCGGCCTCGGGGGATGATAATCGGCTCAGTTACGGAGTAACGATATTGAACCAGAACTCAAACTTGTCCATGTAGCTCAGCATTTCGTCCAGCTTCGCAGCATTACCGGTAATTTTCACCTCACCGTGATCAACCGCCTGCTTCAGCGTCTCTTGCTTGAGGATAATCTTGTTCAGCGTATCGCGATCGAGGGTGATGTTGGCATCCGCGTTGTCGGCGACCGCGTTGGCGGTGTGGTTCAGAACGCCGTTTTCCAGCTCCAGCTTGTATTTGCCGCCGTCTTTACCCAGATCGACGTTGAGGATCGCCTTCGCCGCGCCGGCTTTTTCGCCGTTAATATGCACGCCCAGGTAGTCGAAGAACATTTCCGGGGTCATCGCGCGGACCGTATCCGGGCTGGCGGTGTTCGGCGTTGGCAGCTTCTGCACGCCGTTACGCAGCTCCTGCGCGCCGGTGAGGTAGAAGTTACGCCAGGTGCCGGCTTCCGCCTGGTAGCCCAGCTGCTCCAGAGCATCCGCTTCGAGGTTACGCGCGTCCTGGTTTTGCGGATCGGCGAACACCACTTTGCTGGTGACCTGCGCTACCCAGCGATAGTTACCCTGGCGGTAATCCTCTTTGGCTTTGCTGAGGATATTGCCGGCGCCGCCCATATATTCGACAAACTTCTTCGCAGCCTGCTCGGGCGGCAGCTCGTCGAGGGTGGCCGGGTTGCCGTCGAACCAGCCGAGGTAGTACACGTAGGTGGCCTTGACGTTATGGCTAACGGAACCGTAGTAGCCCCGGCTTGACCACTGCTTCTCCAGCGCTTCCGGGAGCTTGAAGTTCGCGGCAATTTCGTCGCGGGTCAGGCCTTCGTTAGCCATGCGCAGGGTCTGGTCGTTGATATAGCGGTACATGTCGCGCTGGCCTTTCATCAGCTTAACAATGTTGTCGTTGCCCCAGGTCGGCCAATGGTGCTGCGCGATAATCACGTCGGCGTCGCTGCCCCAGCGGTCGATGGCGGCGTTGATGTATTTCGACCACGCCAGCGGATCGCGGATTTTTGCGCCGCGCAGGGAGTAGGTGTTGTGCAGCGTGTGGGTCACGTCTTCCGCCGCTTCGATCATTTTCTTCTCTTTGACGTACCACAGCATTTCCGACGGGGCCTCAGAGCCCGGCGCCATCATGAAATCGTAGGTCAGGCCATCAATCACCTCTTCCTGCCCGGTTTTGGTGATGTAGTTTGTCGGCTGGAGCAGCGTAACGGTACCGGCGGAGGTGGTGGTCCCCAGACCCGCGCCAACCTGACCTTTAGCGTCGGGCTTGAGCAGGTTGCCGTACATATAGCTGGCGCGGCGGCTCATCGCCGTACCGGCCATGATATTTTCCGAAACCGCTTCTTTCATAAAGCCGTCCGGCGCGTAGATTTTGACTTTGCCCGACTTAACGTCGGCTTCGTCAACCACGCCGCGAATGCCGCCGTAGTGGTCAACGTGGCTGTGGGTGAACAGCACCGCGACCACCGGCTTCTTGCCGCGATTGGCGTAGTAGAGGTCCAGCCCCTCTTTGGCCGGTTCGGCGCTCAGCAGCGGATCGATGATGGTAATACCTTTATCACCTTCGATAATGGTCATGTTGGAGAGGTCGAGGTTGCGAATCTGGTAAACGCCGTCGGTGACCTTGAACAGACCGCCGATATTGATCAGCTGGGACTGGCGCCACAGGCTAGGGTTTACGCTATCCGGAGACTTTTGGCCTTCTTTAACGAAGTCGTATTTCGCCGGATCCCAAATAACGTTGCCCTGTTCGCCTTTAATCATGCTCGACGGCAGCGCGGCGATGAAGCCTTTATGCGCGTTTTCAAAATCGGTTTTATCGGCAAACGGCAGCTTGTTGTACAGCGCGCTATTGGCCTGACGGGTGGCAGGCGTCGCATCGTTCGCCTGAACCTGCGCAAAAGCGGAAGCCGACAGCGAAACCAGAACACCGGCCATCGCCAGGTGCTTAGCAATCTGATTTAATTTCATTAAATGACCTCTTAGATTATTTGTGCCGGAATCAATAATAAATATGATGCGGCTAATGCAAATGCGGATTCATTACCGGCTATTGTAAGTAGAATAGATGGCGTTAATAGTCCCATATGGGACTGCCTGGAAAATAACAACGGTAGGCCTCGAATCCACGCCGGACTCGCTGCTATACTGAGCTTACGGCAGAATAGGATGAGGGTATGCGGTGAATTTTCAGGAAATACACGGCTATTACAGCACGTTAGGGATTGATAGCTATCTGGATGAAATCATTCAGGAAGGCGAGATCGTGTCCTTGCCTGCCAATAAAAAATTAGACGTCAAGGCCGGCTATATTTATTTTTGTACCGGCGGTTCTTTATCAATATTAATGCCGGAGAACGGTCTTAATATCGGGAATAGCATTGAGCATATGCCGATTGGCCTAATGGAAAGGTACTGCCCGCTGGCTAAGTTTGAATATATGGGGAGCGCGCCGGTGAGGATTATTAAAATATCCTATGAGGCGTTTGACCGTATCTTTATCCAAAATAATCCGCAGCGCGTGCAGGAGCTGGCGACGATTCTGGTGTATATGACTATTTTCACCATCGACCTGCATAACGAGCGTCGGCAGCTGACCAGCTACCAGACCATTCGGCCGATGCTGTTTCGCTATCTCTACCGGCAGAATACGCATGAGGGTGAAAACGAAGGCCTGGCGCTGTTTATCATCAAGCGAACCAATCTTTCGCGGACCCACGTTTTCCGGGTGCTTGCCGATCTTAAGGCCGGGGGCTACATCACGATGGCAAGAGGAAAGCTGGTGTCTATCGACCGGGCGCTGCCCGAGGAGTATTAGCGGAGAGAAATCCCGGGACCGGAGGCCGCGGGGGGAGGTTTACGGCGTCACAATATTGAACCAGAACTCGAATTTGTCCATGTAGCCCAGCATTTCATCCAGCTTCGCCCCGTTACCGGTGACCTTCACTTCACCCTTATCTTCAGCCTGTTTCAGCGTTTCTTCTTTCAGGATGATTTTGTTCAGGGTCGCACGGTCCAGCACGATAGTGGCATCCGCATCTTTCGCCTCGGCCTTAGCGGTGTGGTTCAGCACGCCGTTTTCCAGCTCCAGCTTATACTTGCCGCCGTCGTTGCCGAGGTCGATGTTGAAGACCGCTTTGGCTTTACCGGCTTTCTCACCGTTGATGTGTACCGCCAGATAGTCAAAGAACATTTCCGGGGTCATCGCGCGGACGGTATCCGGGCTGGCGGTGTTTGGCGTCGGGCCTTTCACCACGCCGTTGCGCAGCTCCTGCGCGCCGGTGAGGTAGAAGTTGCGCCACGGACCGGATTCAGCCTGGTAACCCAGCTGCTCCAGGGCATCTGCTTCCAGATTGCGCGCGTCCTGGTTTTGCGGATCGGCAAAGACGATTTTGCTCACCACCAGGGCTACCCAGCGATAGTTACCCTGGTCATAGTCCTCTTTGGCCTTCTTCATGATGGCGTCGGCGCCGCCCATGTAATCAACAAACTTTTTAGCCGCTTCTTCCGGCGGCAGTTCGTCGAGGGTGGCCGGGTTGCCGTCGAACCAGCCGAGGTACAGCACGTAGGTGGCCTTCACGTCGTGGCTGACGGAACCGTAGTAGCCGCGGTTGGCCCAGGTGTGCGCCAGGCTGTCCGGCAGCTTGAATTTGGCGGCAATTTCGTCGCGGGTCAGCCCTTCGTTAGCCATGCGCAGGGTCTGGTCGTTGATGTAACGATAGAGGTCACGCTGGCTCTTCAGCAGGTTGACGACGTTTTCGTTGCCCCAGGTCGGCCAGTGGTGCTGAGCCATGATGATCTCAGCTTTGTCGCCCCAGCGAACGATCGCTTCGTTGATATATTTCGACCACGGCAGCGGCTCGCGAATTTTGGCCCCGCGCAGGGAGTAGGTGTTGTGCAGGGTATGGGTGACGTCTTCCGCCGCTTCGATGAGTTTCTTCTCTTCGATATACCACAGCATTTCAGACGGTGCTTCAGAGCCCGGCGCCAGCATGAAATCATAGGTCAGGCCGTCGATAACCTCTTTCTGGCCGTCTTTTTCAATGATGTTGGTCGGAGCAATCAGGGTTACGGTGCCGGCGGAGGTGGTGGTACCCAGCCCTGCGCCTACCTGGCCGGTGGCTTCCGGCTTGAGCAGGTTGCCGTACATATAGCTGGCGCGACGGCTCATGACGTTACCGGCCATGATGTTTTCCGCCACGGCGGCTTCCATAAAGCCGGACGGCGCATAGACTTTCACTTTGCCCGACTTCACGTCGGCTTCATCAATGACGCCGCGTACGCCGCCGTAGTGGTCAACGTGGCTGTGGGTGTAGATCACGGCCACCACCGGCTTTTGGCCGCGGTTTTTGTAGTACAGGTCCATGCCCACTTTCGCGGTTTCAGCGGATACCAGCGGGTCAACGACGGTAATGCCTTCTTTACCTTCGATGATGGTCATGTTGGAGAGATCGAGATTGCGGATCTGATAGACGCCTTCGGTCACTTCAAACAGGCCGCTGATGTTAATCAGCTGAGACTGACGCCACAGGCTTGGGTTGACGGTATCCGGCGCCTTTTCCCCTTCTTTGATGAAGGCGTACTGCTGAGGATCCCAGATGACGTTGCCCTGCTCGCCTTTGATGACATCGCCAGGCAGAGCGGCAATAAAGCCTTTGTGCGCGTTGCTAAAATCGGTGTTGTCGGAGAAGGGCAGCTGGTTGTAAAGGGCGTCGTTTGCCTGTTTGGTGGCGGCGGTCGCTTCTTTAGGGGAGGTATCGGCCCAGGCGGAAAGGGCGCAGGTCGATAGCACCCCGGCTAGCGCCATTCCCTTTACTATTGGTGTCAATTTCATTGGAATCCTCATCATTTTTCGGTGATTCACTCGGTAATATCGATGTGACGACGGGTTACACCTTGTAACGCTTCCTGAAAGGATAATCACTTGTTTCAAAAGGGCGAATTTTTGGTTACATAAATCTTCATTTAGTTCATAAATTACTACTTTAGTACTAGATTTGTTGCCGGGCGTTTCTATGGCATAGGGTATCTTTCAGGCAGCAGAACGAAGGCCGTCTGGCCCAACAATGTGCTAAGGAGGCGCGGCGCGATCGAAAAAAACAGACGATTGGCGTGCAGGAAGTGCGGGAAAGGGCCGCTGCTGCGGCCGCTGGGAAACAGCATGAGCCTGCTGCTCCAAAGGACACGCTTTTTGTCTGGGGGATTAGCTGAGGTTAAAATAGTGACCAGGCAAGATATAGTGATAACGCTAAAATTAATTAAGAAATAAAGGGCTTTATAGATACCTAAGCCCCGTTAATTATTAAAACTCTCTGCCGAGGGTAAGATAGCCATTAAACCTGACAGAACACTCATCTTTATTCATAAGGCTCGAAGCAATGAATATGTCTTTCTTCCCTTGGTTATTGGTGTAAGTATATTTTGCGGTAATTGATTTGGCGTGATTTGCATAGTAGCTGGAAAAATAATCGCCCGTGGGGATTGTCGCTTTGCCTTTATCGACATCATTTTCTCGATCCACGTTAGCCAGTGATTCTGCATACAGTTCAGAAACGGCTGTCGTATTGATTACCTCTACCGCCGTTTTATCTCTTTGAATCGCGGATATATCAATTTTTAAATCCTTTGAAATAGCGTCGAGCAAGGATGACTCCATTGATGCGCCAACAGAAGCGCAGCTGGGATCCTCGGCATAAGAAGCGAAGTGAACCGCAGCCAGGGTGAAGATTAATGTTTTTCCGATCATTTTTAATCTTCCACTACCAGAGTTTTATCGCTACTGGCCGCAACGATCTTTCGATAGGGCAATTTTAGAATGATGCAACCGTCTGAGGCTTCTCCCGGATGCGCTGAACTATCGCCATGTATCATAAAACCATCGCGCCCACACATCTGATTTTCAATATAGGGGGTAAGTCTCATGGTCCATGCTTTGGTTTTACGGTGATAGAAAGGATCGCCAATAGTATAAGTCCCCCTGGGTATGGGCCCTTTACCCTTGATGCACTCGTTAGCTGAATCATTTTTAAAGCCAGGTCTACCAGAGTAGTTAGCATCGAATTGATAAGTACCATTCAGATAAAAACTATGAGAGCTTACTTTATAAACCCAGGTCATTATGCGACCTCCTTATTACCATTCCATGAATCTGAGTGAATTATATTCCCATCAAGATAATGCCATGTGATTTTCCTATACGCTAAATAGAAAGCTTCAAGATGGTTATGTTTTTCAAATATAGGACTTTTAATATCGAACATGAAAGGTTCAATTTCATTGATTGTTACGTTTTCCATCGTGATGCGGAAATATTCTTCTTCTTGTCCATTGTAATTAATTCGATAAAACTTCAACACAGCCAGCCTGAACTTTTTCCCGGTTGAAACGCTTCTGTAGAGGTATGGGGATGAGCTATCTAACTCTTTGATTAGTGCGTAGTCTCCGTGCTGGCGTTTACTCGTAATCTTTCCGGTTAGATCATCAGTTGGTAACTCTACACTATGCATGAGTTCTATAATTTCAATAGAACCTTCTCTATCCTGCATATCAACAGAACCTTTAACTTGATTTCCCGAATCATCGGTTAACCATAGATAAACAGGTATTGCCATTATTATAAGACCTCGTTTTTGTGTGGTTTGAGCAATAATCGTACACTTCCGTAATTGATATCAGGAGTGGAAATTTCAGGGAAAATTCTGAAAATCCGGTACTATTCTCTCTGGAATAGTGCTTAAAGTTAAATGAGTTAAGTTAAGTTAAGTTAAGTTAAGTTAAGTTAAGTTAAGTTAAGTTAAGTTAAGTTAAGTTAAGTTAAGTTGTACGGTCTATTAAGCGGAGCTAAATCCACCGAAAGATAAATGATTGATAATGCCTGAAGCGATAGGGACGGTTAGGTACAAAAAGAGGTACTGACGACGGGGTGTTTAGGTGTATATTGCTGTTCTGATCAAATTCATCTTTCAGATATAACTGTCTGTAAGTATAAAAATTTATCTACATGACTCGGGGTGCCCTTCCTTGTGAAGGCTGAGAAAGACCCGTACCACCTGATCTGGATAATGCCAGCGTAGGGAAGTCAGAGACCACAAGGTCGTTGCTTCTTCATCGCCTGGCTGGAGCAAACGATGCAAGCTGAGCCACTGAACCCCGCGCATATCGCGCATCTGCGACACCTTTTTCGCCGCCACTCCCCCCTTATTCACTGCATGACCAACGACGTGGTGCAGACGTTCACCGCCAACGTCCTGCTGGCGATTGGCGCTTCACCCGCGATGGTGATTGACCCGCAGGAGGCCAGCCAGTTTGCCGCCATCGCCGACGCGCTGCTGATTAACGTCGGTACCTTAACCGTCGACCGCGCCGACGCCATGCGGGCGGCTGTCCGTAGCGCGCAACAGGCCGGCAAGCCATGGGCGCTGGACCCGGTTGCGGTCGGCGCGCTTACGCTGCGCAGCGAATTCTGTCGTGACCTGTTAACCCTGCAGCCGGCCGCCGTTCGCGGCAACGCCTCGGAAATTATGGCCCTGGCGGGGATGAGCGGCGGCGGGCGCGGGGTCGATACCACCGATACCGCGGCGGCGGCGCTGCCGGCCGCCCGGGCGCTGGCGCGTCAGCTGAATACGGTGGTGGCGGTGACCGGTGAGGTGGATTACGTCACCGACGGCCAGCGCACGCGCGCCGTCAGCGGCGGGGATCCCCTGATGACCCGCGTTGTTGGCACCGGCTGCGCCCTCTCTGCGGTCGTTGCCGCCAGTACGGCGCTGCCCGGCGACCGGCTGGAAAACATCGCGGCGGCCTGCGGCCTGATGAAGCTGGCGGGCGGGCTGGCGGCCCGTCAGAGCGGCCCGGGCAGCTTTACCCCGGCGTTCCTTGATGCGCTGTACGAGGAGGACCAGCAATGAAGCGGATTAACGCCTTAACGATTGCCGGCACCGACCCCAGCGGCGGCGCGGGGATTCAGGCCGATCTGAAAACCTTCTCTGCCCTCGGGGCCTACGGCTGCTCGGTGATCACCGCGCTGGTGGCGCAGAATACCCGCGGCGTGCAGTCGGTGTACCGCATCGAGCCTGACTTTGTTGCCGCCCAGCTGGACTCGGTGTTCAGCGACGTGCGTATTGATACCACCAAAATTGGCATGCTGGCGGAGACGGATATCGTTGAGGCCGTGGCCGAGCGGCTGGCGCGCTACCGGATCGCCAACGTGGTGCTGGATACGGTGATGCTGGCGAAAAGCGGCGATCCGCTGCTCTCTCCCGATGCGATCGCGACGCTGCGCACCCGGCTGCTGCCGCAGGTTTCGCTGATAACGCCCAACCTGCCGGAGGCCGCGGCGCTGCTGGATGCGCCCCACGCGCAGAATGAAAAAGAGATGCTCGAGCAGGGCCGGGCGCTGCTGGCGCTGGGCTGCGGCGCGGTGCTGATGAAGGGCGGCCATCTCGATGATGCCGAAAGCCCGGACTGGCTCTTTAGCGCCGAAGGCGAGCAGCGCTTCACCGCCCCGCGGATCCTCACCAAAAATACCCACGGCACCGGCTGTACGCTCTCCGCCGCGCTGGCCGCGCTGCGTCCGCGCTACGGCGACTGGGGGCAAACGGTCGCCGAGGCTAAAGGCTGGCTCTCCGCGGCGCTGGCGCAGGCGGATTCGCTGGAGGTGGGGGAGGGGATTGGCCCGGTGCATCATTTCCACGCCTGGTGGTAAGCCTGATATACTGACGCCAGATTTCAGTCAGGAAAAGACAAATGGAACAGGCGCATACCCGGTTGATTCACCAGCTCGTTGAACGCATGGCCGCGAAGGATAACGCGCCGCTGTACATCAGGTTTGCCGACACCATCAAAGAGGCCGTGCGCAGCGGCTGGCTGGAAAACGGCAATATCCTGCCCGGCGAGCGCGATCTGAGCCAGCTCACCGGCGTATCGCGCATCACCGTGCGCAAGGCGCTGCGGACGCTGGAAGATGAGGGCGTGGTCACCCGCGCCCAGGGCTACGGCACCCGGGTTAACAATATTTTCGAGTATTCGCTGAAGGAGGCGCGCGGCTTTACCCAGCAGGTTGTGCTGCGCGGCAAAAAGCCAGACACCCTGTGGGTCAATAAGCGGATCGTCAAATGCCCGGAGGAGGTCGCGCAGCAGCTGGCGATTGCTGCCGGCAGCGACGTGTTTATGCTCAAGCGCATTCGCTACGTGGATGAAGCGGCGGTATCGCTAGAGGAGTCGTGGGTTCCCGCGCATCTTATCCACGACGTCGAGGCGATCAGCGTCTCGCTGTACGACTACTTCCGCAGCCGGCAGATCCTTCCCCAGCGCACCCGTTCCCGGGTCAGCGCCCGCATGCCGGACGCCGAGTTTCAGTCGCATATTCAGATGGATAGCGCGATCCCGGTGCTGGTGATCAAGCAGGTTGCCCTCGATCAGCACCAGCACCCTATCGAATACAGCATCAGCTACTGCCGCAGCGATCTATACGTCTTTGTGTGCGAGGAGTAGAGTTTCGCGATCCGGGGCGCAGTCGCCGCCCCGATGGCTGACCACCCATGCCGCCACGGCATTCCCCAGCGTCACCGCCTCCTGCAGGCTCCAGCCGGCGGCAAGTCCGGCCAGGGTGCCGCCCGCGTGGCTGTCCCCGGCGCCGATGGTATCGACCACCGTCGCCGGGAAGGCCGCGACCTCTCCGCAGGCCTGCGGGCTGAAATACCACGCGCCTTCTTTATCCAGGCGGACGATCAGCGGGGCGCCGTACTTTTTCAGCCACCCGGCGCCGAACTCGCTCACCTCGGCGGAGAAGCCGTTGGCCTCGGCGGCAATCAGCGCCTCCTGACGGTTAACGGAAACCAGCGGCTTCAGCGCCATCAGGCGCGCCATTAATGCCTCGGGGATATCGGCAATGCGCGGACCAAAGTCGATAAACGGCGTGACGTCACGCTGCTGCTCCAGCCACGCCACCAGCCGCTCGCCGCTGGGGGAGGCCAGCTGGTAGCCGGAAAGATAGACCAGGCCGCTGGGCCCGGCGCTGAGCGGCGTGAGCCAGTCGTCGCGCCACTGGTTTTCGACGCCGCTGAAGGACATAAACGTGCGCTCTCCGTCCGGCTCCACCAGCGCCAGGCACCAGCCGTTGTCGCCGCTGGCGCGGGTGATAACGCTGGTTATCCCCTCCTGCGCCAGGCGATTGCGGATAATTTCCGCCCACACGCCTTCGCCGATGGGCAGGGCATTTTGCGCCGCGATGCCCAGTCTTTTGAGCGCCACCGCAATATTCAGGGCGCAGCCGCCGACGTTGACGCTCTGCTGCTGCAGCTCGATATCGCAGCCGCGCCACGGCAGGGCGTAGGCGTCGGCAATCACGTCAATCACCGCGGCCCCGATAACCGTCACCGGCCTGACGGCGGTGAGAGTCGCGAGCTTATCGCTCAGCTGACGGCTATTCATTGCGCCTCCCGCTGCCGGCGGTAGCGGCCGAGGGCGTCGGCGTAGCGCGTGAAGTCCAGCTTATTGACCTCGTCCAGACGCGCTTTGAGCCGGCCATCGATGGCCGCTATACCGTTTAGCGCCCCGCAGATGGCGGTGGCCATCGCGCCGATGGTGTCGGTGTCGCCGCCAAGGTTGGCGCAAAGCGCCGCGCAGCGGTTAGGGTCGGTGCCGGCAAGCTCAACCATCGCCACGGCGCAGGGCACGGATTCGATGGTGCTGGTTCCGGCCCCCACCAGCTGATAAAGCTGCTCGCAGGCGGACTCGACTCCGCCCGCGCCGCGCACGGTGCGGAGCGCTAGCTCAATGCGCAGGGCCAGCGAGGCGCTAAAGGTCGTGACGCGCTGCTGCTGGGCATGATGGGCGATGGTCGGAAGCGCGTCGGCGATGGCGGACCAGCTTGCGCCGTCAACGGCACGCGAGATGGCCCAGGCGATGACCGTCGCGCCGGCGATGGCTAAATCAGATTTATGCGTCGGGCTGGAGGCGGCGGCAACCTCGTGAATAAAGGCGTCGAGGTCGGCGGTCGGCAGCAGGCATCCCAGCGGTGAGGCGCGCATGGCCGCGCCGTTGGTCACCCCGTTATTCTCCAGCTCGCTCACCGGCGTGCCGCTGCGAATGGCCTTTAGGGCGATTTTTGACGTCGGCCCGAGGACGTTTTTATTAAAGGCGTCAAACTCCTCCGCCCAGCGCAGGATATGGCGGCCGATGGTATCGGGAACAATCCGCCCGTCGCACTCGATGATGGCATCGGCGAGGCACAGGGCCATCGAGGTGTCGTCGGTGAACTCGGCCTCGGCAAAGTAACAGGCGGCATTGTTTTCCGCCGGGCCGGGCAGGAAGCGGTCGATCCAGCCGAAATGGGCCTTCACCCGCGATCTTGGCCACAGCTCCGACGGCATGCCCATCGCATCCCCTAACGCCTGCCCGTAAAGGGCACCGAGAATACGTTCTGCTTTCATTTGACTTCCTCTTGTGTAAGCGCAGCATCCTGCGCGTCGATCTCAATGGTGGTGATGTCTTTGTCCGACTCGCGGAAGAACACCATGAACAGGACGGCGATAACGGCAATCATGATGGCGCCGAACGTCCACATCCCTGCCCAGTTAAAGGTATGACCGTTCACCGGCGTCGGGTAGGCAAACATTTTCTCCATCATCACGCCGCCGAGGCGGTAGCCCAGCAGGCTGCCGAACCCCTGGCAGCAGAGGGTGATGAGCCCCTGGGCGGCGTTGCGCATCGCCACCGGCGCCTTTTTATCGACGTAGATATAGGCGGTGACGTAATAGAAGTCGTAGCTGACACCGTGCAGCAGAATACCGAGGAACATCAGCGTATAGGTGAAATAGTTATCTGCCGCGCCGTAGACGAAAAAGCCGTAGCGAATGGCGGCGGTAATAAGACCAAGTAACAGAACCTTTTTAATACCAAAGCGCTTAGTGAAGAACGGCAGCGCCAGCATAAAGAAGATTTCAGAGAACTGGCCGAGGGTCATCCAGCCGGTGGCGTTTTTCATCCCCGATTCGCTGAGATAGCCGTTGGCAAAGATGTAGTAGAAGGCCAGCGGCATGGCGAAGAGGAACGAACAGAAGAAAAAGACGAGGAAGTTGCGGTCGCGCAGCATAATCAGCGCGTCCAGCCCCAGCATCACCTTGAGGCTCAGCTTGCCGGTGCTCTTCGGCGGCGTATCCGGCAGGCACAGCGCAAAAATCCCCAGCACCAGCGAGCTGCCCGCGGCGATCAGCAGCGGTACGTTAGTGGGTGAGATATCGCTCAGGCCGAGCATTCCCGGCAAGAAACCGCACACCAGCCCGGAGCCGATCCAGCCGATGGTCCCCATCACCCGAATGCGCGGGAAATCGCGTTCGACGTCGGCGACGTTGGAAAAGGCGATGCTGTTGGTTAGGGCGATGGTCGGCATGTAGGTGAGGGAGTAGGCCAGCAGCAGCGGGAAGAAGCCGCTGAAGGTGGTCTGCTGCGCGGCGAAGTACATCAGTATCGCCCCGGCAAACATCAGAATCGCCAGCACTTTTTGCGCAGAGAAAAAGCGATCCGTCAGCGAGCCGACCAGCACCGGAGAGAGAATGGCGGCAATGGCGGTACAGGCATAGGACCAGCCAATTTCGCCGGCGCTGAAGCCGCTTTTACTCAGCCACAGCCACAGAGGAACAAACCACGCTCCCCAGATAAACCACTCAACGAACATCATGAACGACAGCTTTGCTGTAGTTTTCATTTGGAGATCCTTCATGACAGGTAAGGTACGCATTTAGAGTACCACTTGATAATACCTTTGAAATACCATTGAGCTGATTGTTTGAGCAAGCTAACACTTTTTCGTATCTGAATCGTGCCAGCAGAAGTTGCTGAAAAAATGCGATCCCGGCTGGAAAATATGCTAAGTCGGTACCAGGCTTAACCTGCCCAAAAAAGTTGGGTCAGGAACATTGACGCCGGCCGCGGCCGGCCTTACGGGAGTTATTGCTATGACTGATATTACGCAATTGCTTGGCAAAGATGCCGACAGCCTGTTACAGCACCGTTGTATGACTATTCCAGCCGATCAGCTCTATTTACCGGGAGCGGATTACGTCGACCGGGTGATGGTTGATAACAATCGTCCGCCGGCGGTGCTGCGTAATATGCAAACCCTGTACAACACGGGGCGCCTGGCCGGCACCGGCTACCTGTCGATTCTACCGGTTGACCAAGGCGTGGAGCACTCGGCGGGCGCCTCTTTTGCCGCCAACCCGCTGTACTTCGATCCGAAAAATATCGTTGAGCTGGCGATTGAGGCCGGCTGTAACTGCGTGGCGTCGACCTACGGCGTGCTGGCCTCGGTATCGCGCCGCTACGCGCACCGCATTCCGTTCCTCGTGAAGCTGAATCACAACGAGACCCTGAGCTACCCGAACACCTTTGATCAGACGCTGTACGCCAGCGTTGAGCAGGCCTTTAATATGGGCGCGGTGGCGGTTGGGGCGACTATCTATTTCGGTTCCGAAGAGTCGCGCCGCCAGATCGAAGAGATCTCTGCGGCGTTCGAGCGCGCGCACGAGCTGGGGCTGGTCACCGTGCTGTGGGCCTATCTGCGCAATCCGGCATTTAAGAAAGATGGCGTCGACTATCACGTCTCCGCCGACCTGACCGGCCAGGCTAACCACCTTGCGGCGACCATTGGCGCGGATATTGTGAAGCAGAAAATGGCGGAAAATAACGGCGGCTATAAGGCGGTTAACTTCGGCTATACCGACGACCGCGTCTACAGCAAGCTGACCACCGACAACCCGATCGACCTGGTTCGCTACCAGCTGGCGAACTGCTATATGGGGCGGGCGGGGCTGATTAACTCCGGCGGCGCGGCGGGGGGCGAAACGGACCTGAGCGATGCCGTGCGTACGGCGGTCATCAACAAGCGCGCCGGCGGCATGGGGCTGATCCTCGGACGTAAAGCCTTCAAAAAATCGATGGCCGACGGCGTGAAGCTGATCAACGCCGTGCAGGACGTCTATCTCGACGGCAAGGTAACCATAGCCTAGGCATGTCTTTTATGTCTTTGAATGTCGTTTATCGAATGCTCTGAAGCCAGCTGAAACTGCGGGTGTTGTCGGCCTCAAAATCGCTGAGACGCTGCCGACAGGCCGGGGCAGCCCGCATGGATGCGGGCTGAGGGCCGTGATTTACAGGGACGTTACCTCGGCCCGACCCGACAGCCTGACGGCATCGGTCGAAGGGACCGCGCAGCGGCGATTTTGGCTGGCCGGAGCCCGGGGGTACAGGGGGCGGCGGCGATGGGCCGCCCCCTGTGCGCTCCCTGCGCTACGGGGAACATAGGGCAGGGAAACCGCCGGGGAGCGCAACATCCTGCGGAGCAAGAAAATATCCTCCGCCGCGGCGACCACCAAACCTCATGCGGCGGCGATGGGCCGCAACATCCTGCGGAGCAAGAAAATATCCTCCGCCGCGGCGACCACCAAACCTCATGCGGCGGCGATGGGCCGCAGCATCCTGCGGAGCAAGAAAATACCCGCCAGCCGCCGCTACTCCCTTATCAGCCTTGCCGTCTTCTGCAGAGCCAAATAAGCCTCATAGCGACGCTGGTGAACCTCCTGATGCCGGGTCGCGCTGAAATAGGTCTTATCCACCCGGGTAAACCGCTTCATCGCCTCCGGCAGCGACGCGCAAACCCCGCCGGCGACGGCGCCCAGAATCGCCGAACCCAACAGCACCGGCTCGCTGCACTCGGTGCTCATCACCGGAATGCCGCAGGTATCGGCCAGCAGCTGGCGAACCAGCGGATGCTGCCCCGCGCCGCCGCTAATCACGATATTCTCGCTACGCACGCCGCAGGCCTCCTGGGCATCAAGGATCTGCCGCAGGCCGTAGCCGATACCGCACAGCCCGGCCACGTACAGCGCCAGCAGATTATCGATATCACTTTCCATTCCCAGTCCGGCAACGATCGCCCTGGCGCCAGGATCCGCCAGCGGGGCGCGGTTGCCTAAGAATTCGGGCACCACGTGCAGGCCGGCGGCGAGGTGTACCGCCTCGGAGGGGCTCTCCAGGCGGGCCAGCACCCGGTCCGCGAGATAGACCGGCAGCGGCAGCCCGGCCTCCTGCGCCAGCTGGCGGGCCTCGTGCGCCGCCGGATGGAAGCTCAGCAGCCGGTCGATAGCGGCGCCGGCCGCGCTCTGGCCGCCTTCATTCAGCCAGAAGCCCGGCACCATTGCCGAATAGTACGGACCCCAGACGCCGGGCACGAAGATAGCTTCCTGCGAGGTGGTCATGGTGCAGGAGGAGGTGCCGAACACGTAGGCCATATTGCTGAGCGCACCGTCGAGCACCCCAACGGTGCCGATGCCGCCGGCGTGGGCGTCAATCATGCCAACCGCCACCGGCGTGCCGACGGGCAGGCCCATCTGCTGAGCGGCGACGGCGGTAAGGCCGCTGCCGCAGGGCGTTCCCGGATCGACAATGCGCTGGCCGATGCGCGCAAAGTCTTCATCCGCCAGCTCGGCGAGCCCAATCTGGCGGAAGTAGTCGGCATCCCAGCGCTGCTCGTGGGCCAGATAGGTCCATTTACAGGTGACGGTACAGACCGAGCGGGCCTCGTCGCCGGTGGCGCGCCAGGTGAGGTAGTCCGCGAGGTCAAAAAAGTGTCGCGCCTGCTGATAAACCTGCGGGCGGTTCTCCTTCAGCCACAGTATCTTCGGCGTCTCCATCTCCGGCGAGATAATGCCGCCGACGTACTGCAGCACCGGATGACGGGTGGCGTTAATCTTTTCCGCCTGCCCGGTCGCGCGGTGATCCATCCAGACGATAATGTCGCGGTTGGGGTCTTCTGAAGGACCCACCGCCAGCGGCGCGTCGTTTTCACCGACCACCACCAGCGAACAGGTGGCGTCGAAGCCAATGCCCGCTACCGAGTCCGGCGCGGCGCCGGCGCGCGCGATCGCGGTTTTAATACAATCGCACACCGCCTGCCAAATCTCGCTGCTGGATTGTTCAACCATGCTGCCCGCGCTGCGAAAGAGGGTAATCTCCCGCGTCGCGTGGGCGAGCAGTTCACCATTGAGGTTGAAAATGCCCGCCCGCACGCTGCCCGAGCCGACATCGACGCCAATAATGGTTGGTGTATCGCAGTTCATAGAGCCATCCTTTAGCCAGCCTGATTGAAGAGTTAGAGATCCACGCTGTTAGGCAGGATAACGAGGTCGCGCACGGTGACGTTCTTCGAGCGGGTCACCATAAACAGCACGGATTCAGCCACCTCAATCGGCTGCATCAGGCTGCCGTTGGCCAGCGCTTCCTCCATTTTTTCTTTCGGCCAGTCGTCGAGCAGGGCGGTCACCACCGGGCCGGGCAGCACCGCGCCGACGCGTACGCCGTGCTGCGACACCTGACGGCGGGTGGTGTGCACGAAGGCCTGCACCGCAAACTTCGAGGCGGTGTAGATAGGCTCCCAGATAACCGGCACCACTCCGGCAATGGAGCTGGTGAAGATGATATCGCCGGACTTCTGTGCGATCAGGTGCGGCAGTACGCTGCGCACGCAGCGGAAGGCGGCGTTGGTGTTGAGATGCAGCACGCGATCCCACACGTCCGGATCGCCTTCGGCCACCGGTCCGCCGATATAGGCACCGGCGTTGGCGTGGAAGATATCCAGCCCGCCCGCCAGCTTAAGAATGCCGGGCAGAATATTATCGACCTGTTCGCCCTGCATCAGATCCACCTGCAGGGCAAAGGCGTTTTCGCCCAGTTCGGCCACAATCTTATTTAGCTTTTCGCCTTCGCGGTCGATCAGCACCACCTTCGCGCCTGCCGAGAGCAGGGTTTTGGCGCATTCAAGGCCGATACCGGAAGCCGCGCCGGTCACCGCAGCGACTTTACCATTGAGAGAAGTATTCATAGAGGATACAGAGTGGTTCATTTTATAATCCTTCACCGAGTCTATTTTGGTAAATCGATCTGGCCCGCAATAAGCCGGGACCAGCGTTGGAGTCAGGCACTAAATCTTGCTAAGATTTTGAATATCAGCATCATTTATTTATATACGCTGGATACTGAGCGGCGTGCGACCTGGCGTGCCGGGGAGCATAGTGGTAGCTCAATCGATGAAGCTAATGTGCGCCAGCTTCATCGATTGAGCAAGTGGGTAAATTAACAGCGAAATGAATTTGTGACGCAAGTTGGGAAAATGAAAAAAATCACTATCTACGATCTGGCGGAATTATCCGGCGTCTCGGCAAGCGCGGTCAGCGCGATCCTCAACGGCAACTGGAAAAAGCGCCGTATCAGCGCGAAGCTGGCGGAGAAGGTTACCCGGATTGCCGAAGAGCAGGGCTATGCGATCAACCGCCAGGCCAGCATGCTGCGCAGTAAAAAATCCCACGTGATCGGCATGATCGTCCCTAAATATGATAACCGCTACTTCGGATCGGTGGCGGAAAGCTTTGAAGAGATGGCGCGCGAGCGCGGCCTGCTGCCGATTATTACCTGTACCCGCCGCCGCCCGGAGCTGGAGATTGAAGCCGTGAAGGCGATGCTCTCATGGCAGGTGGACTGGGTGGTGGCCACCGGGGCAACCAACCCGGACAAAATTACCGAGCTGTGCCAGCAGGCGGGCGTGCCCGCCGTCAACCTTGACCTGCCGGGCACCATTGCGCCGTCGGTGATTTCCGATAACTACGCCGGGGCGCGGGCGCTGACCGATAAAATCCTCGATAACAGCCTGCGCCGGCACGGCAGCCTCGCACCGCTGACCTTCGTCGGCGGACGCAGCAGCGATCACAACACCCTTGAGCGCCTGCGCGGCTTTCACGACGCGCATCGGGCGCGCGGCCTGAACGTGCCGGCGGAAAATATTCTCGCCCCCGGCTACTCGAAAGGCAAAGTTGAGGCCAGCATGCAGGCCCGCTTCGGCGCGCCGGATGAGCATCTGCAGGGCTTCTTCGTCAACTCCACCATCTCGCTTGAAGGGGTCGTCCGCTGGCTGGCCCAGCGGGGACTGACCGGCACCGGGCAGCCGCCGATGGGCTGCTTCGACTGGGATCCCTTCGTCTACCTGCTGGGGCACGATATTGACATGGTTCAGCAGAACGTGCCGGCGATGCTGGAGGCGGTGTTCGGCATTATCGATTCCGGCGATGCCGCTAAGCAGCTGGTCGAAATTCCGCCGCTGCTGATCGGCAGCCGGGAGCTTATCTGAGCGCCGCGCGGGCGCTAGCGCGTTAGCAGCCAGCGGGCGGTGTGTTCATCGGTCACCAGGCCGTTGATCCAGCCGCCTTTCAGCGCGGCCAGAATCGCCGGACGCTTGTATTCGCCGCAGGCCACCGCAATGCGCGGGCAGCGGTTGTGGCGGATATCGTAGCTGGTGATCATCTGGTTGATATTGCTCTCCACCACGCCGCCTTCGGCATCAATAAAGCGGCCAAGGATCTCGCCGATCCCGCCCTGCGCCGTCAGCTCGTCCAGCTGCGCCTGATTAATAAATCCGTCCTTGAAGATTGGGCTTTGCGTGCCCAGCGGGCCGATACCGACGAAAATCACGTCCGCCTGCTGCGCGACGCCCGACACGCTCTGAAACAGCCGGCTGGTGCACCACATCCGGTGCTCGTCCGCCGTTTGCGCGTAGCGCGGCGCCGGCCACTGGTAATACTTGGCCTGAATTTTCCGCGCCAGCAGCAGGGGAACGTCGTCGTAGTAGTTGCACTGTCCGTCGGCATCCATCGCGCTTATCAGCGCCACGCAGCGGGTGTTGAAGCTGTCGAAATCGATGCGCTGCATGGTTTTCTTCAGCGTCAGCCCGGAGCCAATGCCGATGATTTTGGCCTTATCGTCCTGCAGATAGCGGGCCATCAGCTGGTAGCAGCCGAACGACACGCTGTCGAGGGTGCTCTCCTCGCTGTAGGCCGGGACGACGTTGCAGTCGATAAGCCGATATTTTTCCTGCAGCAGCTGGGCGTAGTCGAGGCAGTTTGCTACCGGATGATGTAGCCCAATCGAGACGATCCCTTCCTCTTTCGCCGCGGCAATCAGCCGCTGGACCACCGGCCTTGAGGTGCCGAGCTGGCTGGCTATCTCGCTCTGATTCTGGCCGGCAATGTAGTACATCCACGCGGCGCGGACCTTCTGATCCAGCCTGATGTCATCTTCTTTACTCACGGTTCCCTGCCTTAAGTTGGCGGCCGTGGCGATAAGCATGTCTTTTCGCGGGCCCGCTAATTTTGACTGTTAGCCGCATTTTGGCCGCGGCTCAGAAAACAGGCAAGCTTTTGCTCTCTTTTGGTCATTTGTAATTTGTTTGGGTAATTGCTCTTTTGTGATCTATGGCTCTTAATTAGGTCAAATGATCATCTACAGTGAGCCACATCACTCAAGGAGATCAGAATATGAATCAGCAATACACATGGCTTCACATCGGTTTGGGTTCTTTTCACCGTGCGCATCAGGCGTGGTACCTGCATCGCCTGATCGCCAGCGGCGATAAGCGCTGGCATATCGCCGCGGGCAACATTCGCGACGATGCCGAGCAGGTGGTGCAGGCGCTGGCCGCGCAGGGCGGGCGCTACGTGCTGGAGACCGTTAGCCCGGAAGGCGAGCGCGAATATGAAGAAATCACCTCTATTCAGAAGCTGCTGGCGTGGCAGAAGGGGCTGCAGCCGCTGATTGACGAAGGGGCCAACCCGCAGACTAAGGTGATTGCCTTCACCGTTACCGAAGGGGGCTACTACCTCAATACCAGCCATCGCCTGGAGATCAGCAACCCCGATCTGGTTGCCGATCTGCAGGGCGACTGCAAGACCATTTACGGCACCATCGCGCGTATTCTGGAAAAGCGCATGGCGGATAACGCCGGGCCGCTGACCCTGCTGAACTGCGATAACGTCCGCCACAACGGCGAGCGCTTCCACGACGGGCTGGTGGAGTTCCTGCAGCTAACCGGCAGGCAGGCGCTGGTCGAGTGGCTGGCGGCGAATGCGAACTGCCCGAATACCATGGTTGACCGCATCACGCCGCGCCCGGCGGCAGATCTGCCGGCGCGCATCAAAGCGCAAACCGGCATTGACGATCGGGCACCGGTGATGGGCGAAAGCTTCATTCAGTGGGTAGTGGAGGATAATTTCCGCGCCGAACGGCCGAACCTGGAAGCCGTTGGCGTTGAGATGGTGGACTCGGTTATCCCTTACGAAGAGGCGAAAATCCGCGTTCTCAACGCCTCGCACAGCTGCATCGCCTGGGCGGGCACCCTCATCGGCCAGCGCTATATCCACGAAAGCACGTTCACCGAGTTCATCTACGCCATTGCCGATCGCTACGTCACCGAAGACGTGATCCCGTGCCTCGGCGATAACGGTATCGACCTCGCGACCTATCGCGACGTGGTGCTCAAGCGCTTTACCAACCCCTACATCCAGGACACCAACCAGCGGGTGGCGGCGGACGGCTTCTCTAAAATCCCGGCGATGATCGCCCCGACTCTGCAGGAGTGCTACCAGCGCGGCGCGCGCCCGGAAGCGACGGCGATGCTCCCGGCGCTGTTCTTCGTCTTTATGGAGCAGTGGCATAAGGGAACGCTGCCGTATCAATACCAGGACGGGATCCTCGACGCGCAGGCGGTGCACGAGATGTTTGAGGCCAGCGACCCGATCGCCGTCTACGCCAAAGACCGGGCGCTATTTGGCGCGCTGGCGGAGAACGAGGACTTCCTGGCGCTGCTGCGCGAGAAGATTGCCGCAGTTTATACGCTGATTAAGTAAGAGGTGGCTATGTACTTAGGGATCGATCTTGGCACGTCGGAAGTGAAAGCGCTGGTCATTGACGAGAACAACGACGTCGTCGCCAGCCATAGCGCGCCGCTGAGCATTCAGCGGCCCCATCCCCACTGGTCAGAACAGGCGCCGCAGGCGTGGTGGGAAGCCACGGAATATCTGATGACCACTCTGCGGGAAAAGTGCGGCCCTCACTGGTCGGCCATCAAGGCGATTGGCCTTTCGGGGCAGATGCACGGCGCGGTGCTGCTGGACGAGCGCGGGGAGGTGATCCGCCCGGCCATCCTGTGGAACGACACCCGCTGCGCCGACGAGTGCCGCGAGCTGGAGGAGATGGCCCCCGAACTGCACCAGGTGGCGGGAAACCTGGCGATGCCCGGCTTTACCGCGCCAAAGCTGCTGTGGGTGCGCCGCCACGAGCCGGCCAACTTCCAGCGCACGGCGACGGTGATGCTGCCGAAGGACTATCTGCGCTACCGGATGACCGGCCGCAAAATCTCCGACATGTCGGACGCCGCCGGGACGCTGTGGCTGGACGTGGCGAAGCGCGACTGGTCCGATGCGCTGCTGGACAAGTGCGGCCTGTCGCGCAGCCATATGCCGACGCTGGTCGAAGGCTGCGAGGTCTCAGCAACCCTCGATCCGCAGGTGGCGGAGCGCTGGGGGCTCAACGCGTCGGTGGTGGTGGCCGGCGGCGGGGGCGATAACGCGGTCAGCGCCATTGGCGTTGGGGCGGTCTCGCCGGGGGATGCCTTTATCTCTCTCGGGACCTCCGGCGTGCTGTTCGTGGTCACCGACGCCTATCGTCCGGCGCCGCAGTCGGCGGTTCACGCCTTCTGCCACGTGCTGCCGAACCTGTGGCATCAGATGAGCGTGATGCTCAGCGCCGCCAGCTGCCTGCAGTGGTTCTGCCGTCTCACCAGCACCACCGAGGTCGCGCTGCTGGAGGAGATTGCCCAGCTCAGCGAGGAGGAGAAAGCCAGCGCGCCGTTCTTCCTGCCGTATCTTTCCGGCGAACGCACCCCGCATAACGATCCCGATGCCCGGGGGATGTTTTGGGGGATGACGCACTCCAGCCTGCGCGCGCAGCTGGGCTATGCGGTGCTGGAGGGCGTGAGCTTTGGCATCAACGACGGGCTGCAGGTGCTGAAGGAGAGCGGCACGCGGATTGAACAGTGCTCGCTGGTCGGCGGCGGCGCCCGAAGCCCGTTTTGGGCCCAGCTGCTGGCGGATATTCTCGCGATGCCGGTGGTCACCCATAAAGGGGGCGAAACCGGCGGCGCGCTGGGGGCGGCGCGGCTGGCCTGCCTGGCGGCAGGGAAACCGCTGGCCGCGGTGTGCGAAAAGCCGGAAGTCTGGCAAACCTGGCGCACGACGCCGGCCCGCCATGAGGCACTGATGCAGCGCTATGCGCAGTTTAAAGCCTTATATCTCAACGACCTGAATTACCGTCAGCGCTAAATATAAATAACATACCCTAACGAGTTCGGGCTGCGGGAAAGCAACGCGCCTGCGGCCTGAACGATGAGGGGTAGAACAACCGCTCCGGTGGCGTCATCGGAGCGAACTCCTGTACCCTGCAAACGAGGTCATTATGTCCGCAACCAATAAACAGTGGCTCGGTCTGCCCCTGAATCTGATATGGGGATACATTGCTATCGCCGTGTTTATGACCGGCGACGGTTTCGAGCTGGCTTTTCTCTCGCACTATATCAAAGAGCTGGGCTTCACCCCGGCGCAGGCCTCCTTCGCCTTTACGCTGTACGGCCTGGCCGCCGCGCTCTCGGCGTGGATTTCCGGCGTGGTGGCGGAGATCATCACCCCGCAGAAAACGATGATGATCGGCTTCGTGCTGTGGTGCGTGTTCCACGTTCTGTTCCTGATTTTTGGCCTCGGACACGCTAACTATCCGCTGATCCTGCTGTTCTACGGCATTCGCGGCTTTGCCTATCCGCTGTTCCTCTACTCGTTCATCGTGGCGATTATTCACAACGTCAAAAGCGACAGCGCCAGCTCGGCGCTGGGCTGGTTCTGGGCAGTCTATTCCATCGGCATCGGCGTGTTCGGCAGCTACATCCCGAGCTTTACCATCCCGCATATCGGCGAGCTCGGCACCCTGTGGCTGGCGCTGGCGTTCTGCGTCACCGGCGGCGTCATCGCGATGGTCGCGCTGCGCAAAATCGAAACGCCGCGGCATATGCAAAACCTGACCACCCGCGAGAAGTTTGCCGAGCTGGGCCGGGCGGTCACGCTGCTCTACAGCAATCGCAATATTCTGCTCTCCAGCGTGGTGCGTATTATCAACACCCTGTCGCTGTTCGGCTTTGCGGTCATTATGCCGCTGATGTTTGTTGACGAACTGGGCTTCACCACCTCGGAGTGGCTGCAGGTGTGGGCGGTGTTCTTCTTCACCACCATTTTCTCCAACGTGCTGTGGGGGATCCTCGGCGAGAAGCTGGGCTGGATCAAAGTGGTGCGCTGGTTTGGCTGTGTCGGCATGGCGCTCTCGAGCCTCGCCTTCTACTACATTCCGCAGCACTTCGGGCATAACTTCGCCATGGCGCTGATCCCGGCGGTTGCGCTGGGGATCTTTGTCGCCGCCTTCGTGCCGATGGCCGCCGTGTTCCCGGCGCTTGAGCCGAAGCATAAAGGGGCGGCCATTTCGGTCTATAACCTGTCGGCGGGGCTCTCCAACTTCCTCGCCCCGGCGATAGCGGTGGTCCTGCTGCCGTACTACAGCACCATCGGGGTGGTTATCGCCTACACCGCGCTGTACGTGCTGGCGTTCTTCCTGTGCGCGTTTATCCGCGTCGAGCAGCCGGGCTTTAGCCAGCAGCCGGCCGGCAGCGGTAAAAGCGTTGAATTTTCCTGATGAGAGTCTACGGGCCGCGTTAGCAATATCGCGGCCCGCCTGAGGTGGATGATGAGTATTAAAGCGGTAATTTTTGACATGGACGGCGTGCTGATTGACTCGGAAGGCCTGTGGCGCCAGGCGCAGATGGAGGCCCTGGCCTCTCTGGGCGCGACGGTCAGCGTTGAGGAGTGCGAAACCTTGACCAAAGGCAAGCGGCTGGACGACATTGCGCGCATCTGGTGCCGCCACTGTCGGCTCAGCGTCGCGCCGCAGCGCCTGCAGCAGGCTATCCTGCAGCGGGTCACCGGCCTGATTACCGCCAGCGGCGAGGCGATGGAGGGGGTCAATGACGCCTTAGCCCATTTCCGCCGCTGCGGCTATAAGATTGCGCTGGCGACCTCCTCGTCCCATCAGGTGATTGCCGCCGTGCTGGATAAGCTCGCCCTGCGCCCGTGGTTCGACGCGATCTCCAGCGCCGACGACGAAGCGTGGGGCAAGCCGCACCCGGCGGTCTACCTCGCAACCCTGCGCAAGCTCAACCTCCGCGCGGAGCAGTGCCTGGTTATTGAAGATAGCGCCAGCGGCTTCCAGGCCGCCCGGGCCGCGGGCATTCCGACGATAGCGGTGACTGAAGATTGCCAGCATCAGCAGTTCCACGGCGCGGTTGCCCGCCATCACTCCCTAACCGAGCTGCTGCTGTCGCGCGACGAACGCGTTAAGGCGGCCGGATAATCACGAACCGGTGAGCGCAGGATCCCTGGAGGTGTAAACGGTCGGTTTATCTCTTTTCTGCGCTCATTTTTCACGCTTTTCCCCTGGCGATCGTCCTCACATTTCCCCTCTCTTTTGTGAAAACAATCACGTCCTGTCGTGCCGATGCCCAAAATTCGGCCGTTGCATAGCGGAATTTGTCCGAGGCAGTGTTAATGATTTGTGCTTAGATTAATAATTGAAACGCTTTTTCAATTATGTGAACTCATTCACCATGCTTAACAGTTGGGCGAATTTTGGCCATATGGGTTCAGGTGCATCGTACTAAGGACAAAGAATGAAAATTGAATCTGTAAACGTCACCGTTTTTCACTATCCCACCCGGCGGGTTGCCGATAGCGCCGGGCACTCCCACCCGGGAGCGGAAGGGCTGGCGAAAATGGCGATGCTGACCATCACCGCCGATGACGGCACCCAGGGCTACGCCTTCGCACCGCCGGAAGTGGTGCGCCCGTTTGTGGTGGACACCTTTTTCCGCAGGGTGCTGGTAGGCCAGGATCCCTTTAATCGCGAGCGCATCTGGCAGGATCTTAACCACTGGCAGCGCGGCAGCGCCCACCAGCTGACCGAGCGCGCGCTGTCGTTTGTCGAGCAGGCGCTGTGGGATCTGCTGGGCCGCAGGCTCAATATGCCGGTCTATAAGCTGCTGGGCGGCTATCGCGATAAGGTGCCGGCCTACGGCAGCACCATGTGCGGGGACGATCTGCCCGGCGGCCTGTCGACGCCGGACGAGTTCGCGGCGTTTGCCGAAAAGCTGGTGGCGCGCGGCTACAGGGCCATCAAGCTGCACACCTGGATGCCGCCGATCGCCTTTGCGCCGAATCCGAAGATGGATATCAAAGCCTGCGCCGCGGTACGTGAAGCGGTTGGCCCGGACGTTGAGCTGATGATTGACGGCTACCACTGGTACAGCCGCGCCGAGGCGCTGTGGATTGGCAGGGAGCTGGAAAAGCTCGACTTCGCCTGGTTTGAAGAGCCGATGGAGGAGGATTCGATGTCGTCCTACGCCTGGCTGGCGGAAAACCTGACCATTCCGATCGTCGGCCCGGAGAGCTTCGGCGGCAAGCATCATATGCGCGCTGAATGGGTGAAGGCCGGAGCCTGCGATATTTTACGCGCCGGGGCCAACGGCGTCGGCGGGATTACGCCCACCATGAAGGTGGCGGCGCTGGCGGAGTCTTTCGGCATGGACTGTGAGGTTCACGGCAACGGGGCGGCGAGCCTGGCGGTGGTGGGTGCGATCCGCAACTGCCGCTGGTACGAGCGCGGTCTGCTGCACCCGTTCCTCGATTACGACGCGCCGGCCGCCTATCTCAACAGCATCGTTGACCCGATGGATGAGCAGGGCTTTGTGCATTTGTCACAGCGCCCGGGCCTCGGGGAAGACATCAACTTTGCGTATATCGAAGCCAATACCGTTAGCCACGACTGATTAATAAAAAGTCCGCATGCCGAAGGCATAGCGGATATGGCCGAACGGATAACCATTATAAACAGGCCCTGAGTCAGCCGCTGCGGCGCCAATGATGACGGGCGTGTACCCTACAGGCGAAAGATAGATGAAGAGATCCTCCTTACTGGGAGCGTGCCTGCTCGCGCTCGCCGTGACGCTGGGGAGCGGGGCGAGCTACGCCAAAACGCCGCCCGACCAGCTGATCGTCGGTATGAATATGAATAACCTGCTGACACTCGACCCGGCGGCCATGACCGGCAACGAGGTGGTGGGGGTGGTGGTCAATCTTTACGATTCACTGGTTGAACTGGACCCCGAGCAGCTCACCAACGTGCGCCCGGCGCTGGCTAAATCCTGGGAGATAAGCCCGGACGGCGCGACGCTGACCTTCCATCTGCACGACAACGTGACGTTTCACTCCGGCAATCCGCTGACCGCGGCCGACGTGGTGTGGTCGATGCGGCGGATCCTGCACCTTAACCTCGCCCAGGCCTCGGTGTGGAAATCCTACGGCTTCAGCAAAAGCAATATCGATAGGCAGGTGACGGCGCTGGACGACGTGACGGTGCAAATCACCCTGCCGAAGGCCAACGATCCGCAGCTGGTGCTCTACTCCCTCGGCGCGCTTGGCAACCTTGGCGTGATCGACAGCAAAACGGTGCAAAGCCACGCGCAGGATAACGACTGGGGCAACCGCTGGCTGACCACCCACGAAGCCGGGTCGGGGCCGTTTATGCTGGAAACCTGGCAGGCGAAGGAGGTGCTGCGCATGCAGCGCAACCCGAACTACTGGCGCGGGGAGGCGAAGATGAGCCGGGTGGTGTTGCGCCATTTTCAGGAGTCGCAAACGCTGCGCCTGATGATTGAGAAGGGCGATCTCGACATCGCCAACAATATGGCGGTATCGGATATCAACGCCCTGCGCAGCAACCCGCAGCTGAGCGTCGATGCGGTGCAGCGCGGAACGATGTACTACGTGGCGATGAGCATGAAGGAGGCGCACTTCGCCAACCCCAGGGTGCGCGAGGCGCTGCGCTACCTGATTGACTATCAGGGGATTAACCGGGCGCTGATGCCGGGCTACGGGGTGCTGCACCAGCGGCCGATCAAAGCCGGCATGCCCTCGACGCTGCCGGACCCGGGCTACCGACTGGATATTGCGCGGGCGAAAAAGCTGCTGGCGGAGGCGGGCTATCCCGACGGTTTCACTACCACGCTGCGGGTGCTCTCCGACCAGCCGTTCCTCAATATCGCCATCGCCGTGCAGTCCACGCTGATGCAGGCGGGTATTAACGCCAAAATTATTACCGGTACCGGCAACCAGATCTACGGGGCGATGCGCGAGCGTCAGTTCGACCTGCTGGTGGGCCGCGGCGGCAGCGGGATGGAGCCGCATCCGCACTCCAGCCTGCGGGCGCTGGTCTATAACCCGGATAACAGCGACGCCGCGCGGCTGACCAACTTCCAGGGCTGGCGGACCGGTTTCTACGACCCGCAGCTCAACGCGATGATCGACGGCGCGCTGCTCGAACGCGACCCACAGAAGCAGGTTGCCGACTACCGGGCGATTCAGGCCCGCTACGACCAGCTGATCCCGGCCCTGATCCCGCTTTCACAGATGGTTGATTCGGTGGTGGTCCGCCGGGAGGTGCACGACTATCGGCCGCATCCGTCCGCCACCACCTTTTTACGCGAAGTCTATAAAGTCAGCGAAGGAGAGAAAGGATGAGTACACGCCTTTTCGCGCCCGGCTCCCGCGCCCGGCGTTTGGCTAAACGGCTGCTGCAGGTGGCGATCACGCTGTTCGGCCTGCTGCTTCTCACCTTCACCATCGGACGGGTGATGCCCATCGACCCGGTGCTGGCGATTGTTGGCCCGGATGCCGACCACGGCACCTATCAGCAGGTGTACCACCAGTTGGGGTTTGACCAGTCGCTGGTCACCCAGTTTGCCATCTATTTCGTCAACCTGCTGCACGGGGATCTGGGCAACGCCCTGCTGACCGGGAAACCGGTGATGGACGATATTATTCGCGTCTTCCCGGCGACCATGGAGCTGGCGACGATGGCGATTATCGTTGGCGCCGGGCTCGGTATTCCGCTGGGCGTGCTGGCCGCGGCGCGGCGCAACAGCTTCAGCGACTACGTGGTGCGTATTATTAGCCTCGCCGGCTACTCGACGCCGATCTTCTGGGTCGGGATGATCGGGCTGCTGGTGTTCTACGCCTGGCTCGGCTGGGTGGGCGGCGCCGGGCGGGTGGATCTCGGCCTCGACGGGATAGTGCCGCGGCGCACCGGCCTGATGACCGTTGACGCGCTGCTGGCGGGGAATGGCCGGGTATTCTGGAACGCCATCAATCACCTGATTTTACCCGCTTCGCTGCTCGGCTTTCACTCGCTGGCCTACATCAGCCGCATGACCCGCAGCTTTATGCTGGCCCAGCTGTCGCAGGAGTTCATTATCACCGCCAGGGTGAAGGGGCTCACCGAGCGGCAGGTTATCTGGCATCACGCCTTTCGCAACATACTGGTGCAGCTGCTGACGGTCGTGGCGCTGGCCTACGGCGCGCTGCTGGAAGGGGCGGTGCTGATCGAGACGGTCTTCTCGTGGCCCGGCTTCGGCTCCTATCTCACCGGCAGCCTGCTGCTCGGGGATATGAACGCGGTGATGGGCTGCGTGCTGCTGGTGGGGGTCATCTTCGTGATGCTCAATCTGCTTTCCGACATGCTGTACCAATTCTTTGACCCGAGGACCAAATCATGACGGTTTCGCTGGATACCCCGCTGCGAGGCGGAACGAACGAGGGCCGCCAGCGGATAGTTCGCGGGCTGAGGCGCGGTGCCGGGTTTATCGGCAGGATGGCGCGCAATCCCCTCACCGCGATCGGCGGCGGGATTATCGGCCTGCTGCTGGTGGTGGCGATTTTTGCGCCGCAGA
This sequence comes from Klebsiella sp. BIGb0149, assembly GCF_004362605.1. Taxonomy (NCBI): domain Bacteria; kingdom Pseudomonadati; phylum Pseudomonadota; class Gammaproteobacteria; order Enterobacterales; family Enterobacteriaceae; genus Klebsiella; species Klebsiella sp. BIGb0149. The sequence goes on along the minus strand of NZ_SNYG01000002.1, from coordinate 737,097 downwards.
TTGCCCCCTATCACCCGCTGGTGCAGGACCTCAACAACGCGCTGGCGGCGCCCAATGCGCAGCACTGGTTCGGCACCGACGAGTTTGGCCGCGATATCTTTAGCCGGCTGGTCTACGGTTCGCGCATCACGCTCTATATCGTGCTGCTGGTGTCGGTGACCGTCGGGCCGCTGGGGCTGCTGCTGGGGGTAAGCGCCGGCTACTTTGGCGGCAGGGTGGATATGGTGCTGATGCGCGTCACCGATATCTTTATCTCTTTCCCGAGCCTGGTGCTGGCGCTGGCCTTTGTGGCAGCGCTGGGCCCTGGCCTTGAGCACGTGGTGATTGCGATTACGCTTACCGCCTGGCCGCCGATTGCGCGTCTGGCCCGCGCGGAGACGCTCTCCCTGCGGCAGGCCGATTTTATCTCGGCGGTGCGTTTACAGGGCGCTTCTGCGACCCGCGTGCTGTGTCGGCACATTGTGCCGCTGTGCCTGCCGTCGGTGATCATCCGCATCACCATGAATATGGCGGGAATTATTCTGACCGCCGCCGGGCTGGGGTTTCTCGGCCTCGGCGCCCAGCCGCCGGACCCGGAGTGGGGGGCGATGATCTCCAGCGGTCGCACCTACATGATGGAGTGCTGGTGGGTAGTAACGATCCCGGGGCTGGCGATCCTGATCAACAGTCTGGCATTCAACTTCTTAGGAGATGGCCTACGTGACATCCTCGATCCTCGTAGCGAATAGCGCACCGCTGCTCGACGTGCGCGATCTGTGCGTCGACTTTGTTAACGGCGGCGCGGTCACCCATGCGGTGCGCGGCGTCTCCTTCCAGCTGGGGCGGGAGAAGCTGGCGATTGTCGGCGAGTCCGGCTCGGGCAAATCCACTGTCGGGCGGGCGCTGCTGCAGCTGCATCCGAAAAAGGCGCGGGTTAGCGCCAGCCGGATGCAGTTCGCCGACCTTGATTTACAGCAGCTCAGCGAGGCGCAGATGCGCGCCGTGCGCGGCAAGCGCATCTCCATGATTATGCAGGACCCGAAATACTCGCTCAATCCGGTGGTGTGCGTCGGCGATCAGGTGGCTGAAGCCTGGCTCACCCACCATCCCGGGCGTAAAAACGAGGCCAGAAGCAAAGCCCTGGAGATGCTGGAGGTGGTGCGCATCCGCGACCCGCAGCGCGTCTATCGGCTCTATCCGCATGAAATTTCCGGCGGCCAGGGGCAGCGCATCATGATCGCCATGATGCTGATCGTCGACCCGGAGCTGGTGATTGCCGATGAGCCCACCTCGGCGCTGGACGTCTCGGTACGTCTGCAGGTCCTCGGCCTGCTCGACGATCTGGTGCAGTCGCGCGGGCTGGGGCTGATATTTATCAGCCACGATATCAATCTGGTGCGCAGCTTCTGCGATCGGGTGCTGGTGATGTACGCCGGGCGGGTAGTAGAGTCCATTGCCGCCAAAGACCTTGATAACGCCCGCCACCCCTACACGCAGGGGCTGATTAACTCCCTGCCGGATATGCAGCGTCGCCGCCCGGTGCTGCCGGTTCTACAGCGCCAGGCCAGCTGGCTGACGGAATAAGGAGAGCCTGATGATTGACGTACAAAACCTCAACCTCGCCTTTGGCGAGGGCAGCAAGCGTAGCCAGGTCCTGCATGACGTGAATTTTCACGTCCGTCCCGGCGAGATCTACGGCCTGGTGGGGGAGTCCGGTTCCGGCAAAACCACGGTGCTGAAGTGCCTGGCCGGGCTGTTCACCCACTGGCAGGGGGCGCTGGCGATCGACGGCCGCGCGCTGGAGCATAAAATCAGCCGCCGGCGCTGTAGCCAGGTGCAAATGGTCTTTCAGGATCCCTACGGCTCGCTGCACCCGCGGCATACCGTGGGCGATATTCTTGAGGAGCCGCTGCAGATCCACGGTATCGGCGATCGCGATCGGCGGGTCAATACGCTGCTGGACAGGGTGGGGCTAAATCGCGCCTTTCGCGACCGCTATCCGCACCAGCTTTCCGGCGGCCAGCGCCAGCGGGTGGCGATCGCCCGGGCGCTGATCCTCGAACCCCAGGTGCTGCTGCTGGATGAGCCCACCTCGGCGCTGGACGTTTCGGTGCAGGCCGAGATCCTCAACCTGCTGGCGGAGCTGCAGCGGGAGGCGAAGCTCACCTATTTAATGGTCACCCACGACCTTGGGGTGATTGCCCATCTCTGTCATAAGGTGGCGGTGATGCAGCACGGGCAGATCCTCGAAACCCTGACGGTGGATGCGCTGGTCAACGGCGAAGCGCAGGCGGCCTATACGCAAATGCTGGTCAATGCCAGCCGGCAGTATACCCGGGAGATGGCGCGGGAGGTGGCCGCGTACTGAATGACGCCCGGCGGCCTATCGCCGCCGAGCGCCGGGGATTATTTCAGCAGCGCGCAGTCCGGCGGCAGCCGGCAGCGCAGGGCGCCGGGCAGAATTTCCATGCGGAAGGTTTTGCCGCTCAGCGGCTCGCCGTCGAGGTTAAAGGTCATCTCGTGGGCGGCGGTAATTTCAAACCACGACGACACGCCGTCTACCAGGTTAGGGGAGTTGTCGGGATTGGCCAGCGTGCTGAACAGCGCCGGCAGCAGCTCCTGGCCGGTAAAGATGCGCAGATGCAGCAGCCCGTCGTTGATTAACGCCTGCGGGCACAGCTGCTGGCCGCCGCCGGCCTGACGTCCGTTGCCGATGCCGATCACCAGCGCGTCCCCTTGCCAGGAGAAGTTCTCCCCGCGGATTTCACAGCGGTCGGGCTTGAGGGTATCCATGCGCATCAGGCCGTGGATCAGGTAGGAGACGCCGCCCAGCGCGGCCTTAAGTTTTTCCGGCGTTTCGGTGGTGATCCGGGTGCCGAAGCCGCCGGTGGCCATATTGATAAAGCCGGTTTTATCGTTGACCCGCGCGACGTCAATCGCCATATCGCGCCCGACGATCGCCAGCTTGAGGGCGCTGGCAAGATCCTGCGGGATGCCGACGCTGGTGGCGAAGTCGTTGGCGGTGCCGAGGGGGATGATCCCCAGCGCCGCTTTGCTGCCACGCTGCACCAGCGCGGTGGCGACTTCATTGATGGTGCCGTCGCCGCCGCCGGCAATCACCGTGCCGACGTTAAGCCGTTCGGCCTCATCGACGAAGCGCTCGGCGTCGCCTTTTTCCCAGGTGACGCGGACGTGGATATCGACGCCTTCGTCGCGTAACAGCGTTATCGCTTCGCGCAGCTGCGGCTCGTTGGCGCCTTTGCCATTCAGGATCAGTAAGCTGGACGGAAACACGGGCATAGTTATGGCTTCCTTTTTGTACAAGATGCAGGAAGTGTACCGTATGAAGCGCAGGATGGATATTTTGTCAATTATCGGCCCTGACGGCACGGATATCGGGTTATCGATAACCGCGTCCCCCTTTTTCTGCAATGGTAGCTCAACCAGCGCGGTATTCGTCCTGTGATAGATTGCACGGGAGTGGCAGAATTGCGCGGGTAAATTTGACCATTGATAGAGTAAGGAAAAGAGGATGTCCCGTAACACATTCACCTACGTAACGAACACCTGCATGGCGTTATTTTGCCTGGTTTTCTCCTTCCAGGCGCTCTCCGCGCCGGTGACGGAGAAGAGTATATCCGGCGGGGAGCAGTTTACCGTTACGCTGCAGGACATCCCGGGCACCGGCTACAAGTGGATGCTACGTTCCTTACCCGCACAGGTCATGCTGGTCGCCGAGAATTATCGCCAGCCCGCCAGCTGCGGTAAGCGAGCCACGGGCTGCCCGGTGGAAAGAACCTTTACCTTTAAAGGCGTCCAGCAGGGGAGCGGAAATATTAACTTCGTCTATGGTCGCCCCTGGCTGAATATCACGGAGAAAGCGACTACCGTACGGGTCAGCGTCAGGTCAAATGCTCCTGGCCGATAATCTGGCATGAGGCGATGGCTTCTCACCTTATTTGCGCACGGTTTTTAAACTGTGCGATTTATGTTAATTATCTTTTTAAAAGGCTTATTTATATTAACAACTCGTCCCTGCGAACGTCGTTTTTTAAACAAAGGGCAAAAAAATATCTCTATATATCCTGTGGTTTTAGTTTGGTTGTTCTTTACCAGGAGATTATCTGCGTAATTTGCATAACCCGGTCCATAGAGAGTTATTATGAAACAGAACCAACAAGCTGAACCTTCACGTCGTACCATTCTGAAGCAGACGTTAGCGCTTTCCGCGCTGTCCATCACCGGGCTGGCGGCCTTATCGGTACCGACGATCTCTTTTGCCGCATCGCTGAGCAAAGAGGAACGCGACGGTATGACGCCGGATGCGGTGATTGAACATTTTAAACAGGGTAATCTGCGTTTCCGGGAAAACCGCCCGCTTAAGCACGATTATCTGCAGCAAAAGCGCAGCAGCCTGGCGGGGCAGTTCCCGGCGGCGGTGATCCTCAGCTGTATCGACTCGCGCGCGCCGGCGGAAATTATTCTCGATGCGGGGATCGGTGAAACCTTTAACTCTCGGGTCGCGGGTAATATCAGCAACCGCGACATGTTAGGCAGCATGGAGTTTGCCTGCGCCGTCGCCGGTGCGAAGCTGGTGCTGGTAATGGGGCATACCCGCTGCGGCGCCGTCCGCGGGGCCATCGATAATGCTGAATTAGGTAATCTGACCGGCTTGCTGGATGAAATTAAACCGGCCGTCGCCAAAACCGAGTACAGCGGCGAACGTACTGGCAGTAATTATGACTTCGTTGATGCCGTGGCGCGGAAAAACGTCGAGCTGACAATCGAAAATATTCGAAAAAACAGTCCGGTGCTGAGAAAGCTGGAAGAACAAGGGAAAATCAAAATGGTTGGCAGCATGTATCATCTTGCTGGCGGTAAGGTCGACTTCTTCGAGGTATGAGCCGGGTAACAAAGCCAGCGTGCATGCAACCTGAAGATAAATATTCATAGCGCATAATCGGCAGGGAAGAGGGCGTAAAAATCGCCCTCTTCCCGGATAGCGCCTCTGCCGGGGGACGATCAGAAGCGAAGGTCAACGCCGAGCATCACCGTTCTGCCGGGATCTGGCATGCTGATAACCGCTCCGGGCTGGATATCATACCGATCTGTGACATTATTAACGGCGGCAAAAAAGGTCGCATTTTTATTTAAAACATACTCTCCATACAAATCAATTTGGTACCCGGAAGGAATTTCGATAACCGGGTTGGCTGCTGTCCCCTCAAGCCAACCTGCAGGGTTGGTTTTCGCCGAGTGATATCGGTATCTGATGCCGGCATCGACGGTTTCATTGAGGAATTTTTTCCCCAGATTTACAGAGATATTTTGTTTGGCGGGAATTCTGGTGGGCGTTAATCCCCAGGCGAAGCCCATGTTATTACAGTTGCTGGTGTTATATTTTTGCGCATAGTAGTTTGAGCACACCGCTGTTTTGCTATACAGCGTGGCGGAAATGGCAGAGTAGAACAGTTCGCTGTTGTATTTAAGCGAAAAGTCAAAGCCGGATAAATCGAGTTTATCATAATTCATAAACGTGAAGTTATCCTGCCATGCCGGCATCCCCGCGGTTTTATCCTTTATTCCGGGAGAGATAAAGTTATTGGTCCTGTTGTTAAACCAGGAGAGGGAGAGGTCAAGCGTATCCTCTGTGGAGAGCAAAGCGGGGCGATGTATCTTAACCCCCACTTCTTTTTGCAGGGAGACTTCCGGCGCAATAGGATCCGCCGGGTTATAGCTGAATATCTCATTTGATACCGTGGTTTCATACAGGCTCGGCATTCTGTAGTTTCTGGCTGCTTTCACAAACAGGGTTGTGCCTGGGGTCAGCGCATAGCTTATTTCGGAACTCAGGTCCGCTTTCGCCTGATATTTTACGCTTTGATTGGTCTGAAAATCGTTGGCCTCAGAATTATGATAGTTAATCCCCAGATTGACCTGAAGCGGGCCACTCTCAATCATTCCGTTGACGAAAAGGGCATTTTCCCTTCTCTCACCGTGGCGCGAGGTGGGGTAGGCGGTAAAGCGGGTCAGACCGTCAGATTTCGGCGCCAGCTTCTCTTTTTGCGTTGACGAGCCGTAGCGGAGCGTGAGCATATTTAACTGGCTTTCATTGACAATGGCGATCCCGTTTTTATTGTTGCTATAGGCATGGAGATACTGTTGCGCATTGGTCCCCAGTGCCCACAGGCCGTTATACTGCTTTAAGTTTGTATCGGTTAGCCAGTAGTTAAGATTTAAGTTAATCAGCCTGTTGTCAACGGGGGTATAGGTATATCCGGCGCTGTAGGCATTCACAATTGCGCTGCCGGGTTTCCATTGCGGCATGGACTCCACGCCCGCGGGCAGGGGCTCGAAATCAATGTCGTTGGCGTTTTTATACCAGTAGGCAGCCAGCGTTTCGCCGGCCTGCTGACGATGGTTGCGGTAGGCAAGGTTGAAGTGATGATTGTCATTCGCGTTGAGCGCCAGCTTATAAATAAATGACTCGCTTTCAAAGTAGGTGTTTACGACCTCTTCATTTTTAAATACCACCGGATCCTTGAATTTTTTAAAGCCATTTTTCCCGGAAAAATAGTTCCCGGTGGATCTTTTACTATAGGCAACTACGGTGTCAACGCTATCGTCTCTGAAGCCAAAGGCCAGCGTGGCGGAGCCGTTTCGGAAATCATACCCGCGGGGCTTGTCCGTCAGCTGATAATAGCTCTGCTCCGCGTAATCATCGGGGATATCAGGCTTTTTATTGTTATTGAACGTTCTTAGCTTAAGAAGTAAGCCGTAGTTATTGCCGGGGTTGATAATATCCTCGGTGGTGAGGGTTTTTATATTTATTACCCCACCGATGGCGCCGGATGAAAAGGCATTGTTATTCTGTGAGGCCCCTTTGCTGATGGTGATATTACTGATTAAATCAGGATCGATGTACGTTCTGTCGCTGGTTCCCTGATAGCCTCTTGAGGTGTGGGTCGACTGCAGCGAGCCGTCAATAAACACGGGGACGCGGCCTTCACCCTGCAGTCCCCTGATTCCGGGATCGATCGAACCCGCCTCGTTTCGCATATTATTTGACTGGATATAGGTTTCAGAGGAAAAAATATCTGCATTGGCAATACCTCTGAATCTGTTTAAATCAGATCCGGAGAGGGTATTTTCAGCGGTCCCCGTAGATGAAACAACCATAATTTCTTCATTGTCATTTTTCCCTCCGCCAGCGTCGAGCCGGTAAAAACCGACGTCGACAAGGTGAGAATTAAGGCGCGTTTTCCCATAAAATTTCCTTATTTTTTAAAAAGATATCGAAAATCAAACAATGTTAGTGATGAAAAACCAGTAGATGGTTAATTACCGGTTTAAAACGCTAAAAAAATAAAGAGTGGCAGTTTATGCTTCCGTTGAATCAAATGCAAATAGTTCTCATTATCATTTAATTGAGGTAATTATAATTATCTGTCTAATGAATGATGGATAAAAACATGTCATTAGTGGGCTGGCGGGAGGGCGCCGTTGTGGCCGGAGCGGCTGGGCGCTTATCGCGAGCGGCACAAACGACCTCGTTATATCAGCATTACTTGGGAGTTTAACGAGTGTGTCGGAGCTGCTCGTTCTACTGCCGATAAGGGGGAATTTGGTTTATTACTCACCGTGCCTCGGAGTCCTGCCAATAACGGTGGAAAGCCCACCCGCGGTATTGAATCGGATTGAACATGGGGATGATCGGCTGGAATGAGTCTGACGTCGTGAAGGTGTTTAACTGCACGTTAAAAGCTGGTGCATCTCATAAAAATCACCGGTAAAGAAACAATGTGCCGCTCAAAACAAGCGAGCGGGCGCCATCATCCAGGATGACCAGAGCCGACAAGGAGCACGTAGCGAAGATTCGTTTCGATTTGGCTCTGGAAGGGATTTTCCCCAAACGGTGGGAGGTTGAGGTACTTACGCGAGGGGCGAAAGTCTGTTTTGGCGGCAAAGTATACAACTATCACACCCATGATCATTGGGATGTGATTTTACGCTGAATGAGTAGTAATATAAGAGTATTCTGATTGCTGTTTGTTGGTTAATGACATTTATCAAGAAGGGTTTTTAGATGGCACAGAGTTTGAGTGAGATCAGAGCGTCAACAGTGAATGAGTTATTAGAAAAGGTTAGACAGAACAATTATGGGAAGTATCTGTTAAAAGCAAAAATTGGAAGAATTCGCGGGTTTTCGGGGGAAGATATTTCTTTTGAATTTCCGGTAACTGCTCTGGTTGGTCCTAATGGGAGTGGTAAGTCCTCTGTTCTCGGTGTTGCAGGGTGTGCTTATAAAGAAATAAAACCTAGTGTTTTCTTTCCCAAAAGCGCAATTGGTGATGAGAGCATGGCTGGTTGGAAGGTTGAATACGAGATAATTGACAAAGGTATTAATACGCGGCAGACGGTCCGTAGAACTAGCAGCTTTAGAAGCGCTAAATGGGCGAGGGATGAAGTAGTATCGCGAGATGTTTATTTCTTTGGTATTGAACGGACCGTTCCTGCCGGCGAGAAGACAAAATATAAAAAACTAACTCGCTCCTCTTACCAGCATACCGGTAGTTTATCAACATTGAGTGCAAGCGTTGCTAAGCAGATTGAACACATCCTAGGCAAGGATGTGTCTGGGTTTAATGTCACAGATATTGGCCATGATGAGAAGTTTTTTGTCGGTAATAGCAATGGTAATCGTTATTCTGAATTCCACTTTGGTGCAGGCGAATCATCAATTATAAGAATGGTCTCTGAGATAGAAAATGCATCTGATAACAGTTTGGTTCTGATTGAGGAAATTGAAAATGGGTTGCATCCGGTAGCAACCAGACGAATGGTTGAGTATTTAATCGATGTTGCTAAACGTAAATCTATACAGGCTGTTTTTACCACTCATAGTGATTATGCTCTAATGCCTTTACCACAAGAGGCAATATGGGCATGTATCGACGGGCGTTTAAGGAAGGGAAGGTTAACAGTTGAATCTTTAAGGGCTATATCTGGTAGAGTTGATAAAAAATTGGCAATTTTTGTTGAGGATGAATTTGCTAAATGCTGGATTGATACAATTCTTAGAGAAAGATTAAAGAGCGACTATGACCAATTAGAAGTGCATGCCGTCGCAGGTGATGGAAATGCTGTATCTATCCATAAGTCCCATACTGCAAACCCTTCAATTAAATTTAAATCTCTTTGCATTATTGACGGCGACTCATCTCAGGTTGAAAGTGATGCAAATGGTATCTTTAGACTGCCGGGGACTCAACCTGAGCGTAGTGTATTCGATGATATACTAAGTAATATTGATAGTATATTGGCAATACTGACAGTTTCTTGCCAATTGCCCCCAGAATCTCAGGCACAAGTTAGAGCAGTGGTAGAATCTATTTCAAGAACGAATCGAGATCCTCATCTTATTTTTAATCAAATCGGCATGGAGTTAGGTTTCGTTTCAGAGGTGATCATTCGAGGCGCATTTTTAAGCCTTTGGGCGCGGCAAAATGAAGACTACTGCAACAATTTAGTGAGCAAGGTTAAGGCTCTTCTTGATTGACTAGTACATTTAGAAGGTCTGGGGGCTTTCCCCCAGATTTCTTTCATGAGAGTCAGGCGTTACTAGGTTGTATCATTTCGTATTTGTTTTTATCAGTTCTGATAGGGAGTCAGGTTACTGATGCGTCTGCATTAAAAACAACCCGTTAAGCACGGAGAAAGCACCTGCGTCCCAGAATACATTTGTGCATTTATTTACACCGCTTGGGCATGTAGCTGTAGCGTGCGGGTTTGGGCGGTGCGGGAGTACCTGAGGTCGTGGGCTTCTGAGGTGGTTAAGCGTGATCATCAGTATACGAACATCAACTGCAGTTGCACGTTTGTTACCACTGAGACGGTAAAGCGTTTTATCATTTCCCTGATGAAGTAGGGCTAGCTCTGCTGCACCCGATACCATCAGGCCAGCAATCTATCCCGTGGATGCGAGCAAAGTGAAAGCCCCGAAATGCGGGGCTTATAGATGCGATGTAGCCAATGTGCGGTCATTGAAAGAAATAATTCCATTTATTTCATTAGGTTAAAACAAAAAAATAAGCCCGCGTAAGGGAGATTACGCAGGCTAAGGAGGTGGTTCCTGGTACAGCTAGCATTTATGGGTTATGTTTTTCAGCGAAATGGATGATAACGACTTTAAGCGAAACGGTATGTGATCCGTTTCTAATATCCGTGCATCCTGAAAAAATAACCCTGATAAACTAGCTGCCGTGCGGGTTTCTGGTGCTCTGGCCGGCGAAGTTGCGCATCAGCAGGGCGTACTGCAGCACCATATCTTCCGGTACCGGCAGCCAGACCGTGTAGCCATCGCCGGGGGCGACCGGCATCACTTCGCCTTTGGCATTTTCCATATGCTCGAGGGTGAAGTTGACGTTGCCCTGCGGCGTCATCAGCTCAAGGCTGTCGCCGAGGGTGAATTTGTTCTTCACCGCCACCGCCGCCAGCTGGCCGTTACGTTCACCGGTAAACTCCCCGACAAACTGCTGGCGCTCTGACAGAGAGTAGCCGTACTCGTAGTTCTGATAATCATCGTGGGTATGGCGGCGCAGGAAGCCTTCGGTATAGCCGCGGTGGGCCAGCCCTTCGAGGGTTTCCAGCAGGCTTTCGTCAAACGGTTTGCCGGCGGCAGCGTCGTCGATCGCTTTGCGGTAGACCTGCGCGGTGCGGGCGCAGTAGTAGAAGGACTTGGTGCGGCCTTCGATTTTCAGCGAATGCACGCCCATATTGCTCAGGCGCTCAACGTGAGCGATGGCGCGCAGATCCTTCGAGTTCATGATGTAGGTGCCGTGCTCGTCTTCGAAGGCGGTCATATATTCGCCCGGACGCTTGGCTTCTTCAATCATAAATACCCGATCGGTCGGCTCACCAATCCCAAGAGTGGGCTCAACGTTCTGTACCGGGATCGGCTCATGCTTGTGGACGATATTGCCGACGTCGTCCTGCTTGCCTTCCTGGACGTTATATTCCCAGCGGCAGGCGTTGGTGCAGGTCCCCTGGTTCGGATCGCGTTTGTTGATATAGCCGGAGAGCAGGCAGCGGCCGGAGTAGGCCATGCACAGCGCGCCGTGAACGAAAATCTCGAGCTCCATCTCCGGCACCTGGCTGCGAATTTCGGCAATCTCTTCCAGCGACAGCTCGCGCGAGAGAATGACCCGGCTGAGCCCCATCTGCTGCCAGAATTTTACCGTTGCCCAGTTGACGGCGTTGGCCTGGACCGAGAGGTGGATCTGCATCTCGGGGAAGTTTTCCCGTACCAGCATGATTAAGCCCGGATCGGACATGATCAGCGCATCCGGCCCCATTTCCACTACCGGCTGCAGATCGCGAATGAAGGTCTTCAGCTTGGCGTTATGCGGCGCGATGTTCACCACCACGTAGAACTTTTTCCCCAGCGCATGGGCTTCGTTGATGCCGAGCTGCAGGTTTTCGTGGTTGAATTCGTTGTTGCGCACGCGCAGAGAGTAGCGCGGCTGGCCAGCATAAACGGCATCTGCGCCGTAGGCGAAAGCATAACGCATATTTTTCAGCGTTCCCGCCGGGGAAAGGAGTTCCGGTTTAAACATGATTTTCTCGTTCTGATGACAGGTCAGATTCGCCGCAGCTGGTGGGCGAGTTGGGGAGTGTCCCCACATTAAGGGCGGGCATTGTAGCGCCGTGGGGCAGGCAGGTAAACCCTTTCCCGCCGCCTGCGCCGGGTCAATGGCAGCAAATGCTCCTGCTGTGCGGACTCGTCGGCGCTATATGGGCGATAGCGCCGGAGGCGTTTTTCACAAAAAAATCACCCGCCAGCAGGCGGGTAATAGCGCGGGCAGAACGGCATCCGGCGGCCTATGCCAGCCGGCAGGCGTCCGCCTCCCAGCGGTAGCCGACGCCGTAGACGGCGCGGATAAACGACTGCTCGGCGTCCAGCGACTCCAGCTTGCGGCGCAGGTTTTTAATATGGCTGTCGATGGTGCGGTCGGTGACCACGCGATAATCATCGTAGAGATGGTTCAGCAACTGCTCGCGCGAGAACACTTTTCCCGGCTCCTGGGAGAGCGTTTTCAGCAGGCGAAACTCGGCGGGGGTGAGATCCAGCAGCTTGTCGCGCCACGAGGCCTGAAAACGTCCTTCATCGACGATCAGCGGGCTGTCGGCATCCAGCGCCTGCAGCTCCGGGCGTGGCCGGCAGCGGCGGAGGATGGTTTTCACCCGCGCCACGACTTCGCGCGGGCTGTAGGGCTTGCAGATATAGTCGTCGGCGCCGATCTCCAGCCCCAGCAGGCGGTCGATCTCCTCAATTTTGGCCGTCACCATCACCACCGGAACGTCGGAGAAACGGCGAATTTCGCGGCACAGCGTCAGGCCGTCGGTGCCCGGCAGCATCAGATCCAGCAGGATCAGGTGCGGCGGCGTCTGGCGAACGTAGGGCAGCACCCGATCGCCGTGGTTAATCAGCGTCGGCGCGTAGCCTGCGGCAAGCAGATAGTCGATCAGCAGCTGGCCGAGCTTGGGTTCATCTTCCACGATAAGAATACGCGGAGTGTTTTCATCAACAGGTAATTCAGTCATACGTCTCTCGGTAAATCGCGTTCCAGAGGTAACTCTACTTTAATGCTAACCCCGCCAAAAGGCGAATGGCCGGCCCGTAAGGTGCCGCCGTGGGCGGCGACGATATTCACGCAGATAGCCAGCCCGAGGCCGGAGCCGCCGCTGGCGCGATTGCGCGAGCCTTCCGCGCGGTAGAAGCGTTCGCAGAGGCGCTCCAGCTGGGCGTCGCTGACGCCAGGGGCGCTATCGGCGAAGTCGACGATCAGCATCCGGCCGCTTTGCGCGGCGCTAATCAGCAGCTTGCCGCCGCTGTCGGTGTAGCGAAGGCTGTTTTCCAGCAGGTTGTTGAAAAGCTGCATCAGGCGATCGCCGTCGCCGAAAATCATCGCGCTTTCCGGCAGCGATACGCCGATCTCCAGCCCGCGGCTGGCGAAGCGTTCGCGGAAGGCTCCCGCGGCGACTTCCAGCAGGGTGATGATATCCACGGAGGTTTTCTGATAGGCCAGCGCGCCCTCGTCCGACATCGACAGCTGGTGCAGATCGTCAACCAGCTTGGTCAGGGTGGCGACCTCCGCCTGCAGGGAAGGGATGGAGTCCGGGGTGAATTTGCGTACTCCGTCCTGAATGGCCTCCAGCTCGCCGCGCAGAACCGCCAGCGGCGTGCGCAGCTCGTGGGAAATGTCCGCCATCAGGTCGCGGCGCATCTGCTGGTTGCGCTCAAGGGTGCTGGCGAGCTGGTTAAAATCCTGCGCCAGGCGGCCAAGCTCGTCGCCGCCGCTGGCGGTGACCCGGGTGGAGAAATCCCCCGCGGCGAGGCGATGGGTGCCCTCAACCAACCGCTTGACCGGCGCCAGCAGGCCGCGCGCCAGCGGGAAGGTGGCCAGCGCCGCGAGGATGGTCGCCAGGGCCACAATCAGCCAGCTGGTGCGCTTCTGCTGACGATCGAAGTTGATATCGGTATTGCGGGTTAAGCGCTCCACCGGCGAGGCGATGACCGCCCCCACCGCGGCGCCGTCAACGAGGATCTCGCGGCGGGTACCGTCTTCAGGCACCGGCTCGCGCGGGCCGACCAGCACGCGGCCATTCTGATCCACCACCCAGAACATCGTCCGCCAGCCGTGCGGAGGCATATCCGGCCCGGGACCGCGCGGCCCGTTGTCCGGCGGCGGGCCGCGATCCGGGCCTGGTCCGCGCTCTCCGTCAGGCCCGGGTCCCTGGCCGTGGCCGGCGGGGGAGCGGTCGTCGTTGTCGCGCTCAAAGGTGCGCAGCAGCTGGAAAATAAAGCGGTCGTTGTTGCGCAGGAACTTCCAGCTGCCGTGCTGGGCGTACTGCTCGCTGAGGGCGTCGCCGAGCATCGTCAGCCGCTGCTCGTTGCCGCGCTTAATGTAGTCGATAAATCCGCGCTCAAAGCTGATACGCACCGCCCAGTGCATGCTGATCAGCAGCACGATACAGGTGGCGAAGATGGCGAGAAACAGTTTGCCGGTAATGCCGGGACGCCAAAACTTCACGGTTCACTCCTTTTGCGGCGGGCGATGACGGTATTGCCTTCGATGTCATCCGGCACGCGGGAAAAAATAAGCGCCGGCAGCGCAATAATGACCGCCATGCTCAGATAGGTGTAGAGAAAGACCTGATGCGCGGTCGCCGCATCGGCGCTGAGGTGCTGCTGGCCGAACATCCCTAGCAGCATGCCGGCGATGGTTACGCCAATGCTCGTCGACAGCTGCATCACCATCGACAGCATGCTGTTGCCGCTGCTGGCCAGCGGGTCCGGCAAGTCCTTCAGGGTCAGGGTATTCATTGACGAGAAGCGGCTGGAGTTGATCATGCCTTGTAAAAACAGCACCACCGGCAGCAGCCAGTACCAGCCCGCCAGCGCGACGGCCATAAACAGCAGGCTGACCAGCGCCAGGCCGACGGTGGCGACGATCAGCACCCGGCGGTAGCCAAAGCGGTTCACCACCTGCACCACGATGCGCTTCATGCCCATGCTGCCGAGCACCATCGGGATCATCATCAGGCCGGCGTGGAACGGCGTGAAGCCGAGGCCAATCTGCAGGAATACCGGGGTCATAAACGGCAGCATGCCGCTGCCGATGCGCCCGGCAAAGCTGCCGCCGAGCCCGAGGGAGAAGGTGCGGTTGCGAAACAGGTCGAGGCTGAACAGCGCCCCGTCGTTGCCCCGCGCGTGCCACAGATAGAGCCCGATGGAGGCGATGCCGATGGCCACCAGCGCCGCCAGCAGCAGCGGAGAGATGCCGAGGCCCTTTTTGCCGTCAAGGGCGAGGGTCAGCGTCGCCATGGCGGCGGCCAGCAGGATAAAACCGAGCATGTCAAAGCGCCGCGTCTGCAGGGTGTAGTTCGGCATCAGCGAGAGCGTGGCGATAGCGCCGATAATGCCGACCGGAATATTGATTAAAAAAATCCAGTGCCAGGAGGCATATTCCACCAGCACGCCGCCGAGCGCCGGACCCAGCAGCGGCCCGACCTGGCCGGGGAGGGTGACGAAGGTCATCGCCGCCATATACTGCGAGCGGGGGACGATTTTCATCACCGTCAGACGGCCTACCGGCACCATCATGGCGCCGCCGATGCCCTGCAGTACCCGGGCCAGCACCAGCTGGTCGAGGGTATTGGCCTGGGCGCAAAACAGCGATCCGAGAGTGAAGAGGATAATGGCGCTGAAAAAGATATTGCGCACTCCCACCCGGTCCGCCAGCCAGCCGCTGGCGGGCAGCATAATCGCCACCGTCAGCACGTAGGAGACGATAACCATATGCATATGCAGCGGGCTCTCCCCGAGGCTTTTGGCCATCGAGGGGAGGGCGGTATTCACGATGGTGGTATCCAGCGACTGCATAAAGAAGCCGAATGCCACTATCCATAGCTGCCAGCGCACGCTGGACGGGAGGTCGGTCATATTATTCGCTTACCGGTTGCCGGGCTTTTCGGGAAAAACGCAGCCGTAGACGATCGAAGAACAGATACACCACCGGCGTGGTGTACAGGGTCAGCAGCTGGCTCACCACCAGACCGCCGACGATGGTAATCCCCAGCGGCTGGCGCAGCTCCGAGCCGTCGCCGCCGGATAGCACCAGCGGCAGCGCGCCGAACAGCGCCGCGAGGGTGGTCATCATAATCGGGCGAAAACGCAGCAGGCAGGCCTGGAAAATAGCCTCTTCCGGCGGCAGGTTGCCGTTACGCTGCGCCTCCAGCGCAAAGTCGACCATCATGATGGCGTTTTTCTTCACTATTCCAATTAATAGCATAATTCCGATCAGCGCGATGAGGCTGAACGGCGCGCCGAACAGCTCCAGCGCCAGCAGCGCGCCGACCCCCGCCGAGGGGAGGGTGGAGAGGATCGTTAACGGATGCACGTAGCTTTCGTAGAGGATCCCCAGCACGATATAGACCGTCGCAATCGCCGCCAGAATCAAAATGATCTGCGAATTCATGGTCTGCTGGAAAACCTGCGCGGTGCCGGCGAACGAGCCGCGGACGCTGGACGGCACCCCGAGCTGGGTCATGGCGCGGTTGATGGCGTCGCTGGCTTCCGACAGGGATTTACCGGTCGGCAGGTTAAAGGAGATGGTGGAGGCCGCCGAAAGCCCCTGATGGTTCACCGACAGCGGGGCGTTAGCCGGCTGCCATTTGGCGAAGTAGGAGAGCGGGATCGGTTTGCCTTCGCTATTGATAACGAACATCTTATCCAGCGCGCTCACGTCCTGGGTGTAGACCGGGTCAACTTCCATCACCACCTTGTACTGGTTAAGGGGCTGATAGATGGTGGAGATCTGCCGCTGGCCGAAGGCGTTGTTGAGCAGGCTGTTGGCGTCCTGCACGCTGATGCCGAGGCGCGACATGGTATCGCGATCGTAGAGCAGGTCCATCTCCGCGCCGTTGTCCTGCTGGTCAGAGTTGACGTCAGCCAGCTCGGGCAGCGCCGCCAGCGCTTTGCGAATTTTAGGCTCCCACTCGCGCAGCGCCGCCAGGTCGTCCGACAGCAGGGTGTACTGGTAGCTGGCGTTGGCCTGACGTCCGCCGACGCGGATATCCTGCACCGCCATCAGGAACAGGTTCGCTCCCGGCTCCTTCGCCAGCTTTTTCCGCAGGCGGTCAATGATCTGCTGCGCCGTTTCCTGGCGCTGGTCGCGGGATTTAAGGGTGATAAACATCATTCCGCTGTTGACCCGCGAGCCGCCGGTAAACCCGGTAACGTTATCCACAGCCGGGTCTTCACGAATGATTTTCATAAAGTCCTGCAGCTTGCCGCGCATCGCCTGGAAGGAGATGCTCTGGTCCGCCTGAATGCCGCCCATCAGCACGCCGGTATCCTGCTCCGGGAAGAAGGTTTTCGGAATTGAGATATAGAGCCAGATGCTAAGGGCAATCGTGCCCAGCAGGACGAGGCCGGTCATTCGGCTGTGTCTCAGCACCCACTTCAGCGACTTGCCGTAGCCGCCCTGAATGGCGACTAGCAGGCGGCCAAAGCCGCGGTTGCGCGTGGGCTCGTGCGGCTTGCCGCTTTTCAGCAGCCAGCCGCACATCATCGGCGTCAGGGTTAACGACACCGCCAGCGAAATACCAATCGCCACCGACAGGGTGACCGCGAACTCGCGCAGCAGACGCCCCGGCAGGCCGCCCATCAGCAGCAGAGGTAAAAAGACCGCCACCAGCGACAGGCTCATCGACAGCACCGTAAAGCCCACCTCCCGGCTTCCCTGCAGCGCCGCCTGCAGCGGCTTCATCCCCGCCTCAAGGTGGCGGGAAATATTCTCCAGCACCACGATGGCGTCATCCACCACGAAGCCGGTGGCGATGGTCAGGGCCATCAGCGACAGGTTGTTGAGGCTAAAATCGCAGAGGTACATGGCGGCAAAGGTGCCGATCAGCGATACCGGCACCGCCACCGCCGGGATCAGCGTGGCTCTGCCGGAGCGCAGGAACAGGAACACCACGAGGATCACCAGCGCCACCGAAATCACCAGCGTTTGTTCGACCTCCTCCAGCGAGGCGCGGATCGTCGGGGAGCGGTCCTGGGCGATTTGCAGATCGATCGCCGCCGGAATGGTTTTCTGCAGCTCCGGCAGGCGCGCGCGAATGCTGTCCACCGTCTGGATGATATTGGCTTCCGGCAGCTTGCGGATCATCAGCAGAATTGCCGGTTTGGCGTTGGTCATCCCGGCGTTGCGCACGTCCTGTACCGAATCGCTGATGTTGGCAACGTCGCCAAGACGCACCGCCGCGCCGTTGCTGTAGTGCACGATGACGGGCTGATACTCCGCAGCGGTTTTCAGCTCATCGTTGGTGTGTATCTGCCAGCGATGGCTGCCGTCCTCCAGCGCCCCCTGCGGCCTGCGCACGTTGGCGTTATCAATCGCCGTGCGCACGGCGTCCAGCGACACGCCCTGGTTAAACAGCGCCTGCGGATTGAGGTCCACGCGCACCGCGGGCAGGGAGCTGCCGCCGACGTCAACGTCGCCGACGCCGTCAATCTGGGCGATCGTTTGCGCCAGCTGGGTGGAGGCAAAATCGTACAGCTCGCCCTGGGAGTAGGTATCCGAGGTGAGCGTCAGGATCATGATCGGCGAATCGGACGGGTTGGCCTTGCGATAGGTTGGACGGCTCGGCATGCCGCTGGGCAGCAGGCTTTGCGCGGCGTTGATCGCCGCCTGCACGTCGCGGGCGGCGCCGTTGATATCGCGGTCGAAGTTGAACTCCATAATAATGCGCGTGCTGCCCAGCGAGCTGGAGGAGGTCATCTCGTTGACCCCGGCAATGCGCCCGAGAGAGCGCTCCAGCGGCGTCGCCACCGAGGAGGCCATGGTTTCCGGCGAGGCGCCGGGCAGCGAGGCGCTGATCATTATCACCGGGAAATCCACCTGCGGCAGCGGGGCGACCGCCAGCAGGCGGAAGCCGAGAATGCCGCACAGGGTGATGGCCAGCGAAATCAAAATCGTCGCCACCGGGCGGTAAATGAAGAGGGCGAAAAACTTCATTTACGCCTCCTCCTCACGCCGTGGGAAGCGGCTTTTGAGGTACAGCGACAGGCGGTCGAACAGCAGATAGATGACCGGGGTGGTAAACAGCGTCAGCACCTGGCTGAGCATCAGGCCCCCAACCATGCCGATCCCCAGCGGGCGGCGCAGCTCCGCGCCGACGCCGGTGCTCAGCATCAGCGGCAGCGCGCCGAGCAGCGCCGCCAGGGTGGTCATCAGAATGGGGCGAAAACGCAGCAGACAGGCCTGATAAATCGCCTCGCGCGGCGGCATGCCCTGTTCGCGCTCGGCGGCGAGGGCAAAGTCGATCATCATGATGGCGTTTTTCTTGACGATGCCAATCAGCAGGATGATGCCGATAATGGCGATCACGTCCAGCTCGCTGCCGGCCAGCCACAGGGCCAGCAGGGCGCCGACGCCGGCGGTCGGCAGGGTGGAGAGAATGGTGATCGGATGGATAAAGCTCTCATACAGCACGCCGAGGACGATATACATCGCTACCACCGCGGCGACCACCAGCCAGACGGTATTCCCCAGCGCCGACTGGAAGGCAAGGGTGCTGCCCTGGAACTCGGTGCGGATATCGGTGGGTAAATCCAGCGCCTGTTCGGCGGCCTGAATCGCCTCCACCGCATCGCCGAGGGAATAGCCGTTCGGGACGTTAAAGGAGATGGTGGTCACCGGGAACTGGTCGAGGTGGTTGATCGACAGCGGCGTAAAGCGCTGCTCAACGGTGGCGATCGATTTCAGCGGCACGATGCCGCCGTCGCTGCCGGTGAGGCGAATGCCGTCGAGCGCGGCGAGCCCCGGCGTGGCCTGGGTGTCGTGCTCCAGCACCACCCGGTACTGGTTGGCCTGGGTATAGATGGTTGAGATCAGGCGCTGGCCAAAGGCGTTGTACAGCGCATTGTCGACATCGGCCATGCTGATCCCAAGGCGGCTGGCGCTGTCGCGGTCGACGTTGATGTACGCCGCCAGGCCTTTATCCTGCCAGTCGCTGCTGACGTCGGAGAGCTGCGGCAGCGCCTGCAGGCGGGTCAGCAGCTGCGGAACCCAGTTGCTGAGCGCATCCAGCGAGTTGGCCTGCAGCGTGAACTGGTACTGCGTGCGGCTGACGGTGGTATCGATGGTCAAATCCTGGGTGGGCTGCAGATAGAGCGCGATGCCCGGAATGCCGTCCACCGAGCGCTGCAGGCGAGAGATAACCGTCTGGACGCGGTCGTCGCGCTCGCTCAGCGGCTTGAGGTTGATCTGCAGCCGGGCGCTGTTCAGCGCCGGGTTGGTGCCGTCGACGCCGACGAACGACGTCAGGCTCTCCACCGCCGGGTCCTTGAGGATCAGGGCCGAGACCTGTTGCTGGCGCTGCGCCATGCTGGCAAAAGAGGCCGACTGCGGGGCCTGCAGCGTGCCCTGAATAATGCCGTTGTCCTGGATCGGGAAGAAGCCTTTCGGGATAAACACCCACAGCATAATCGACAGCGCCAGGGTGCCCAGCGCCACGCTGAGGGTCAGCCACGGGTGGTTCAGCACCCGGCTCAGCAGGCGGCCGTAGGCGGCAATCACCCGCTCGAAGAAGCGTTCGCTGGCGCGGGAGAAGCGGTTTTGCTTACGCAGCGATTCGTGGCTCAGCATCCGCGCGCACATCATCGGCGTCAGGGTCAGCGACACCACGGCGGAGATCAGGATCGCCACCGCCAGGGTGACGGCAAATTCGCGGAACAGCCGGCCGACGATATCGCCCATAAACAGCAGCGGGATCAGCACCGCAATCAGCGAGAAGGTCAGCGAGATGATGGTAAAGCCGATCTCGCCGGCGCCCTTGAGCGCGGCGGTCAGCGGCTTTTCGCCTTTTTCGATATAGCGCGAGATGTTTTCGATAACCACGATGGCGTCATCGACCACGAAGCCGGTGGCGATGGTTAAGGCCATCAGCGTCAGGTTGTTAATCGAGAAGTCGAGAAACACCATCACCGCAAAGGTGCCCACCAGCGAGAGCGGCACGGCGACGCCGGGGATAATGGTCGCCGGGACGTTGCGCAGGAACAGGTAGATGATCATCACCACCAGGGCGATCGCCAGCATCAGCTCAAACTGCGTATCGCTCACCGAGGCGCGAATGTTGTTGGTGCGATCGGAAAGGACCTGCACCTTGACCGACTTCGGCAGGCTTTCGGTCAGCTGGGGCAGCATCTGGCGCACGCTGTCGGCGGTGGCGATAATATTCGCTCCCGGCTGGCGCTGAACGTTCATGACGATCGCCCGCTGGCTGTTCGCCCACGCGCCCAGCCAGCTGTTTTCCGCGCCCTGCTCGATGGTAGCGACGTCGCCGAGGCGAATCGGCGCGCCGTTCTGGTAAGCGACGATCAGCCGGCGATACTCTTCCGCCGACTGCATCTGGTCGTTCGCGGAGAGCGTCACCGCCCGCGAAGGGCCGTCGAGGCTGCCTTTCGCTGAGTTGACGTTGGCGCTGGTAATCGCGGTGCGGATGGTTTCACTGGTCAGCCCGAGGGCGGCAATCGCCTGCGCGTTGAGCTTCACGCGCACCGCCGGACGCTGGCCGCCGGCGAGGGTCACCAGGCCGACGCCGGAGACCTGGGAGATTTTCTGCGCCACGCGGGTTTCCACCATATCCTCCACCTGGGTCATCGGAATGGCGGAAGAGGTGACCGCGAGGGTCATAATCGGCGGATCGGCCGGGTTCACCTTGCTGTAGACCGGCGGATTAGGTAGGTCTGAGGGGAGCAGGTTGGTGGCCGCGTTAATCGCCGCCTGCACCTCCTGCTCGGCGACGTCCAGCGGCAGCGTCAGCTGGAACTGCAGGGTCACCACCGAGGCGCCGCCCGAACTTTGCGACGACATCTGCTTGAGGCCGGACATCTGGCCAAACTGGCGCTCCAGCGGCGCGGTGATTGCGGAGGTCACCACGTCAGGGCTGGCGCCAGGGTAGAGGGTGATTACCTGAATGGTCGGATAATCCACTTCCGGCAGCGCCGAGACCGGCAGGAAGCGGTAGCCGATAATCCCGGCCAGCAGGATAGCCACCATCAGCAGCGTGGTGGCCACCGGGCGCATGATAAAGAGACGGGAAGGGCCGCCCGTACTGCTCGGCGGTAGGACTTGCATCAGGAGCGCGCTCCTTTTTTGCCGTATTCGCGGCTGGTGGCTTTTTCCGGCGCGGCGGCGGATGCGCTGTGCGGCTCGACGACCTCAACCTTCGCGCCTTCGGTCAGGCGGTCGATACCGTCGGTGACCACACGATCGCCGGCGGAAAGCCCGGCGCTAATGACCACCTTCAGGCTATCCTGAATACCCGGCGTCACCGTATGTTTGCTGACCTTATTGTCGGCGTTCAGCACCCATACGAAGTGGCCCTCGTTGCCCATCTGCAGGGCGGCGGCAGGGATCACCACCGCATTCTGTTCGGTATCCACCAGCATGCGGGCGTTGACGAACTGGTTGGGGAACAGCGCGTCGTCCTGGTTGCTGAAGCGGGCTTTCAGCTTGATGGTGCCGGTGGTGGCGTCAATCTGGTTATCCAGGCTGAGCAGCGCGCCGCTGGCGATTTTCTGCTTGTTGGTGCGGTCCCAGGCCTCAACCGGCAGGGCTTTACCTGCCTTCTGCGCCTGAACCACCGCCGCGATGTCATTTTCCGGCAGCGTGAAGACTAAATCGATCGGCTGGGTTTGCGTTAATACCACGATACCGGTGGTATCTCCGCTGGAGATCTGGTTGCCGATATCCACCTGCTTCAGGCCGACGCGCCCGTCGATGGGCGCGACGATGCGGCTCCAGTTGAGCTGCAGCTGGGCGCTGGCCACCGCCGCTTCGTCGGCTTTAATCGTGCCGTTGGTTTCGCTGACCAGCGACTGCTGGGTATCCAGCTCCTGGCGCGAAACGAGGTTGGTTTTGACCAGCTGCTGATAGCGGGCAAGGTCGCGCCTGGCGTTGGCAAGGGTCGCCCGATCTTTGGCTAGCTGTCCCTGGGCCTGCGCCAGCGCGACTTTAAACTGGCTGGGGTCGATTTCCGCCAGCAGATCGCCGGCTTTTACCTGCTGGCCTTCCTGGAAGTGGATCGCCAGCAGCTGGCCGTCGACGCGGCTGCGCACGGTGACCGTATTGGCCGCGGTGACCGTGCCGAGGCCGCTGAGATAGCGCGGCACCGATTCGCTGGTGGCCGTAGCCGCCTGGACCGGCGCCAGGGGGGCGCCGAAGCGGCCGTGACGGCCGCCCGCAGCAGGCGCACCGTGCCCGGCCGCCGCCGTAGGCGTTTCACCCGCCGTATCACGACCCTGCCAAAACCAGTAT
This sequence comes from Klebsiella sp. BIGb0149, assembly GCF_004362605.1. Classification (NCBI taxonomy): domain Bacteria; kingdom Pseudomonadati; phylum Pseudomonadota; class Gammaproteobacteria; order Enterobacterales; family Enterobacteriaceae; genus Klebsiella; species Klebsiella sp. BIGb0149. The sequence goes on along the minus strand of NZ_SNYG01000002.1, from coordinate 714,229 downwards.
GCGGCGCCGGCAACGATGACCACCGCCAGGGCGGTTGCCCAACGAAGTGTGTGACTGCCTTTCATTATTTAGCTATCTCATCCTGAAACGTTTCGCGAAATGATACTAGTTTAGTGAGGGAACGCCTCGCAAAAATGGAGGAATTATGAAAAGACTGTTGAGATATGTCTGGATTGACTCCAAAAGTGGACTCGCTGGCTAGCGTAAGTGCAGGATCGGTGATGCGTACTTCATCACCAGGGATGTTACCTTCGTAGGGAACATCATTGCCACTTTCTCCGCCAGGGAAAATATTGATACTCTTATTTCATGTGTAAGTAAATATGTGTGGGACGGTAACCGCTTTGTATAAAAAAGGGGTATGGTATAATACCCCTGACGCTACTTAATTTGCATTCGTATATATAGAGCTATGCATTCCCGGACGCGAGATGTATGACGGGATCCCTTGGGTAATTGGGTTTATATTAATGTTTGGGATGGTAATTGTTGGCGAGTTGGCTATTGCATCGTAACCTTTACCTGCAATATAGCTACCTGCAGTTGAGCCATACAGTCCCCCATTTGGTACTCGGCTAAAATTCCCGAGTAATCCACCCGCGATATTGCCTACAGCAACTACTGCTTCACGATCCACTCCTCCACCGGAAATTATTTTTACTTCTTCTTTCGTTAACGCTCTCATTGGTCACTCCTTGTTAGTTAAGTTCGGGAATATTTTTAATAACAACACCCATATAGCTGCGCCAAATAAAGAATAAAACACTGTTTTACCTGTCACTCCGCTACCGGAAATGAGTTGGGTGATATAAAAAACAAAAAACGACTTCATAAACAATACAAATAATTCTTTCATCTGATTACTGCTCCACTTATTCATTTGCTCCCTCTGTTATCCGGCGTTCGGGAACATCGTTTTCTCTACTCATTCATGTAGAAAATGTTTGCAGATAGCGCAGGCCACAAAATAAAATGTTGTCCATTCGTTTATCGCTGCGTGAGCATGTTTTTTTATTTATGCTATTTTTAATAATTACCACTTTATTTTTCTGCTGTCAAAACCCAGATTGTGAAAGGAGCATTGTGTATGATTTTATGTATATTAGTGATGTATGCGTGGTGAGAATATAAAAAACATAATGCTTGACCTGCCTCATATTATTCGCACAGCTAATGCTGTGCTGATGATATGTTTAGAGTGTGAATATTATAAATTCGCACGCTACATACTATGATTGTTGACATAATAACAATATGATTCGGTTATTGCGCTTTAAGATGGAGGGTCTTTATGTGAAGGATAATGGCTCTGGTTTTTATTGGGCCGTATTTATCTTAAGTCGGAATATTATGGAATAGATAAAATTATTTCATATCCTCTAATCTTATAGCGTTACTGAAGATTTCTGGCGAGCTTTAGACGCCTGGCGCAGCGCGATACGGCTAAGCAGTCCGCGGGGCGACACGATCGGTTTACGGGCCGGTACCTGCTATCGGCAGCGTAACGAAAACGGTTCGGCAGCGGTCTGGCAATGGAAGGAATGGGCTGTTCATAAAGGTCTCTGCGCTTGCCAGCACCTCCGGAACTCCCTCGGCAAGGCCCATACGGACTGCGCCACAACCGGGTGTGGCTTGATGTACATCAACTGTCATATCAACTATTTCGTTAAGAAACTAAAAAATAGTTGTAACCATAGCGGCTTTTATTCAATTTATACGGTGAATGTTTTAAAGCGCTCCAATAAAAAAAGACATGCGCTTTGAAAACAATTCCTTAAATAAATCAGGGGTAATTTTAGTGGCCAGTGCAAACAAACTCACGCTCTTCATCGTTATCTTCATGCTGATGGGGATAATTTCCGGCGCGGCAATTCACGCCTGGGCCTTCCCGACCGCCATCGCGGCATGGTCGGATAACATCACGCTCTTCACCGATATGTTTTTACGCCTGATCAAGATGGTGATTGCGCCGTTGGTCTTCAGTACCCTGACCGTCGGCATCATGCGGCTGGGCGAAACCGCCACTATCGGCCGCGTAGGCGGTAAGGCGATGGTGTGGTTTGTCACCTCCTCGATCCTCTCCATTCTGGTGGGATTAGTGGTCGTCACCCTCTGGCATCCGGGCAACGGCCTGAATCTGGCGATCCCCAAAGAGTCCGTGGACACCGGGCTGGCGGTCAGCGGGATGAGCCTGAAAGGGTTCCTGTCGCATACCATTCCGACCAGCATCACCGAAGCGATGGCCAGTAACGAAATTCTGCAGATCGTGGTCTTCTCGATGTTCTTTGGCATCGCCGGGGCATCGCTGGGGGAGAAATTTAACGCCCCGCTGGTGGCCGCGCTGAACGTGGTCTCCCACATTATGCTCAAGGTCACCGGGTACGTGATGTACGTGGCTCCGCTGGCGATTTTTGCCGCTATCTCCTCGGTTATCGCCTCCCAGGGGCTGGGCATTCTGCTGAACTACGCCTCGTTTATCGGCGGCTACTACGTTGCGGTACTGCTCACCAGCGCAGTGCTGGTGGCGGTGGGCTATATGGTGCTGAAAAAAGAGGTCTTCCGCCTGCTCAATATGCTGAAAGATCCGGTGCTGGTCGCCTTTACCACCAGCAGCTCGGAAGCGGCCTATCCGAAGACGCTGGAGCGGCTGGTCAGCTTCGGCTGCTCGCGCAATATCGTCTCCTTCGTTTTGCCCATCGGCTACTCCTTTAACCTGGTTGGTTCGATGGTCTACTGCTCCTTTGCCTCCCTGTTTATCGCTCAGGCGTATAATATCCACCTCAGCTTCAGCGAAATTACGGTGATGATGCTGACGCTGATGCTGGCCTCGAAGGGGATTGCCGGGGTGCCGCGTTCGGCGCTGGTGGTGCTGGCCGCGACGATCCCCAGCTTCAATATTCCGGTCGCCGGGATTTTGCTGCTGATGGGGATCGATCATTTCCTCGATATGGGGCGCTCCGCTATTAACGTGCTGGGCAACGGTATTGCGACGGCGATGCTGTCAAAAAATGAGGGTCAGCTGCAGGAAGAGGTGCCGGAGGCGGAGCCTCAGGGCGTTCAGGCCTGACGATGGCATATGCGCTCTTGCCGGAGCGCGTATTTCTTCCGGCGCGAGGGAGCGGCGAGATAAAAAGATGCCCCTAACAGGCACGCAAGGGGCGATGTGACGAAGTAATAATTCCCCGCTAAATACGTTGTTATTATTGTATAACCACGCGGTGAAGCGTCTTTATACCGGAGATGCGCTGATGTTATCCGCTGTCTGGCGGGCATGAGAAGCTATTTTTCCGCACGGTGCTTTTTTTTAGGAATTGCCTCCCTGCGCAACCCCATAAATTCCTAAATTTAAACCCTGGGCCGCAAATATTCCCCGGCGATGACGCAGGCTATCCTCTTTCTCTAAGTAAATTCATAAACTGAAAAAAGTCATGGTTGTTATTAAGACGGTATTTTTCCATGATTTTACTTTTATGGTAGGTGGTCGTTTTGATACTCACCTTATTGATGGCGGATATTTTACCGATATCAAACCCATGAATAAGACCGTGGGCCACCGCGACCTGCGAACGCGATAGCGTTTGGTGCGGGCAGTGGTTGCAGATTAACCCGGGGTCCTTAAATAATTTAATCGGCGGATTTTCAGCGCTCTTTAGCGCCTTTTCGATAATCGCCCGCATCTGCGCCACGCTGGCCGATTTGATGGCGAAAAAGATAACGTCCCTCAGGCAGTTGACGATGCAGTCCGGCTCCGGGAGGGCATCGTAGCTATGCAGGATAATGACCGAGCTGCCGGGCTTGCGATTTTTTATCAGCGTATTGCACAGGTGAATTTCCCCCGGCAGAAGGTCGGCGAAAATGATGTCCTCGTGCGCCAGGGTATCTCTGCGCACGGAGAAGTTCACCCGGACGCCGGGGCGATCCCGGGTGAGCTCATTCACTATGTAAACCAGCGCATCGCGGATAAAGGCGCTGCGGGTGTTAAGCGCAATATTAATTGTTTTCATGGCGTGACTTCCTTTATAAGTCAACGTGACGCCATTGCGCGACCGGACCTCCGGCGTAGGCGATGGTTGCTGTGTGTTATGCAGAAAAAGGCTGCGCATCGGCTTATTACCGCTGCCGGTTATTATTGGGCGCATTATTTTTCTTCTTGCCAGAAATCCGCCAGGCGTTATTTCTTACGCCCGTAGGTAAACGGAATCTTCTGTTTTTTTCGGTCCTTCAGATAGGACACCAGGCTGTAGACCGAAATACATAGACAAAATACGCACAGCAGCAGGGCGAACCCCGTTTGCATGTTCATGATGAATTTCCTTTCTCTCAGAGCCTGCCGGAGCTGGCGCTAATAATATTGTGTATAGTGCTAAAAAATAGCTAAGCGTGAATTTTGCTCTACCCTGCCTGCTGGGTCGCGGTTAATGCACCGGCTAAGTCAGGCAGGGCGGCGTTATCATTATATTTACCCGGCGGTCGGTATCACGAACTGTGCCTGTCAGACCGTTCGCTAAAGAGGGGACACCGGCAGCCCGCGCTTGATGGCGCAAAATCAGTGTAAGAAAATTCCTAATCGGGGCGTCAGTCTCATTTCTCTCATTTCTCTCAAAAAGTGAGAAAAAATAACAACTACAGCAAAATGAATAACGTACCGGTAATGACGACGGCGCGGAAAGGGGGGTGGCCCACCGATCCTCAGGAAAGAAACGCCAGGCCTTTGCCGAAAATGGCGCGGATGGGCAGGCTGATACCGTGCAGGCGCGCCTTATGCCGCAGCCGGCTGATGACCACGTCGATGCGGTGCAGCTCGGGTTCGCCTTCGCCGGTAAAGAGCCAGGCGTGCAGATCGACCTTGCTGCACACTTCATTGCGGTTGCGCATCAGGATCTCCATCAGCCGGTACTCCTGCTGCGTCAGCGGAAGGATCAGCCCCGACGGCGCCACCAGCCGCTCGGCCTGCAGCGTCCACGGGGAGGAGACCGCCGGATCGGCGACTCGCGCCGGCGGCGCCGGCGTCACCGCCTGTTGCTCCTTCAGCCGCGCGCCCAGCGCATGGATGGTGGCCGCGAGGTCGGAAAAGTTAACCGGCTTAATCAGGTAGAAGTCCGCGCCGAGGCTTAACGCCTGCAGCTTGTCCTGCTGGTGGCCTCGGGCGGTAATGACGATCAGGCCAAACTGGCCGATCTGATGCAGATACTCCAGCACGCTGAAGCCATCCTCGCCCGGTAGCCCGATATCGATTAGTACAATATCAACCGGATCGGCGTGCAGCTGTCGCCAGAACGCTTCGGCGCTGCGTACGCCCCAGGCCGCAAACCCGCGGTGGCGGAGAAAAGCCTGCAGTTCATCGAGTAAATCAGCGCTATCTTCAATGATAGCCACGCGTAATGTCATAACCTGGCCTTCTGCTGTTCTGTCAGGGGAAGCGTTAACGCAAATTCGCAGCCGGTCGGCGTGTTCGCCGCCAGCCATAAATCGCCGCCGTGGGCCTGGACAATTTGCCTGGCGACGTACAGCCCGAGGCCGGTACCGGCCGGAGACGCGCCGTGGGTTTCGCCGCGTCGGTAGCGCTCAAAAATCAGCTCGATCGCTTCGGCGGCTATGCCCGGGCCCATGTCGCGGATCCTTATCTCTATGTGCCGCTCTTTTTGCGCGATATCGATGCCGATTTCGCCGCAGGGCGCATACTTCACCGAATTGTCGAACAGGTTGGCCAGGGCAACGCACAGCAGCCCGCTATCGATAAACAGCGTCGGTGAGGGGGCGTCGGGCGCCACGAGATGGCCCTCGAGCCTGATCTTGAGGTTGTGCTTCAGCGAGAGGTCCACCACCGTCGCCGCCATCTGAATCACCGGCAGCAGCGCCGCGTCCCGTTTATCGACGGAAAACGCCTCGGAGGAGAGCCGGGCATCGGCCAGGCAGTTATCGGTGAGCTGAACGAGGCGGGTGGTTGCCCGCTGCATGCGATCCAGCCGGGGCCCCTGCTCCAGGGTTGCAGCGCACAGGCGCAGGTTTTCCAGCGCGGCCTGGATAATCGCCAGCGGCGTTCTGAACTCATGCGCCACCATCCCCATAAACTGGCGCTGGTTAAAGCTGGCCTCGCGCTCGATGCGCAGCTCCCGCGCCAGCTGCTGTTTCTGCAGCAGCCGGCGGTTTTCCGCGCGCACCCGCAGCACGGCGATGATCAGCACGGTGATGATATGGACGATCAGCGCGTACTGCCAGGCGGAGTAGATCGCCTGATGATAGGGAATGATGCCGTGTATCGAGAGCAATACCAGCGCCGCCGAGGCGACGTAGACCGGCGGCAGCAGGCCAAGGAGCAGCGTATTTAAGTCGATCGCTTTGCGCCGCCACAGCATCCAGGAGGTTGTCAGCAGCACCGGGGAGGCAATAAAGAATATCCCCGCCTCAATCTGCATCGCCAGGCCGTAAAAGCCCAGCGGAATGCTCAGCTGCAGCACGACGTTCAACCCCACCGCCAGCAGCAGCAGGCGATACAGCCTGGGCATATTCTTCTTCAGGTCGAACACTTCGGCGTGCAGCCACAGGGCGGTGGCGTAGCTGAGCAGCGACAGGCAGCTTATCATGTAGTCCTGAACGGGCAGCACCGCCTGGCCGAATAGCCACTCCGGGTAGCCGTGCAGCGCCGCAACCAGCGGGTAGTTGAGGGAGAAGAGGCAGATCCCCCACAGCAGGCGACGGCGCAGCGCGATGGCCAGCCACAGGGCAATGCCGCTGGCAATAATGGCGAGGCCGAAATAGAAGCTCCAGAAGGCGGTATCGATGGTGGCCGACTGGACAAACTCCGCGGGGGAGGAGAGGGTCGCCAGCAGGATCAGGGTGCTGCTGCTCTGGAGATGGAAAACCACCTCGTAGCCCGCAGGGCCCGGGGGCGGCGGAAAAATCAGTACGCTTTCGCGATAGTCGATATCGCTCTCCCTGGCCGGAGCATGGTCGCCGAAGGTCTTGCGGATCCAGGGCGCAGCGCTGCCAGCCGGGCGGTAGAAGACCGTCAGGTTGTCGACGAAAGAGGGGCCAACCTGCAGCCAGCGCGGCTCGCCGGCGAAGTAAGATCCCGGCAGGGTCGCCTTAAGCCACCAGGCCTTGCGCGAGTAGCCAAAGGAGGGGATTTTGTGCAGCGGCTGCAGATCGCTCTCCGGCAGCGAAGCGAAGGTATCCACCGTCATCCGGCCGTCGGCGTCGGCAAACCAGAAGACCGGAATATCAATTCCCAGCTGGCGGGACCCAGCATGGGCCGGCGCCAGGCTCTGGAGATAGCTCAATACGCCGCAGCAGACTAATAAAAGGCACCTGAACCAGGCTACCGGCTTAGCCGTAGCAAAAATAGCGCACACGCGATCCAATCACGCCCCCTTGCGGCATTATTAACGGTATTTTAAATAGCGCGACAGTGAATAACCGGCAGCGTAAATCCGCCGGTATCCCGGGGAAAAGTGCAGAGGTTCAGACGCGAAAGCATTTTGCTGACCCGACAGAGAATATTCCAGCTTTATTTCAGCTCGTCATTTCTCTTTATCATGACGGGCCGGAACCCTCGCGCCAGCGGCGCGGGTGGCCAGGATTGCGCCATAGGGTATATCACGAATGAAAGAGGATGGGAGAGAGTATTTTGTGATACCCGGCGCCCGGGCGGGCTGAGAATATCTTTTTATTTGCCGACGAGTTGGCGGATACGGGCGGCAGGAGAGCTTATCGCCTGATGGCAATGCCGCAGCATTGACGGACGACGGGGCGGCCGAAAGTCCGGCCGCCCGCAGCGGGATTAGCTAAAGACCACCTGCGCCCAGCGGGCCAGACCGGCGGTGACCGAGCCAAAGTCATCGCCACCGGCAACAGGAATACCCGGCAGATGGGCCGCCAGCGCTTTCTTAATCAGCGGGGAGCGGGCGCTGCCGCCGGTCAGATAGATGACGTCCGGCGTTTCGCTGCTGCTGTCCAGCGCGAGCTGAACCTGCTCCATGATCCGCGCCAGCGGTTGGTTCAGCGCGGCTTCCAGTCCCTGCTGGCTGATGGCCGTCGCCAGGTCGGCGCTGATAAACGGCAGTCCGGCGGTGACGCTATCCTGCGCGGAGAGGGCAATTTTGCTCTCCTCGGCACCGCGTACCAGGCGATAGCCGAGGCGCTGGCGCCACACCTTGGTCAGCAGCGCGACCTTCTCGCCGTCGCGGGCATCGCGGACTAAATCGTTGAGCAGCCTGCCGTTGGCGCTGCTGTAGAAATCCGTCTGCGCCGGGACGTCGTTAATCGCCACCGCGTTCCACCACGGCAGAACCGGCAGGGCAATCCCTTTTTCGGTTTCGCCGCCCATGCCGAGCAGCGGCATCAGGCATTTAAAGGCGAGGGCGATATCAAGATCGTTCCCGCCGACGCGACAGCCGCTGTGCCCCAGCAGGCTCTGCTGGCGATCGGCCTTTTGACGCCACTCCGGGCCCATCAGCAGCAGCGAACAGTCGGTGGTACCGCCGCCGATATCGACAACCAGCACGCGCTTTTCCGCGCCGAGCGTGGCTTCGAAATCCAGCCCCGCGGCAACCGGCTCAAACTGAAACACCACGTCGCGGAACCCGGCGCGCTGCGCCGCGCGTTCAAGGATCCCCTGCGCCTGGGCGTTAGCCTCATCGCCGCCGAGGCCCTGGAAGTTAATTGGCCGACCAATGACCGCCTGGTCGATGGTCTCCGAAAGCTGGGTTTGCGCCTGCTGCTTAATATGGACCATCATGGCGCAGACCAGATCTTCAAACAGCGCCACCTGCTGCGGCTTCAGGCCGCTGGCGCCGAGGAAGGATTTCGGCGACTTGACGAAGTACACTTCCTCCGGGTCATCGACGTACTGGTGCAGGGAGGCGAGACCAAACTGCACGCTGCTATCGAGAACCTCGATATCTTCCTCGCGGTTAAAGTTCATCGCGCGGCGCAGCAGCGCCTGATTTTCATCACCGTTGGTCGGGACGCTATGATGCCGGTAGAGCCACTCGCTGACCGCTTCACGGGTCGGCGCAGAGAGCATTGAAGGCAGCAGCTTGCTGCCGTTTTCCAGCGTTAACAGCTGCGGCGTATTGTCGCGCATTACGGCAACCGAACAGTTGGCGGTTCCGTAGTCAAAACCAATAAACATGACCTGAAAATCCCCATGCCTGTGAAGAAGGGGGGCGACTTTAGCGGATTGCCGCCACGGCGACAACTGGAATTTAAAAGCAAGGTACGGCATCCGCACAGCGGCTATCATTGAGGCAATTCATCAGGAGAAACTATGACGCTATTACCCTGGCACCCGCCCTACGACGGGGAGTGGATACTCGGTTTTCTCGGCGCCCGCGCGGTTCAGGGAATCGAAACCTTTAGCGAAGGGCGCTACACCCGCAGCTTCTCCCTAGCGGGGCACGGCGGGCTGATAACGATCGCCCCGGACGATGCCGCGCAGGGGCTGCGGGTGACGCTCTCCGAGGGACTGCTGCCGGTTGCGGATGAGTGCCTGCGCTGCGTGGCGCGCATGTTTGACCTCGCCTGTGACCCGCAGGAGATTATGCTCGCGCTGGGCCCGCTGGCGCGGCCGCGGCCGGGACTGCGCCTGCCCGGCTGCCTCGACCCCTTCGAGCAGGCGGTGCGGGCGGTGCTCGGGCAGCTGGTTAGCGTGGCGATGGCGGCCAGGCTGACGGCGAAGGTGGTAGCCGCTTTCGGCGAGCCGCTGGCGCAGGCGCCGGGATATTTTCTTTTTCCGTCGCCGCAGAAACTGGCGCTGGCCGACCCGCTGGCGCTGAAGGCGCTGGGCATGCCGCTGCGGCGCGCCGAAGCGCTGGTTCATCTGGCGCAGGCGGCCATCAGCGGCGAGCTCCCGCTGACGGTGCCGAACGATATTGCGGCGGGAATGAAGCAGCTGCAAACCCTGCCGGGCATTGGCCGCTGGACCGCGAGCTATTTCGCCCTGCGCGGCTGGCAGGCGAAGGATATTTTCCTCGCCGATGATTATCTGATTAAGCAGCGCTTCCCCACCCTGACCCCGGCGCGTATTGCTCGCTATGCCAGCCGCTGGCAGCCGTGGCGATCCTATGCGCTGTTGCACATCTGGTACACCGAGGGGTGGAGCCCGGTCGCGGAATAGCCTAACGGGGCGCTTAGCGCTGGTATCGCCGCGCTGAAGCCCCTATAATTGCCGCGTTTGACGCTAAAACGTCACCCTTCCTGTACATAAAATCATTCGAGATGCGTCAAGGCGGTGGGGAAGTGAACCCCCGGAAGCGGGCTAAGGCCAGCGACCGAAGTGCACGACGCAGCTAACGCCGAGGCAGTTTGCAGGATGATGTGTATATATATCCAGGTTAATCAGGTCGCAAAAAGTTATGACTGATACGTCTCATCAGTGCGTCATTATAGGTATTGCCGGCGCATCGGCTTCGGGAAAAAGTCTTATTGCCAGCACGCTCTATCGCGAATTGCGCGAGCAGGTTGGCGACGAGCATATCGGCGTTATTCCGGAAGACAGCTACTACAAAGATCAAGGTCATTTGTCGATGGAAGAGCGGGTTAAAACCAACTATGACCATCCCAGCTCGATGGACCATAGCCTGCTGTTTCAGCACCTGCAGATGCTGAAAAGCGGCCAGCCGATTGAATTACCGGTTTACAGCTACGTTGAGCACACGCGGATGCCGGAAACTATCCATATTGAGCCGAAGAAAGTGATTATCCTTGAGGGGATATTACTCCTGACCGACGTGCGTTTACGCAATGAATTAAACTTTTCCATTTTCGTCGATACGCCGCTGGATATCTGCCTGATGCGCCGTATTAAGCGCGACGTTAACGAACGCGGGCGCTCGATGGATTCGGTGATGGCGCAGTATCAGAAAACCGTCCGTCCGATGTTCCTGCAGTTTATTGACCCTTCCAAGCAGTATGCCGACATCATCGTGCCTCGCGGCGGCAAGAACCGCATTGCGATTGATATTCTGAAGGCCAAGATCAGCCAGTTCTTTGAATAACACTAACGAATTGTGTAACGTGCAAAGAGAACCCATATTGCCCTTATCCCCGGAAGGTGTGAGGGCGCGATGCCTTAAAGGAGAAAGCTCATGCGTCTGTGCGACCGAGATATAGAAGCCTGGTTGGATGAGGGCCGGCTATCCATCAGCCCGCGTCCACCCGTTGAGCGCATTAATGGTGCGACCGTCGATGTCCGCCTGGGCAATAAGTTCCGCACCTTTCGCGGCCACACGGCGCCGTTTATCGACCTGAGCGGACCAAAGGCGGAAGTGACCGCGGCGCTGGATCGCGTGATGAGCGAAGAGATCGTGCTGCCGGAAGGCGAAGCGTTCTATCTCCATCCGGGCGAGCTGGCGCTGGCGGTTACCTTTGAGTCGGTGACCCTGCCTGCGGATCTGGTGGGCTGGCTGGACGGACGTTCGTCGCTGGCGCGCCTGGGGCTGATGGTTCACGTGACCGCCCACCGCATCGATCCGGGCTGGTCGGGCTGCATCGTGCTTGAGTTCTTTAACTCCGGCAAGCTGCCGCTGGCGCTGCGTCCCGGGATGCCGATCGGCGCGCTGAGTTTTGAACCGCTGTCCGGCCCGGCGGCCCGTCCCTATAACCGCCGTGAAGACGCCAAATATCGCGACCAGCAGGGCGCGGTGGCGAGTCGAATCGACAAGGATTGATAACGTAAGCGGCTTGCTGAGGGTGCCATGAGACGAATTCTGACGACGCTGATGATCTTACTGGCGGTAGTTGTCGCCGGGCTTACCGCATTGGTATTGCTGGTCAATCCCAATGATTTTCGCGCCTATATGGTGCACAAGGTAGCGGACCGTAGCGGTTATCAGCTCAAACTCGATGGCCCGCTGCGCTGGCACGTCTGGCCGCAGCTGAGCATATTGTCCGGGCGCATGACGCTAACGGCGCCCGGCGCGGCCGAACCGGTGGTTCGCGCCGACAATATGCGCCTCGACGTGGCGCTGCTGCCGCTGATTTCCCACCAGCTGCAGGTTAAGCAGGTGATGCTTAAAGGCGCGGTTATCCAGCTGACGCCAAAAACGGAAGCGGTGCGCGATCTGAATGCGCCGGTGGTTCCGCATGACAATACGCTGCCGCAGGTGTCGGAAGACAGCGGCTGGTCCTATGACGTGCGGCAGCTGAAGGTTGTCGATAGCGTGCTGTTCTTCCAGCACGAAAGCGGCGAGCAGGTGACGGTGCGCGATATTCGTCTGCAGATGGATCAGGATCAAAATCATCACGCGACGCTCGATTTCTCCGGGCGGGTCAATCGCGATCAGCGCGACCTGGCGCTCTCCTTCTCCGCCGAGGTGCAGGGCGGCGATTATCCGCACTCCCTGCAGGCCGAAATTTCCCAGCTTAACTGGCAGCTGCGCGGCGCCGAGCTGCCGGCTAACGGCATCAGTGGCCAGGGCAGCCTGCAGGCCAGCTGGCTTGAGGATCAGAAAAAGATCGGCTTTGATAAGCTGAATCTGACGGCTAACGGCAGCGCGATTTCCGGCAGTGCCAGCGTGGTGCTGGGCGAGCAGGCCGACTGGAAGCTTAATCTCCACGCCAGTACGCTGAACCTCGACAGCCTGCTGACGCACACCGAGGCCGCCGGCGATAGCGCGGCAAGCCAGCAGGGGCAAAGCCAGCCGCGTCAGATGCGTCCGGTGATTGCCGATAGCGACATTCAGCAGGATTACGATAGCCTGCGCGGCTTCAGCGCGCATATGGCGTTGACCGCCGATCGCCTGCAGTGGCGGGGAATGAACTTTACCCAGGTTAAGAGCGATATCACTAACCAGCAGGGGCTGCTGACGATTAATCAGCTGCAGGGCGAGCTCGACGGCGGACTTATCTCTCTGCCCGGCACGCTGGATGCGCGCAAGGATACCGCTGAGGCTTCGTTCCAGCCAAAACTCGATAACGTCGAGATTGCCACCATCCTTAATGCCTTTAACTACTCGTTGAACCTCACCGGTAAGCTCTCGCTGGCCGGCGATTTTTCCGGCCAGCGTATTGATGCCGACGACTTCCGCCGCAGCTGGCAGGGGCAGGCGCATCTGCAAATGAGCGATACCCGCACCGAAGGGCTCAATTTCCAGCAGCTGGTGCAGCAGGCGGTTGCGCGCAGCACCAACGTGCAGACGCAGGAGAACTACGATAACGCCACCCGCCTCGATTCCATGAGCAGCGACCTGCTGCTGGATAGCGGCGAGGTGACGCTCAAGAGTATGCAGGGGCAGTCCGAGCTGATGGCGCTAACCGGGCAGGGGAGCCTGAATCTGCTAAAAGAAGATTGCGATATGCGCTTTAACGTCCGCGTGCTTGGCGGCTGGAAAGGCGAGGGCAAGCTGATCGAACGACTCAAGCAAACGGCGATTCCGCTGCGAATCTACGGCAAGTGGCAGTCGCTAAGCTACAGCCTGCAGGTTGACCAGATTCTGCGTAAGCAGCTGCAGGATGAAGCGAAGCAGCGCCTGAACGATTGGGTTGAACGCAACAAGAACAGCCAGGACGGCAAAGACGTGAAGAAGCTGCTCGATAAGCTTTGACCGCGGCAGGTCCCGTATCCCGGATAGCGCGATGCTTATCCGGGATAGGAGCCCTGTGCTAATCCGAAGCCCCGGCGAGCGCTGCGCTACCGGGGAACGTCATCATCCTATACTTCGTAACTCAGCTCATCGTCCTGCGCCGGCGGTGGGATAATCTGCACCTTCTGCACCCGGTGGCTTTCAACCTGCAGGGTACGCAGAATGTAATCGCCAATCTTAACCTCTTCCCCGGCTTCAGGCACATGCTGGAGATATTCCATCAGCAGGCCGGCGATGGTGTGATACTCGCGCTTATCATCGAGCGGCAGGGGAACGTACTGGACTAAATCTTCGAGCGGCATATGGCCGTTGACCGTCCAGCTGCCGTCAGGGTCCCGGGTAATATCGTGGCGGGCGTCAATCTCTTCCGCCTCATTCGGCAGATTACCGGCAATAGTTTCCATCACGTCGCTGAGCGTCACCAGCCCTTCAACGGAGCCGAACTCATCGACCACGAAGGCAAAGTGGGTCCGGGCATGACGAAACTGCTCGAGGGCGGGAAGCAGCGGCAGCGTTTCGGGGAACACCAGCGGCTGGCGCAGCAGAACGCGCAGGTTGAGCGGCTCGTTGCGCAGCGACTGCTGCAGCAGGTCGATAACGTGCACCACGCCGAGCAGGTCTTCGTCATCTTCCCCGCCGGTGACCACCAGCCGGGTATGCTGATTTTTCTCCAGCAGCGCGCGGATCTCGGCTTCCGGTGCGCTCATATCGATATGCTCGATATCATGGCGTGAGGTCATAATACTGCTGACGGTGCGCTGGTTGAGGTTAAGCACCCGCTCAATCATCCGCCGCTCCTGGGGGTTGAACAGCGGGCCGTCCTGCTGATTGACAATGAGCGCCGCGCTGTCCGTATTCAGCTCGGCGTTTTCTTTATGCCCGCTCAGCAGGCTCATCACCGCTTCCGTGGTGCGCTGGCGCAGCGTCAGATTGGCCGAGAGGAAACGACGGCGATTGAACAGCGCCAGCTGGTTGAGCGACTCAATGATCACCGAGAAGCCGATCGCCGCGTAGAGATAACCTTTCGGGATTGGGAAGCCAAACCCTTCGGCGATGAGGCTAAAGCCGATCATTAACAGGAAGCTGAGGCACAGGATAACGATAGTCGGGTGGCTGTTAACAAAGCGGGTTAACGCTTTGCTGGCAAGCAGCATCAGGCTTATGGCGATAACCACCGCCGCCATCATCACCGCCAGATGGTCGACCATACCGACCGCGGTAATCACCGAGTCGAGCGAGAAGATGGCGTCCAGCACCACAATCTGCGTCACTACGCCCCAGAACCGTGCGCCTTTGCGTTGAACGGGATTATCGCTGTCCTTGCCTTCGAGGCGTTCGTTAAGCTCAACCGTGGCCTTAAACAGTAAAAATAGCCCGCCAAACAGCATGATCAGGTCGCGCGCGCTGAAGCTCAGGTCATGATAGGTCAGCAGCGGCTTCGTCAGGGTAACTAGCCAGGATATCGATGCCAGCAGCAGCAGGCGCATCAGCATGGCCAACAGCAGGCCAATGACGCGGGCGCGGTCGCGCTGAGCGGGAGGAAGCTTTTCGGCAAGAATCGCGATAAACACCAGGTTATCAATCCCGAGCACCAGTTCAATAACGACAAGCGTTACCAGACCGGCCCAGATTGAGGGGTCGGCAATCCATTCCATCATTCGTTAAAACCTTTACAACATAAGCGTGCCATACGTCGATCATGGATAAGCGACTGCTAAATTGCAACTCGAATTATGTCGTATACGGCCGCTCAGACCCCGCCTCCGCTGAGGTCGGAGACAAATAAAAGTAATCGTGATGAATATTCCAGCGGATAAAATATAAACGTTATGGCTTATATTTATGCGAATTAACCGACGTATAAGTGATTGAAATCAGGATTGCCGCCGGGAGGCGGCTTATTGTGACTCTGAGCGCCAGCGGCGTTATATCGCGGCTCACTGCCGGCTATCGTTACGCGATTACCGCTCACGCGGTACGATGAGCAGGCGGCTATTTGGCTGTATCATGGTGGTGAATAGTTTTTCCTACTACCTGATTGCGTGGCTTGTGATATATCCGTTCATATATAAGTATATTTATAGATTTATATGGCAGTGGCAGGTGTGTATCCCGGTCAGGTATAGGGCGAATATTTCAAAATATCTCACCTTAACGCTCATTTTAACGGAACGCTGAGCGCTATTCAGTGGGCGGTTTTTGCGCTGTTGAATTGTAAAATATTAAGATATATCAGATTGTTATGGTGATTTTGCGTTTGTTGGCACATAGATTAATCTTATGGGTGGGGATGGCAGGATAAGTAGGGTCCGTCACGCTGAGCGCGCCTTGCGATCCAACGAAATAAATGGCATAAGAATTTTCTTAAATCGGCCTGTCGGCCATCATACTTTAAGTGTATTCTCTGGTTAAACGCGTAAATTCAGAATTTGACGGGAAGTCGGGCCGGTCGCAAACCTGTATTATCAGCAATAAATGCCGTTGATACATGCGGTCTGACAGGCATAGAAAGATCTATAACTTACGGATGGATATGAGAATGGCGAGTTTGAAAGCGGTTATTCCGGTAGCAGGGTTAGGTATGCATATGTTACCGGCAACTAAGGCGATCCCCAAAGAGATGCTGCCGATCGTCGATAAACCTATGGTTCAGTACATCGTTGACGAAATTGTTGCCGCCGGCATCAAGGAAATTGTGCTGGTTACCCATTCATCCAAGAATGCAGTTGAAAACCATTTTGATACCTCCTACGAGCTGGAAGCGCTGCTTGAACAGCGCGTGAAGCGCCAGCTGCTGGCCGAAGTGCAGGCTATTTGTCCGCCGGGCGTCACCATTATGAACGTACGTCAGGGACAGCAGCTTGGTTTAGGCCACTCTATCCTTTGCGCCCGCCCGATTGTTGGCGATAACCCGTTTGTTGTCGTGCTGCCGGATATCGTATTAGACGATGCCAGCGCCGATCCGCTGCGCTACAACCTTGCGGCGATGGTGGCCCGCTTCAATGAAACGGGGCGCAGCCAGGTTCTGGCGAAGAGAATGCCCGGCGATCTGTCAGAGTATTCGGTTATTCAGACCCGTGAACCGCTGGAAACGGAAGGGCAGATTGGCCGCATCGTGGAGTTTATCGAGAAGCCGGATGAGCCGCAGACCCTCGACTCCGACCTGATGGCCGTAGGCCGTTACGTTCTCTCCGCCGACGTGTGGGGTGAGCTGGAGCGCGCTGCGCCGGGCGCATGGGGCCGCATTCAGTTAACGGATGCTATCGCAGAGCTGGCGAAAAAGCAGTCCGTCGACGCTATGCTGATGACCGGTGAGAGCTACGACTGCGGTAAGAAAATGGGCTATATGCAGGCATTCGTTAATTACGGACTGCGTAACCATAAAGAAGGCAACAAATTCCGCGAAAGCATTAAGAAGCTGCTTGCCTAACGACGTCACGGCGACGCAGAAAAAATAGCGAGCTACGGAAGCAAAATTAAGAAGGTAAATCCCTCGATGCTTCTGTAGTCGGTTAGATAGCCTTTAGCCTGAAAGAAATTTTTATCTAAAAAACATATATAATCAGAGTGTTAGCGGTTTTAGATAAGCATTTCAATGAATTTATCCGCAATACGTCGTGTGAATCAGATTCTGCGCGGATAACGGCAAGATCGCGTAATGGTCAGACGAGCAGAATTTAATCTTAATGAAGAGTTACTTAGTGAGATTATTCTTAAAACAAATGCGTAGTCTCGGCGAACATAAAAAAATAAAACTTGACTGAGATCATACTTACGCATTAAACAACGGTAATGCATGCATAAAAATGTGAAGTTTATGGATATGCATGCCCACATAAACATCGTGGAAAAACGCTATGAACAGGAGATATCGTCAAAGGATGAAAAGTAAATGAGCTGGCAATTTGTCTCCTTTTTTGGCGATAGCACCGTACTGCTGCCTAGCGCGGCGGTACTGTTGATTGTGTTGTTCCTGCGGGCACCATCCCGGCAGGTGGCCTGCCACTGGGCACTCTTGTTCGGCATCACTGGCGCTATCGTTAGCGCATCTAAGCTCGCCTTTATGGGCTGGGGCATCGGTATTCGTGAAATCGATTTCACCGGGTTTAGCGGGCATACCGCTCTGTCAGCCGCATTTTGGCCGATATTTTTATGGCTCCTTTTCTCTCGTGCTACGACAGGAGTGCGTCGCGCTGCCGTCGTCGTTGGCTATGCCATGGCGGCGCTGGTGGGTTACTCCAGATTAATGATTCACGCCCACTCCACCTCGGAAGTGGTCGCAGGCCTGCTGCTGGGCGCGAGCGGCAGCGCATTGTTCCTCCTGCTGCAATTGCGAACATCGCGAGCGGGGAATGTACAGCTTTCGTGGAGCGGGGTGTTCAGCGTAATTATGATCCCCGTACTGCTGCTTAACACTGGCGTAAAGGCGCCAACCCAGTCCCTGCTGGGTGAGATTGCGGTGAAAATTGGCCCGCTGGAAAAGCCCTTTACCCGCGCGGATCTGCATAAGCAATTTTATTGATTGCGCCAAAGAGATGCGTTGGGCTTACGGGCATCGCTCAATATCACGGAGATAGCGCTAGCGTCATGATAGCTGCAGATTGAGTAAGTGGGCGGAGCTGATTCATATTCGTGAAATAAATAACTGCTACTACATCCTGTGCAATATCCATGATTTTTATAATGCTTGTGAGATGATTCCTAAATAGAGCGATAAGATTACCGTCTGATTTTAAATTAAGTTTGTCAAGTATAATCACTAAACTAAATCTATTAGATTTTGTAGTTGACCGGAGCGGATAGTGAATGAATTCATTCGTATTGCTGGCTGGTTAAATTCATTGAAAACAATAAGTTATGTGATTTCATCAACTGCGATGAATGTTAAGTCTACAAGTTTTACGACGCTGCTTAATAAGCTTAATGTTAAGCGTGTGTATGGTTTTAGCGTCCAGGTAGGTGGGTTTTAATGAGTGAATAATTTTCATTTACTCTCCCATTTGACGGCAGAATCTCGTAAACTTGATGCCGCTAAAATTATAGTGTGTGATTAATTATTCGACGGACATGAAGTCGGTCATTTGGCTTAAAAAGGAAGTACAGTGCATTGGTAGCTGTTAAGCCAAGGGCGGTAGCGTTTCCGAAAGTGCTCGAATCCTTTCCGCAAGGCCTTCTTCAGGCGTTCGAAATTCCTAAAACCTGCCACGGCAGGTGAATATCCTGGCGACCCGTATATACTGAGTCGCTTTCAGAGAATAGCCGGTGCGATCTGCAGCAACATGTCAGCCAAGGCTAAACACAGCAAAGAATAGTTCTTGATAACGCTACGCGCGTTTTTTGCTTGCATTATATGCGATATGAACGATTATCATCCGCTGAGGCGGCAACGTTTCACCGATGATTTACTCTATCGCGCCCCGGCGATCGTTGCTGCAGTATAGATGCGGCACAAACATACTGAAGGCTGGCGTCAGAGTACGCTCTCAATACCTACATTCCCCGCAACCGTGTCTGTTTGCTGGTGGGGCTAAAAAATGGATCTTGTATAATGATGAAGATTGCGCGTATCGCACTTGCTCTCGGGCTGCTTACCTCGGTGAGCTCGCCGGTTTTTGCCGCTGGTCTGGTAACGAATGATAACGAGCTGCGTAACGACCTGTCATGGCTGTCCGACCGGGGCGTTATCCAGCTTAGCCTTTCAACCTGGCCTCTGAGCCAGGAAGAGATTACCCGCGCATTGAAGAAGGCCAAGCCTTCCTATTCGTCAGAGCAGGTTGTCCTGGCGCGCATTAACCAACGCCTCTCTTCCCTGAAAGCTGATTTTCGCGTCAGCGGCTATACCTCGACCGACCAGCCCGGAACGCCACAGGGCTTTGGCCAAAGCCAACCCGCGGATAACTCGCTCTCGCTGGCCTTCAATAATAGCGGCGAATGGTGGGACGTTCATCTCCAGGGAAATGTTGAAGGCGGAGAGCGTATCAGCAACGGTTCTCGCTTTAATGCGAATGGTGCCTATGGCGCCGTGAAGTTCTGGAACCAGTGGCTGTCATTTGGCCAGGTCCAGCAGTGGTGGGGTCCTGGCTATGAAGGCAGCCTGATCCGCGGCGACGCCGCCAGGCCGATGACTGGATTTTTAATGCAGCGTGCCGAGCAGGCCGCACCGGAAACCTGGTGGCTGCGCTGGATTGGCCCGTGGCAGTATCAGATCTCCGCCAGCCAGATGGATCAATATACCGCAGTGCCGCACACCAAGATCATCGGTGGCCGATTGACCTTTACTCCGTTCCAGTCTCTTGAGCTAGGGGCGTCACGCATTATGCAGTGGGGGGGGGAGGGGCGGCCGCAGTCGTTTAGCAGCTTCTGGGATGGCTTCACCGGGCAGGATAATACCGGTACCGATAATGAACCGGGTAACCAGCTGGCGGGGTTTGATTTCAAATTCAAGCTTGAGCCTACCTTGGGCTGGCCGGTAAGTTTCTACGGGCAGATGATTGGTGAGGATGAGGCTGGCTATTTACCTTCAGCTAATATGTTCCTTGGCGGGGTTGAAGGCCATCACGGGTGGGGTAAAGATGCGGTTAACTGGTATGTAGAAGCACACGATACCCGCAGCAATATGAGTCGTACAAATTATAGCTATAACCATCGCATTTATACCGATGGTTACTACCAGCAGGGATATCCTCTCGGTGATGCGATGGGCGGAGATGGTCAACTTTTCGCTGGTAAAGTTGAGCTAGTGACTGAAGATAATCAGCGATGGAGTACTCGTCTAGTTTACGCCAAAGTGAATCCCGAGGATCAATCGATTAATAAGGCGTTTCCACACTCGGATACATTGAAAGGCGTACAGTTAGGATGGAGTGGGGACGTATATAAAACAGTACGACTAAATACTTCGCTATGGTATACCAACGCGAACCATAGCGATAGCGATGATGTCGGAGCCAGTGCAGGGATTGAAATACCGTTTAGTTTATAGGCTGACTGCTGCAAGTATCGAAGAGAAAGTGATGTTCTCTTCCTGAGTCAGGTAGTAACAAACTGGCATATGAATAGCAGCTCAGAAATTGGCAAATTTTGGTTTACTGATGATGTGACATTATGAAGAAAAAAATTGTTAGAATTTCTGCATTAGCATTGGCAATAGGTTTTTTGTCGGCTTGTACAATTATTCCAGGACAAGGGTTGAATAGCCTACGTAAGAATGTAGTCGAACTACCGGATAGCGATTATGATCTGGATAAATTAGTCAATGTTTATCCAATGACTCCTGGGCTGATTGAACGACTGCGCCCGGACCCAATTCAGGCTCGCCCTAATCCTCAACTGGATAATTTGCTAAGAAGCTATGAGTATCGTATCGGTGTCGGTGATGTTCTGATGGTCACAGTCTGGGACCATCCAGAGTTGACAACTCCTGCAGGGCAATACCGCAGTGCCAGTGACACTGGGAACTGGGTAAATTCTGATGGAACAATTTTTTATCCATACATTGGAAGGGTTCAGGTAGCAGGCAAAACATTAAGTCAAGTTCGGCAGGATATTTCTAGCCGTCTTACGACATATATTGAAAGCCCACAAGTTGATATTAGTGTCGCAGCATTTCGGTCGCAAAAAGCGTATGTGACAGGTGAGGTAACGAAATCAGGGCAGCAACCAATAACTAATATTCCATTAACAGTCATGGATGCAATTAATGCTGCTGGAGGTTTAGCTGCTGATGCAGACTGGCGCAACGTAGTATTAACTCATAATGGGCATGATACAAAAATTTCACTGTATGCGTTAATGCAGAAAGGAGATCTGACACAAAACCATCTCTTATATCCCGGGGATATATTATTTGTTCCACGAAATGATGATTTAAAAGTATTTGTGATGGGGGAAGTAGGCAAGCAAAGCACCATGAAAATGGACCGTAGCGGTATGACTCTCGCTGAGGCACTAGGGAGCGCGGAAGGGATTTCTCAAACGGTGAGTGATGCTACGGGGGTGTTTGTTATCCGTCAAATGAAAGCTGATAAGCAAGGAAAAATTGCCAACATCTATCAATTGAATGCTCAAGATGCTTCAGCAATGGTATTAGGAACCGAATTTCAGCTACAACCATATGATGTTGTTTATGTAACAACAGCTCCAATCGTACGCTGGAATCGTGTTATATCACAACTGGTCCCAACGATTACCGGTATTCATGATATGACGGAAACGGGCAGATTTATAAGGACTTGGAATTAATATGTTCAATTCTATTCTTATTGTGTGTACTGGAAATATTTGTCGTTCGCCTATTGCTGAGAGACTTTTAAGATGCAAACTGCCTGATAAGGTAATTGATTCAGCAGGGACGGGGGCTTTGGTTGGGCATGCTGCGGATAAAACTGCCATCATAGTTTCGAAAAATCATGGTTTAAATCTTGATGGGCATATGGGGCAACAGTTCTCATCTACTATGTCAAGAAATTATGATTTAATTCTTGTTATGGAACAGGAACATATAGAACAAATAGGCAAAATTTCGCCGGAAGTTAGGGGGCGGACTATGCTTCTTGGTCACTGGATGTCAATAAAGGAAATCCCAGACCCTTATCGGAAAAGTTACGAAGCCTTTGAATCGGTATATCAGTTAATCGAGAAAGCATGTGATAGCTGGGCAGAAAAACTTAATACCTAATAACGCAGGATAATAAAATGTTACCAAAATTGTCTAATGAACCGAAATCAACAGATTCCGATTCGCTTGACTTAGGAAAAATAATTGGCGAAATAATTGATAATCGTAAATTAGTTATTTCATCCATGTTACTGTTTACAACCCTCGCTATTTTTTATGTGCTATTTGCAACCCCTGTATATAGAACAGATGCATTAGTGCAAATTGAACAAAAGCAAGGCAATGCTATTTTAAGTAGCCTAAGTCAGGTTTTGCCTGATGGGCAATTACAATCAGCACCTGAGATATCACTAATTCAGTCAAGGATGATACTTGGAAAAACGGTAGACGATCTTAATTTACAGGCGATTGTATCGCAGAATTATTTTCCTTTTGTTGGCAAAGGCTGGGCAAGACTTACAGGTGCAACTCCGGAGAGTATTGGCATCGCAAAAATATGGATGCCAGTTAAAACATTCGATCAAAAAGATAGTGATGATCTTTATAAATTAAAGGTCACAGTTTTAGATTCTAAAAGATTTAGTGTTAAAGGCGAGGGCATTAATGAGCAGGTAGGAATATTAGGTGAGCCTGTCGAGCAGGCGAATTTGAATTTAGTTATAGATAGAATTGATGCAAAGCCTGGCACAATTTTTTCTGTAAAGTATGTAACGAAATTGGAAGCGATCTCAAATTTACAAGAGATTTTGTCAGTCTCGGACCAAGGAAAAGATACCGGGATGTTGAGCCTGAGTATTACAGGAACTGATCCAGTAAAGATTACAGAAATATTAAACGATATCTCTCGAAACTATGTATCTCAAAATATTGAGAGGCAAGCGGCTCAAGATGCAAAAAGTCTTGATTTTTTGAATGAACAATTACCCATAGTAAGAAGTGACCTTGACCAAGCTGAAGATAAATTAAATGCCTACAGAAGGCAAAAAGACTCTGTAGATTTGTCATTAGAAGCTAAATCTGTATTAGATCAAATAGTCAATGTTGACAATCAGCTGAATGAACTAACATTTAGAGAGGCTGAGATATCACAGTTATATACAAAAGAGCACCCAACCTATAAAGCTTTAAATGAAAAGAAAACAACTTTAGAGCAAGAAAAATCTAAGCTTAACAAAAGAGTTGCGACAATGCCAGCCACTCAGCAGGAAGTATTACGGCTTAGTCGCGATGTAGATTCTGGTCGTGCCGTATATATGCAACTGTTGAATCGTCAACAAGAGTTAAATATTGCCAAATCCAGTGCGATTGGGAATGTTCGCATTATTGATGATGCTCAAACTGAAGATGATCCAGTAAAGCCTAAGAAGGCATTGATTGTAGTATTAGGTTTCATATTCGGTGCAGGCCTAGCGGTATCATTGATAACTTTGAAAGCTTTATTGCGTAGAGGAATAGAGTCACCGGAGCAACTTGAAGAGTTGGGAATAAATGTTTATGCAAGTATCCCTACCTCAGATTGGCTGCAGAAAAAAACGTTAAAATCTGCGAATAAAACTAAAAGCGAATATGCAGGCTATCTGGCAATTGAAAACCCAGCCGATATAGCCATTGAAGCAATAAGAAGTTTACGCACCAGCTTACATTTTGCGATGATGGAAGCAAAGAATAATGTAATTATGATTTCTGGTGCTAGTCCTAATGCGGGTAAAACGTTTATTAGTAGTAACCTCGTTGCGATAATTGCTCAAACTGGGAAAAAAGTGCTTCTAATTGACGGGGATATGCGTAAAGGGTATATGCATCATCTTTTTGGATTAGCTAAAGATAGTGGCCTTTCAGATGTATTATCTGGCAAACTTCAGGTTGAAGAAGTTGTTCACTCTTTACCTATAGCTAACTTTGATTTTATACCGAGAGGTAAAATTCCTCCAAATCCTGCCGAACTACTGATGCATGAGCGATTTGATCGATTAATTGAATGGGCAAATTCAAAATATGATATTATTTTAATCGATACACCACCAATACTGGCTGTAACTGATGCTGCAATTATTGGAAGGAATGCCGGTACTACTATGCTAGTGGCTCGATTTGAAGTTAATACTCCAAAGGAAATTGAAGTTAGTATTAGGCGCTTTGAGCAAAATGGAATAACGGTGAAAGGCTGCATACTTAATGCCGTAGTGAAGAAAACTAGTGGTTATTATAGCTATGGTTATGATCATTATGGTTATTCTTACGGCGATGAGGACAGAAAGAACAAAAAATAAAATAACTCCTGTAATATTTAAAGTTTGAGGCTTAGGCCTCGAACTTTAATAACGGTTAATATAAACGCAGTTTTATGTTATATCAAATTGCAGAGTAAATGTTGGGCCGTAGAAATCAAAAGGCAAAACAATGCTTGAAGACAGAATAAAGCTCTTTAAACTTCTATTTCATCTCATTTCGTTGGCTGTATTTGTTTTATTTGCAGGAATATCACCTATATTGGGGTTCTATGTTGTGCTGATTTGTCTAGCACTCAATTTTGGAACCGATGAGAAATATAGATATGCTGCTGCAATAATTGCAATATTTTGTTGCTCTTTTATTATAGCTTCTCGCAATTTCGAAACTGGGCTACAGCAGGATGATTTTGCAAACATTTACTATCTAGTATTCAAAAGAATGCAAAATGGTGATAGTGTTTTTTATGACCAGTTTTCAGGAGGGATAGAGTTTTTTTTGCCTCTATACTTCAAAATAATTGGATATGTTTTTGATGTAGAAAACCCGGTATATGTGATGGCGTATGTCGCGGGGTTATGTTTGCTACTTTTCTACATATGGCTAGAGAAATACGGGTTGGAAGGCGTTGAAAAGAGTAAACGTTCCTTATGTGTTGCATCGTCACTAGGGTTGCTAGTTTTTCTAGTAACTACTCAAAATATGAGACAAGCAATATCATGTGGTTTACTTTTGTTTGCTATAACCTTTTTTATTAGAAAACAAAAAATTCCGTTCTTGTCATTTTTAATATTGGCCATAATAGCGCACACTACTTCAATTATAGTATTTGTTCTTTTTATTATATTCCTCCAGGGAACAAAATTTCAAAAGAAAATCGTTTTATTTATGGGGTTCATTGCATTATTAATATTTAATGCACTTATTGGTTTCATAATTTCGCATGGCCTTCTGGGAGCCGCAACATATAAGCTTCTATACTATACGACAATTGCATCAGATGGGTTTAATTTAGGATATTTAAAATTTTTCATCATTATGTGTGCAGCTAGCTATTTCTTCTTTTCGGAAAAACACCAAGCGTATAAGCAGCTTATCTGGTATGGTACGCTATTGTACGCTATATTGCTTCCAATACCAATTCTATCACAACGCTTGCTTTTGTTATTAGTTGCATTTCTGAATGGCTATTTGATGTTTTTTTCATTCTATAAAATTTTAAATGTATATAGAATATTACTAATTTTTTATTTCATGTATAGATTAATGAGTCAGGGTCCACTGTTTGCTGGATATGGTGATGATGGTGCATTTATGGACTTATGGTACAGTTATTCATGGATAGGGAATTCACTTTTTTATTATATAAAGTAATAAATTTTTAATAACGGTTTGGTGGTTTTAAAATGAAGATTTTAATATTTAATACACTATATTCACCATACAAAATAGGCGGTGCCGAAAGGTCTGTTCAATTACTTTCGGAAGCACTATGTGCAAACGGGCATGATGTTTGCGTTGCTAGTTTGCATGAAGGCAGTGTAATTAAAGATGATAGCGTTAATGGAGTTAGAGTTGTTAGGTTTCCTATAAAAAACTTGTACTGGCCTTTTAATAATTGTCATTCGGTGTTTAAAAAAATACTTTGGCATTTAATAGACATTTATAATGTATCGTCGAGGAATCAAATTAATAAATACTTCGCCAATGAAAGATTTGATTTGGTACATACAAATAATTTAAGTGGTTTTTCAGTTTCAGTTTGGTCGTGGGCACGTGCAAAAAAGATACCTATAGTTCATACTTGTCGTGATTACTATTTATTAGATCCAAATGCCACTCTTTTCCGAAAGGGGGAAAATGTAACCGCAAGGTCATTATTTAGAATGGGATTTTCTGTTATAAAGAAAATGTTAGCTAAGAAGGTTTCTTCCTTTGTAGCTATAAGTCACTATGTGCAACGGGTTCACGTTAAAAATGGTTATTTTGAAACTTCTAAGAAATATGTAATATACAACAGTATTGTGGCGCAAAATGAACAATTAAAAAAACAAAAGACAACGGATGAAATTGCATTTGGATATTTGGGCCGGGTAGAGCCTGGGAAGGGAATTGAGTTTATATTAAAGCATCTAAATAAAAATAAAAATTTTAAGTATATATTGATTATTGCTGGGAAAGGGGATGAGAAATATATTGAATATTTGAAAAGTGAATATAAAAATGTTAATATGAAATTTTTAGGCGTTGTTGATATTAATTCATTTTTCCCAAACATAGAATACCTTATTGTTCCATCTTTATGGAATGAACCAATGGGACGCGTTGTTCTTGAGGCAAATTCCTTTGGCGTCCCTGTTATAGGGAGTAATCGTGGAGGTATACCTGAAATAATTAATGAAAATGAAACTGGGTATATATTTGATGTTAATGCATATGATGCATTCGATAACATATTAAAAATCGTGTGGAAAACAACTTCGTTTGAGTATGAGGAAATGTCTAGAAAAGCTATCATACATAGTTCAAAATTTACCGAAGACAGTGTGGTAAGATTATATCAGAGCGTGTATGAAGATACTTTAAATATGAATAAAGAGATAATTTAGCATGATCTATGTAAATGGACGATTTCTGACTCAAGACATTACAGGTGTACAACGTTTCTCGGAAGAAATAATTAAAGAGTTGTATAAACTCAGAGATGATGTGATCGTTCTGGTTCCAGATATGAACTCTATTAAAAGAATACCACACGAGTTTGAAATTATTGAGTTAAAAGGAGGGCGAGGACATTATTGGGAACAGGTAACTTTGCCTCGCTTCTTAAAAAAGAATAATAAACCATTTCTTTTGAATCTATGCAGCACAGCACCTGCATTCTATAAAAATCAAATTGTCACACATCATGACATAACTTATGTCCGGTATCCTAATAGTTATTCGTGGAAATTTAGGTTGTTTTATAGAATATTAGCCCCGCTAATGATGAGGAATTGTATTAAATTAGTTACAGTGAGTGATTTTTCAAAAAAAGAAATAATTGAGCACTACAATATTCCGGAGTCAAAAGTACTTGTAATATATAATGGTGTCGGTGAAGAATTTTCGTATGTCGGAGCAATCAACACTAGTAGTGGACATGAGAATTATGCGTTGGCAGTATCATCTCCAAATGAGCATAAAAATTTCTTAGGAATGATAAAGGCATTTTCTGCAACGAAAGGAGATGTAAAATTAAAAATAATTGGTTCGGCTTCAAGAAGTTTTAATAGCATGGATTTTAGTGCGGAAAAAGATCCCAGAATAGAGTTTTTAGGAAGGGTTACTGATTCAGAGTTGATAAACCTATATCAAAATGCGAAATATTTCATTTTCCCATCTTTTTACGAAGGGTTTGGCATTCCACCACTTGAAGCACAGGCATGTGGATGTCCCGTTGTATCATCTGATCGTGCATCCCTGAAAGAAGTACTTAAAGATAGTGCCCTATTTTTTGATCCAACAAAAATATCAGAGATGATAAAGGCACTAGAGGCAATTGATTCAGACAACAATATGAGAAAAGAATTAGTAGAGAAAGGCATTAAAAATATGCGTCGTTTCTCATGGCAAATGTCTGCAGAAAAGCTGAATTCAGAAATTAATGCTTATACCGCCTAACCTTGAGATTAATTAAAACGAAATTGCGTAGAGGATGTATGGGGAAATTAATATTTTCAGTAATTGTTCCAACGTATAACGATGGTGATGAACTATATAATTGCATTGATTCACTTCTCAAACAGTCCCTAGATAAATGCGATTACGAAATTATCATAGCCGATAATAATAAAGAGAGGTATGCTTACAATGTTTCTGACGAGAGGGTCATTTTCGTTCATGAACCTAAAGCAGGATCTTACGCTGCGAGGAATAAGGCTCTTTCTATAGCAAAAGGGCAATACATTGCATTTACCGACTCTGACTGTATTGTTGCTACTGATTGGTTGGAGAAAGGGCTTGAATGTTTGAGAAGTCATCCAGGAAGAGTCGCTGGGAAGATATCTTTATACGATAAAGATATGGTGGGCCCTACATTTAGCGCATGTTACGAAAAAGCTTTTTCGTTTGATCAAGAGTCGCATTCGCGTAAAGGGTTATCTGTTACTGCAAATCTTTTAGTCCCGGCTTCTTTGTTTAAAGAAATTGGTCTCTTCAATGATAGCCTTCTCTCTGGCGGAGATATAGAGTGGAATATAAGAGCGCAGAAAAAGAAAGTTCCAATGTGTTATGGTAAAGATGTAATGATCTATCATCCCATTAGAGCAACTATCTCTCAGATTTTAAAGAAAAGAAAACGTGTGTTAGGGGGTACATATTCCAATGTAAAATTGCGAGAGCTGCTGAAATTATTGCTTCCGCCAACAAAAGCACTGAAATATTTAAATAAAAAAGACAATTTGACATTGCGTGAGAAAATCAAAGCCTATTGTATATGTTATTTTTTAAAATTATATTCATTAATCTGTATTTTATTTCTTAAGTTCGGAATTATGAGTGCATCGAGAAGTTAATTTATATTACGGAATTAGCTTGTTTTTTGGTAAGGATCTAAACATTGAATAAGAGAGTACTGTCGAATTCCGTATGGATGATGGCCGAAAAGCTTATATCTATAATCGGATTGATTTTCGTCACTTCTTATGTTGCGAAATATGTTGGTCCAAATATATTTGGACAAATTGCACTTGCAACATCTATATTCCAAATTACGCAAATAATTTCTCAGTTGGGAAGCGATGTAATTATCTTTAAACGATTAAGTAAAAATGAAAAGTCTGGACTTAATTTACTTAATTCGACAACTTCACTGCGGGCGGGAATTTATTTAATAATATCCATCCCTGTTTTTATTTTTACAGTTTGGCAAGGTGGTGGAAGCGGAGTATATTTTATTTTTGCATGTTTTATTTCATGTTTTTTTTCTTCACTTGATGTCTATAGTATTTACTACAATGCAAAATTAATGTCGAAGAACAATACAATAATAAATGCATTTGGTTTGGTTTTGTCTTTAGTGCTGAGGTGGGCAATTGCTGCATTAAAATTGGATCCAATATATTTATGTCTACCTATTGCCTTAACAGGTATCGTTCCGTTTGTTA
The DNA here is from genome assembly GCF_004362605.1 of Klebsiella sp. BIGb0149. Lineage (NCBI taxonomy): Bacteria > Pseudomonadati > Pseudomonadota > Gammaproteobacteria > Enterobacterales > Enterobacteriaceae > Klebsiella > Klebsiella sp. BIGb0149. The sequence continues at coordinate 684,653 of NZ_SNYG01000002.1, read as the reverse complement.
TTCGTTTTTTTATTTTTAATAAAAACATAAAAACTAAGGATATCATCAAAAACAAGAAGTATAAGAAAAAATACACTAAGTATTTGCTTGTAACCGGAGCCTCCTTTGCACTATCGAGTATTTCTGTTGCAATTTATACTCGATTGTCAATGCTTTTGCTCGGGTTTATGGATGGTAGCAGTGTAGTCGGGATTTATTCTGTAGCTGTTACATTGGCAAGTTCATGGTCATTTGTATGTCAGTCATTTGTCACATCTTCACTTCCCGCTATTTTTGCAGAAAAAGATCAAGCAGCAACAATTAGTAAATCAGCGAAACTAAACTTGATAGTCATTATTATTAGCTTGCCGATGATTGTAGGCGGTTTTTTTGTCGGTCCTTGGTTTATTAAGGTTTTTTATGGTGTGCATTATTTAGATGCATTCCTACCTATGATGATACTAAATTTTGCAACAATGTGTACATCGTTAGGAACTGTGTCAGGGCGCTATATAGCAAAGCTATCTGGTTATGCATTCTTATCCAAGAAAATGCTTCTTGTTACAGTAATAAGCTTATGTTTGAATTATGCTCTTATTTTAAGTCACGGGATTGTAGGTGCAGCAATTGCGACTCTTTGTACTGAAGTTCTTTCACTAACATTACTCAATTACTTCTTTAAAAAAGGAGAGGTATTTAAAGTGCATAAGCAAACTTTAATGCTCAATGGCTTTCTATCTAAAAAAACTAAGTAGGATTAACAATGATTGGTTTATGTAATAATGTTTTCATTTCTGGCGTTAGAGGGTGAGTTATGATTATTCCAGTAATAATGGCTGGCGGTACCGGTAGTCGCCTTTGGCCAATGTCTCGTGAATTATATCCAAAACAATTTTTACGTTTAAATAGTGATAATTCAATGTTACAGGAAACTCTTTTAAGACTTAAGGGCCTAGACTGTGACTCTCCCATTTTGATATGCAACGAACAGCACCGGTTTCTTGCTGCAGAACAATTGCGCCAAATTGAACATTTGTCTTCTAATATTATACTTGAGCCTGTTGGACGTAATACGGCTCCTGCAATTGCTTTAGCGGCTCTAACTGCGGTCGCAAACGATAAAGATCCTCTTTTATTAGTGCTCGCAGCTGATCATGTAATTGCGGACACTTCTGCATTTCACAATGCAGTGAGGGACGCAACTGCTTTTGCCGAACAAGGAAAATTAGTTACTTTCGGAATTGTTGCCACAGCACCTGAAACAGGATATGGATATATTCAACGCGGCAAAGTTCACCCTACAAATCCATCAGGTTATAGTGTCAAACGTTTTGTTGAAAAACCAGATTTAGAAACTGCTATGACATACTTGACCAGCGGCGAGTACTATTGGAACAGTGGAATGTTTCTTTTCAAGGCAAGTCGTTACTTAGAGGAATTAGGAAAATTCAGACCAGATATCCTTGAATCATGTAAAAATTCTATGACAACAATAAAACATGACTCGGTTGAAGATTTTATTAGAATAAATCAAGATGCTTTTTTCAGTTGCCCAGATGAGTCAATTGACTATGCAGTAATGGAAAACACTGCTGACGCGGTTGTTATACCGTTAAATGCAGGATGGAATGATGTTGGTTCTTGGTCAGCCTTGTGGGAAGTCAATAATAAAGATAAAAATGGGAACTCACTCATAGGTGATGCCTATACTCATGATTCCCAGGACTGTTACATTCATACTGAAGATAGTTTAGTAGCAGCAGTAGGTGTCAGTAATTTGGTAATTGTTAATACCAAAGACGCAGTTTTGATAATTGACAAATCAAAAGTCCAGGATGTTAAAAAAGTTGTTGAGTATCTAAAGTCAAATAACAGAAGCGAATTTAGAACCCATCGCGAATCATATCGTCCATGGGGCCATCAAGACAAAATTGTTAACCAGCCGCGTTATCATATTAATAGACTTACAGTTAAACCGGGGGGGAAATTTTCTTTACAGAAACATATTCATCGAGCTGAGCATTGGGTTGTTTTGTCAGGAACGGCTGAAGTCACTGTAGAAGATAAAAAATTCCTTTTGATTGAGAATCAATCAACGTTCATCCCAATCGGTGCAGTTCATATGCTAGAAAATCCAGGTAAGATTCCACTTGAGATATTAGAAATCGAGTCAGGTTCGTATTTAGGTGAGGATGATATTATTCGCTTGAAAGACCATTATAATCATTGATGATAGGGAATGTAATTATGCTAGACATATTAACTTGCTTTAAGGCTTATGATATTCGTGGGAAGTTAGGGACTGAACTCAATGAAGATATAGCATATCGCATTGGTCGGGCATTTGGTGAATATCTTAAACCTAAAAATGTTGTTCTTGGGGGAGATGTTCGCCTTACAAGTGAGTCTCTTAAGCAATCTTTAGCAAAAGGTTTGCAGGATGCGGGCAGCAATGTATTGGACATTGGTCTAAGTGGTACTGAAGAAATTTATTTTGCCACTTCTCATCTAGGTGTCGATGGTGGTATTGAAGTTACAGCAAGTCATAACCCATTAGATTACAATGGCATGAAATTAGTCCGTGAGGGATCAAAACCTATAAGCGGAGATACAGGGTTGCATGATATCCAAAAAATGGCTGAGGATAATAACTTTCCTGCTGTTAATGATTGCAAGCGTGGTAGCTACGAAAAAATATCTATACTCAGTGAATATGTTGATAAGATTATATCCTATATTAATCTGAATAACCTTACTCGTCCTCTTAAGTTAGTCATCAACTCTGGAAATGGCGCCGCTGGCCATGTTATAGATGAAATTGAAAAAAGGTTTAAGAAAGCTAACTCACCAATTGAATTAATAAAAATTCATCATCAACCTGACGGGAATTTTCCTAATGGAATCCCTAATCCGCTGCTACCAGAGTGCCGTCATGATACTTCAGAAGCTGTAATTAGTAATGCAGCTGATTTAGGTATTGCTTTTGATGGGGATTTTGATCGATGCTTTTTATTTGATGAAAATGGGGATTTTATTGAGGGGTATTATATTGTTGGGTTGCTTGCTGAAGCTTTTCTAGAAAAAGATCCTGGGGCTCGCATCATTCATGATCCTCGCCTTAGCTGGAATACTATTGAAATAGTTGAACAGGCTGGCGGGGTTCCTGTTATGTCAAAAACAGGCCATGCCTTTATTAAAGAAAGGATGAGAGTCGAGGATGCTATTTATGGTGGGGAAATGAGTGCCCATCATTACTTTAGAGACTTTTATTATTGTGACAGTGGAATGATCCCGTGGTTGCTGGTAGCCGAATTGCTTTGCATAAAATCTAAGTCGTTAAGTCAGCTAGTTGATGAAAGGATAAGTGCGTATCCTGCTTCCGGTGAGATTAATAGCTCCTTAAAAAATCCTAAAGATGCAATTACCAGGGTATTAGATAAATACAAACCGGAAGCCTTATCTATAGACTATACTGATGGAATAAGTATTGCTTATGCTGATTGGCGATTTAATTTGCGCAGTTCTAATACTGAGCCAGTGGTTCGCTTAAATGTGGAGGCTAGGGGAAATAAGGAATTAATGTCTACCAAAACTGCGGAAATATTATCATTGCTTAGGGAATAATATTATGCAGGTGTACATGTTACACCTGCATAAAGTAAATAAAGTAGTAAGAAAAGTAAATCTTATTTTTCACGTTATTGCTTATGGATAAAAGGTTTTTTATGTCTAAAGAGTTTGATGTTGGAATTGTTGCTGACTGGCTTGTCACATATGCTGGAGCCGAACGTGTTATTAAAGAGTTTGTTGACCTCTATCCCAAAGCTGAATTATATTCTGTCGTTGATTTTTTATCAGATGACTCCAGATTACATTTTCAAAATAAAAAGGCAAAAACAACATTTATCCAAAATCTTCCTTCTGCGAAAAAGAAATATCAAAAATACTTACCTTTTATGCCGTTGGCAATTGAGCAGCTAGATGTTTCCTCTCATGATGTCATCCTCTCAAGTAGCCATGCGGTCGCAAAGGGGGTTTTAACTGGCCCCGACCAATTACATATTAGTTATGTCCATTCTCCTATTCGTTATGCTTGGGACTTGCAACATCAGTATCTCGCAGAAGCCGGTTTAAATCGAGGAGTTAAGGGTTTGATAGCCAAATTGATACTGCATAAAATTCGACTTTGGGATTACCGAACTGCGAATGGAGTAGATCATTTTATAGCTAACTCAAAATTTATCGCGCGCCGCATTAAAAAAGTTTATGGGCGTGAGGCGGATGTTATCTATCCACCTGTAGATGTGGATAGGTTTGCTCTTACACAAAGTAAAGATGATTATTACTTTACTGCCTCTAGATTAGTTCCTTACAAGCGAATTGACCTCATTGTTGAAGCTTTCAGCAAAATGCCAGATAAAAAGCTAGTTGTTATTGGTGACGGGTCAGAAATGAACAAAATAAAATCAAAAGCAAGTAAAAATATTGAAATACTTGGTTACCAACCAAATAATGTAATGGAAGAGCACATGAGGAATGCAAAGGCCTTTGTCTTTGCAGCAGAAGAAGATTTTGGTATTACTCCAGTTGAAGCTCAAGCGTGCGGAACGCCCGTAATTGCTTTTGGTAAAGGTGGTGCTTTAGAAACTATCAGGCCTTACGGTGTTAAAGATGCTACTGGTGTATTCTTTGGTGAACAATCTATTGGATCAGTAGTTGAAGCGGTCAATCAATTTGAAAAAATAAATGAATATATTGATCCGGTTTCCTGCAGAAACAACTCTTTACGCTTTTCGAACGAAAGGTTTAGTAAGGAAATGAGAGAGTATGTCGAGTGTAAATGGTTAGATTTCTCGGAATTTAAAGCTGTTAAATATTAATTAAATTTTAATGAGTTTTAGTAAAAATGTCTAAAATTATTACATTGGGCTGTTAACCAACAGTTAATAAGAGTGATATCCGTATGACTACATTTTCACACCGAGCGCGAGCAAATGCTAATGCATCACTTATATCAATGGTTCAGCGCTTTTCAGATATACTTATAATCTTTGTTGGGCTATATGCCATAAGCTTCTTCAATGGTTATGTTTTTGGTTATAAACATGTATTGATTTCGTTGGCTGTGCTTGTCGTATTCCAAATGATTGGTGGTATAACGGACTTCTATCGTTCATGGCGAGGCGTTAAAATCTCAGCCGAATTGATACTTATCTTAAAGAATTGGACATTAAGTCTATTGCTTACTCTCGGATTTGTATCTTTGTTGCCTGATTTTGACTTGAGTTTCTCCATATTTATACAATGGTATCTGATCGTTGTACTTGGATTCATATGCTGCCGATCCTCAATAAGATTGGGTTCAGGGCTATTACGTAACTTGGGTTATAATACCAGGCGTGTAGCCGTCGTAGGCTGTTTGCCAGCGGGTATTAATCTTTTAAAAGGTTTTATTGAGGAGCCATGGTTGGGGTTCATAGTTAAAGGAATATACGATGACCGAGTCGTCAGTGATTATGATGGTATTCCTTATGCTGGTACTTTAACACAATTAATTCAGGATGCTCGTGAGGGTAAATTAGATCGTATCTATATCGCACTTGGAATGAGAGATGAGACAAAAATTAAAGAAATAGTTAGCCAACTTACTGATACAACGTGCTCTGTATTACTTATCCCAGACCTTTTCACATTTAATATTCTTCAGTCGAGAACGGAGGAAATTAACGGTGTTCCTGTAGTTCCATTATTCGACTCGCCGCTGAATGGCATTAATATGGTTTTTAAAAGACTTGAGGATATAATTGTTTCTGCCATTATTATCATACTTATCTCACCGATCTTATTAGTGATCGCCTGTGCTGTTAAATTTACCTCTCCTGGGCCTGTCATTTTTCGTCAAATTCGTTACGGAATGGATGGAAAACCTATTAAAGTATGGAAATTTCGTTCAATGTCAGTAATGGAAAATGATGATAGAGTGGTTCAAGCAACCAAAAATGATTTACGTATCACTAAGGTAGGAAAGTTTTTACGTAGTACCTCTCTCGATGAGTTACCTCAATTTTTCAATGTACTTTTCGGTCAAATGTCTGTTGTAGGCCCTCGACCTCATGCAGTTGCACATAATGAGCAATATCGGTCACTTATTCGGGGATATATGTTGCGCCACAAAGTAAAACCAGGCATTACTGGCCTGGCACAAATTAATGGTTGGCGTGGTGAAACCGATACACTTGAGAAGATGGAAAAAAGAATAGAATTTGATTTATTATATATCCGAGGATGGAGTATTTGGCTTGACTTTAAAATTATATTTTTAACCGTATTCAAAGGTTTTATAAACAAATCAGCATACTGATGAGGCTTGTATGAACAAACTTTATTTAAGAACGCTGCTTATATCGTCTTTGCTAGTATGTAAAACTTCTCTTGCATTCGTTTTAGGTATTGGAATCCATACAGAGAATACTCGTTTATCTCCGCAAGAATATTTAGCCTATGCAAAACAGTATGGGTTTAATTCAGTCAGAACCGATTTTTATTGGTCTAAAGTTGAGCATCAACCAGGTACATTCAATGAAGGTGAATATATAAAGGCACAAGATTACATATTTAATAATTCCATTTCAGTACTAGGTAATAGTGCTATGATTGTACTCGATTATGGTAATAGCCTTTACACGCCAAAAAGATACCCTGAAAGTCAAAAGGAGATATCTGCATATGTCGCTTATGCTACACGTACTGCTCAGCGATATAAGGGAAAGGTTTTATATTATGAAGTATGGAATGAATGGCTACAAGGAACTGGTGTATCAAAGAAAAATAAACCTAACCCAGACCCAAAGATTTATACGGAATTGGTAAAGCAAACCTATAAGGCTATTAAAGCTGTGGACCCCAATGCTATCGTGACTATTGGGTCTATAAATCCCAATTCACCTTCATATTTAAAATGGCTGAATGGGTTAATAAATGAAGGTATTCTTGATTATTGTGATGCAATCTCTATCCACACATATTTTGCTCATGATGCATCTATGTTGTCGAAAACGCCTGAAGGCGCAATAGCTAACATAGATAGGCTTGAGGCACTATTAAGGAAAAAAAGCGGAAGATCTATAGATCTGTATATAACAGAGATGGGATATTCACAAACCGAAAGTGATATTTATTCAACCGAAAATGCAATTTTCCAAAATGTTGCGAAGTTTACTTTTCTCGCCAAGAGTCGGAATTATATTAAAGGGATTTGGTGGTATGATTTAATTAATGATGGAGATAACAAGAAAAATAAAGAAGATAATTTTGGTTTTTTACATTTTGACAAAAAACCCAAAAATATAGCTCATTTTATAAGTTCCATTGCACCATATATTACTGATGATAATGTTGTTTTTTCAAGTGAATCTTTAAAGAATAAAATTGTTATTACAGCATACAATAAAGCCAATGGCTCAATAAAGGTATTTGAGTGGATTCCATACGCTTCTGTATCTCAAGATGATGTGAATTCATACATTAAAAAATTATCTCAATAATACATTTTAAAATGTGACTTTAAAAGGGCAGGGTATGGGTGCAAGTCTAAGTAATCGTGATTTAAGAATAGATATACTACGTGTTGTTGGGTTGTTATTAATAATATTGGCACATGTATCACCACCTTTTTTACTTTTCCAATTTAGAACCTTTGATGTTCCTCTAATGGTTTTTGTCTCAGGGTTGTCCTATCTTGCCGCAGGGAAAAATAATGTAGGTTTTATTTCTTATGTTTTGTCTAGAGTGAAGCGACTTTTATTTCCTTTGTGGTGTTTCCTTACGTTGTTTTTCTTGCTAGTTTACCTCTTTGGTGCTCAAAATATATTAAATATTAACTTTTCCAAAGTTTTTTATTCCTATGCAATGCTAGGTGGCATTGGTTATGTTTGGGTTATTAGAATTTTTCTCATGATAGCCATCTTATCACCATTATATGTTGGTCTTTCGAAGCGTTTAAACGACGGCCAAGTTACTTTTTGTAGCTATGCTGTAATCCTTATTAGTAGTGTATTGGTTATGTGGGTGAAAGAATATACTCACGGCGTAGTTTTATTTACTTTTACCGAAGTTATTATACCTGCTGTTTCATATGGGGTTCTCTTCATCATTGGCTGTCGCTTTAACAGTTTTTCTATTAAGTATAAAGTAATTTTCTTTATGTTAGGGATGTTATCAATTATTTTGATTGAAGTATTCAGTATATATAGTTCTGGGAAATGGCTTTTCCCGCAAGATTATAAATACCCACCAAGTTATTTGTATGTATTTTATTCATTTGCATTAATTCCAGTTTTTTATTTGTTGTCAAATTGTTTGGCGCCAAAGTTCAAAATAAATGTCAGAGCCAGAGCAATACTGGTATTTATTTCATCCAATACAATTTGGATTTATTTTCTCCATATCCCAGTTGTAGAGTTTTTCAGAGTTAATCATATTTTAGATGAGTACTACATAAAATGGGTCCTGGCTTTTATAATCCCATGCTTACTATATACTCTTCAATATAAACTTATTACCTTATTAGCAATTAAGATAAAAAATAAGTCAACAGCACAGTTTTTGAAAAGAACGTTTACTGGTTGATTTTTAGTCATCTATGTAATAAGTGCTTTATGCATTCAGAGAACTATATATTTTCTATTCTTTGAGTTAAAATTAATTAAGACTGCGCATAGTGCCGTAGTCAGCACACCAGACAGGAGTATGTAATGTCCAAGCAACAGATCGGGGTTGTCGGTATGGCAGTGATGGGGCGTAACCTTGCTCTCAACATCGAAAGCCGTGGTTATACCGTCTCTGTTTTCAACCGCTCCCGTGAGAAGACTGAAGAAGTGATTGCCGAGAATCCTGGCAAAAAACTGGTCCCACATTATACCGTCAAAGAGTTTGTTGAGTCCCTCGAAACTCCGCGTCGTATTCTGTTAATGGTGAAAGCGGGTGCTGGTACCGATAGTGCGATCGATTCTCTTAAGCCGTATCTCGATAAAGGTGATATCATCATTGATGGTGGTAATACCTTCTTCCAGGATACCATCCGTCGCAATCGTGAACTGTCTGCTGATGGTTTTAACTTCATCGGTACCGGTGTTTCTGGTGGAGAGGAGGGTGCACTTAAGGGCCCATCTATTATGCCTGGTGGCCAGAAAGAAGCCTATGAACTGGTAGCACCAATCCTTGAGCAGATCGCTGCGCGAGCAGAAGACGGGGAACCTTGTGTTGCATATATTGGTGCTGATGGTGCAGGTCACTATGTGAAAATGGTTCATAACGGCATTGAATACGGTGATATGCAGCTCATTGCAGAAGCGTACGCTTTGCTGAAAGGTGGCCTTGCACTTTCTAACGAAGAGCTGGCTACAACCTTCACTGAGTGGAATCAAGGTGAGTTAAGCAGCTACCTGATAGATATCACTAAAGACATCTTCACTAAAAAAGATGAAGAAGGTAACTACCTGGTTGACGTGATTCTTGATGAAGCTGCCAACAAAGGTACAGGTAAATGGACTAGCCAGAGTTCTCTCGATCTGGGTGAACCTCTGTCCCTGATCACCGAATCTGTATTCGCTCGCTATATCTCCTCTCTGAAAGATCAGCGTGTTGCTGCCTCTAAAGTGTTGTCTGGTCCGCAGGCGCAACCGGCTACCGATAAAACAGACTTTATCGAGAAAGTGCGTCGTGCTCTTTATCTGGGTAAAATTGTTTCCTACGCGCAGGGCTTCTCTCAACTGCGAGCTGCATCTAATGAATATCGCTGGGACTTGAACTACGGCGAAATTGCCAAAATCTTCCGTGCAGGTTGTATCATCCGTGCTCAGTTCTTGCAGAAAATAACAGATGCTTACGAACAGAATGCCGACATAGCTAACCTAATGCTGGCACCATATTTCAAGTCGATAGCTGATGAATATCAACAAGCACTACGTGATGTAGTCGCTTATGCTGTGCAGAATGGTATTCCGGTTCCCACGTTCTCTGCCGCTATTGCGTATTATGATAGTTATCGCTCTGCTGTTTTGCCCGCGAATTTAATCCAGGCGCAGCGTGATTATTTTGGTGCTCATACATATAAACGCACTGATAAAGATGGTATTTTCCACACCGAGTGGATTAGTTAACTTATATATCTCGGCGTGTCAATAGTAGAATTCGGTTTTTTATAACCGGATTCTACTATAACAACTCGCTATTATGGTTTACTTCAGAATAGTCTTTTTAGATTTAAGCAATACTTAATGTGACAACATGGTAGATATATCGCCAATTGTTTTGTCTAGAGTAACAAGCTTGTAAATCTTAATTTAAAAAGGATTATTCATCTTCATCCCATTAGCTAAGTTAAGTGGATACGAATGAAAATTACAATTTCTGGTACAGGTTATGTTGGCTTGTCAAATGGTATTTTGATCGCGCAACACCATGAAGTAGTCGCGTTAGATATTGTACAATCTAAAGTCGATTTACTTAATCAGAGAATCTCTCCGATTGTTGATAAAGAAATTCAGGAATATTTAACAAGTAAAAAATTGAATTTTCGAGCTACTACTGACAAATATGATGCATATCATAATGCTGATTATGTCATTATTGCTACACCAACTGACTATGATCCTAAAACAAATTATTTTAACACAACTACTGTTGAAAATGTTATTCGCGATGTTACCGAAATTAACCCTTCTGCAGTAATGATTGTTAAATCTACGGTCCCTGTAGGTTTTATCCGTGATATAAAAGAACGTCTCGAGATTGAGAACGTCATTTTTTCCCCAGAATTCCTACGTGAAGGCCGCGCATTGTATGACAACCTACATCCATCTCGTATTGTTATAGGTGAACGCTCCGAACGAGCTCAGCGTTTTGCTAATCTGCTGAAGGAAGGAGCGATAAAACAAGATATCCCGACACTCTTTACTGATTCTACTGAAGCAGAAGCAATTAAACTATTTGCAAATACCTACTTGGCATTGCGCGTTGCCTATTTCAACGAACTGGACAGCTATGCTGAAAGTCAGGACCTCAACAGTAAGCAAATTATTGAAGGAGTATGCTTGGATCCACGTATTGGTAATCACTACAACAATCCATCATTTGGTTACGGTGGATACTGCTTGCCAAAGGATACGAAGCAACTACTAGCAAATTACGAGTCGGTACCAAACAATATTATTGGTGCGATCGTTGATGCTAACCGTACTCGTAAAGACTTCATCGCGGATTCTATTATTGCACGTAAGCCGAAAGTAGTTGGTGTTTATCGTTTGATAATGAAGAGTGGTTCCGATAACTTTCGAGCGTCATCAATCCAGGGTATTATGAAACGCATAAAGGCTAAAGGTATTCCTGTTATTATCTATGAACCGGTTATGCAAGAGGATGAATTTTTTAATTCCCGCGTTGTTCGTGATTTTGAACTGTTTAAAAAAGATGCTGATATCATTATTTCTAATCGAATGGCCGAAGAATTGGCAGATGTAGCGGATAAAGTTTATACTCGCGATTTATTTGGTAATGACTGATGTTACATTTAAAAGGCCGTTCCTTCGGCCTTTTTTTAAATGGCTTGCTCATGGGGTTGAAATTAAAATAAAGGTGTTTTTGTGGTATTATATAATTCCTCTAGAATCTCAAGTATTGACTCTTTAAGGTTTACAGCTGCTTTACTAGTTTGCATTGCACATTCAATTGAAAGATTTCATATAAACACTGATTTTCCTATGTTTGTTTTAGGAAAGATTGGGGTCGTTATATTTTTCTGTATCAGTGGCTATCTCATTCCCTACTCACTTAAAAAAGAAAGTGGGGGATTAAAAGTATTTTGGAATTCACGATTTTTTAGACTTTATCCTATGTATTGGGTGTCAATTATCTTTGCTGTATTATGTTTTGATAAGTATAATGTTGCACAGATACTAGCAAACATCACAATGTTTCAAGTTTTTTTCAAGCAAGTAGATTTAATAGGAGTTTATTGGACATTAGTTATTGAGATGTTTTTTTATATTGCATGTTCTATAATATTTTATTTTAATAGGCTAAGTTCATCGAAGTGGATTTTTTTTAGTCTAATATCTCTATCTCTTTTATCATGCTTTTTTGCATATGTTAGATATACGAAAGGAATTAACCTTCCAATTGCAGTGCCATTGCTTTTGTCAATAATGTTTTTTGGATATATGTTAAAGCTAAAGGAAAAGGGTATAGCATCAACAAATAGTTTGTTGTTTGCAATAGCTATTCTAATGTTATCTGTTTTATTTTCTTCATATACAGGTTACACAGTTAAAACACATCTGACCGGGGAGTCTATTCACTATGTACTTAGCTACTCTGCGGGTGTTTTAATATTCTTTTTGTTTTATAAGTTAAATATTGGTGGGCGACTATTTTCTTTCTTAGGTGAGGTAAGTTATTCGACATATTTAATTCATCCAATTGTTTTGTTTTACATTGAAAAATATGTGGGTGTTTTTCCAGTTTGGATGTTGGTTGTATGTTTTTTTGCCATAACTTATGTAGTATCTATTGTGTTTTTTTATTTGGTAGAGAAACCGTTTATTAAATTAGGGAAGAAAGTGAACATGCTTTATAGAACCGCTCAGATTTAGGTGGATAATAGTTGAAATATCAGCGTATAGGGCATTCTATGCCCTAACTCATTCATTCGATTTTTAATTAGATGTACGGACTGTAAGTTTTTATAAGGAAAAAGAGTTAATGATTTTTTGATATTTTTACTTTAGTGAGAGTTCTGTTTTAAGTTTTATTTTAATATGGGGTTGAACAGTATTTATATTTTTAAGTAAAGGTGTGAGTTCAAAATTAAATTCCCCGTCGTTAGTTATTAGCCTTTTAATATTATATTTTTCGCAGCGATGATTGGATGTTCCTTGGGCATCTTTCCGTTGTTGTTACTAGTAAATGTATAAAATCCATCATTGCAGCTTTCACCCAATGGTTGGTTAATTGGATCATCTGTCGATTTTTGGGAACGGTAGTGACCCTGGCCCCAAATATGCCCCAGCCATAATCAGGAATAACTGGCACCATGTTGGTTGCGTGTTCTGGCAACCGGAAGACTTTTCAGCAAATTTGGATGGGGTTATCCAGTCCAGCGCAGAATAGGGACATCTCTGATTATAGTGTAGGCGCCAGGCTTCGATTTTGTACCGTGCATCCTCCAGGGACATGAACCAGTTTTCGTTCAGGTATTCCTGCCACGACCTTCCGTTGAACGACTTGGCTGTGGCATTGTACGTTGCTTTTCCCGGTCGTGAGAAGTCTATATGGATCCCTCGCTTATACACCCACTTGTCCAGCATTTTTCCTGCAAATGTATAGCCGTTATCAGCTTTCAGCAACTATGATAAGGGGCGTCTGAGCGCAATGCTGTTAAGCATCTCCACAACTTCCGTTGAGCGCAGATCCCCAGGCATTCGCGTGTAAACAAATCGATTACCGTCAGCAGGCGCAATAGCCTTCTGTTAAACAGTGCATCGGAGACAAAGTCCATACCCCAGACATAACCCCCTGAGGCGGTGGCTGTCGCCGCTGTACTGATTTATTCTTGAGACGCAGGGACAGACCCAGCTTGATGTAGAGCTGATAAATGAGTTTGTGATTATCCCGCCATCGCCCCGCCTTAGCATGACGTGAACTCTGCGATAGCCATAGTGAGCCCGGGTTTCGGCGATCACGCTGATACGAAAGCGTAGCGCACTGCCATCTGACGCCACAGAAAGGTTGCGGAAAGAACTGGAGCTGTGGTGTAAACAGACCTGCCTCTCGCTGCCCCGTAACGTACCAGTGGGTACCGGACCCGTTCGCGCAGACTCGACAGCATCAGTTCTATTTTGGCAGAACATCCTGCAGCATTGCTTTGTCGAGGCTGAGATTCTCTTCCTCTTGCTGCCGCATGTACTTCAGCTCAGAAGGGGAAATCCCGTCGTATTTATTGCGCCATGTATAGAAAGTGGCATCGGGACATACCCAGCTTATGACAGACGTCCGGTACGGACGCCCCAGTTCAGCCTGCTTCAGGGCAAAACAATCTGCTCTTCGGTGAATCGTGACTTTTTCATGGGCACCACTTCCGATTCAGCACAGTATGAATCATGCAGGAATTCTGTTTCTGAATGGAGCAGGATTTCAGGTCAGGGTAACTTTTTTCAGACTTCAGATAAATTCTTCCGGAGTCAGCTTACTTAACGAAGAATTGTGTCTTTACTGGTTATATTCCTGTCGCCAGTGTTCAACCTTTTCCCGCGTATCATCCAGCGACAGGAACCATGTCTGTCTTCAGGCGGAGTGGTACTCGTTGCTTTAGGTGCTCCATAACTGCAACCAAATCCTCTCTGCGCAATCCCCGTTCAATATGAATATCCAAACATTCCCGATTAAAATTATCCACTACATTCAGCCCCCGGATCCGACGTCCGTTGAACAGATTTTAAGTAACAAAATCTGTGCGTTAGCACTGATCTACCGCGCTGACTTTCGAACGGCCGCGCCGGTGTTTGTGTAAGCATCCCGCTTTAACGAACCATTCTCTTTTAAAGATCCTCCGGAATACTGATTATGTCCTCTGAGGAGATCATTATGCGCAAAGCCCGATTCACTGAGCACCAGATCATCACTGTTCTGAAGTCTGTCGAAGGCGGACTAACGGCAGGGATATCTGCCGCGAAGCGAAGATATCGGAGGCCTCTCACTATAACTGGAAAGCAAAGTACAGCGGGATGGACGCCTCCGATATTAAAAAAATGAAGGTTCTTGAGGACGAAAATCGTCGACTCAAACAGATGCTTGCCGATCTCAGTCTGGAAAATCGTGCATTAAAAGACGTCAGAAAAAAAAGCTTTAAAACCAGCGATAAAGCATGAGCTCGTCAGCTATCTGAGAGTGACATTTTCGATGAGCGTACATCAGGCGTGAAGATGTTATCGCTGAGTAGAACGGTCTATTTTTACCAGCCCGATACCCGACGCGATGAATCTGTGATCCAGGCGCTGGCTGAGCTGGCGGAGCGCTATCCACGATACGGTTTTAATAAGTTGTTACAGTTGCTGCAAAGGCAGGGCAATCCCCGGAACCATAACGCGTTCACCGAATTTATTGCCTGCTGAAACTGAATTTTCGTCGTAAAGGAAAGCTGCGCCTGCCAGTGCGTAACCCCTGCGCCACTGGTGACGTCGGAAGCGTTACACCAGAGCTGGTCCATCGATTTTATGCACGATGCGCTGGTCTGTGGCAGATGCTTCCGGGCCTTCAATGTGGTAGATGATTTTAACTGTGAAGCACTGGCGATAGAAATCAACCTGAATATCCCGGCTCAGCGTGTCGTCCGGGTACTGGACAGGATCGTGCCAAACCACGGATATCCGCTGAAGACGCGGATGGATAACGGACCAGAACTGCTCTCACTGGCGCTGGCACAGTGCGCAGAAGAACATGGCGTGTTGCTGGAGTTTTTTAATCCGGGCAAGCCGACACAGAATGCTTTTATCGAGCGTTTTAACCGAACGTACCGGACAGAAATCTTGGATTTTATCTGTTCAGGACACTGAATGAAGCCGGGAGATTACGGAGCGTTGGCTGGGGGAATATAGCAGTGAGTGGCCTCATGAATCTCTGAATAACCTGACGCCGGAAGAGTGCCGACTGATAGCGGAGAAACCGGAAGTCTCAAAAAGTGCAGGGAACTAAAATGGTTGTGTTTACATGAGAAGTCTAACTGCCTTCAGACTACCTTCTGTAGAAATATTTTCTGGTTAGCTACAATTTTTTCTTCCGCTGATTTTATCCTCAGTTACCATAATTCCTGTAGTTTTCTCATGTGCAATAGGCGAATTATTTTAAAATTGTGAAGTGTGACCGCATAGCGCAATTTGCTCTTAGGCATAACAGCTATTCTTTTGCAGTATTGTTCAGTAAAGTTAGACCTGTTAGTTTAGTATAGCTTCTCAGGGAAAAGAATACACTCTCTTTTTTTAATTCTATTTAAAATCATTGATTTTTTATGTCACTAAAGATTATTAACGGTCATTTTGTTGTTTTTTGACTCTAGGTATTTTTGATTGCGCAGTAAATTGGTATAGCAAAAGTTGACAGATTCTCATTTTTGGACTTTTCTTATTGTGCGTGAAGTGAACACCTGCAATCAACCTAATCCACTACTATTTATAGTAGGTGATGGGGTAATGTTGATAACATAATAAATTTGAGGTTAATACAATGACTGCCCAAGTTTTGCTTACACAACAGCAAGTTGCTGCGATTCAGTATGCTGTCTTAGGTAATGATAGTTTTACTACAGATACTGCATTTGATGCTACAGCCCAGCAGTTTCGAGCGGGAACTATCACTCAGGAACAATATGTAGGGAGTTTGTTAACGTCATCTGCGGGGCAAGCCTTATATTCTGGAAAATCTGATTTAGATATATTAAAGTCCGTATATACAGCTGCTTACGGTGCTGCGCCTGCTGACAATGAGCTGCAAGCAGTATTAAATTCTACTGATCTAAACTCAGCGATTTATAATACAATTTCGGATTTGTTATATTATAACGGATTTGATAGTAATACGCTAAGTGCACAGCAGACGTTTGATAATGCTTTGAATAAACTGATGTATCAAGATTTTGGTTCGAATAGCTGGAATACATGGAGTGTTGCTCTTGATTCAAAAGAAAAATTAGCTGCTTCTTACTTGGCTTTTGGCGACCGTTCCTCTGACATGAGTGGACTTGCCTGGTGGACCAAGTCTTTAGCCGTTAATGGCACGGCATTTGATACCGTCCTTGGGAAAATGATTGGTTCTGCTGAGTTTCAGCGTAAAGGTGCCAATTTAAACGGTGATGATTTCATTAAACATGTTTACAGCGCCGTTTTTGGCTCAGATCCCGGTGATAACGTGATGGTGCCATATCGTTCATTTGGCTCTGATAAGGTCGCTATAACGAATGCTATTATCAATGATCTCCGCAATTCTACAGCAACTGACAATACCACCGTTACCAACCAACATGCATTCGAATACGAAATCGGTACCAGTTTGCTCTATAAAACTGGCGCAGTCCTCACGACCACGGCTGGCGGCGGTAATGCAACTGGTACAGTCAATACCAACGCCAGTCATCAAATAAGCAACGCCGAAACTGCTGTTTTGACAAATGTTCTTCTTAATGCCAACGCAGCAACAACCGTCAATTTAAAATTTGCCGATCATCTTGCAGATTTGTCGATTGGGGGGGGGAGCGCTGCAACTGTCAATCTTTCCGATAATGGTGTTAACCCGGGCGTTAACATAACTGTCAATAACGGAAGCATAATTTTAAACGCTAGCTCCGGTGCTGATAAGGTGCTTTTGACAACTGACGCTGTTGTTGCCTCCGCGACCGGCCAGTTTAATCTGGGGGCCGGTAATGATTCGCTGAAATGGTTAGGTAACGGTGTGTCTAATGGGGCTAACACAGTTTCTACTAACATTACGGCTAATGGCGGTCTTGGTGTAGATACCATTTCCGCAAACCTACTCACTAAAAATATTGCTGTTTCAGCCCCTGGACTGACCCGTACCGTTACTATAAGCACCAACTCCTCACAGTTTACTAATTTTGAGAAAGTTGACCTTGCGGGTTATATTGGCAAAGCGACTCTCAGCGGTTCTACAAGCGGTGCAACGGCCCCGGCGAATCATACTTTTGACTTTGGCATACTGACTGGCAATGCGTCCAATGAGTCGGGACTCACTGGCACGTTAGGCACTACGGTCAACCAGGCTGCAACATCAACCATCGGCTCCCAGGGCTTTGTGCTATCCGGGCTTGCCGATCAGGTACGCGTGATTAATGCGGCCGGTGGCAACTCAGCACAGCTGGAAGTCACCGGTAATGCAACTGCAGCTAGCAATGTTGGCATCACTTTCCTGGCAAACGCAACTGACCATTTTAACGTCAATTTCACTGCAACCAGTAATAGCGATGTCAATGCCGGGGCACTGTCGCTAACCAGTAGCAGCACTGTGCTTGGCGGTAATGTGGCGTTGAGTACATTAAATCTTGATTCCGGTGGTACCGGTAACTTTGACAACATACTGTCCCTGACAGGGACCAATGCTCAGGTACAAAATATCAATGTTACAGGCGACCATGCTCTGAATCTTACGGTAGGTTCCGGGTATAACAACGTTCGGAATATTGACGCTTCTACTAATACTGGTGGTCTGGATCTCAATGCTAACGTGGGTGGGACCGGCGACGGGATCATTACACAACTTCTGAAAATCCTTCCGTTAAGTGGTGTAACAGTTCCTGTGGTCAATACTTTGTTAGGCCTGTTAGGCCTGAATAGTGGCTACCACATGAACGTAGAAGGCACATCTGCTAACGATAGTTTTAACGTGCTGGGTAATACCTTGGTGACGGGGGGGAGCGGCGAGAACTTGTATCAGCTGAAATCCAGTACCGTTAGCTCGGGTGTCACTATTTCCGATTTTAACAGTACTAAAGATACCATCTTTGATACCGTTTCCAATCTGACCATTAGCGATAATACCGCTGGAACGGCGATTACCGATTACGGTACTCGCAGTACCGACGTAGTTGATGCGCTGCTGGGAACGTTGGTCGGAGGGATCACTGGTGGGGTTGTTGCACTTCTGGGGCAAATCCTTGGCGTTGGCGGCAACGGTTCGCTGACGAACAAAGTCGGGCTTGCTTCCGTGGTTTGGTCAGGCCAATCCGATACGGCCAGTTCCTATTTGATTATTGACAATAACAATAACCATAACCTGGACGCTTCAGATACTATCGTTTATCTGTCTGGCCAGAATCATCAGCAGCTGGTTGATAGTCTGCATTACGCATAATAATGACGCTTATTTAGTTAATCATTTCGAGCGTAATTATATTAAAAAGCGGGAAGGGCGACCTTTCCGCTTTTTTTGTGATAGAGATCTAATTACCTCACCTTTGATTTACCTTGTTTATTATGTGACTTTAAGCTGCGGCATTCTCATTGTTTAAATAATTTTATTTGTGAGCTTGATGTTATTCACTTTTGCTATCTATAGTTAAAAAAAAGTATCTGCCGCCTTGTGGTTGTTGGGGCACGAGAGTTCTCTCAGGTCAGCTAAGGTATGAGCGGCTTAAGGTACACATAAACTAAGGGAAAAAAGTGGATCAATTTATACCGCGCAATGAAATTGCGGATGTTATACGAACTCGCAGCAAAATATTCTGGACGGTGGGCATCTTTACCGCGTTTATCAATATATTAATGCTTGTTCCCTCAATCTATATGCTCCAGGTCTATGATCGGGTGCTCCCTTCTGGCAATGAAATCACGTTGTTGATGTTAACGCTTATCATGCTTGGAATGTTTGGCATGATGGCATTACTTGAGTATGCCCGTAGTATGGTTGTAATTCGCATCGGTGCGCAGCTGGACATGCGCCTGAATTCGCGAATTTATACTGCTGCCTACGAAGAGAATCTGAAGAACAAATCTGCCGATGCTGGGCATATGTTGAATGATTTAACCAATGTGCGGCAGTTTTTGACCGGAAATGCCCTTTTTGCTTTCTTCGATGCCCCGTGGTTTCCTATCTACCTGCTGGTCATTTTTCTTTTTAATCCCTGGCTTGGGTTGTTTGCGTTAATCGGCTCTTTGGTACTGGTTGCACTGGCTATCATTAATGAAATGGTTTCCAAAAAACCGCTTTCTGAGGCCAGTAAACTTGCTTTGCAGTCAGGGAGTCTGGCAAGCACTAATTTGCGCAATGCAGAAGTGATCGAAGCGTTGGGCATGCTACCTAACATAAAAGGTCGCTGGTACGATCTACATCAGAGATTTCTTAATAGTCAGCGCATCGCTAGCGAAAGAGCAACCAGCATTGCGTCAGTGACCAAATTTGTGCGGCTTTCCCTGCAATCCTTGGTTTTAGGGCTTGGCGGTTGGCTGGCTATTGATGGCCATATCACTCCGGGAATGATGATTGCAGGCTCAATTCTGATGGGCAGAACGCTTGCGCCGATTGAGCAGGTGATTAACGTCTGGAAAAGCTGGAGTTCGGCAAAGCTTTCCTATCAGCGTCTGGTGAAGCTACTGGAGCAGAATCCACCGCGAGGAACAAATATGTCCTTGCCTCCTCCACAAGGTGCCGTCGCGGTAGAAAATGTTACCGCAACCCCTCCGGGTTCGCAGGGAGAACCCGTGCTGCACAATGTATCTTTTGCAATCCAACCTGGTGACGTTCTCGGGATTATTGGCCCGAGCGCATCAGGGAAATCAACCCTGGCGCGCCTGCTGGTTGGCATTTGGCCCGTAAGTGAAGGAATCGTTCGTCTTGATAATGCTGATATTTACCAGTGGAATAAAGATGAACTTGGTCCCTATATTGGATACTTACCCCAGGATATCGAGTTATTTGCAGGAACGATCGCTGAGAACATCGCGCGCTTCAGCGAAATTGATGCTGAAAAAGTTATTGAAGCGGCCAAATTAGCTGGCGTACATGAGTTAATACTGAGATTCCCGCATGGCTATGATTCGATCATTGGTAATGGTGGCGCGGGTTTATCCGGTGGTCAAAAACAGCGTATCGGGTTAGCACGTGCTTTGTATGATGACCCGTCGTTGATTGTACTGGATGAGCCAAATTCAAACCTGGATGATGCAGGAGAGCTGGCATTGAACCAGGCCGTTGCGGCGCTCAGGCAACGAAATAAGACGGTTATTTTAATTACCCACCGAACTAATCTCTTATCGATGACCAGTAAGTTGCTGTTGCTGGTTAATGGCAAAGTAAACGCGTTTGGCCCCACCAATCAGGTATTACAGGCTCTGGCAAATGCGCAGAAGGTTCAGGCTGCGCAGCAGCAGGCGGTGCAGGCCGTAAATAGTGATATGCATGAAGGCAATATTCCAAAAACGCAGCTTAATTAAAATGTGAACTTGCCGGTGGAATAAATCCACCATTCGCAGTTGAAGGAGTGGGTATGTCTACACAAGTCAATATGCCGCATGATAATCATAGCGAGCCATTTTCAATGGATGAACGGAGTTATTCCCGGCTTGGTTGGCTAGTAATCGGAGTAGGGCTGTTAGGCTTTTTCTTATGGGCTGGTTTTGCTCCGCTTGATAAAGGTGTCGCGTCACCGGGTTCCGTGACGGTTGCCGGAAACCGCAAAACAATTCAGTCCCCGACCGGGGGAATTGTAAAAAAAATCGACGTCAAAGAAGGGGACAAGGTTAAAGCTGGCGAAGTGTTGGTACAAATGAGTAAGGTTCAGGCACAGGCCCAGGTAGATTCCTTGCAGGATCAGTATTACACCACCCTTGCTACAGAAGGTCGTTTGCTGGCCGAACGAGACAATCTTAGTAAAATCCAGTTCTCAAGCGTATTTGACAGCGTGAAAACACATCCTCGCGTGGCGGAAATTATTGCTCTCCAGATACAGCTTTTCTCGTCCCGCCAGCAGGCATTACGCAGCGAGGTGGATGGATTTAGGCAATCAATCGACGGAATTCGCTTTCAACTCAAAGGACTACAGGATTCTCGTAATAATAAGCAAATCCAGTTGAGCAGTATTCGTGAACAAATGAGCAGCATGAAGCAGCTGGCGGCGGAAGGGTATTTACCGAGAAACCGTTATCTGGATGCCCAACGCCAGTTTGCCGAAGTAAATAGCAGTATTGATGAGACTTTAGGACGCATCGGTCAGTTGCAAAAGCAGCTCCTTGAATCCCAACAGCGGATTGATCAACGCTATGCCGACTACCAGCGCGAAGTCAGAACGCAGCTCGCTCAAACACAGATGGACGTTAATGATTTCAAGAATAAGCTTGAAATGGCTAACTTTGATTTGGGCAATACGGCGATCGTTTCGCCGGTTGACGGCACGGTTGTCGGTCTGAATATATTTACCCAAGGCGGCGTCGTGGGGGCAGGGGATCACTTGATGGAGGTAGTCCCAAGCGAGGCTTCGCTTGTGGTTGATTCCCGGCTCAAGGTTGAGATGATAGACAAGGTCTACAACGGTCTTCCCGTTGAGTTAATGTTTACGGCATTCAATCAGAATAAAACACCGAAAATTCCGGGAACGGTAACGCTAATTTCCGCGGACCGGCTTGTCGACAAAGGGACAGGAGAACCCTATTACCAGATGCAGGTTACCGTAACGCCCGAAGGTATCAAAATGCTACAGGGTGCAGATATCAAACCGGGTATGCCCGTTGAAGTATTTGTTAAGACGGGATCGCGTTCATTGCTGAGCTATTTGTTCAAGCCAATTTTAGACCGTGCTCGTACATCGTTGACTGAGGAATAATCCAGATGCAGGTTAAAAGGCAGATTATGGGTCTGGCCATAAGTTCTTTTGCGCTTATGATGTCTGCACCTGTTTACTCATTAGGCATTTTAGATGCGTACTCTTTGGCTCTGGAAAAAGATCCCCTGTTTCAGGCTGCAATAAAGGAAAAAGAAGCCGGAAATGAAAATGAGAATATTGGCCGGGCAGGTCTTTTGCCGAAAGTCTCGTTAAATTATCAAAATGCGCCACGCAACTGGCAAACTCAGAAGTATCAAAGCAGTGATATCTTTGGGAACGTCAGCGATGTGACTAAACGACAGCAGTACCGTAGTTACGCTGGTTCAGTGATGTTGACTCAGTCCATTTTCGACTATGAGGCGTATGCGAAATATAAGTCAGGTGTTGCGCAATCGCTGATGGCTGATGAAAAGTACCGTGGCAAATATCTCGATCTGGCTGTGCGCGTTATCTCCGCGTATGTTGGTGTGGCTTACGCAAAAGATCAAATAGCGTTAGCACAGGCCCAAAAGGATGCCTATAAAGAGCAGCTGGCATTGAACGATCGTCTGGTGAGCGCCGGTGAAGGTACCATTACCGATGTTGCCGAAACACAGGCTCGCTACAGCCTGGCTGAGGCCCAGCTTATTGAAGCCCGGGATGTCCTCGATGCAGCACAGCGCGAACTGGAAGTGATAATCGGTATTCCCCTCAACCAGCTGGATGATTTGCAGACTTTACGCAAGGGTAAATTCCAGGTATCACCTTTACCCTATACCCAGTTTGTTGACTGGGAGAAAGTGGCGATGGAGCGTAACCCGCAGTTAGCGGCATCGCGTCATGGGGTTGACGCCGCCAGGTATGATGTAGAACGCAATCGTTCCGGTTTTATGCCCCAGGTTCAACTGTATGCCTCTCATTCTGAGAATGACTCAAGTAGCGACAATACGGTAAACCAGAAATATCGCACTGATAGTATTGGGGTTCAGGTGACGATGCCTATCTATTCAGGAGGCGGTGTTGCAGCATCAACCCGTCAGGCGGCAGCTCGTTATGGGCAGGCTAAATATGAGCTGGATGCACAGGTAGGTGACGTTATTAATGACTTACGTAAGCAGTTTAATCTTTGCATTAGCAGCCAGGCAAAGCTCCTTGCCTATGACTTTGCGGTAAAATCGGCGACAACTCAGGTTGAGGCTACTCGCAAGAGCGTGTTAGCTGGCCAGCGTGTAAACGTCGATGTTCTCAACGCCGAGCAGCAGCTTTATGGCGCGCAGAGAGACCTTGCCGAAGCCAAGTACACTTACATCAAAGCGTGGATCTCGCTCTTGAGTGATTCAGGTACCCTGAATGAAAAAAATATAAGTCATGTGGCGTCATATTTTTCGCAGCAAAGGAACTAAGTACGTGCTGCATACTTGCGGTATAAGGTTTCCCTGTTGAGCGAGAGGGATATAGGAATGGGGTTCTATCTGCCAGGCCGTTTGTGGAATAGTTGTATTTCCCCCTCGGCTAATGAAAAAATGTGATGTAGTTTAAAGTCTGTACTCAAATGAGTTGCGGCTGACAAACAGGTCGGATATGTTGAATCTACCTTGTGAAGAGCTACCGTCACTGTGATGTAGATGCTGGAGATAAGCGCCGGAAGGTAAAACGAAGCCTGCAATGCAGGCTTTTTTGTTGTTAAAATTTACGCGTAACCTGTGTTCTATATAATATTCTTTAATAAGTAGCTAATGCTTAACGCTCTGCTGAGAAAATGATTTTCAACGCCCTCGCCCGCTAGTTTGGTCATTAAAGTAAATATCGCCTGTATTATTATTTATGCTTATTAAGCCACGTTCTGGAACTTTTACGATCGTTTAAATAAGAAATTAAAAAGTAAACGGCAAGTAGTATGGCAGCAACAACCAAGAAAAATAAGTTTTCCATATGATCTACCAGAGCGAAGTTACGGGAGTAAATGATTAGCTTGCAATTAAAAGAACGATACAAATTATCTTTATCTCACTAACATAGCTTCTTTCTAAGAAGATTCCTATACGGTAATTGTGTTTTTTTTATGGAGAATGAAAAACTATACTTTCAAAAGAAAACTAGCTCGAGCTGCGGCTCCTTGGTGAAAGTTACAGTTTTAGTCTGCCATAATGAGGTAAGCGCGCTTCTGTTGAAAGAAGGGCCAGGTACTGTGAGTCGAAGATATAAAACTTTCCGCGCCAGTGAACAAGGTTGCGCGTAAGAGGGGAGGAGCGATGCCAGAAGAGAGAACCGCAGCTATGCCGCCGCGGTTGAGAAACTGATTGCCAGATTATGCCTTATAGTAGGCCTTATACCAGTCGACAAAATTCTGCACGCCTTCTTTGACGGTGGTCTGCGGTTTGAAGCCAACAAGATCGTACAGCGGTTTGGTATCCGCGCTGGTTTCAAGCACGTCGCCTGGTTGGATAGGCATCATGTTTTTCTCAGCGACCATTCCCAGCGCTTCTTCCAGGGCGGTGATGTAATCCATCAGTTCAACCGGAGAGCTGTTGCCGATATTGTAAACCCGATATGGAGCCGAGCTGTCTGCCGGAGAGCCATTCTCGACGGTCCACTCCGCGTTCGGCTGCGGGATAACATCCTGAACGCGTACAATGGCTTCCACAATATCGTCAACGTAGGTGAAATCACGCTTCATCTTGCCGTAGTTGTACACGTCAATACTCTTACCTTCCAGCATGGCTTTGGTGAATTTGAACAATGCCATATCCGGGCGACCCCAAGGGCCGTACACGGTGAAGAACCGCAGGCCGGTAGTCGGTATGCCGTAAAGGTGGGAGTAGGTATGCGCCATCAGCTCATTCGCTTTCTTGGTGGCGGCATAGAGTGAAACCGGATGGTCGACCGAGTCGTCGGTTGAGAACGGCATTTTGCGGTTCAAACCGTAGACGGAACTGGACGATGCGTACAGCAGGTGTTCGACCTTGTGGTGTCGGCAACCTTCCAGAATGTTCAAATAACCGATCAGGTTGGAGTCGGCATAGGCATGAGGATTTTCCAGCGAGTACCGAACGCCAGCCTGAGCGGCCAGATGGATCACGCGGTTAAACTTCTCTTCTGCGAACAGCTCTGCGATGCCCTGGCGATCGGCAAGATCGACTTTATGGAAACTGAAAAGGGAGGATTGCAGTAAATCCAGACGCGCCTGCTTAAGATTGACGTCGTAGTAATCATTCATGTTGTCGAGACCAACAACCTGATGACCCGCCTCAAGAAGGCGCTTGCAGGTATGGAAACCGATAAATCCTGCGGCTCCAGTGACTAAAAACTTCATGTTCATCCTCCGGGTTCGTTGTTTCCCGCTATATATAATTGTCGATTTTACACCGGGTTGCCTTAGGGGTCATCTGCTTTCCCGTTACAGGATCTTCATAAAGCGGTCAGAACGGGGCAGCGCTTAAGGAGCAGCGAGCGTTTTTGCGTCATATTTCCTGTATTATTCTCACAAATAGAAATAATTATCATTTGAATGTAGCTTAGCACCATAATAATACCTATAGTTTCTTATACCAATAATTGATGTTCCGCCGATAAAGTACTCAATATGAGACAGAGCGCGCCCTGCTGACTATATTGTTACTGATTATATGATTTCCGAGCATTCCGCCGTTGAATGTTCGTGATTCCTATGCTGATTGAGCCTTTTTTGATTTTTTTAATTACATATCAATTGGTTATGATAGCGCTTTTGAATGGTATAAATAATGTATCCTTATTGTTTACTTTTCACATGAATTGATTTGCCATGCTTTTTGATTTTTATTCTTAGTTACCAGCGTTATAATGCGCGGATAATCTATGCGTCGCAGGAGTGTTGTTTTTCAGGGTAACGCTTCCTCAGAACATCCGATGAGTCGTGTGACAAACCCGGAAATGGATACTCTTTATCTGGGGGGAAGAATATGAGCAATGTGCTGGAACGTTGCGTCAGTTTGGCTACCCTTGATGCTTTAGTGATGCATACAGCAGCTTTACTGGCGCGTGCAGTCGGCTTTCAACGACCGTACTGGTAATGTTGGTGAACCCTTGAGCTTGCTAAATGAGAAAGTCCCGATAGATAGCCGGCAGCAAAACGGGGAGAGTAGCGCTCGCGCATCTACTGCCCGGTTGTGCGGCATAGGGCCTGAAAACAGAGATATGGTTTCCGAGATATATCTCTGTTTTTAGTTGTTTATCGCGGATCTGTCAGTCTGTTTCGTTTGTGGCAGCAGAACGCAGCGCAAAGGCCAGCCGTCAGGTAGCAGCAAGAGCATGCTGTGACCGACTGGCCAGAGCCATAATCATGAAAGTAGTACAGCAGCGTTACGCGCTTTGGTTGCGATAGCCAATGGCGGTAGCGTGCCTGAAATTTATGATATATGTTGATTAACATATAACTATTTGAAAAATGAGATAAAGTATGAAGATCCTTGTTACGGGTGGCGCGGGTTTTATCGGTTCCGCCGTTGTTCGTCATATTATTGAAAATACCCAGGATGACGTTCGCGTCGTGGACTGCCTGACGTATGCGGGTAATCTCGAGTCTCTGGCATCCGTTGCCCAAAATGAACGCTATTCGTTTTCACGCACGGATATCACCGACGCGCAGGGGATCGCCGGGCAGTTCAGTGAGTTTCAGCCTGATATCGTGATGCACCTGGCGGCTGAAAGCCACGTTGACCGCTCTATTGACGGCCCTGCAGCCTTTATCCAGACTAACCTGATCGGCACGTTTACGCTGCTTGAGGCAGCGCGTCACTACTATCAGTCGCTGAACGAAGCGCAGAAACAACGCTTCCGCTTCCACCATATCTCCACCGATGAAGTCTACGGCGACCTGCATGGCACCGATGATCTGTTTACGGAAGAAACCTCCTACGCACCGAGCAGCCCGTACTCGGCCTCGAAAGCCGGTAGCGATCATTTAGTGCGCGCCTGGAATCGCACCTACGGACTGCCGGTGGTGGTCACTAACTGCTCGAACAATTACGGTCCGTATCACTTCCCGGAAAAACTGATCCCGCTGACTATTCTCAACGCGCTGGCCGGCAAACCGCTGCCGGTCTATGGCAACGGTGAACAGGTCCGCGACTGGCTGTACGTCGAAGATCACGCGAGAGCACTGTATAAGGTCGCTACCGAAGGGCATAGAGGCGAAACCTACAATATCGGCGGCCATAACGAGCGTAAAAATATCGATGTGGTCAGAACCATCTGCGCCATCCTTGATAAAGTGGTGGAGCAGAAACCGGGCAATATCAGCCACTTTGCCGATCTTATTACCTTTGTCAAAGACCGCCCGGGCCATGACCTGCGCTACGCTATCGATGCGGCCAAAATTCAGCGCGATCTCGGCTGGGTGCCGGAAGAAACGTTCGAAAGCGGCATTGAAAAAACGGTGCACTGGTATCTGAACAATCAGACCTGGTGGCAGCGCGTGCTGGACGGCTCCTATGCCGGCGAGCGTCTTGGTCTGAATAACTAATTAAGGTGGATTGCA
Organism: Klebsiella sp. BIGb0149; assembly: GCF_004362605.1. NCBI lineage: Bacteria > Pseudomonadati > Pseudomonadota > Gammaproteobacteria > Enterobacterales > Enterobacteriaceae > Klebsiella > Klebsiella sp. BIGb0149. The sequence goes on along the minus strand of NZ_SNYG01000002.1, from coordinate 656,802 downwards.
GAATGAAAGGTATTGTTCTGGCCGGCGGGTCCGGCACCCGCTTGTACCCGATTACTCAGGGTGTGTCGAAACAGCTGCTGCCGATTTACGACAAGCCGATGATTTACTATCCGGTTTCGGTGCTGATGCTTGCCGGTATTAGGGATATCCTGATTATCACCACGCCGGAAGATATGCCGGCGTTCCAGCGTCTGCTGGGCGATGGTTCGCAGTTTGGCGTCAATTTCTCCTATGCAATCCAGCCGTCCCCGGACGGTCTGGCGCAGGCCTTTATCATCGGTGAAGAGTTTATCGGAGATGATTCCTGCGCGCTGGTGCTGGGCGATAATATTTACTTCGGGCAAAGCTTCGGTAAAAAGCTGGAAGCAGCGGCCAGCAAAACGTCGGGCGCCACCGTCTTCGGCTACCAGGTTCTCGACCCTGAACGCTTTGGCGTGGTGGAGTTTGATGAAAACTTCAGGGCGCTGTCGATCGAAGAGAAGCCGCTGAAGCCGAAATCAAACTGGGCAGTAACCGGCCTCTATTTTTATGACAACGACGTCGTAGAGATGGCGAAGGAAGTGAAGCCTTCCGCGCGCGGCGAGCTGGAAATTACCACCCTTAACCAGATGTATCTGGAGCGTGGCGACCTGCAGGTTGAACTGCTGGGACGCGGTTTTGCCTGGCTTGATACCGGTACCCACGACAGCCTGATGGAAGCCTCTCAGTTCATTCATACCATTGAGAAGCGCCAGGGCATGAAAGTGGCCTGTCTGGAAGAGATAGCCTTCCGGAATAAATGGCTGTCTGCCGAAGGGGTTGCGGCTCAGGCCGAGCGGCTGAAGAAAACGGAATATGGCGCTTATTTGAAACGTCTGCTCAATGAGCGTTAACCGTCTGCCGACCAAATACAGGGTATGAATTAATGAAAATTTTACTTATTGGCAAAAATGGTCAGGTTGGCTGGGAGCTGCAGCGCTCGCTGTCCACGCTGGGTGAGGTGGTCGCCGTTGACTATTTCGATAAGGAACTATGCGGCGATCTGACGGATCTTGCCGGGATTGCGCAAACCGTCCGCCAGGTTAAACCGGATGTGGTTGTCAATGCGGCCGCGCATACGGCGGTGGATAAAGCCGAAAGCGAGCGCGAGCTATCCGATCTGCTGAATGAGCGGGGCGTGGCGGTTCTGGCGGAGGAGTCGGCGAAGCTGGGCGCCCTGATGGTGCACTACTCCACCGACTATGTTTTTGACGGAGAAGGCGAGCATTATCGCCCTGAAGACGAGGCAACCGGGCCGCTGAACGTTTATGGCGAAACCAAGCGCGCCGGTGAACTGGCGCTGGCGCAGGCGAATCCTCGTCATCTGATTTTCCGTACCAGCTGGGTCTACGCGACGCGTGGGGCCAACTTTGCCAAAACCATGCTGCGCCTGGCGGGCGAAAAAGAGACGCTGTCGATTATTAACGACCAGCACGGCGCGCCGACCGGTGCCGAGCTGCTGGCTGACTGTACCGCCATCGCCATTCGTGAAGCGCTGCGTAACAGGGCGGTTGCCGGAACCTATCATCTGGTGGCCAGCGGTGAAACCAGCTGGTATGACTATGCCCGCTTTGTCTTTGATATCGCGCGCGCCAACGGAGCTGAGCTGGCGATCAAAGAGGTCAACGGGATCCCGACGACGGACTACCCGACACCGGCTAAACGTCCGCTGAATTCCCGCCTGTTGAATGAGAAATTCCAGCGGGTATTTGGCGTAACGCTCCCGGACTGGCGCCAGGGCGTTGAGCGCGTTGTTGTTGAAGTTTTAGGTAAGTAGGTAAATACAAAAGCATGAATATTATTAAAACAGACATTCCTGAGGTCTTAATCTGCGAGCCGAGAGTCTTTGGCGACGCGCGCGGGTTTTTCTTTGAAAGCTTCAGCAGCAAGATTTTTGATGAGGCGGTAGGTCGCAAGGTTGAGTTTGTGCAGGATAACCACTCGCAGTCGCAGAAAGGCGTGCTGCGCGGGCTGCACTATCAGCTGGCCCCGCATGCGCAGGGTAAACTGGTGCGCTGCGTTGAAGGTGAAGTGTTCGACGTTGCCGTCGACGTACGTCGCTCATCGCCGACGTTTGGTCAGTGGGTTGGGGTCGTGCTGAGCGCGGAAAACAAGCGTCAGCTGTGGATCCCGGAAGGGTTTGCACACGGATTTATGGCGCTGAGCGAGACGGTGCAGTTTGTCTATAAAGCGACCAACTACTACGCGCCGCAGTCGGAGCGCAGCATTCTCTGGAACGATCCGGAAATTGGCATTGAGTGGCCTGAGCTAAGCGGCTGCGCGCTTTCATTGTCAGAGAAAGATATGCAGGCTCATACTCTGGCGACAGCTGAAGTATATGCCTGACCTTGAGTCATTTGTAGATTTGATATGCTTAACGCATCCTCTTTTATTCATCAAGAATTATAATAATAATTAAATAGCAATGTTTACTCTAAAGGTAATAGATTCATGACTTATGAAGCAATGAAGCCGAAGATAATCGCTTCTATTGTATTATTTAATCATTCCTATGATGATATTAAAGATACGTTGATCTCGTTATGTCATGAGAGTGGTGTTGAAAAAGTTGTCTTAATTGATAATGGTGGATGTCAGTGGGTTACAGAACTGAGCGAACCGAAAATTAGTTATATCAAATCTCCTTATAACTGCGGGTTCGGTGCTGGTCACAATCTGGCAATCAAAGCTAATACTGATTTTGATGGTTATTTTCTGATTTGTAACCCGGATGTTAGTTTTGACAGAGGCGAGCTGGATAAATTATTGTCCTTTGCCTGGGATAACCAGTTCCCCTTTGTCTCGCCTAAAATTCTCTATAAAAATGGAGACCGGCAATACAGCTGTCGCTTACTGCCCACGCCGGTTAATCTGTTTTTAAGGCGTTTTTTACCCACCACTGCGCTGAAGTTTGACGTTGAGTATGAGCTGATGGATGCCGAGTACGATAAGGTCTTCTCTCCGCCTTCTGTCTCCGGCTGCTTCATGCTGCTAACGAATAGTTTGCTCCAGAAGCTGAATGGGTTTGATGAGCGTTACTTCATGTATTTAGAAGACGTCGATCTATGTCGCCGCGCGCTGCCGTTCACTAAGCTATATTATTTTCCGGATGCGACAATTATTCACCTTTTCAATAAAGGGTCATATAAAAGCAAGCTGTTGCTTTGGTATCATGTTCGCTCTGCGATTTCCTACTTTAATAAGTGGGGATGGTTTTTTGACCGTAAGAGGCATGCGTACAATAAAAAGGCGCTGCTTGAAGTTCCCCGGAAGCCAGGTTGATTGTTCAGATAATTTTATTACGAGTTTAAAATGAAAAACCCGCATCAAAAACTTTCATCATCACCCGTAGAGATTGCACGTAGTATTTTTGGCCATCGCGGGATCATCCTTCAGATGGCTAAACGGGATGTCATCGGAAGATACAAAGGATCGGTGATGGGCCTGCTTTGGTCCTTCCTGAATCCACTATTCATGCTAACCGTATATACCTTCGTGTTCTCCGTCGTGTTCAAAGCTCGCTGGTCCGCCGGTGGCGATGAGAGCAGAACGCAGTTTGCGATAATCCTGTTTGTCGGTATGATCGTGCACGGTTTCTTCAGTGAGGTCATCAATAAGGCGCCACTGATCATTCTTAGCAACACTAACTATGTTAAAAAGGTCATATTTCCGCTTGAAACCTTGCCGGTGATTTCCCTGCTGGCGGCTCTTTTCCATACCTGCATCAGCCTGTTCGTTCTGCTGGTGGCCTTTGTGCTTTTTAACGGCTTTTTGCACTGGACGATTGTGTTCCTGCCGTTGGTTTTCTTCCCGCTAGTCATTTTCTGTCTTGGCTTATCGTGGATCCTCGCCTCATTGGGCGTTTTCCTGCGCGATGTCAGCCAGACTACGGTGATTATCACCACCGTCATGATGTTCTTATCTCCGGTATTTTTCCCGATTAGTGCCTTGCCTGCGAAATATCATATTTGGATTATGCTCAACCCGCTGACCTTTATTATTGAACAAGCCCGAAGCGTTCTGATTTGGGGCGGTATGCCTAATTTCCTGGGTCTTTTACTCTATTCCATCGGCGCCGCAGTTGTCGCCTGGCTGGGTTTTGTCTTCTTCCAGAAAACAAGGAAGGGATTTGCTGATGTCCTCTAATGAAATTGCTATCCAGGTCACTAATCTGAGCAAATGCTATCAGATCTACGCCAGTCCGACCGATCGTTTAAAACAGTTTTTTGTGCCAAAAATTCAGCAGGTTGCCAGAAGAGAGCGCAACTGCTACTTCCGCGAGTTCTGGGCATTAGACGATGTCTCCTTCAGCATCAAGAAGGGCGAAACCGTTGGTATTATCGGCCGTAACGGGGCGGGTAAATCGACGCTTCTGCAAACGATCTGCGGAACCTTAACGCCTTCTGCGGGAGAAGTCCGGGTCAACGGGCGTATTGCCGCCCTGTTGGAGCTCGGTGCTGGCTTTAACCCCGAGTTTACCGGGCGTGAAAACGTCTATATGAACGGTTCGGTGCTGGGGTTAACGAAAGAGCAAATTGCGGCGAAGTTTGCTGAGATTGAAGAGTTTGCCGACATTGGCCAGTTTATCGATCAGCCCGTGAAGACTTACTCCAGCGGGATGTACGTGCGCCTGGCTTTTGCCGTTCAGGCCTGTGTAGAACCTGAGATCTTAATTGTCGACGAGGCGTTGGCGGTTGGCGACATTGGCTTCCAGTACAAGTGCTATAAGCGGATGGAAGCGCTGCGTGCGAAGGGTGTAACGATCATTATGGTGACCCATTCGACCGGCAGCATTCTTGAATATGCAGACCGCTGTCTGGTGATGGAGCACGGTAAGCTGATTGGCGATACCACGGATGTGCTGGCCGCGGTTCTGGCCTATGAAAAAGGGATGATCCTTGCTAACGGGAGCGAGAAGCCAGCCGCAAGCCGCACTGCGGACCAGGGTTCAGCTGAAGAAGTTAGCGTCGAAGAGCTGAAAGCCATCCAGCTGCGCACCACCAATGAGGCCACTGGCGAGAAGCGCTTCGGCAGCGCGCGTGCAATCATTGAAGATCTGACGATTTATAAATCGGATGGCACTACTCTGGCCGAAAAGCCGCTGATTAAATCAGGCGAAGAAGTGACATTTGATTTTACCATTCTGGCTAGCGAAGAAATTAAAGATATCGCGTTAGGGATCTCCATGTCGAAAGCACAGGGGGGAGATATCTGGGGAGACAGTAATATCGGTGCCGGTTCAGCAATTACGCTGCGACCCGGCCGCCAGCGCATCGTGTATAAAGCGACGCTGCCTGTTAACTCGGGCGATTATCTCATTCACTGTGGCCTGGCCAAGGTTGGCAACGGCGATCGGGAAGAACTCGATCAGCGCCGTCCGATGATGAAAGTTAAATTCTGGTCTGCAAGGGAGTTGGGTGGTGTGATTCACGCTCCGTTGAAAATTGTTTCGAATGGAGAGTAATGATGCTGGCTGTATTTTTACCTCCCTATCCGTTCAGGGGGCTTAAGGCCCCTTATTTATGGATGTTTTATAAATATCTGCACTGCGCAACGGATAGCCTTCTGTTTATTACCGGTGAGGATTATCTCAGCGTTACTGATGATGAAGCTCAGCGCGAACGCTGGGAATTTGATCCGGCGTCGATGGCCTCGCTTGGCTATGAGCTGCCAAATGCGCAAAGCATGGCGCGTCATGAGTACCTGACGCTCGATAGCGCCTTCTACGAAACGCTGCTTTCTCGTCACCATCACGATCCGATTAAATCATTCTCGGCGTTCCTGACCGAGCGGATCCCCGACCTGGAAACAGAGCTGCACGCTTTGCTTGACAGCAAAAAGGGCATAGTTGACCAGATCGACACTTTTATCTCTATCTGCAACTGTCCTTCCCTGGAACATGTCGCCAGGACGCTGGGGAAAGAGGTGATGCACATCGAGATTGGCCCGCTGCGTGCACCGATGTACCGCAACACTGCCTATCTGGACTTTGCCGGCGTCAATGGCGGGACCGAAGCCAGCGCTCGCTATGAAAAATGTCAGGCCGAGTTCGATATCAAGGCCTCGCTGGGCGATTTGCACAACTATTTTCTTGAGGTTTTACCGCCCGCAGAAGCGGCCACTCATTCTGCGGCCGGCGTCGTGCTTCAGGTTGAGGATGACTCCAATCTGATCGCCTACAATCACGACTTTACTAACATTTCGCTACTTTCGTACGTTCGTCAGCGCTATGAAAAAGAGGACATCCTGGTGCGCGCGCATCCGGGTAGCCTGTTCCGCTTAAGGGACGACGTTTTTACAATCGATGACTCAGCCAATAGCCTTGCCTTCATTAATCAGTGCAACGAAGTCTTCACCATTAACTCAAGCGTCGGTCTTGAGGCAATATTAACCGGAAAGAAAACGACGGTTTTAGGTGACTGCTCTTATGCCTTTATCAATGAATTAGACGAAGCCTCAGCCACGGTCAATGCTGCCGCGTTTTACCTGTTCTCGTATCTGGTTCCTTTCGACCTGATTTTTAATCAGGAGTACCTCAAATTCAGATTGAGCCATCCGGAAGAGCGCGAGATTGTCGGCAAGCATATTGAATTTTACTCAGCCGATATGCCGGGTAGCCTTTCGCAGGCCGTGCATAGCCTGTCATCATTGATAAATGAAGCCATTTCCCAAGACAAAGCGATGAGAAAGATTTTAGAAAACTCCCTGCAGGAACATAACAAACAGCTCGACCTGTTAAAAAACCAGCTGGCTGCAGAAGCGGCCGAACGTGAAAAGCTCGCGGCTACCCTCGCGCAGCTGCAGGATAAGGTTGAGGTTGCGGCGCACGCCAAAGCCGGCCTGATGTCGGCTGTGGAAACGAAGCAAGAAGAGATCAACCGCATGCGTAACAGCCTGTCATGGAAGCTGACCATGCCGGTACGCATGTCGGGCCGAATTTGCCGCGGTGAATTTTCTACGATAAGGGCGATGACTCGCTATCATGCAACCTCGGGTAACGGGACGCTATCGCGTTTCCTGCTCTCCGGCGGGCTGTTGTCAAAATCGAAGTATAAAACCGCGCTGCGCCTCATTATGTCCGGTAACTGGAAAGGGGCTGCGGACGGTTTTAAACGCGTGATCAACCGCGCGGCGACGGATTCCGCGCCGGCGGCGGCGTTCCTGGATAACGGCGATGTGCGTATTCTCGCAACGCAGCACACACTATTCGTTGCTCATCTTATCGAGAAGAGTCTGCTTGAGAATGGCCTTACTGCGCAGGTCAGTACGTCATACGTTGAGGAGCATGACAGCGGTCAACTGCATATCGTCGTCTGCCCGCAGATGTTTAAGCAGCTGCCTAAGCACTATATTGCTTTCCAGATGGAGCAATCGGTCAACTCAAGATGGTTTACCGAGGAGTATTTTGCCCGCTTGAATAACGCGGTAGCGATATTTGATTACTCGCTGAAAAATATCGAATACCTTCTCCAGCAGGGAATTCCCTATCAGAAGCTGTTCTATATGCCGATCTCCAGCTATGCGGACTATCCCGCTTATCTCACGCAGATCGGCTATGACCTGAGCGAGCGCAAGGGCGATAAGGCCGCTGACGTTTTATTCTACGGCGATCCCAATTGCGAACGTCGTAAGGCGTATCTGCAGGAGCTGAAGAAGCATTTCAACGTCACCGTCGCTTCCGAAGTGTTTGGTGACCGGTTGACCAAAATGGTCAAGGACGCGCGGGTTGTTATTAATATCCATTACTATGAGGATGCGCTGCTTGAGACGACGCGTTTGTATGAAACGCTGTCATTAGGCACGCCGATCGTGAGTGAAAGCAGTGCGGATATTGAAGAACATCAGGACCTGCAGGGGGTGATTGATTTCTGCCCGGTTGGCGATATTCAGGCGATGGTAGAAAAGCTCCGGACGCTGCTGTCTGATGAGCAGCACTACCGTGAGAAGCGGGCGGACATTGCGCGCTTCACCGCTGAAGATAAGAAAAACAACGTCTATCTGAAACGTTATTTGCTGTCGATTGATAAGCTCACGTTCTCACAGTACGAAAGCAGCTACGTCTTCGATGATATCGAGGAAAGCGATATTCCGCGTCTGTGTCTGTCGCTGTCGGAAACGCCGGTGCGTAGAAAGGCCTTCTTTAAAAGTCCTTCCCACGGATTCAGCTTCTTTGACGGTATTCGCTACCGTATTGGCTGGATTGGCTGCGGGATGAGCTATAAATATATGCTTTCCAGGATGCTGGCCAGCAGGGCGAAAATGGGCATTATCTGTGAAGATGACGTTATCTTCCCGCTCGATTACGACCAGAAACTCAATAAGATTATCGACCACCTGCAGGCCACTGAGATCAAATGGCATATTTTTGCCGGTATCATCGCTCACCTTCATGACGATACCAAAATCATTGATGTCAGGGAGATTGACGGTATCGAATACGTCTACATCGATAAAATGACCAGCATGGTGATGAATATTTACTCCCGCAGCGGGATGGAGTTGATCTCTAATTGGGATGAAACGAACATCGATGCTGAGACCAATACTATCGACCGCTACGTTGAATCGGCGGAAGATCTGGTGGTTGTGACTACGGTTCCGTTCCTGGTGGGCTATGCGGAAGAGCAGCAGTCTACGCTGTGGGGCTTTGAAAACTCGCAGTACACCTCGCTGATCAAGGCCAGTGAAGAGCTGTTGGCGAAGAAGGTCGCGGAGTTTAAGCGCAACCGCTAGCCATCGTCGACGGCCTCAGATGCCGCATAGCAAAAGGCCGGAAGCTGAACGGGATCCTTCATTAGGATTGTTCAACTTCCGGCCTTTTTTATGCCTTAAATCCGTCAGGCTTACTGATGACGGCTTTTTAAGTTGGCGATGATGTCTTCCAGAGAGAGCTCCTGATCCTGCAGCAGCACCATCAGGTGATACATCAGGTCCGAGGCCTCGTTCTTCAGCTCAAACCGGTCATGCACCGTGGCGGCCAGCGCCGTTTCCACGCCTTCCTCGCCAACCTTCTGCGCAATGCGCTTGGTGCCGCTGGCGTACAGCTTCGCGGTATAGGAGCTCTCCGGGTCGGCGTGTTTACGCTCGGCCAGCAGCTGCTCCAGCTGATACAGGAACAGCCACTGGTGTCCCGCTTCGCCGAAGCAGCTGGACGTGCCCTTGTGGCAGGTTGGGCCAATCGGATTAACCAGCACCAGCAGGGTATCGTTGTCGCAATCCGGCGTGATACTCACCACGTTGAGGAAGTTGCCGGAGGTTTCGCCCTTGGTCCACAGACGCTGTTTAGTGCGCGACCAGAAGGTCACCTTTCCGCTCTCTTCGGTCTTCGCCAGCGCTTCCTGATTCATGTAGCCAAGCATCAGCACTTCGCCGGAAATAGCGTGCTGTACGATGACCGGCATCATGCCGTCGGTTTTTTGCCAGTCCAGCTGTTCAGTTAACATACCCTAATCTCCACGCCCTGTGCTGCCAGGTACGCTTTTAGTTCACCAATATTAATAATCTGCTTGTGGAACACCGACGCGGCCAGCGCGCCGTCGACGTTGGCGTCGCGGAAGGCTTCAAGGAAGTGTTCCATCGTGCCGGCGCCGCCGGAGGCGATCAGCGGCACGTGGCACACGGCGCGGACTTTGCTCAGCTGCGCAAGATCGTAGCCGTTACGCACGCCGTCCTGGTTCATCATATTCAGCACGATCTCTCCGGCCCCGCGCTTCTGCACTTCCTCTACCCAGTCGATAGTTTCCCACTGGGTCACCCGGGTGCGGGCTTCGTCGCCGGTGTACTGATTAACATGATACTTGCCGGTATCGGCGTCGAACCAGGTATCGATACCCACCACGATGCACTGCACGCCAAAGCGATCGGCGAGGCGGGTAATCAGCGTCGGATCGGCCAGGGCAGGGGAGTTAATCGAAATCTTGTCTGCACCAAAAGAGAGGATCTGCGCCGCGTCTTCCAGCGATTTAATCCCGCCGGCGACGCAGAACGGAATATCGATAACTTCCGCCACCCGGGAAACCCAGCTTTTATCGACCACCCGACCGTCGCTGGAGGCGGTGATATCGTAGAAGACCAGCTCATCCGCGCCTTCGTCGGCGTAGCGCTTCGCCAGCGGGACGATATCGCCGATGATTTCATGATTACGGAACTGCACGCCTTTCACTACCTGGCCGTCGCGAACGTCGAGGCAGGGGATTATCCGTTTTGCCAGCATTGAATGGCCTCCGTTACGTTGAATTTATCTTCCAGCAGGGCGCGCCCGACAATGACGCCGCGAACGCCGGTTCCGCGCAGCGCGGCGATATCGTTAAGATCGCCGATGCCGCCGGAGGACTGGAACGCGACCTGCGGATAGCGAGCGCACACCTCTTCATATAAAGAGACGTTGGAACCGGCTAAGGTGCCGTCGCGGGAGATGTCGGTGCACAGCACGTGCTGCAGGCCAACCGGCAGATAGCTTTCCACCAGCTCCTCAAGGGTTACCCCGGAGTTTTCCTGCCAGCCGCTGACCGCCACCTGCTTATTACCTTCTGCATCGATACGTACGTCGAGCGCCAGCACCAGATGCTGCGGGCCGAAACGTTTGAACCAGCCCTTCACCGTCTCCGGCGATTTCACCGCCGTAGAGCCTACCACCACGCGCGCGACGCCGGCATCGAGCAGGGCCGCGACGTCCTCTTCCGTACGCACGCCGCCGCCGACCTGTACCGGTACGTCAACGCCGGCAACCAGCGTTTTGAGCAGCGCAATCTGACGCTTTTCGGGATCTTTCGCGCCGGTCAGGTCGACCAGGTGCAGTACTTCCGCGCCCTGGGCGGCGTAGGACTGCAGGCGCGGCAGCGGATCGTTACCGTAGTCGCGCTGCTGGCCGTAATCGCCCTGGTGGAGGCGGACTACCGTGCCGTCAATTAAATCTAAAGCCGGAATTATCATCACATCTCCAGGAAATTTTTCAGCAGCTGGGCGCCGGCGCTGCCCGAGCGCTCCGGGTGGAACTGCACGCCAAAAAAGTTATCTTGCTGTACCGCGGCGGTGAACGGCTCACCGTAGTTGCACTGGGCGATGGTGTGCGGATTGACCGGCATCGCGTAGCTGTGGACGAAGTAGAAATAGGCCCCGTCCTCGATGCCGCTGAACAGGCGATTCCCCGCTTTCGGGTACACGCGGTTCCAGCCCATATGCGGCAGCGGCAGCCCGTGGTCGGTCATCTTCGGCACGTCTTCGTCAATAATGCCCAGCAGATCGACGCCGTTGCTCTCTTCGCTGCGGCGGCCAAGCAGCTGCATGCCGAGGCAGATCCCCAGCACCGGCTGGGTGCAGGCCTTCACCAGCTCAATCAGCTCGCGGTCGCGCAGCTGGTCCATCGCCGCCTGGGCGGTGCCCACGCCGGGTAAAAACAGCTTGTCGGCGCGCAGCACCACGTCCGGATCGCGGCTCACCGCCGGCTGATAGCCGTGGCGGAGAATTGCCGACTTCACCGAATTGAGGTTGGCGCATCCGGTATCGAGGATCACCACGTTCATTACAGCACCCCTTTCGAAGATGGCAGCGTGTCGCCCTGGACGCGGATAGCCTGACGCAGCGTGCGGCCAAAGGCCTTAAACAGGCTCTCGACGCGGTGATGGTCATTCTTCCCTTTGGTTTTCAGGTGCAGCGTCACCGCCATGGTGTAGGAGAGCGAGCGGAAGAAGTGCTCCACCATCTCGGTGCTCAGATCGCCGACGCGCTGATAGGCAAAATCGGCCTTATATTCGAGGTGCGGACGCCCGGAAATATCCAGCGCGCAGCGGGCCAGGCACTCGTCCATCGGCAGCACAAAGCCAAAGCGATTGATGCCGCGCTTATCGCCCAGCGCCAGCTTCAGCGCTTCGCCCAGCGCCAGGCCGGTATCTTCCACCGTGTGGTGATCGTCAATATAGAGGTCGCCGCCGACGTTAATCTCCAGGCGGAAGCCGCCGTGGGTGGCTATCTGATCGAGCATATGATCGAAGAAGCCGACGCCGGTGTGGATTTTGCTGCCGCCTTCGCGATCCAGCCAGACCTTCACATCGACCTGGGTCTCTTTGGTGATGCGCTCAACGTGGGCATAGCGGTCGCGGCGGGTGAGCTGCTCGCAGATGGTCGGCCAGTCGAGGGTCTCGCGGTCGTAGCGCAGGCCGATAATGCCCATATTTTCCGCCAGCTCGATGTCGGTGGCGCGATCGCCGATGACGTAGCTGTTGGCTTTGTCCAGCACGCCTTCTTCCAGCCACGGCAGCACCAGCTGGGTTTTCGGCTTGCGGCAGTCGCAGCCTTCCGTCGGCAGGTGCGGACAAATCAGCACCTCTTCAAAGTTCACGCCCTGGGAAGCAAATACCTGCATCATCAGGTTGTGCGGGCCGTCAAACTCATCCTGCGGCAGGCTGTCGGTGCCCAGACCATCCTGATTGGTGATCATCACCAGCCGATAGCCTTCCTGCTGCAGCTTCAGCAGCGCGGGGATCACCTGCGGCTCAAAGGCCAGCTTTTCAAAACGGTCTACCTGAAAATCAACCGGTGGCTCGGAAATCAGCGTACCGTCACGGTCAATAAAGAGAAACTTCTGGGTCATACATTCTCCGCAGTCAAAGCGTCAATCACGCGCTGGCTCTCTGCTCGGGTACCGATAGTGATACGCAAACAGCCGCTTAATGAGGGTTGTTTATTCTGGTCTCGTAAGATAATGCCCTGATCCCACAAAGATTTAAATACCGCGCTGGAGGCTTTGAAGCGCACGAGCACGTAGTTGGTCTCGGAGTCGAACACGCGTTCAACGCAGGCGATGTTGCGCAACTGGCCAACCAGGTACTCACGCTCGTCAACGATCTGCGCGACGCGTGCGCGCATGGCGGCAATACCCTGCTCGTTGAGCGCCTGGGCGGCGATATCGGCGACCGGGGTGGAGAGCGGGTAGGGGGCGATAACCTTCATCAGCAGGTTGATCACCTCGGCGTTGGCCAGCGTAAAGCCGCAGCGCAGGCCGGCGAGCGCAAAGGCTTTCGACAGCGTGCGCAGCACCACCAGGTGCGGATAGTCGCTCAGCCAGCCGGCCAGCGTCGCCTGCGGGCAGAATTCGATATAGGCCTCATCGGCCACCACGATCGCCTTGCCGCGGGTCATCTCCAGCAGGGCGCGCAAATCGTCCGGGTTAATTATCTGCCCGGTTGGGTTGTTGGGGCTGCAGACGAAGACCACCTTTACGCCGTCGAGGCTGGCGGCAATGCCCGGCAGGTCGAGCTGCCAGTCGCTCAGGCTTGGCACCGTCCGGCAGGTCACGCCGATAGTCTCGGCGCTGACGCTGTACATGCCGTAGGTTGGCGGGCAGTAGAGCACCGCGTCCTGTCCCGGCTCGCAGAAGGCGCGGATCAGCAGCTCAATACCCTCATCGGCGCCGCGGCTGACCAGCACCTGCTCGGGCTTAACCCCGGCATAGCGGGCGTAGTTCTCAATCACCGCTTTCGGCTGACATTCCGGATAGCGGTTGAGGGTCTGCTGGGTCAGCTGAAACTCAACCGCGGTCGGGAATTCGTTGGCGTTCAGCCAGACGTCGCCGTTACCGCCCAGGCGGCGAGCAGACTGGTATGGCGTCAGGTCACGGACGTTAGCGCGGGCTAAATCTTCGATGCTCATGCTTGCTCCTTAAGCGCTGCAACGCGCAGCGTAACGGCATTTTTGTGGGCGGTCAGGCGCTCGGCGGCGGCGAGAATTTCAATCGTTGACGCCAGGGCGGAAAAACCTTCGCGGGACAGCTCCTGCACCGTCATGCGCTTCTGGAAATCCGCCAGGCCGAGGCTGGAACAGGTAGAGGTATAGCCGTAGGTCGGCAGCACGTGGTTGGTGCCGGAGGCATAATCGCCCGCCGACTCGGGCGACCAGTCGCCGAGGAACACCGACCCGGCGCTGGTGATGCTGTCAACCAGCTCGCGCGCCCTGCGGGTCTGAATAATCAGGTGCTCCGGGCCGTACTGGTTGGAGATCTCCACGCACTGCGCGAGATCGCGCGCCACGATAATGCGGCTGGCTGAGAGCGCCTCGCGCGCGGTTTCCGCCCGCGGCAGCTCCGCCAGCTGGCGCTCAACGGCCTGGGCGACGCGGCGGCCCATTTCAGCATCCGGGGTCAGCAGAATAACCTGCGAATCCGGGCCGTGCTCGGCCTGCGACAGCAGGTCTGAGGCCACGAAGTCCGGCGTCGCGCCGCTGTCGGCAATTACCAGAACTTCTGACGGACCGGCGGGCATGTCGATCGCCGCGCCGTCGAGACGCTGACTGACCTGACGCTTAGCCTCGGTAACGAAGGCGTTACCCGGGCCAAAGATTTTGTCCACTTTGGCAATTGATTCGCTGCCGAAGGCCAGCGCCGCAATCGCCTGCGCGCCGCCGACGTTGAAGACGTTACGCACGCCGCACAGCTGGGCGGCATAGAGAATTTCGTCGGCAATAGGCGGCGGGGAGCACAGCACCACCTGCTGACAGCCGGCGATGCGCGCCGGCGTTGCCAGCATTAATACGGTAGAGAACAGCGGCGCCGAGCCGCCGGGAATATAGAGGCCGACGGAGGCGATGGGGCGGGTGACCTGCTGGCAGCGCACTCCCGGCAGCGTCTCAACGTCCACGCCCGGAAGCTGCTGGGCGTTGTGGAAGGTTTCAATATTGCGTACCGCAACCGCCATCGCCTGCTTGAGCTCGTCGCTCAGGCGCTCGCCGGCGGCGGCAATCTCTTCGTCGCTGACCTTCAGCGCCTTGACGTCGGTCTTATCAAACTTTGCGCTGTACTCGCGCAGCGCCGCGTCGCCGTTTTGTTTAACGTTATCAAGGATCTCAGCAACGGTGCGCGTGATGCTGTCGGAAGCGGAAATTGCCGGGCGCATTAATAGTTGTTGCTGTTGTTCGGCGCTACGGCTATTCCAGTCGATGATTGTGTTGAAGCTCATGATCGTTTCCCCTGTTTACTCTCTGAGACAGGCCCGGCGGGGCCCGTGCTGGCTGGATTACTCCATCATCTTCTCAATCGGCAGAACCAGGATCGAGCTGGCGCCGAGCGCTTTCAGTTTTTCCATGGTTTCCCAGAACAGGGTTTCGCTGCTGACCATGTGCATCGCTACGCGCTGCTTATCGCCCGCCAGCGGCAGGATCGTCGGACGCTCGGCGCCAGGCAGCAGGGCCACCACTTCTTCCAGGCGCTCGGTCGGCGCGTGCATCATGATGTATTTCGATTCCCGGGCCTGGATCACGCCCTGAATGCGGGTCAGCAGGCGGTCAATCAGCTGCTGTTTGGCATCGGCGATGTCGCCGTCGCGCTGAATCAGGCAGGCTTTGGAGCGGAACATCACTTCCACTTCGCGCAGGCCGTTGGCTTCGAGGGTGGCGCCGGTAGAGACCAGGTCGCAAATCGCGTCGGCGAGGCCCGCGCGCGGGGCGACTTCAACGGAGCCGTTCAGCAGGCAGGACTTAAACGAAATGCCTTTCTGATCGAGGTAGCGCTTCAGCAGGTGCGGGTAGGAGGTGGCGATACGCTTGCCGTCCAGCGCCGCCGGGCCGTCCCAGCGCTCGTCCGCCGGCGTGGCCAGCGACAGGCGGCAGCCGCCGAAATCCAGACGACGCAGGGTGAAGTAGCGCGGATCTTCGCCCTGAGCGCGGCGGCTCAGCAGCTCTTCTTCCAGCACGTTTTCGCCGATAATGCCCAGATCGACCACGCCGTCCATAATCAGGCCCGGGATATCGTCATCACGCACGCGCAAAATATCGATCGGCATATTTTCTGCCAGCGCAATCAGGCGCTGGGTGTGCAGATTCACTTTGATGCCGCAGCGGCTCAATAATTCGCGTGAATCTTCGCTCAGGCGGCCTGATTTTTGAATAGCTATGCGTAAACGGCTGTTGTCTAACATTCTTCTTTTCCTCTTATACCTGTCTGAATCTGTCCGAATTTAATTCAAAAAAAAGCCCCCGGAAGTAAATCTTCCGGGGGCTCTCTTTGCGTTCATGCACCTCTGGAAGATCCAAACGTCTTCCAGCACACATCGCCTGAAAGACTAGTCAGGATGATGGTGATGATGGTGGTTTTTAGATTGAACGCAGTTCATAAAATTCTCTTTGAATGACTATGCATTTGATGCCTTTAACCTAAACCAGTTCAGCGGCATAAAGCAAGGGCTTTTTACTATCATTAATTCATTTCATATTCACCGAAGAAATTGTCAGCCGCCGCCGGCTGGCGTAGCCTTAAGTCAGCACAGCGAAAGAGCCAGGAGCCAGAGTATGAAAAAGGTCGCGATTGTCGGATTAGGATGGTTGGGTATGCCCCTTGCGCTGTCGTTGATGGCGCGTGGGTGGGAGGTGACCGGCAGTAAGACGACGCAGGATGGCGTGGAGGCGGCGCGGATGTGCGGAATTGACGGCTATCCGCTGCGTCTTGAACCGCAGCTGGTTTGCGACACCGAAGATCTGGATGCATTAATGAACGTCGATGCGCTGGTGATCACCTTGCCGGCTCGCCGTACCGGGCCGGGGGAGGATTTCTACCTGCAGGCGGTGCAGGAAATTGTGGATACCGCGTTAGCCCACCACGTTCCGCGGATAATTTTTACCAGCTCTACCTCGGTATATGGCAACGCCAGCGGCACCCTGAAAGAGGGTGCCCCCCGCAATCCGCAAACCGCCAGCGGCAGGGTGCTTAAAGAGCTGGAGGACTGGCTGCATAACCTTCCGGGAACCTCGGTCGATATTTTACGCCTTGCCGGGCTGGTGGGGCCATCGCGCCATCCGGGACGTTTCTTTGCCGGTAAGTCGGCGCCGGACGGCCAGCAGGGGGTCAATCTGGTCCATCTGCAGGACGTTATCGCCGCGATTGAGCTGCTGCTGCAGGCCCCGAAGGGCGGACACATCTATAATATATGTGCGCCAAAGCATCCCGCTCGCGGCGTCTTCTATCCGCAGATGGCCCGCGAACTTGGCCTGCCGGCACCGGTGTTTGCCGATAACCCGGACGGCGGTAGCGGCAAGATTATCGACGGCAACCGCATCTGCTACGAGCTGGGGTTTGAGTATCAGTACCCGGACCCGCTGGTCATGCCGATGGAGTAATCAGTCAGCGGGAAATCGCGAACCGTAAGGGGGCGGCGATGAAACCACTGCTGGATGTCCTCGTTATTCTCGATGCGCTGGAAAAAGAGGGGAGCTTTGCCGCGGCGTCGGCAAAGCTTTATAAAACGCCCTCCGCGCTGAGCTACACCATTCATAAGCTGGAAAGCGATCTTAATATTCAGCTGCTTGACCGCAGCGGACACCGCGCGCGCTTTACCCCCAGCGGCCAGCTGCTGCTGGAAAAGGGGCGCGAAGTGCTCCACACCGCGCGGGAGCTGGAAAAACAGGCGATTAAGCTGCACCAGGGCTGGGAAAACGCGCTGGTCATTGCCGTGGACGCCACCTTTCCCTTCTCTTTACTGGCACCGCTGGTGGGCCAGTTTTATCAGCAGCACCAGCTGGCGCAGCTGCGCTTTAGCCGCGAGACCGTTAGCGGCCGCTGGGAGGCGCTGGTCGAAGGGAGGGCGGATATCGTGGTCGGCGCGTTAAGCGATCCGCCAGCCCTCAGCGGCTACGGTTTCACTTCGCTAGGCGAGCTGGAGCATATTTTTGTCGTCGCCCCGCAGCATCCGCTGGCGCAGCTGCCGGAACCGCTGAGCTGGCGGGTGATGAAGCGCCACCGGGCCATTATCTGCGGCGGCGGCTGGCCGTCCGCTGACGATCGGGAGAATCTGGAGGCGTTTGATTTTCCCGGCCTGCTGGCGCTGGTTTCCGCCGGTCTTGGCTGGGGCTATCTGCCGCGCTACCTGGCCCAAACCCAGCTTGACCGCGGCGAGCTGATAATGAAGGAGGTTGCCGCCCATCAGCCGCTATACCGGGCGTGGATTGGCTGGCATGAGGACGCATCCGGCCTCGCCAGCAAATGGTGGCAGAATGCTGTTTTAGCAAATAATGCTATTCGCAGGATATACAATACTAAAATTGTATGAATATTAGGCTGTTAAATAATTTCTGCAATTTTTTGGCTCTTCAACGGCTTGTCATCCGGCCAGTAAATGTTGCAAAATACGCGGCCTGAAAAACAGAAACTAGCCGACGCTTTTTAAAGTGTCGGTTATTTTTTTGCTTTAAAGACACATCATTCAATACCAAGAGGCCGGGCTTCGTACCGGATAGATATTTACTAAAAACCGACAGTTGTTGTCGCTGAGGAATACACAGAAATGGGGCAATTTTTTGCTTACGCGATGGCTTTCGCCGTAAAAGGGGATGACCACAATGTCGCCTAACGCTACTCCAAAAACCTCTCGCGTGGAATTACGTAAAACCCTTACGTTGATTCCGGTTGTCATGATGGGCCTGGCCTATATGCAGCCGATGACGCTGTTCGATACGTTTGGTATCGTCTCTGGATTGACTGACGGTCACGTTGCGACGGCCTACGCCTTCGCGCTGATCGCAATTCTTTTCACGGCGCTGAGCTACGGTAAACTGGTTCGTCGTTTTCCGTCGGCAGGCTCCGCCTACACCTACGCTCAGAAATCTATCAGCCCGGCCGTTGGCTTTATGGTTGGCTGGTCATCGCTGCTCGACTATCTGTTTATGCCGATGATCAACATCCTGCTGGCGAAGATTTACTTTGAAGCGCTGATGCCTTCCGTTCCGTCGTGGATCTTCGTGGTTGCGCTGGTCGGTTTTATGACCGTGTCCAACCTGCGCAGCATCAAGGCCGTGGCGAACTTCAATACCCTGATTGTGGTTCTGCAGATGGGTATCGTGGCGGTTATCGTCGGCCTGATTATCTACGGTATCATGCACGGTGAAGGCGCCGGTACGCTGACCAGCACCCGTCCGTTCTGGTCCGAAGGGGCCCACGTGGTGCCGATGATTACCGGTGCGACCATTCTGTGCTTCTCGTTCCTCGGCTTTGACGGTATCTCTTCTCTGTCTGAAGAGACCAAAGACGCCGAGCGCGTGATCCCGAAGGCTATCTTCCTGACCGCGCTGATTGGCGGGATGATCTTCATCGGCGCCTCTTACTTCCTGCAGCTGTACTTCCCGGATATCTCGCGCTTTAAAGATCCGGACGCGTCGCAGCCTGAAATCATGCTGTACGTGGCGGGCAAAACCTTCCAGTGGGGCGTGCTGATCTTCTCCAGCGTGACCGTTCTGGCTTCCGGTATGGCCGCACACGCGGGCGTTTCCCGTCTGATGTACGTGATGGGCCGCGACGGCGTATTCCCGACCAGCTTCTTTGGCTACGTTCACCCGAAATGGCGTACCCCGGCGTTTAACGTCCTGCTGGTTGGCGCAATTGCGCTGCTGGCGATTAAATTCGACCTGGTGACCGCGACGGCGCTGATTAACTTCGGGGCGCTGGTGGCCTTCACCTTCGTTAACCTATCGGTTATTTCGCAGTTCTGGATCCGCGAGAAGCGTAACAAGACTCTGAAAGACCACGTTAACTACCTGGTGCTGCCAACCTGTGGCGCGCTGACCGTTGGCGCACTGTGGGTCAACCTGGAGCAGAGCTCTATGGTGCTGGGCCTGATTTGGGGCACCATCGGCCTGGTTTATCTGGCCTGCGTGACCCGTCGCTTCCGCAACCCGGTTCCGCAGTACGAAGACATTGCCTGATCGCGCATCAGAATGAAAAAAGCCGGGGGGAGACCTCCGGCTTTTTTGTTTCCGTCACTTCTGCGCTTCCTGGCGCATCACTCTGAGTAGCGTATCCAGCAGTCCGGGAAAACGCGCCTCCAGATCCTCCCGGCGTAGAGAAATCATATTCTCCCGCCCCTGCGGGCGCTGCCATATCACGCCGCTATCGCGCAGCACGCGCCAGTGGTGGGTCATGGTGGACTTGGCAACGTCTTCATGGCGCAGGGCGTTGCAGCTCTGTTCGCTGCCGTCGGCGAGGATGCGAATAATCTCCAGCCGCATCGGATTGCCAAGGGCAAAAAGAACATTTTCAAGGCGGATTTGTTCACGTTCGGGGTGATTGGCGATCATAATATTCCTGTGTCGGCGGTTGCTCTGTTCCGCGGAACAGCAGCCCGTATCGGCGGCTGGCCGGTAATATACCCAAACTCAATCGCTAAAGCCACGCGCGGTGCTGCAGCTTCACCGATAGTAACGATAGCAAAAATAGTTCGAATATACTCGTACAGTTGTACTATGATGGATGCCGTTGAACGAACCGCGGCCGTTTCGCCGCTCACTGACAGTCAAAATGACTAAGGACGCATCATGCCCCGACCCATCCCCCTCGAACGTTATCGCAACATCGGTATCTCCGCGCATATCGATGCCGGTAAAACCACCACCACTGAGCGCATTCTGTTCTATACCGGAATGAGCCATAAGCTGGGTGAAGTGCACGATGGCGCGGCAACAACCGACTGGATGGCGCAGGAGCAAGAGCGCGGCATAACCATTACCTCCGCCGCGGTGAGCTGCTTCTGGCCCGGCATGGACCGCAGCTTTGAGCCGCACCGGATTAATATCATCGACACCCCAGGGCACGTCGATTTTACCATTGAAGTCGAGCGCTCCATGCGGGTGCTCGACGGCGCGGTAATGGTCTACGACTCCGTCGGCGGCGTGCAGCCGCAGTCGGAAACCGTCTGGCGGCAGGCGAATAAGTATCACGTCCCGCGGCTGGCCTTCGTCAATAAAATGGACCGCCCCGGCGCCGATTTCTTCCGCGTGGTGCAGATGATGATCGACCGCCTGAAGGCCAACCCGGTGCCGGTGGTGATTCCCGTCGGCGCCGAGGAGCATTTCGTTGGGGTCGTTGACCTCATCAAAATGCGCGCCATTTTGTGGGACGATGCGACCCAGGGGATGACCTTCAGCTATGCGCCGGTGCCGGATGAGCTGCTGGCAACCGCCGGCCAGTGGCGGGAGAAGATGGTCTCAGCGGCGGCGGAAGCCAGCGATGAGCTGATGGACAAATATCTCGAAACCGGCGATCTGAGCGAAGCTGAGATCGTCGCCGGGCTGCGTAAGCGCACCGTTGCCGGAGAGATCCAGCCGGTGCTGTGCGGCAGCGCCTTTAAGAATAAAGGCGTCCAGCGGATGCTCGATGCGGTCATCGAACTGATGCCGTCCCCGCTGGATATCCCGGCGATTCAGGGCGTTGATGAGCAGGGCCGGCCGGCGGAGCGTCATCCTGCTGACGATGAGCCGCTTTCGGCGCTGGCGTTCAAGCTGATGACCGACCCCTACGTGGGCCAGCTGACCTTTATCCGCGTCTATTCCGGCACCCTGAAGAAAGGGGATGCGGTCTATAACCCGGTTAAAGGTAAAAAAGAGCGTATCGGCCGCATTGTGCTGATGCACGCCAACGATCGCCACGAGGTGGACGAGCTGCACGCCGGCGATATCGCCGCCTGCGTTGGCCTGAAAGACGTCACCACCGGCGATACGCTGTGCGATCCGAATGCGATCGTCACCCTGGAGCGGATGGAGTTTCCGGAGCCGGTGATTTCGCTGGCTATTGAGCCGAAAACCAAAGCGGATCAGGAGAAAATGGGCATCGCGCTGCAGCGCCTGGCGGCGGAAGATCCGTCGTTCCGCCTGCACACCGACGAGGAGTCCGGGCAGACGATTATTTCCGGGATGGGCGAGCTGCATCTGGAAATTATCGTTGACCGGATGCGGCGCGAATTTGGCGTTGAGGCGAACATCGGCCGTCCGCAGGTGACCTACCGCGAGACGATCCGCAAAACGGTGAAAGAGGTGGAAGGCAAGTTCGTCCGCCAGTCCGGCGGTAAGGGGCAGTACGGCCACGTGGTGCTGACTCTCGAACCGCTGGAGCCCGGCAGCGGCTTCGTCTTTGAAGATGCCACCAAAGGCGGGGTAGTGCCGCGGGAGTACATTCCTTCGGTGGAAAAGGGCCTGCGTGAAGCGATGGGCACCGGCGTGCTGGCAGGCTATCCGGTGGTGGACGTCAAAGCGACCCTGACTTTTGGTTCGTACCACGACGTCGACTCCTCGGAAATGGCCTTCCGCATGGCGGCCATTTTCGGCTTCAAGGAGGGGGCGCGCAGGGCCGACCCGGTGATCCTCGAACCGGTGATGCATGTGGAAGCGGAAACGCCGGAAGAGTACGCCGGTAATATTATGGGCGATCTCTCCTCCCGCCGCGGCATGGTGCAGGGGATGGAAGAGCGCTTCGGCAGCCAGATTATTCGCGCCGACGTGCCGCTGGCCGAGATGTTCGGCTATTCCACGACGCTACGCTCGATGTCCCAGGGGCGGGCGACCTACAGCATGGAGTTCCATCATTACGCGGAGGCCCCGCGTAACGTGGCGGAGGCGATTATCGCCAGCCGCGCGAAAGGGTAAATAACCGTTCCCGGCCTGCGTTGCGCAGTCCGGGAATTTATTTATTCTAAACAATAACCTGCGCGTACTGCCACAGCGCTTTCACCAGCATCAGCTTCTCGTTATTGTCAGCATACTGCTGCTGCAGGGTTTGCAGCTCATCGGCATAAGCCTGCAAAAACTCCGGCGTAAACACCTCCCGACGATGCTCTAACCAGCGCTGCTGCTCGGCTTCATCAAGGCTGCCCGGGAAGTTTCGCGCGCGATAGTTAAACAGCAGGCGCTCGATACGCGGGTCGGCGAAGGTAATGTCCAGCGCCGGCAGGTTGCGCGGATCGGTCTCCAGCACAATCTTCATCGCCGCGCGGTCGGCATCGCTGAAGAAGCCGTTGTAGAGCTGGGTATCGACGTTATCGGAAGGCACAAACGGCTCCGCTTCGGCGAAAATGGCCACCACTTTTTCCCGCACCTGCGGCTGGCCGCGCAGCAGCTGCAGGTTATCCAGACAGCGCTGACGGTCGATGCCCAGACGCTCCGCATCTTCCGGGCGCAGCGTATTGGCCTTGGCCAGCACCGGGCACTTATTGAGGTGGACCAGCTTGATCGGTACCGCCGGCAGGTCGCGGAGGTCGGCTTTGGCGGTATACAGCCGCTCGCGCAGCGCGTCGGCGTCCAGCTCCAGCAGCGGCGACATATCGCCGGCAAGGTCAACCATAATCACCGCATTGCGGTTATCCGGATGCCACGCCAGCGGAGCCACCCAGCTGGTGTTGCCGCGCGCGGCGCCGAACATCCCGGAGACGTGGACCAGCGGCGTCATCTGCGGCACGTCAATCAGCGTCGCCAGCTTGCGCTTGTTGCGGAAGGTGTAAAGGTAGTCGAACAGGCGAGGCTGTCGGGTTTTGACCAGTTTCGCCATGGCGATAGTGGCATACACGTCGGCCATCGCATCGTGGGCGTTGCTGTGCTCGATGCCGTTGGCCACGGTCAGATGCTCAAGGCGAAAGCTGGGCAGGCCGTCGTCGTTTTCCGGCCAGTTGATGCCTTCCGGGCGCAGCGCGTAGCAGGCGCGCATCACGTCCAGCAGGTCCCAGCGCGAGTTATCGTGCTGCCAGCTCCAGGCGTAGGGATCGTAGAAGTTGCGATAGAAAATATTGCGGCTGACTTCGTCATCGAAACGCACGTTGTTGTAGCCTACAATGCAGGTCTTTGGCACCGTGAACAGGTCGTGAATGCGGCGGGCAAAGGCGGCTTCGTTGTCGCCTTTGGCGATCGCTTCCTGCGGCGTGATGCCGGTAATCATTACCGCCTGCGGCTGCGGCAGATAGTCGTCAGCCGGCTTGCAGTAGAAAACCTCGGGCTCGCCGATAACGTTAAGATCCGCATCGGTGCGGATAGCGGCAAACTGCGCCGGCCGGTCAAGGGACGGGCGGGTGCCAAAGGTTTCGTAGTCGTGGAATAAAAATCCGGGCTGATTGGCGCTATCTTGCATAGTCTGTCTATTTTCCGTGGTGGTTGGCGTCCGTACTCTAAATCGTTCGCGGTAAGCGACAAATCTGTCCGCAACGGATCTGCACGCCGTGTCGCAGCGGCCCGTAAGGCCGGTGCTCAGGGAAGAGCCGTGTCATAACGCCAACGCATATGCTGCTGAAGTATGATGCGCTATGGTAAACGATTTGCCCGGGCATCAGAAGGGCGTCGGCCGCGCAGGGCGTTTATCGTGTCATATTTTCTTGCAATTAAACCATGATATGAAAGGAGAATTTCCGTAAAAAGGACGGCGGATCTGTAAATCTTGAGGATATGCCGTTGAAAGGCCGTTTTTTTATTGCTGTAACTTTGCTCGCTTCGAGCGTTTCCTGCGCCTTTGCCGCGAATGATTTTCCCGTCACCGTGACGCCGCCTTCCATTCAGGCAGGCTCCTGGGTGCTGATGGACTACACCACCGGTCAGATCCTGACCGCCGGTAACGAACATCAGCAGCGCAACCCCGCCAGCCTGACGAAACTTATGACCGGCTACGTCGTTGACCGCGCCATCGACAGCCACCGCATCACCTTTGACGATATGGTCACCGTCGGCAAAGATGCCTGGGCGAAGGGCAACCCGGTATTCGATGGTTCATCGCTGATGTTCCTCAAGCCCGGCGATCGGCTCAGCGTCCGCGATTTAAGCCGCGGGCTTATCGTTGACTCCGGGAACGACGCCTGCGTGGCGCTGGCCGACTACGTTGCCGGTGGCCAGCCGCAGTTCGTCGCCCTGATGAACGAATACGTGCAAAAACTGCACCTGCAGGATACCCATTTTGAAACCGTACACGGGCTGGACGCGCCGGGGCAGCATAGCTCGGCCTACGATCTGGCGGTCCTGTCGCGGGCGATTATTCACGGCGAGCCTGACGTGTACCACATGTACAGTCAGAAAAGCCTGACGTGGAACGGGATCACCCAGCAGAACCGCAACGGTCTGCTGTGGGATAAAACCATGAACGTCGATGGCCTGAAAACCGGCCACACCTCTGGCGCCGGTTTTAACCTTATTGCTTCTGCCGTTGACGGCCAGCGCCGCCTGATTGCGGTGGTGATGGGGGCCGAGAGCCCGAAAGGACGCGAGCAGCAGGCGGCCAAACTGCTGCACTGGGGCCAGCAAAACTTCGACACCGTCCAGGTCCTGCAAAAAGGCAAAAAAGTCGGCAGCGAGCACATCTGGTATGGCGATAAGGACCAGATCCAGCTCGGCACCGACCAGGACTTCTGGCTAGCGCTGCCGAAGTCGGAGGTTTCGCGGATCAAGGCCAAATATGTGCTGGATCAGAAAGAGCTTGAAGCACCGATCGCCGCCAATCAGCGGGTCGGCGAAATTTCGCTCTATGACGGCGACAAGGTCGTGGCCCACTGGCCGCTGGTGACGCTGGAAAGCGTTGGCAAGGGCGGCGTATTCTCACGCATGAGCGATTATCTGCATCACAAGCTGTAGCTCCCGGCGCCGCTCTCCTGCGGAGCGGCATCCTTTCTCGCCCCACGCCGTTGTGGCGCTGGTTGGCGATTCGTTTAGTTTCAGTCAATTACCTTACCTGCTCACCCTTTAAGGAAATTCTCCGGCGCCCGTGCGCCTGAAATGGAGCTGGGAAGATGAAATTTTTCGCGCGTAGTGCGCTTTCTCTGGGGCTTGCGGCCGTTTTGAGTCCCGCAGGCTTTGCCTCTGGTCTGGTTCTGGCCGATAACGACGTCCGCAATGATTTAGCCTGGCTATCCGATCGCGGAACCCTGTCGTTGAGTTTATCGACATGGCCCCTGAGCGAAGAGGAGATCGGCCGCGCGCTGGCCAACGCTCATCCGGCAACGCCCGCAGAGAGGGTGGTGCTGAGCCGGGTGAACCAGCGTCTGAGGGCGCTAAAAGCCGACCTGCGCGTCACCGGCTATAGCTCAACCGACCGGCCGGGAACGCCGCAGGGCTTTGCCGGGTCTTATCCTGCCGACCACTCGCTCTCCGTCGCGCTCAATAACAGCGGCGAATGGTGGGATCTGCACCTGCAGGGCAACGTTGAAGGAGACAAGCGCATCGGCAATAGCTCCTACGTTAACGCCAACGGCGCCTACGGGGCGTTGAAGCTGTGGAACCAGTGGCTGGCGTTTGGCCAAATTCCGCAGTGGTGGGGGCCCGGCTATGAGGGGAGCCTGATTCGTTCCGACGCCGCGCGGCCGATGACCGGTTTTCTGCTGCAGCGTGCCGAACAGCGGGCTCCGGAGAACGCCTGGCTAAGCTGGATTGGCCCCTGGCAGTACCAGCTTTCCGCCAGCCAGATGAGCCAGTACGCGGCGGTACCGCATACTAAAATTTTTGGCGGCCGCCTGACGGTATCCCCCTTTACCTCCCTGGAGCTGGGCGCTTCGCGCATTATGCAGTGGGGCGGCGAGGGTCGCCCGTCCTCCTTTGGCAGCTTCTGGGAGGGGCTTACCGGGCGAGATAACACCGGTGATTCGGCGGACGATCCGGGCAATCAGCTGGCGGGATTTGATTTTAAACTCAAGCTGGCGCCGACCACCGGCTGGCCGGTGAGCGTCTACGGGCAGATGATTGGCGAGGATGAGGCCGGGTACCTGCCGTCCGCCCATCTTTACCTCGGCGGCGTAGAAGGGCATCACCAGTGGAACAGCAGCGCGATTAACTGGTATCTGGAGGCGCACGATACCCGCTCGAATATGGGGCGCACCAACTACATCTATAACCACTTTATCTACAAAGACGGCTACTACCAGCAGGGCTACCCGCTTGGCGACGCGATGGGCGGCGACGGGCGTCTGTACGCCGGTAAGGTCGAACTGGTGACGGAGGAGAATCAGCGCTGGAGCGCGCGGCTGGTTTACGCCGAAGTGAACCCGAAAAATCAGCGGATTAATAAAGCCTTCCCGCACGCCGATACCCTAAAAGGCGTGCAGTTAGGCTGGAGCGGGGACGTGATGCCCACCGTGCGTCTCAGCACCTCCCTGTGGTATACCGACGCTAACCACAGCAACAGCGACGATCTGGGCGCCAGTGTCGGGATTGAGCTACCTTTTAGCCTGTAACCGCCGGCGGCGATTTTCGCCGCCACGTTGCGCCTCTTCCCAGCGCAAAGCAGGCCAGCGGCAGAGGCAGGGTGACGATCAGCAGCATCCACAGCAGGGTATAAACCGCGTCAACGCCGTCGTTTTGCAGATTGGTATAGAGTTTGACCGGGATCCCTTGGGGGAAATAGGCAAAGATCATCACAATGCCAAACTCGCCGACGGCGCGCACCCAGGCCAGCGCCACCGCCGAGGCCAGCCCCGGCAGCGCTATCGGCAGGGCGAGAAAACGAAAGCGATTCCAGCCCGTAGCCCCCAGCGTTTGTCCGGCCTCAAGGATCGCCTTCGGCACCGTGGCGAAGGCGGAGCGGGCGACCACGATAAAGTAGGGCAGCGCGCCGTAGACCTGCGCCAGGACAAAGGCGGCGGGATTGTTCACCAGCGTGATCCCCACCCGCGTCAGCCACTGTCCGGCCAGCCCGTAAGGGCCGTAGGCCGAGACCAGTAAAATCCCCATCGCCAGCGGCGGCGTCAGCAGCGGGATCATCATCAGCAGTTCCGCCAGCAAACGCCGACGACCGCTGGCCTGCGACAGCCACCAGGCGGTCGGCAGGCCTATCGCCACGATCGTCGCCAGCGCCAGGCACCCCAGCCCCATCGACACGAGGAGCGCATCGTCGTCACGCCAGGCCAGCCGCAGATGCTGCCACGGCGTGACGCTAATGAGGGTAATAAAGGGGACGCTGAGCAGTAGAAGAGCCGGCAGCGCGAGCCAGCCGGCAATGCGTCCCGCGCCTTTTATCTGGCGTATAGGTTTTCCCCTTTTGCCGCGGCGTAGCCGTACTGTTTAAACAGCTGCTGCCCCTGCGCGCTTTGCATGAACTGGACGAATTTCTCTCCTTGTTCCACGCCGTTCGGCGCATTTTTCAGCACTGCGGCGTAGAACACCAGCGGCTGGGTATGCAGCGTCTGGTCTTTACCGGCGCTGTCCTTAATGGTGAAGCTGACGGTGTCGTACCACTGCTTCGCCATCGCCGGGTTGCTGAGGTTAATCTCATCGGGCAGGGCGACGTAGGGCAGGTGGGCGGAGAGCACTTCGCTCTCGTAGCCCGCCGCGGCGTCAACCTGGCCGCTCTCCAGACGGCTCAGCAGGCCGCCCTCCTGATGGGTCTGCGCCGGGTTTTGCAGCTCGCCGAGGATTTTGTTGCTGATGCCAGGCTGGCGGTAATACTTCTCGGCCAGCAGCAGGGTAAAGACGATATTCTGACCCTTAGGATCGACGTACGGGTCGGTGCGGCCAAAGCTGACGTCTTTCTGCGCCAGCAGCTTCAGCCACGAGGCGTCCTGGTTTTTATTCGCCGCGGCAAACTGCGCGGCATATTTTCCTTTGGGGCTGTACGCGACCACCATGCTGGTGCTGGCGACCGGTATCGCCTCGTCGATCAGCCCGGCGTCTTTGAGGATTTGCATCGGACCCGGGGTAATGGAAATGAAAACGTCGGCGGTCAGCTTGTGGCTGGCCAGCAGGCGCGCCATGCCGTAGGCGCCCTGGCCTTGGCCCTGATAATCGCCGCTTTGCGCTTTGGCAAACGCCGGGCCTAGCCCCTGATCCATCACTTTACCCATCGAGCCGGCGTAGGTGACGCGAATATCCTGCGCCATCGCCGCATGAGCAAACTGCAGTGCCAGCACGGCGGCCAGCGTAAACTTCATTTTTCCTTGCATCGATATTCCCACTCGTTATGTTTTTATTTACATAACGATTATCAATAATCAGCGCGGCGAAAACAATTTATCCAGAGGTGGCATTGAGGCGCGGTTGAAGTAACCGTTCTGCGTGCCGGCTTCCTGAATCATTTTTTCAACGCCGGCCAATGGCGACTCTGTGAATCCGCGCACATACTGTTTTTTGGCTGCCTGCTACATTGCATGTATATTTATACAGTGTTTCAATCAATCGCGGAGGCAATATGAACTACAGCGTTAAGTCCGTCGGCGCGCGTAAAATCGCCGGTTTTCATATGGTTGGGCCCTGGGAACAGACCGTTAAGCAGGGCTTTGAGCAGCTGTCGGCGTGGGTCAGCAGCCGCCAGATCCCGGCCCGGGAGTGGATCGCCGTCTATTACGACAACCCGGAGCAGGTTCCGGCAGAGAAGCTGCGCTGCGACACCGTGGTTACGGTGGATGACGACTTCGTCATTCCTGCCAATAGCGAAGGGACGATCCTCACCGAGATCGCCGGTGGGGAGTACGCTTTTGCCAGCGCGCGGGTGCTGAATCATGATTTCTCCACGCCCTGGCTGCAGTTCTTTGCAAGCCTGCTGCAAAGTAAAGAGTATCAGCTGGCGGCAAAACCCTGCTTTGAGCGCTATCTTAACGACGGCAATCACGACGGCTACTGGGATATCGAAATGTACGTGCCGGTTGAGCACATCGGCAGGTAGGCGCTTATCCCCGAGATGTACAAGGTTTCTTACATTAGCGTGAGGCGTGCGGTGAAAAAACAGTTACAATCGGCCTTTTCTTCTTAGCGGAGAGAGTCGTGCGCGCTGATAAATCACTTAAGCCTTTCGAAATTCGCCTGTATCGACATTACCGAATCGTGCATGGCATTCGCATCGCGCTGGCTTTTGTTCTCACTTTTTTACTGGTACGGCTGCTGAAGGTACCGGAAGGCACCTGGCCGCTGATTACGCTGGTGGTGGTGATGGGGCCGATATCGTTCTGGGGCAACGTGGTGCCGCGCGCGTTTCAGCGGATCGGCGGCACCATCCTCGGTTCTGCGCTGGGGCTGGTGGCGCTCAAGCTGGAGCTTATCTCCCTACCCGTGATGGTGCTGTGGTGCGCGGCGGCGATGTTCCTCTGCGGCTGGCTGGCCTTAGGGAAAAAGCCCTATCAGGCGCTGCTGATCGGCATTACGCTGGCGGTGGTGGTAGGGGCGCCGCCGGGAGACATGAACACCGCGCTGTGGCGAAGCGGCGACGTTATCTTCGGTTCCCTGCTGGCGATGCTGTTTACCGGTATCTGGCCGCAGCGGGCGTTTCTGCACTGGCGTATCCAGATGGCAAATTACGTTACTGCCCTTAATCGCCTGTATCAGGCCGGGATCTCACCAAACCTGGTCGAGCGTCCGCGGCTGGAAAAGCACCTGCAAAAAGTCCTCAACGACGTGGTAAAAATGCGCGGACTGATTACGCCGGCAAGTAAAGAGACCCATATCCAGAAGGCCATTTTCGAGGCGATTCAGACCGTCAGCCGTAACCTGGTCTGTATGCTTGAGCTGCAGGTCAACGCTTACTGGGGCTCTCGACCGGGGCACTTTGTGATGCTAAATTCCCGTACGCTGCGCGAAACTCAGCAGATGACCCAGCAAACGCTGCTGACCATCGCCCACGCCCTCTATGAAGGTAACCCGCAGCCGATCCGCGCCAATACTGAAAAGCTTAATGAAATCGTCGCCGAACTGCGTCAGCTTATTAGAGAGCATCCGGGCGAAAACCTCTCGGAAACGCCGATACACGGCTACGTCTGGCTGACGATAGAGCTGGCGCGCCAGCTTGAGCTGCTGTCGAATTTGATCTGTCGGGCGTTGCGTAAATAAAAGCCAGATGCGCGAGAACGACCACAGGTTGCTTCGATTCAGCAACATTTAGGGGTATGATAACCCTAAAGGAAAAAACATTGTCATCAGCGGCTGCTAACAGTTATGTTAGCCCTATATTGCAGTCGCTTTAGCGAATCCGAATCTCAAATATTAGGGGTATAAAAATGGAAACAACTAAGCCTTCTTTCCAGGACGTACTGGAGTTTGTTCGTCTGTATCGTCGTAAGAACAAGCTGCAGCGTGAAATTCAGGACGTTGAGAAAAAGATCCGCGATAACCAAAAGCGCGTACTGCTGCTGGACAACCTCAGCGATTACATCAAACCGGGCATGAGCGTTGAAGCTATCCAGGGCATCATTGCCAGCATGAAGAGCGATTACGAAGATCGCGTTGATGATTACATCATCAAAAATGCTGAACTCTCTAAAGAGCGCCGCGACATCTCCAAAAAGCTGAAAGTTATCGGCGAAGCGAAGGTCGAAGAGTAATCTCCTCGACCCTGCCCGGCGGCGGTTCTCGTCGCCGGGAGTTATCCCCGGCATTCCCTCTGAACGACTCCTTTCTTCCGTATGGCGAACCGCCGTATAACGCAGGCTGCTGGCCCGAACGCAGAGAATACGGGCGCAACGGTCCGCTCCCTTTAAGCGCTACGAGGAACATCATGGACACACTTTCGGCCCTCATTGCCGACATTCCGCAGCCGGATCGGGCGGCGATGGCCCAGGCGCAGCAGCATCTTGATGGTTTATTAAAACCGCCCGGCAGCCTCGGCCGCCTGGAGGCGCTGGCGGTGCAGCTTGCCGGCATGCCGGGGCTGAAAGGCCGGCTGCGGCTGGCAGAAAAAGCCATCGTGGTGATGTGCGCCGATCACGGCGTCTGGCACGAGGGTGTGGCTATCTCGCCCCAGGCAATTACCGCGATTCAGGCGAGAAACATGACCCGGCAAAACACCGGCGTTTGCGTCCTGGCGGCGCAGACGGGGGCAAAAGTTCGGGTGGTTGACGTTGGGATCGACGCTGATCCGATCCCCGGTCTTGTCGACCTGAAAGTCGCGCGAGGCAGCGGCAATATTGCGCAAACGGCGGCGATGAGCCGCGAGCAGGCGACGGCGCTGCTGCTCTCGAGCATCGCCTACACCCGCGAACTGGCGGCTCAGGGCGTGACGCTGTTCGGCGTCGGCGAACTGGGAATGGCGAACACCACGCCGGCGGCGGCGGTGCTGAGCGTGCTGACCGGACGCGATGCGCAGGAAACCGTCGGCATCGGGGCCAACCTGCCGGTATCGCAGCTGGCGCATAAGGCGGAGGTGGTGCGTCGGGCCATTGCCGTCAATCAGCCGCGGGCGGAGGATGGCCTCGAGGTGCTGGCGAAGGTTGGCGGTTTCGATCTGGTTGGCATGACCGGCGTGATGCTGGGTGCCGCCTCCTGCGGGCTGCCGGTGGTGCTGGACGGATTCCTCTCCTACGCATCGGCGCTGGCGGCCTGCCGCATTGCACCAGCCGTTCATCCCTATCTGATCCCCTCCCATCTGTCGGCGGAAAAGGGGGCGCGCATTGCGCTTGAGCATCTGCAGCTCGAGCCGTATCTGGATATGGGGATGCGTCTGGGCGAGGGGAGCGGCGCGGCGCTGGCGATGCACCTGGTGGAGGCGGCCTGTACGGTGTTTAACGAGATGGGAACCCTGGCGGAGAGCAATATCGTCCTGCCGGAGAGTCGCTAAACTGCAAAGCAGGGCGCCGTCAGGCGCCCTGCTGTCATCCGGGCTACAGCGCTTTTTGCCACACGCTCTGCGGCAGCAGATAGACCTCGGCCTCGGCCTGCATGCCGTCGGTCACGATATGGTTGATACCGCTGGTCATCACCGCCAGGGTAACGTCAAAGGCGTTCAGGCTATCGCCAAAACCGGCGGTCAGGTTGAGCATCGAACCGTTGGCCATCAGGTAAAGGGTTTTAGCGCCCATTTGATAGGCGTTGATATACGGCATCACCTCTTCATGGCTGAACTGGCGCAGGTAGCCGCAGTCAATCTCTTCCGCAACGTGGCCGACGTTAAGGATAAATACCCCGTCTTTCGCTTTATCCAGCGCGCTGCTGTTAACCACCTTTTTCGCGCCGGTTGCCGTTGCGACGACGTCAGCTGAAGCCATGGCGTCCTGCAGTTCGACGACATGCCAGCCGTCGTAAGCCGCCTGCAGGCGACGGGCGGGGTCGATTTCGGCGACCATCACCTGGCCCCCGAAGGCCTTCGCGGCGGCGGCAACGCCCTGGCCCACCAGGCCATAGCCGATCACCAGCACTTTTTTCTCATGCAGCGTGAGGTGGGTGGTCTGGAAGAAGGTGTGCCATGCTGTCAGGCCGACCATGTGGCGGTTATGCAGGCCCTCTTTAACCGGCAGATCGTCCCAGTTAAAAATCGGATAGCCCGGGCGAATATCGCCCAGCCGGCTGACGCCGGAACCGGTCGCTTCCAGCCCGGCCACGATATTGCCAAATTCACCGCGCTGGTGGAGCAGGGTGGTGATATCGGCCCCCATTTCACACAGATGCGTCGGCCCCCAGGCGATGGCCTTTTCCCACGACTGCCGCCAGTCGGCATCGCTCATATCGCGCCAGGCGCTGGCTTCTGCGCCGCGCGCCACCAGCCAGCTAACGACCTCGTCCTGTACGGTGGTTGGGTTGCAGGTTGTTAAAAAGACCTGCGCGCCCTTTTCCAGGATGCCCTGCACCAGCGGGATCATTTTCATATCCAGATGCATACAGCAGGCCAGTCGTACCTGGCTCAGGTCGGGAAGCGCGGCCACCTGGCGCAGGGTGCGCGGCATGTTCTGGCTGGCCCATGCCACTTCTTTCTCTAAATTAATATTATTATTCAACGTATTATGCCTTCAATCCGTAGAGTGGGGGAAATTCCGAACGGGGATGATTCTAGCGCAGTACGCTGAAATCACATAGCCAGGGTCAATGGCTGGCCGCCGGACAGGGCGAGGGCGAATAGGCATGATAAATGCGTGGTTGTTAAAATATGGTTAAAAAAAGAAAATAAAATATAAGTAATTTATATGACGTGAGTGAGCAGTGAAATGTTAAGCGTTTTACCTTCCGCGCTGTTTTCGCGGATCCGCATTTTTATCGGCCGCCTGAAGCCGCACGCGCTGCCGGTTGCCAGAAAGCATATTCTCCTCGGCTCCATCGGCGCAGGCACGGGGCTGGCGGTCACCAGTATGTTCAGCCACTGGCTGCTGGGCGAAGTCAACCTGTGGTTTATCGCCCCTATGGGCGCTTCGGCGGTGCTGCTGTTTGGCGTGCCCAGCAGTCCGCTGGCGCAGCCGTGGTCGATTGTCGGCGGTAACGTGCTGTCGGCGCTGATCGGCGTGACCGTGGGCGTGCTGGTGCCCAACCTTGCGCTGGCCTGCGGGCTGGCGGCCGGGCTGGCGATTGCGGGCATGTATTTCCTGCGCTGCCTGCATCCGCCGGGCGGCGCCGTGGCCCTGACGGCCATCCTCGGCGGCGCCGGCGTACACAGCGAAGGCTATCACTTCGTGCTGACGCCGGTACTGCTGAACTCCGCCATGCTGGCCCTGCTGGCGATCGTATTTAATAACCTCGTCGGGCGCCGCTATCCGCACCCGCTGGCGGCGGAAGAGGTGAAAAGCAAGGTCGTTCCGCTGGGGCTGTCGGTGACCCGCGAGGACATTCACGCCGCGCTGCTCGATGGCCAGTTCCTTGATATTGATGAAGATGACGTCCAGGAGCTGCTGGAAAATATTGAACAAAAGGCGCGCAGGCGCATGGCCGCTGCGCCGAGGGCGTAGCGCCG
Organism: Klebsiella sp. BIGb0149; assembly: GCF_004362605.1. NCBI lineage: Bacteria > Pseudomonadati > Pseudomonadota > Gammaproteobacteria > Enterobacterales > Enterobacteriaceae > Klebsiella > Klebsiella sp. BIGb0149. The sequence goes on along the minus strand of NZ_SNYG01000002.1, from coordinate 622,448 downwards.
CCGTCGGCGAGGGCCGGCGGTGAGCGGCTAAAGCTCGCCGGTCAGATACTGCGCCACGCCGCGGCCAAAACTCCAGTCACCTTTTTGGTTGCTCATCACCGAAACCATGAGATCGTCGGGGCTCAGCCCGCAGTGTTCCTGCAGTTCGGCGAGCAGCGTCGCGTAGAACAGCTGTTTTTGTTCTTCGCTGCGTGGGCTGGTGAACACCCTCACTACCACCAGCCGGTGGCTTCGCGACAGGCCTAAACCGGTATCCTCAATCACCATATGGTGAGGCTTGTTTTCATGAACAATCTGGTAGCGATCGCGTTCCGGTACCTTGAAGGCATGCAGTACGGCGCGGTGGGCGGCATCGAGCAGCGTTTTTATTTCATCTTCACTGCGACCTTCGATCACGTCAAATGTCAGGAGCGGCATAGCAGGTCATCCTTATTGTCTTATGTACGATGAGTGGGCAAAACCGATGCTATCTAATGTGACGACGGGCAAAAACCGCTATATTTGAATTCATTGTTTTTACAGGTGAACAATCGAGATGAGCGATCCGCGCCCCGACGTTTTCTGGACCCATTTGTACTGGCTCACGGTGCTGGAAGAGCAGAAGAGCTATACCCGCGCGGCGGAAAAGCTGGCGGTCAGTAAATCGGCAGTCAGCCAGAAAATAAGCGAGCTGGAGCGGGTCACCGGCAAGACGCTGGTCCACCGGACCACCCGCAGTGTGACGCTCAGCGAAGACGGGCTCAGGCTGGTGGCTGAGCTGAACGCGCCCTTCGGCCAGCTGCGCGATATCTTTAACGGCACCCGTGATGAGGCGGGGCCGCTGCGCGGTACGCTGCGGGTGACGGCCCCGGTTGCCTTTTCGCGCCAGCAGCTGGTCCCGGCGATGACGCCGTTTCTGCATCAGCATCCGCAGCTTGAGCTGCAGCTGGAGGTCACCGACCGGCTGGTATCCCTTGCCAGCGAAGGATTTGACCTCGCGATCCGTCACTGCCGACGCGAGGCGCTGCCGGATACCCACGTCGCGTGGACGCTGTGTCAAACCACCACGCTGATTGTTGCCTCCCCGGCGTATATCCGCCGCTTTGGCGCCCCGGAGTCCCCCGATGCGCTACGCCATCACCAGTGTCTGACCTACCCGCGCGGTTCGCAAATCCCGCAGTGGACGTTTGAATCTGACGACGATCGCGCCGAGCGCGTGAGCGTCCCGGTGCGCGGCCCCTTTGCCACTAATAACAGCGAATCGCTTCGCGATGCGGTGCTGTCGGGGCTTGGGATTGCGCTATTGCCCGATTTTAGCGCCCGGGAGGCGATAGCGCGCGCAGAGGTACAGGCGCTGCTGCCCGGCTGGCGGCCGGTGGACGTGTTTGCCGGGAGTCTGTACGTCATCCGCCCCTACGCGCCGCGCGTATCGCGGGCGGTAGAGACCTTCAGCCGCTATCTGAAAAGTACCTTCAGCTAAGATTTTGCAGCTCGATCGCCAGCGCCTGGCGGAAGCGGGAAAGCAGATCTTTTTCACCGGCCAGGTGCTGGGCGAGGGTGATGGTTTTATCCGCGTGGTAAATCCGCCCGCTGCCCAGCTGTGACTCAAAATCATTGGCCGCCCGATGCGCGGCGATCGGATCGGCATCGATCAGGATCACCGCATGCGCGAGCACCACATGACCTCGGCCCTCCGCCATCGGCCGCCAGTACTGCGCGGTCCCGGCAATTTTACGCGCCTGCTCCCCCTGACCGCAGGCGAGGTTATAGCGTCCGTCGCAAAACGAGCCGCTTACCGCCTGGAAGTGGGCATCGACGCCAAAGGTCGCCAGCGCGCGCTGCAGCAGACCGCAGAGCATCAGATAGATAGGTTCAGCGGCCTCGCCCAGCGGCTGATAGACCGGCCAGGCAAGGCTGAGATTGACAATCCCCGGCCCCTGCGGCACGAGGCCGCCGCCGGAGCGGCGCAGCCAAACCGGCCAGCCGCGCGCGGCAAAACGTTCGCTAACGGCGGAGAGCTGGCTAAATTTCCGGTAGCTGCCGGGAACGACGAATCCCTGCGGGGCCTGCCATAGCTGGGCCAGCGCTTCGCCGCCGCGGGCCCGCTCGAACAGCGGCAGCTCGGCAAGCGTCGGGTCAGCGTGGTACTGCAGCGGCAGCTGTTGATGAATGAAGCGCTGCGGCCAGCAGGCCGCTCTGTTGTGCTGGTACATGGGGTCTCCTTAGGGACGACGGTCTCCCGCCGTCCCTGGCGCTATCAGGCGTGCTGAGGTTTTTTCATCAACATGGCCGTGATGGCCGAGAGCAGGCAGCCGGCGGTCAGATAGATGGCGACGCTGTGCCAGGAGCCTGCGGAGAAGGTGACCAGCGCGGCGGCGATGAAGGGGGTAAAGCCGCCTCCGACGACGCTGGCGACCTGGTAACCCACGCCGGCGCCGCTGTAGCGGTAGCTGGCGCCGAACATTTCGGTGAACATCGGCTGCTGCACGCAAACCACCATATCGTGGGCGATATTGGCCAGCATTAGCGCGAAGAACAGGATCCAGAAATAGGACTGACTTTCGAGGGCCATAAAGAACGGGAAGCCGCTCAGGGTGCCGATCAGCGCGCCGGTAATATAGATGCGTCGACGGCCAAAGCGGTCCGCCAGCCAGGCGAAGCACGGAATGGTCAGGCAGCTGATCCCGCCGACGAGCAGGCCGATGTTGAGGAACAGCTCCCGCGGCAGGCCGAGGTTTTGCGTGGAGTAGTTGAGGGCGAAGGCGGTCACGATATACATCGTCAGCAGTTCGCACAGGCGCAGCGCGATAATCAGCAAAAAGGCGCCGGGATGGCGGAATAACGCTTCGACGACCGGCAGGCGCTTTTTCGCCGCGATGGGCATGTTTTTCTGCTGCTGATGCTCAAACTCAGCCGATTCGCTCATGCCGTTGCGGATCCACAGCGCCGCCAGCACCAGCACCACGCTGAAGAGGAAGGGGAGACGCCAGCCCCAGCTCAAAAACTGTTCGTCGCTGGTATTGGCGCTGATGAGCGACACCAGGCCGGTTGCGAGCAGCAGGCCGACGCCATAGCCAATCTGGACGCCGCTGCTGTAGAAGGCTTTTTTATGCTTTGGCGCGCTTTCTACGGCCAGCAGCGCCGCGCCGCCCCATTCGCCGCCCACGGCAAAGCCCTGGATTGCGCGCAGAAGCACCAGCAGCACCGGCGCCCACCAGCCGATTTGATTGAACGAGGGCAGCAGGCCAATGCAGGCGGTGGCGATCCCCATCATCCAGACGGTCATCATCAGCATCCGCTTGCGCCCGAGGCGGTCGCCAAAATGGCCGAAAATAATGCCGCCCAGCGGGCGGAAAAGAAAACCGACGCCAAAAGTGGCAAAGGCCGCCAGCGTGCCCATTGCCGGGCCTATCTGCGGGAAAAACTCCTTGTTAAACACCAGGGCGGCGGTGATGCCGTAAAGTAAAAAGTCGTACCAGTCGACTACGGCACCGGCGAAGCTGCCCCACGCCGCTCTTCGCGCGCGATGAAGTGAGTGGGCTTCCCCGGCGGGGCGGGGGGATGTAAGCGTTGAGTCCATACCTGTCCTGTCAATCTGTGCTGTTGCTACGTTATCGTTATTGGAATGAGACGCACTCTTAACGGCGTCATCAAAGAGACTACCGCGCCGCCGGGCGAGAGAAAAGATTTTTACCCATCGTCATGCATTAACGGCAAAAAATGTGCATTCTACGGCCTGCCATCGGCGGGCGATCGGAAGGTTCTGAAATTATGGATTCTTTTTTAATTGAACAGCTCACAACCTTCCGATGACATCTTTTAAGAATTGCTGTAAATGGTTTACAATTAACAAATCTCCAATCCTGGAAAGGGTGAGTTAAATGCGTTTATTTTTCGCAGTTTTATTTTGTTTCATAGTTTTACCAAATGCATTTGCAGAAAAACTGCCCGCGCCTGAGGGCAAGCCCGTTTTAACCATTTCCGGCCTTATTGGAAATACAAATGAAGGCGATACCGCGGTGTTTGACCGCGCGGCATTAGAGAAGCTGGGCATGCAGACCGTCGAAACCACCACCCCGTGGTACTCCGGGAAAATCCGTTTTGACGGCGTTTCCCTTAGCAAGCTCATGGACTTAGTCGCGGCAAAGGGTAAGTCGGCGCGGGTTATCGCCCTCAATGACTATACGACGGTCGTGCCGATTGATGATTTCCATAAATTCCCCGTTATTTTGGCTTTAAAAATGAACGGTGAATATATGCGCGTCCGCGACAAGGGCCCGCTGTTTATTGTTTATCCTTACGACAGCAGTCCTGATTTACAAAATCAAATCTATTATTCCCGCTCGGCGTGGCAGGTTTCGAAAATTATTATCGAGTAATAGCCTGTCCCGCCAGGCGTAATTGTTGCAAAGGGTTTGGACACCGGTAGGGCTCAGGAATCAAGGCGTACGCCGGGGTTTAGGGCTCGGCCCAGGAGCAAACTGATAAATAAAACAGCCTAATGGGATAGGCTCTAAGGGTTTGATCTTGAATCGAATACTCACTGCCATTATTTTGTCGCTTTTCGTTATCACCGGATACATTACCTATCTGGTGCATGAGCGACAGAGCGAGCTGCAAAAGTTGACCCGCTACACCGATTCGTGGTCAATCGCGCAGATAGTCTCTGAGTATATGCGGCTGGAAGCGCATCTGGGCTCCTATGCCCTGGGCGTTGAAGGGGTCGATCGGGATGATGTCCGGCTGCGTCTGGAGATCATGATGGGTCAGATCAAACCGTTAGAGCAGGGGGAGCCGAGCGAGTTTATTCGTAAGGATGCGGGGCGCCGGGCGACGATTGAGAGCCTGATCGCGATTCTGTATCAGCTTGATAAGCAGCTGGATACCATCACCCCGCAGCAGGCAAAGCCGATTTTGCAGCGCATGGGCGCGCTCGATGGCCCGATGACCGGGCTGGCGTCAATGTCGCTGGCGCAGGATATTAATATTGTTAACCTGACCCACGATAAAATACAGAATCTCTATTTTATTTATTCGATCATTTCTATTCTGCTGATCACCATGTGTATTTCTTTAGGGCTGTTAATGCTGCGGCAAAATAACAACCTGCGCCGCGCTCACGTCCGCATGAAGCTGCTGGCGAACGATCTGCAGGCGTCAAAAGAGAAGCTCCAGGTGCAGAACCGGCGTTTGCAATACGACGCGTATCATGACTCCTTGACCGGGATGCCGAACCGCCTCTCCTTCTGGCAAAAGCTGCAGGAGATCGTCAATCAGGTTCGGCCCTACAACGGCTCGGCGGTGGTGATGCTGTTCGATCTGGACAATTTTAAGGACGTTAACGATACGCTGGGCCACGATTCCGGGGATAAGCTGCTGCAGGATCTTGCCAGCCGGCTCTCCTTTTTCCGCAGAACCTCTGAAACCCTGTACCGCCTCGGGGGAGATGAGTTTGCGCTGGTCTCCTGTGATTTAAGCGAAGAGCAGGCTCTGGCACGGGCGACGGTGATCCGCGAAAAGATTAGCCAGCCGTATCAGGTCTATGATTCGCTGATCAATATCGATGCCTGTATCGGGATTGTTATCTCTGACCGGGAAACCCGTACCGATTATTTATATAAATGCGCCGATCTTGCGCTTTATGAGGCGAAAAAAGAGGGTTCGGGCACCGTCCAGATCTTCCGCCCAGGAATGCTCCAGCGTCTGCAGGAAAATAAATCCTTTGAGGACGACCTGCTGCAGGCGCTCGATAACGGTGAATTCCGCGTTTACTACCAGCCGATTGCCGATACGATGAGCGGCGAGATTTATGGCTATGAGGCGCTGGTGCGCTGGTTCCATCCGGTGCGAGGCATGGTGCCGCCGACAATATTTATTCCCGTCGCCGAAAAGATTGGCATGATTAATCCGCTCGGGGAGTGGGTGCTTAAAACTGCCTGTGAGGAAGCGGCGAGCTGGTCATCGCCGCTGAAAGTGTCGGTTAACGTATCCCCCGTTCAGCTGATCAACAGCTCGTTGACCGATACCGTTATCGCGGTACTGAAGCACACGGGGCTGGATCCGCACCGCCTTGACCTGGAAATTACGGAATCAGATGTGTTTAATGAAAACACGCGCTCTTTAGAAATCCTCAGCCAGCTGCGCGAGCTGGGGATCCAGATTTCTATTGATGATTTCGGTACCGGATATTCCTCATTATCACGACTCAGTTATTTCCCGTTTGATAAGATTAAAATCGATCGCTCATTTGTGATTAATATTCCAGCACAGAAAGATGATTTGGATATTGTCCGGCTGATTATCAGTATGGGTAAAAGCTTACATATGCGCATCGTGGCGGAAGGCGTCGAAACGGATGAGCAGTTAAAATCTCTCCAGCAATTAGGCTGCGACCTGGTGCAGGGCTACCTGATTGGTAAACCGGGGCCGCTGAATACCGTCAGTAATAAATAGCTCAGGATGCATTCTTTACTGCGGGTCGGTTAATACCGATCCGCCTGACCTTATATTAAATAAAGATAATCCTTGTTGGGTATAAATAGGGGTAGGGTGAAATTTCTTAAAAAATAATACCCTCAGTGATTAAAAGGGGTATATCATATGCAATATATTTCCCCGTTCCCGACCGTGCTCAATGGTGCGGAAAGAGAGGCCGAATCATGCAGCGTATCGTTATTCCTACCCACTACGTGCATACCCGCACAACTCCGCTATGGACCAAAGAAACGGCACCGGCGTCAATCTGGCAGCGACATCTTGATGCCGGCACGCGACAGGGCGTTTACCCTCGTCTGGCGGTCATGCAGGGTGCTATACGCTATTATGGTTACACGGATGAAACCGCCCCTGAGCCTGTCGAAACGATGACGATAGAGGCCGGACAGTTCGGCGTCTTTCCGGCGGAAAAATGGCACCGTATTGAAGCGTTGACGGAAGATACCGTTTTTAACGTGGATTTCTATGTCGATCCTAAAATTCTGATAGAGGGATAAAGCTGAACTTATGAACAGTGAAAATAAAGGCTATTCATTGGCGGTTGCTAACGGCAACAATGATGAAAAACAAGCAAAAGTCTATCTGAAACCGATGGCGCTTTATGTTCCCGATATTGCGGTGCAGGCGGTAGCAGAACTTATTGGTTCACTGTCGGTGGATAATGAACAGAGCAAAGGCTTTATTCTGTCGGTGACCAATAATAATAACGGCATATCGGTAGATAAAGAATTTGCTACCCTCGTCGAATTACAGGATCCGCTCATTGCCGCCGATGCGGTGAAGGATCTGGTTAATATCGTCCGCGGCTATGAATCGGACGAAGAGACCAACGTCTGCGGCTGGTAGCCTCGGCCCCGATAAATCAGGCAGACCTCCCCGGCGTCTGCCTTTCCTCCCCGGACAGTATTCCACCTTGGGTTATCAACTCCAGAGGTTCTCTTGCCCACCAGGCTCCCTTTCTTTGTCTTTCTGCTTTGATATTTATAACTAACTAGTTGGTTATGTGATGGCGATCGTATTTACCCAACACGTTCATTTCTATAATCCTTTGTTGAGAAAATTGATGCTCAATTCAGGTGGGTTTTACGTTTTTAGGCAAAGCAAACAACGAGGTCGCCGAGATGAATCAACCCGACAGTCGTAAACTGTCTCTTAATACCGCCACGGTGCGGCAGAAATGGCAGCTTAATCAGATCATCGAAGGCTGCGCCCGGCATGAGATCCGCGGCATTGCGCCGTGGCGTGACCAGGTCCAGGCGCTGGGGCTAAAAGAGTCAGCGCGTCTTATCCGGCATTATGAGCTGGCGCTAAGCGGCTATTGCCGCGGGGGGATGTTTCCCGGCAGCACTGCGCAGGAGCGCCGCGACAAGGCGCTGGATAACCGACGGGCAGTGGACGAAGCGCTGGAGCTTGGCGCTCCGTGCCTGGTGCTGGTGGTTGGGGGGCTGCCCGCGGGGTCGAAGGATTTGTCCGCCGCCAGGCAGCAGGTGCGCGATGGTTTAAGCGAACTGCTGGAATACGCGCGCCCGCTCGGCATGCCGCTGGCGATTGAACCCCTACATCCGATGTATGCCGCCGAACGCGCCTGTGTAAACACCCTCGCCGAGGCAAACGATCTGTGCGACCAGTTAGGTGATGAAGGGCTGGGTATCGCGGTCGATTTATATCACACCTGGTGGGATCCGCAGTTTCAGCAGCAGATTGAGCGCGCGGGCGCGGGCCGGCTGCTGGCTTTTCATATTTGTGACTGGCTGGTACCGACTGCGGATATGCTGCTGGACCGGGGCATGATGGGGGACGGAGTGATTGATATCCGCAGCCGTCGTCAGGCGCTGGAGGCGTTAGGCTATACGGGTTTTCACGAAGTGGAGATCTTTTCGCAGAATAACTGGTGGCAGCGGGAGCCGGATGAGGTGCTGGCGATGTGTAAACAACGCCACCGAGAATTTGGCTAGAGGCGTGATTTACCCAGAGCCCTCGGCTCTGGGTCGTCGCCTCAGCGCTCAGAGGCCGTAAATTGTTAGCAGATTTTGCATTCGCCGGGCCGCCAGCGGCGGATTTTGCAGCAGGCCGGCCTGGTCGGCGAGACGGAAAATTTCAGCGTAATGGCTAATCTCCCGCGCTGACTGCATTCCTCCGGCCATCGCGAAATGATGCTGATGGCCGTTGAGCCAGGCCAGGAACACGATGCCTGCTTTATAATATTGCGTCGGCGCCTTGAAGATTTCCCGCGACAGGGCCACGGTAGGATCCATCAGGCGGTAGTATTCGCCGCTGTTGCCCAGCGCCAGTTCGTTAAGTGCGGCGGCGGCAACCGGGGCGATGGCATCGAAAATGCCTAACAGCGCATGTGAATAATAGCCATCTTCTCCTGCGATCAGCTCGGGATAGTTGAAATCATCGCCGGTGTACATTTTAACCTGTGGCGGCAGGCGCTTACGGAAGGCGACCTCTTTTTCCTTACTCAGTAGCGAAATCTTGATCCCTTCCACCTTATCGACGTTGTTGCCGATTATCTCAAGCACGGTATCGGCGGCGGCGTTGAAATCTGCCGATCCCCAGTATCCGCTCAGCGCGGGATCAAACATCTCTCCCAGCCAGTGAAGAATAATTTTGCCTTTGCTTTGTTCAAGCAGGCGGTTATACACGGCAAGGTAGTCCCGCGGCGATTTTGCCACCGCGGCTAAGGCCCGGCTGGCCATCAGGATAATTTTACCGTCATGCTTCTCGACCAGCTCCATCTGCTCTTCATAGGCGGCGATGACCTGCGCCAGGGTTGTCGCGTCTGCCGCCGCCAGCTGATCGGTACCGACTCCGGCGGCAAGATCGGCTCCCGGTACGGTTTTCGCCTCCTTCAGAGAACGCACGATCAGCTCTTGCGCGATATGCCAGCTTACCCCCATGCCGCGCTGAGCGGTGTCCATCGCTTCGGCAATATTAAATCCCAGTCGCCACAGATGGTGGCGGTAGGCCAGCGTCGAGTCCCAGTCAATGCGCGGATTGTTCAGCCAGTCCGCGCTCTGATGGCGGGGATCGATAACCACGTGTGCTGCGGCGTAGGCAATACGATTAAACGCGGGAGTGATGGCGCAGGAACGTTCTTCCGTCGTCACAAGGCGGTAATTCGCGATGGAGCCTTGCGGCGTGGGCAGGTCGATTTTAAGCATGTTAACTTCTCCATTAAGTATCTATTTGGTTACTTTTAAGGTGTACTTTTTGCCCAGGTAAAAGTCAAGGTATTCGCGGCCAAAGTGATAACCGGAACGGCCTCCTGTGATCGGGGGGCGGCCTTTACCTGCAATATTTGTCGATGGGTTAACAACAATTATTTAACGGTATTGACAGCAATATTTATCCAATGTAGTAACTATCTGGTTATTTAATTAATGCGTTCGGATGTCGCAAAAAACAGGCGGCATGAATAATAGCCGGCAGGAGAATGACCATGTATTTGACTGAAACCCATCAACAGATCCGCGAAATGACCCGTAAGTTTGCCGACGAAGTAATTCGGCCTCAGGCCGAAGAGCTGGACAGAGAGGAGCGCTTTGCCGCCGAGATCTATAAACAGATGGGTGAGCTGGGATTGTTTGGTATCACCGTTCCGGAAGAGTATGGCGGTGTTGGGCTGGATGCTGTCGCCTACGCTGTGGTGATGGAAGAGCTGTCGCGTGGCTATGCCTCGATTGCCGATCAGTGCGGCCTGGTGGAGCTGCTGGGGACGCTGCTGTCAAAATATGGTAACGATCCGCAACGCGCCCAATGGCTGCCTGGGCTGCTGAACGCGTCGCTGAAAGGGGCCTATTGCATCACTGAGGCCGGCGCCGGCTCTGACGTTTCGGGAATTAAAACCACCGCCACGCGCACCGAAGAGGGCTGGGTGCTGAACGGTAGCAAGCTGTGGATCCATAATGCGCCGGTCGCCGATGTGGCCTTCGTCCTGGCGCGCACTGATAAGGAAGCCGGTCACCGCGGTATGAGCATCTTTATTGTCGACTGCTCGCGCGACGGCGTTTCGCGCGGCGCTAAAGAGCACAAGATGGGCCAACGCTCGTCGCAGGTCGGCGAACTGCACTTCAGCCAGGTCAGGCTGCCGGCGGATGCGCTGCTGGGGCCGGAAAACCGCGGCTTCCATATTATGATGAGCGTGCTGAATAAAGGGCGGGTGGGGATTGGCGCGCTGGCGGTAGGCATTGCGCGTGCCGGTCTCGAAGCGGCGATTGAGTATGCGAAACAGCGCGAACAGTTTGGCAAGCCGATTGCTGATTTCCAGGGCGTGCAGTTTATGCTGGCAGATATCGCCAAAGATACCGAAGCCGCTCGCCTGCTGGTGCATAGCGCGGCGTATAAAATTGATACCGACGCCCCGGATACCTCGATTGCCTGTTCAATGGCGAAATGTTTCGCGGGCGACGCTGCGGTACAGCACAGCGGCAACGCGGTACAGATTTTTGGCGGCGGCGGCTATATTCGCGGCGTGGAGGTGGAACGTCTGTACCGTGATGCCAAGATAACCCAAATCTATGAAGGAACTAACCAGATCCAGCGCATGATTATCGGCCGCAATTTGCTGGCGTAACGCCCGTCGCCCGCCGACAAGGTACCTTAACCGGGATAAGGCTGATCACCTCAGGTGACCAGCCTGTTTTTATGGTTTCGTGGGCTGGCATGATGCAGGTAAATAGTGAATCCGACGTTTTTCTCATACCCGCTGTGGGTGAAGGGCACGGAGAAGCGTTTCGCCCGCCCCATGACCCCGGCATATGCGATGGGGGAGGCCGAGCGGAGGCAAAGAAAACCCCGGCGCTGCCGGGGTGGGGAACAGATCACATATTCGGGTAGTTGGGGCCGCTGCCTCCTTCGGGGACCGTCCAGACGATATTCTGCAACGGATCTTTGATATCGCAGGTTTTACAGTGCACGCAGTTCTGCGCGTTAATCTGTAATCTGGGCTTTCCTTCCGGGGCGATAATTTCATACACCCCCGCCGGGCAATAACGCTGCGCTGGCTCAGCAAAGCGAGGCAGCGTTTCCCGCAGCGAAAGTTCGGCGTCTTTTAGCTGAAGGTGACAGGGCTGATCTTCATCGTGGGAGGTATTCGCCAGGTATACGGAAGAGGGTTTATCAAAGCTCAGCTGGTTATCCGGCTTCGGGTAGCTGATGGGCGCGCTGCGTTCGGCCGTATCCAGCTGGAGATGATCCGCCCTGCGGTCGTGCAGCGTGAACGGCAGCTTTCCTTTAAACCAGTTCTGATCGATATAGTTAAGTGCCCCGCCTGCCAGCGTACCAAAACGGTGCAGCAGCGGACCGAAGTTACGCGACTGCCGCAGCTCTTCCCCCAGCCATGACTCGCTAAACGCCCGGGCAAAATCATCGAGGTCCCGTTTCTCATCGGGGGTTTGTACCAGCGCCTGATAGACCGATTCGGCGGCCAGCATGCCGCTTTTCATCGCCGTGTGGCTGCCCTTAATCTTGGCGAAGTTGAGCGTTCCCGCATCGCAGCCAATCAGCAGCCCGCCGGGAAAGTGCATTTTGGGTAGCGCATTGATACCCCCTTTGGTGATGGCGCGCGCGCCGTAGCAGAGACGCTTTCCGCCGCTGAGGGTTTCGCTAAAGGCCGGGTGATGCTTCATGCGCTGAAACTCATCGAACGGACTTAAATAAGGGTTGCGGTAGTTAAGATCGACAATCAGCCCGACGACAACCTGATTATTCCCAGTATGGTACAGAAAGCTTCCCCCCGACGCGCCTTCGCTCAGCGGCCAGCCGGAGGCGTGGATGACCTCTCCGGGCCGGCTTTTTTGCGGGGCGATCTCCCACAGCTCTTTTATCCCCAACGCGTAGTGTTGCGCATCGCGGCCGGCATCAAGCTGATAGCGGGCGATCAGCTGTTTGCCGAGATGGCCGCGGCAGCCTTCGGCAAAAAGGGTATATTTCGCCAGCAGGTTCATGCCTGGCGTAAAGCCCGGCTTCTCTTGCCCTTCGGCATTGACGCCCATATCGCCGGTGGTGATACCGGCGACGGCGCCCGCATCGTCGTACAGGATGCTGGCGGCGGCAAAACCGGGGAAAATATCCACCCCCAGCGACTCTGCCTGGCGGGCCAGCCAGCGGCAAAAATCCCCCAGGCTAATGACGTAATTACCGGCGTTATGCATCGGGGCAGGGATAAAGGCCGCCGGGATCTTCCACGCTTTTTCGCCATCGCGCAGCAGCAAGAGCTCATCTTGCGTTACCGGAGTCGCGAGCGGCGCGCCGAGCGACTGCCAGTCGGGAAAAAGCTCCTTGAGCGCCCGGGGTTCGAAAAGCGCCCCGGAAAGAATATGTGCCCCAATCTCGGCGCCTTTTTCAATGACGCAAACGCTCAGCGGGCGCTGCTCCTGCTGCGCCATCTGCATCAGCCGGCAGGCTGCCGACAGCCCGGCAGGACCGCCACCGACGATGAGGACGTCAAATTCCATCGTTTCACGTTCCACCATAACCTCCATCTTTCGTTGCCTGCCCCTTGCTCATCAGAGTTTCGCCACCAGCTGCGGCACAATCTCGAACAGATCGCCCACCAGGCTGTAGTCGGCGATTTTGAAAATGGGCGCCTCTTCGTCGCTGTTGATGGCCACGATGACCTTGGCATTACTTATTCCCGCCAGGTGCTGAATCGCGCCGGAAATGCCCACCGCGATGTAGAGATCCGGCGCGACAATTTTGCCTGTCTGACCGACCTGCAGATCGTTGGCGACCATCCCGGCGTCGACCGCCGCGCGCGATGCGCCGACGGCGCCGTGCAGTTTGTCGGCAAGCTGCGCGATCAGCGCAAAGTTTTCGCGGCTGCCCAGCGCGCGACCGCCGGAGACCACCACGCGGGCGGTGGAAAGCTGAGGGCGGTCCGATTGCGCCAGCTCTTCATGAATGAAGCGAGAAACCGGTGGATTATCGACGCGGCTGATGTGCTCAATCGACGCGGAGGATTCGCTTTTTTGCGCCGCCGGGAAGCTCGAGACGCGCAGGGTCAGCACCGTCAGCGGGTCGAGACTCTCGACGGTGGCGATGGCGCTGCCTGCATAGATGGGGCGTTTGAACACGCTGGCGCTGACCACCGCAATCACGTCGGAGATTTGCGCGACGTCGGCGAGGGCCGCCACGCGCGGCAGGATGTTTTTCCCGTTTGAGGTGGCGGCGGCAAGGATGTGGCTGTAACCCTCGCGCAGGGAGAAGATCAGCGCGGCGACGTTTTCGGCCAGCTGGTTTTTAAAGACGCTATCGTCGGCGAGCAGCACCTTCGTCACGCCTTCAATGCGCGCCGCCTGTTCCGCGACCGTACGGCATTTTTCGCCCGCCACCAGCAGCGTAATCTCGCCGCCCAGCTCCCGGGCGGCGCTCACCGCGTTATAGGTTACCGCGTTGAGCTGGTTATTATCATGTTCAACAAGGAGTAAAGTCGCCATATCAAATCACCTTCGCTTCGTTTTTGAGCTTGTTCAGCAGTTCATCGACGCTTTCGACACGCACGCCGGCCTCGCGTGCTGGCGGGGCCTCGACCCGTAACAGCGCCGTATGCGGGCGTAATTCAAGGCCGAACTCCTCTACCGGCAGGATAGTGAGCGGCTTCTTTTTGGCCTTCATCATGTTGGGCAGGGAGGTATAGCGCGGCTGGTTAAGACGCAGGTCGGTGGTGATAATCGCCGGCAGCGTCAGCGAAACAATCTGCAGGCCGCCGTCAATTTCACGGGTGACGATGGCCTGACCATCCTCAATGCGTAGTTCAGCGGCAAAGGTTCCCTGCGGGTAACCGCACAGCGCGGCGAGCATTTGCCCGGTCTGATTGTTGTCGCCGTCAATGGATTGTTTCCCCATCAGGATCAGCGACGGCTGTTCCTGCGCGACGACTTTCGCCAGTAGTTTTGCCAGATTGAGCGGTTCGAGGGACTGGCCGGCGGTGATGAGCAGCCCGCGATCGGCCCCCATTGCCAGGGCGCTGCGCAGCTGCTCCTGGGCCGCGTCATCACCGATGGTTACCACCACAATTTCGCTGGCGATGCCGAGCTCTTTCAGGCGAATGGCTTCTTCAACCGCAATTTCGCAGAACGGGTTGAGCGCCATTTTCGCGTTGGTCAGATCAACCTGGCTGCCATCGCTTTTGACGCGGATTTTAACGTTATGATCGACAACGCGTTTAACGGGGACGAGAACTTTCATCGTGACCTCTCGGAATGTTTTATGCTTCTCTCGATTTAAGTAAATAACTATTTAGTTATTTATTCAACCGATTTTTGCCCATGATGCGAACATGGGCGGCAATTTGCGATCAGTGTGATGCGATAATCAGATCGCTGGCTTTCTCGGCAATCATGATGGTGGGGGCATTGGTGTTAGAGCTGACCAGGCTTGGCATCACCGACGAGTCCACCACGCGCAGCCCTTCAATGCCGCGAACGCGCAGCTGAGTATCGACGACCGACAGCTCATCGACGCCCATTTTGCAGGTGCCGACCGGGTGATAGCAGGTGCGCGCAAACCGGCGAATGTACTCTTCCAGATCTTTATCACTTTGCGCTTCGTGTCCCGGCATATGCTCGCGGCGAATATACGGCGAGAAGGCGCTTTGCTGCATGATATCGCGCATCAGCTTGCAGCCTTCGATCGTCATTTTCATATCGTAAGGATCGCTGAGATAGTTCGGATCGATAAGCGGGGCGTCGCTGGCGTTCGCCGTGCGTAAAGCGACCCGGCCGCGGCTGCGCGGACGCAGGAAATAGCTGTTAATCGTCACGCCGGAGCCGGACGGCACCGGTTCGATACCGGCTTCCACGCCGGCTCCGGCCAGGAAGTGAATTTGGGTATCCGGGTTCACCGACTGCTTATCGGCGTACCAGAATGCTCCGCCTTCGACGATATTCGAACATACCGGACCTTTGCGAAACAGCAGATACTCCAGCCCGGCCCACATCATCCAGTGCGTCTTTTTGTACTTGTCATAGCTCAGGGCGTTGCCGAGCTCAAATATCAGATCGATGCCCACGTGGTCCTGCAGATTCTCACCCACGCCCGGAAGATCGGCCGCGACCGTAATCCCTTTTCTAGCGAGTTCATCCGCAGCACCAATCCCCGAAAGCTGCAGCAGTTTAGGGGAGCCGATCGCCCCGGCGCTGACGATAACTTCGCAGCTGGCATGCAGCCGCTGCTGCTTGCCATCCTGGTAAATCTCCACGCCGACGGCGCGCTGGTTATCGATAATCAGCCGAGAAATATGGCAGCCGGTTTTAATGGTGAGATTACTGCGTCGGCTTGCGTCCTTCAGATATCCCACCGCCGCGGAGCAGCGGCGGGCATGGCGGGTGGTGGTCTGATAGAGACCGCAGCCGGCCTGGGTGGCACCGTTGAAATCAGGGTTGTAGGGCAAACCCGCCTGCTGGCAGGCTTTACTGAAGGTTTTACTCATCAGGTTAGCGCTGACCGGGCTGGAGACGCCGAGCGGACCGCCGACGCCGTGCCAGGCGTTTGAAAAGGTATCGTTATCCTCGGATTTAATAAAATAGCGCTGGATATCGGCAAATGACCAGCCGTCGCAGCCCTCATCCGCCGCCCAGCGGTCGTAATCCGCCGGGGTGCCGCGGGTGAACACCTCCGCGTTGATAGAGCTACCGCCGCCCAGCACACGCCCCTGGGCAAACAGCAGCTCACGATTGCCCAGCTGGGGCTGGGGCACCGTTTTATAGCCCCAGGTCAGCGGCCCGGAAGTGAGTTTGCTAAAACCGACCGGTAAATGGATGTAGGGGTTGCTGTCCTTTGGGCCAGCCTCAACCAGCAGCACTTTACAGTGGCTATTTTCACTTAAGCGCGAGGCAAGGACGCTACCCGCCGAACCGCCGCCAATAATAATGTAGTCGTACATGTCCGATCCTCTGCCAAAAATCACTCAGCGAGCCATTTGGCGCGCTTGCCCAACTGAATATGCACGGATTTAATTTCGGTATATTCATCCAGTCCATAGCTGCCGCTTTCGCGTCCGATGCCGGATTGCTTAAATCCGCCTGAAGGCAGTTCAGGACCCCCGGCAATAGTGGTATTCACCCACAGCCTGCCCGCTTTAAGATCGCGGAATCCCTGTACCGCATGATCCAGGTTCGAGGTCCAGATGCTGGCAGCCAGTCCGTAGCAGGTATCATTGGCAATTCTGATTGCTTCTTCATAGCTGTCGAACGGGGTGACGCAGAGTACCGGGCCGAAGATCTCTTCGCGGAAAATCGCCATCTCCGGCGTCACATCATCGAAAATAGTGGGTTCGATAAACAGCCCGCAGCCGGCGTTAACCGCACCGCCGCCGGTGAGCAGCGTTGCGCCCTCATTTTTGCCCTGTTCAATATAGCCGAGCACGGTCTGGAAATGCTTCTCGGTGATAATTGCGCCAATCTGGGTACTTTCATCCAGCGGATCGCCGCTGCGCACTCTTCGCGCGCGCTCAACCAGCTTCTGGCAGAAATCCTTATGGATTGAACGCTCAACCAGCAGGCGGCTGCCGCTGACGCAGCACTGGCCGGTATTAAACAGGAAACCAAACAGCGTACCGTCCAGCGCGGCGTCGATATCGGCATCGGCAAATACCACCTGCGGGTTCTTGCCGCCCAGCTCCAGCCCAAGACGCTTAATGTTTTTTGCCGAAGCGTGCAGCGCCATCTGGCCGACGGCGGTAGAGCCGGTGAAGGAAACCATATCAACGTCGGCATGTTCGGTAATATGCTGACCGACTACCGAGCCGCTGCCGGTGACGACGTTAAATACGCCGTCGGGCAGGCCTGCTTCTTGAAGAATGCCGGCCAGCAGCAGGGTCGTGCCGGAGGTGATCTCAGCGGCTTTCGCCACCAGCGTACAGCCCGCCGCCAGAATATAGGGGTAGCGTTCCGCGCCGATAAAGAAAGGAAAGTTCCACGGGGTGATGACGCCGACGACGCCGATGGGTTCGCGGGTCACCAGACCGAGCATGCTGTCGCCGAGGTTATTAAAGCTGTCGCCCTTGACGCTGCGCGCCAGACCTGCGGCATATTCCCAGATATCCGCCGCCCCCTGGATTTCTCCCCGGGACTGGGCGATCGGTTTACCGGTTTCAAGCGTTTCCAGCAGCGCCAGCTCGTCCAGCTTCTCGCGGATCAGCTGCGCGGTTTTCAGCAGTACTGCCGCCCGTGCCGCGCCGCTAATACGCGACCACTTCCCGCAGTCAAAGGCTTCTCTGGCCGCCTTTACCGCATCATCAACGTCTTCAGCGGTGCCGGCAGGATAGCTGCTGACGACAATATCGTGAGCCGGGCTTTTACGCACAAAGTTTTCGCTGCCGTGGCCTGCGGTCCATTTGCCATTGATGAACATCTGAAACTCGCGTGCTTTTTCGGGCAGCAAAGCGTGGTTAACGTCTACAGGGCGAAATGTATTACTCATAATTCTCTTCCCATCGTTCATAGCATGTCTTACCGCACGGTAAGAGCCGGAGTGTGATCGTTGTCATCCTGCCCTCAACGTGATGAGTGCTGACAGAATGAATTGGGTTTGTTTGCGTTTAACTTGATGTTTTAAAAGATTTATGTATTATATATATAACTATATGGTTACATATGTTAGCACGCTGTTTTTCGATTGGATAAGGAAACGCCAGCCCTTGTAATGAAATTGTTAAGCGGCTAGCAGAAAGGAGAACAGCCAAAAATTTTTCTTGATTTCCTCCAATGAGTAAGGATTAATCATCAGCCAGATCCGCAACCAAAACGATGTAATGACTAAATCAGCTTCTGAAAAAACAGTGCAGGTCCGTGACCCTATTGCGACACAAAATCGGATCCTCAAAGCCGCGAAACGAGAGTTTGCGCAAAAGGGACTCGGCGGGGCGCGCATTGACGTTGTCGCTGAAAAAGCAAAGTCAAATAAACGCATGATTTATCACTACTTTGGTAGTAAGGAGCAGCTTTTCCAGAAAGTTGTTGAAGACTCCTACCTCGATATTCGAGCGGCGGAAAAAAAATTAAATCTTGAAAAGCTGGAGCCGCAAGAGGCGGTTGAAGCGCTGGTCCGCTTTACCTGGAACTACTACCTGAAAAATCCGGAATTTCTGACGCTGGTCAACAGTGAAAACCTGCATCGCGCCGTGCATCTGAAAAAGTCGGTGGCGATCAAATCAGCGCAAAAATCGATGGTAGCCCTGATGGAGAATATTCTTCAGCGCGGCGTGGAGCAGGGCGTGTTCAGGGCCGGCGTCGATCCTGAGCAGCTGGTTATTACCATTGCGGCGGTTAACTACTATTACTTTAATAATAAATATACCGGCGCCATTCTGTTCGATCGTAATTTCATGGACGCTGATTCCCTTCAGCAGCGCCTTGATTTCAACGTCGAAACGATAATGCGGATATTACAGCCCTGATACCCGCATTACCCTCACGATTCAAAGAGCAACAATGGCGGGGCGATCGACTTTCGGGCAGAACTGCATGCGCTGCAAAATATCCCGTTCGAGGTCAACCCCGCTGACCACCGCGACCAGCTCAACGCCGTCTTCCGTCAGCCTGAAAATGGCGCGCTCCGTGACGTACAGCACCTCCTGCCCGCGTTTTATGGCTTCCGGCCCGCTGAAAGTGATATGGCGAACCTTTTGCACCAGCTTGGGAATTTGCCCGTGAGACTCGATTTGTAACTGCTCTCCCTGCTGGCACACCTGTAAACCTTTCGCTTCGAAGGTGCCGCAGAAAACCACCTTTTTGGCACCGCAGGTAATATCAATAAAACCGCCCGGCCCGACGATCGTGTCGCCAAGCTGAGAAACGTTAACATTGCCTTCCGCGTCCATCTCTCCCATGCCGAGGAAGGTGATATCGAGCCCGCCGCCGCAAAACAGATCGAACTGATCGAGCGAACTAATGATGGCGTGCGGATACTTTGCCGCGCCGAACAGCGCGCCGTCGAGAAGCTGGCCGTTGTGAATGCCCTGTTCCACCATCTGCCAGCAGGAGTCTACCAGCGATTTCTCCGCCATAGCGGAGATCCCGCCGGGGATACCGAAGCCGTAATTGACCCGCATATTCGGCTTCAGCTCCCGTACCGCTAGCCCAGAAATCAGGCGGCGAATGCCCTCTGCCGGCGCGTCGAGCGGGTGCTCATCCGGCGGGGCGAGCTGGCCGGAGAGGGCCGGATCGTATTCGGCAAGATAGCTTTGCCACTGCGTCGGACATTCAACGATATGGTCGATCATTACGCCGGGTACGGTCACCTTTCGGGCCGGGACAAAGTGCTCAGGAGTGGTGGATTTCACCTGGGCGATGACCATGCCGCCGTTGTTATGCGCGGCTAAAGCGACGGCATACGTATCCAGATCCGCCGGCTCTTCGCTGGTGGAGATATTCGCCACCGCATCCGCCTGTGAACCGTGAATCACCGCGACATCAACTTTAAAAGGCTTGTAGTGCAGCCAGGTTTTCCCGTCGAGCTCAATGCGCGAAACGATATTTTCGCAGGTGATGTCGTTGCATTTTCCACCGCTAATCAGCGGGTCGACAAAGGTCCCCAGCCCGACGCTGGAAATGACTCCCGGGCGCCCGGCGCCGCTTTCGCGATACAGCGTCATGATGATGCCGGTGGGCAAGCAGTAGGCTTCTATCTCATTGTTGCGGGCCATTTTTTGCAGCTCGGATGACCACGACCAGTGCCCGCCGATGATCCGTTTGATGAGGCCCGGAATGGCCAGCCGCCCAAGACCGGACCCCTTGCCGTCGCCAATACCTAAGGCATGAATCAGGGTCAGATTCCGCGGATGCCCGGTCTCACGATAGCGCGTCGCGATGGCCGCCATGACGTAGTCGGACTCCAGCAGCCCGCCGCCTGAGCCGGTGAAGGCAACGGTGGAGTTGTCTTTAATCAAAGCCACTGCGTCATCGACGCTTTTCAGTTTGCCGTGCATTCTCGTTATCCTCGTTGTATTTGGTAATAAATAAACTAACTAGTTAGTTACAATTGCAGAAAAAAAATGAAGGATCAACGTAATTGATGACGCTTTGTTATCCAGGTAACATTTTCACAACATTCGTTTTGATATAACTATCTTGTTAGTTAATTAAATCATAAATCTGCAGGAGGGCTGGCATGGTTCCATCACAGAAGAATGCGTTTGGTCGTACAAATATTCAGGTCACCGCAATGGGCTACGGCGCAGCGCCGATTGGCAATATTTTTCGCCCCATCAGCGAGCAGGAGTCGGAAAACATGATCCATCAGGCGTGGAACAGCGGCCTGCGCTATTTTGATACGGCGCCGTTGTACGGACATGGCCTGAGCGAAGCGAGGATTGGCCACGGCCTGCGCTGGTATCCGCGCGATGAGTACGTGCTCTCCAGCAAGGTCGGCCGCCTGCTGAAGCCGAAAAAGCGCGCTGAAATTGATTCCGGGGCATGGGTCAATCCGCTGCCGTTTGAGGCGATTTTTGATTACTCTTACTCTGCTGCCATGCGTTCGATTGAAGACAGCCTGCAGCGCACGGGGCTGGAGCATATCGATATCGCTTTTATTCACGACTGTGATGTTTATACCCACGGCGATAAGCAGCCGCACTATTTTCGCCAGGCGATGGACGGCGCGTGGCGCGCGCTGGCGCAGCTGCGTGATGAAGGGGTGATTAAAGCCGTCGGCATGGGCGTCAATGAATGGGAAGTTTGCCATGCGGCGCTGCAGGAGGCCGACTTCGACTGTTTCCTGCTGGCCGGGCGCTACACGCTGCTGGAACAGGAGGCGTTAAAAGCGTTTCTGCCGCTGTGCGAGGAGCGCAATGCGGCGGTGGTGATCGGCGGGGGATTCAACAGCGGAATTCTGGCGACCGGGGCGGTTGAGAACGCGAAATACAACTACGGCCCGGCCGGCCAGCAGGTTCTGGAAAAGGTCAGCAAAATTGAAAACGTCTGCCGCGATTATGAGGTTAGCCTGCCGGCGGCCGCGCTACAGTTTGTCCTGGCTCACCCGGCGGTGCCGACCATCATTCCCGGCACCCGCACGGTGGCGCAGCTTGAGAACTGCCTTGAGTGGATTGCCGCGCCGATCCCGGATGATTTCTGGCGTACGCTGCAACAACAGGGGCTGCTGGATGAAGGCGCGCCCACCCCGGCAGACCGCAAGGCCTGAGTGAAGATTGCAGAATAAAAAAGGTGCTCTTGATGAGCACCTTTTTTGATCCTTGCGGCCTTATCCGCGTCGCTAAGGCCTCATTCCTGCGCGATGCGCAGCTGGACTTTCAAATACTGCGGCTGCGCGAGCAGGGAGGTGAAAACCTGCTGAATATCCTCCAGCGGATGGACGGACTGGCAAAAGGGCGCGGTGATAAAACGTTGATGCTGCAACAGATGTAGCGCCTGGTGCATGTCTTCCCCCATCCCGGCTACGCTGCCCTGAATCCTTTGCTCTTTTAAAATAATCTCCAGCGGCCTGATGGCGATGGCGGTTTCGCTGTCGGTTAAACCAAAGGCCAGCAGCCGTCCGCCGGGGCGCATAAACGTCAGCGCCTGTTTGTAGAGCTCGGGATGGCCGACGCTTTCGATGGCCACGTCGGCACCGCGGCCCTGGGTGAGCTGCTTTATTTGCTCCAGAGCGCGTTCGGGGTCGGTGATGACGCAGTCTGCACCGCACTGCCCGGCGAGCTCGGCGCGCTGCGGATTCAGCTCGACGGCAATAATCGGCGCGGCCCCCAGCAGGCGCGCCATCTGAATATGCATATTGCCCACCGGGCCGGCGCCGATGACCACTACCGACTCTGCCACGCTGAGGCCGATTTTTTTACCGGCGCGCACTACGCATGAGAACGGCTCGGTCAAGCAGGCAACGCTATCCGTAATCTCGTCGCCGACGGGGATCGCCAGGCGGGCCGGCACGGCCACGTACTGCGCAAAAGCGCCGTGGGTGTGAATGCCGAGCTGGCGGATCTCCGGGCAGTTGAGCAGCTCGTTGCGCCGGCAATAATAGCAGTGGCCGCAGCTGATATTGATATCGGCGACCACCCGCTGGCCCGGCGTCAGGGTCGCGACGCGAGGGCCAACGGCAACAATTTCACCGCTAAACTCGTGGCCGGGAATTAACGGTAGCTTATCCTGGGCATAGTGGCCGTTATAGATATGGATATCCGTGCCGCAGATCGAACACTGGCTGACGCGAATGAGGACCTCGTCATCCCCGTATTCGGGGACCGGGACCTGGCGTATTTCGAATTTTTTGGCGGCGGTAAGCACCGCCGCTTTCATTAATTTGGGGATCATGGCCGGCTCCGGTTATTTAACGGTAGAAATTTTGGAACGATCGATGGTCATCGCAATGGCCGCGATCATCAGCGCCCCGAAGAAGATCTGCTGCGCCTGCGCTTCAACGTTCAGGTAGGTCATACTGGTACGAATGACGGCGACGATGAGAGTGCCGATAAGCGTGCTCACTACGCCGCCCACGCCGCCGGTCAGCGGCGTGCCGCCTAACAGCACCGCGACAATCGCCGGTAGCAGGAACTGATCGGCCATCGTCGGCGATGCGCCGGAGAGACGGACCGCCAGCAGTACCCCGGCGGCGGCGGCGAACGCTCCGGCGATGGCAAAGGTGAGGATCTTCACCTTGACCACCTTCACGCCGCTGGCGAGCGCGGCGGATTCCCCTGCGCCAACCGCCTTCATATGGCGTCCCAGCGCGGTGCGTCTTTCCATCAGCAGCGCCAGCAGCAGCAGTACGGCGGCGATGATGATTTCCGCCGGCAGCGTAAAGACGGTGGCGGTCATCCAGCCAACCGTCTGGCTGCGAATATCCCCAGGAATATAAAACGCCCGCTGTCCGGAAATAACCTGTCCGGTAGCGTAGGCGATCCCCCCCACGGCGAGGGTAGTAATGAATGATGATATTTTAAAGCGGGTATGCACCCAGCCGGAAGCCGCGCCGAACAGCGCGCCGATCGCCAGCGTCAGCGGAATAGCCAGCACGCCAATTTGCGATAGCAGAATGACCAGTACGACCGTCGACATGCTGGCAATCGACTGGGCGGATAAATCTATTCCGCCGATATAAATCACAAAGGTCATGCCGATCGCCATAATAAACAGCGTCGAAGCGTCCTGCAGCAGCTGGAATATATTGTCGAGCTTAAGAAAATCCGGGTTATAGAGGCTGACCAAGGCCA
This sequence comes from Klebsiella sp. BIGb0149, assembly GCF_004362605.1. NCBI lineage: Bacteria > Pseudomonadati > Pseudomonadota > Gammaproteobacteria > Enterobacterales > Enterobacteriaceae > Klebsiella > Klebsiella sp. BIGb0149. Next base: position 598,807 of record NZ_SNYG01000002.1, on the reverse strand, counting down.
CTAATACCGCCAGGGTGAGTATCGGTAAATAGCGGGTGATTTTTTCACGCCCGGTTAACGGCGGCCGTGTCGGGCTACCGCTATTATTATTTGTCGGCACTGCTAATGAGTCAGAACGGATGATTTTCATGGAGATGGGCCTTAATAACCTAGACGAAATGCTGCAATAATTCATATTGCTCCGGGCGCTTCTCTTCGCAGCCGGTAAACTGATACATCAGTCGGCCGTCCTTAAAAATAGCGATGGTGTGGGCGAGGCCGATAGCCTCCTCCAGAGAGTCGGCGATCAAAATCACGCCGCATTGCTCATCGGTGAAGTCGCGTACTAAGTCATAGACATCCTCTTTGGCACCGATATCGAGGCCGCGGGTAGGGTGGTCAAGCAGGATGATTTTCGCCTCAGCGGTCCGCCATTTCGACAGCACCACCTTTTGCTGATTGCCGCCGGAAAGCTTGCCGCATTGCGTATCAATACTGGCGGTTTTAATCGACAGCTTTTTAACCCACTCGTTTGCCAGCCTGCGCTCGTGATGGACCTGCAGCAGTCCGCCGCTGGAATAGTCCTGCAGGTTGGCGAGGGTAATATTTTCCACCACCGACATGCCTTCGACGATGCCCTCGATTTTGCGCTCGCGAGGAATATATCCCACTCCCTCGGCGATGCTGTGGGTGGGGCTAAATTTGCGTACCGCTCTGCCGTTGAGGATCACTTCTCCCCGTTCCGGCTGCATCAATCCGAAGATCGAGCGGATGATTTCTTCGGTACCCGCGCCATCGGTTCCGACCAGCGCCAGCACTTCGCCGGCGTGTAGCGACAGGGAGACGTTTTTATAATGGCCCGGCAGCGAAATATTTTTTAATTCGACTAAGGTCGTCTCTTTGTTAATTCGGTGCTTACGATGCTCGCGATAGTAGCGTTCATCGATATCCCGGCCGACCATCTGGCGCTGAATATTCACCACGTCGAAGCGGTCGCGGGTGAGCATATCCATAACCTGCCCATCCTTCATCACGTAGATGCGGTCGGACAGCGCCATCACTTCATCGAGGCGATGCGAAACGAAAATAAAAGAGGCCCGGCTTTTCAGCTCCCTGACCAGCTCAAACAGCAGCTCTATCTCCTGGGCCGGCAGGACCGAAGTCGGCTCGTCGAGCAGGATAATTAAGTGGCCGCTGCTTCTCTCCTCAAGGGTTAAAACCTTCGCCAGCTCCACCAGCTGACGTTGGGTAAAGGAAAGCTCGGCGGTCATTGTTTGCGGATCGATATCCAGTTTGACTTTCGCCAGCTGCTTTCTGGCCGCCGCCGCCATTTTTTTCCAGTTGATAACGCCCAGCTTTTTAAACGGTTGTTCAAAGCCGAGGAATATATTTTCCATCACGCTGAGGTTGGAAATCAGCGACTGCTCCTGAAATACCATCCCGATACCCTGCATCATGGCGTCGCGTGGCGAGCGAAATACCACCGGCTGACCGTTAATCAGCACTTCACCTTTATCATGCTGATAGGCGCCGTAAATTATTTTCATCAGCGTCGATTTCCCGGCGCCGTTTTCGCCGACTAATCCGACAATTTCGCCGGGATTAATTTGCAGATTTATATTCTGTAAGGCCAGAACGCCCGGGAACGATTTACCAACATTTTTGAATTCAAGCATAATCGTCACTTCACTATTTGCAGACGTTTACGATTAGTGACTAATGCCACCGAGATGATAACCAGGGCGCCTAAAACCCCTTGCTGGATATAGGTCGGGAAGCCGACCAGCACCATGCCGTTGTTAATGACGTTGATAATCAGTACCCCAACCAGGCTTTGCCACACGCCGCCGTTGCCGCCCATTAAGGAGGTGCCACCGACGACGACGGAGGTGATGGCGATAAAGGTGTACCCATCGCCAAGGTTGCTGGCGACCGAGCCCAGACGGGCGACCGCAAAGACGGCACCCAGGCCGTAAAATACTCCGGCCAGCGCAAAGCCAAGCACGCGAATACGTTTTACCGACAGGCCAGACGCGTAGGCCAGATGCTCGCCGCCGCCGATCGCATAAAAATTACGCCCCAGCGCGGTATAGCGTTGAATAAACCAGGCAAACAGCAGGGCCGCCCCGGCGAGATAGACCATCAGCGGGAAATCAAAAATGCGCTCGGTCAGCAGTAACCGGAATACCGGGTCGGGCAGGGGAATACGTTCGCCGCCGGTCGTCACCATCGTGACGCCAATTAAGCTAAAACCGATGCCCAGGCTGACCAGGAATGAGGGGATTTTAAGCTTTACGTGAATAAGACCGTTGATTAGTCCGCAGGCTGCCGAAATAAGGATCGCGGCGGGGATCGCCAAATAACCGAGTTCGTTAAAACCGCCCAGCTTCACCATGATAATTGCCAGCATGGAGCCGCAGAAAGCCATAATGCCTTCAATTGACAGGTCGATCGAACCCATAATAATGATAAACGTCACGCCAATGGCAATCATTAACGGCGCGGCGCTGGCGGTCAGTAAACGTGAGAAGTTACGCACGGATAAAAAACCCGGGTAGACAACGCTGATGATGGTGCAAAGCAGCAGCAGCACCATCAGCGGCGCCCATTTGCGCAAAAAATCTTTGTAGCCTGAATGTGATGACATGGTCGACCTTCACTCATTGAATTTATAACGTCTTCATCGACAATAAATATCTGCAGAAGAGTGGGGGAACTACAATTTGCGATATTGAATAGGCCCCTTCGACGCCTGCCAGAAATTATTCCAGTCGTTCACCGGCGTATTGACGATATTGTCCTGATACCATTTCTGCGCATCGTCTTTGGTTATCATGATCGTCGGACCGTAAAATTCGCGATGCTCATGCGGCTCAGCGGAGGGTTTGAAGCTGCCGATGGCCGCATGGTGAGCCAGTGAAAGCGCAATGCCTCCTGCCCAGTACGGGTCGGTGCTTACGGTGCAGAGGATTTCACCGCTGATGCACAGCTTGACGGCGTCCGGGGTGCCGTCGTAGGAGACAATCGGGATCTGTCCTGCCAGCCCTTCGGCACGCAGAGCCTCAATAATGCCGAGGGTCATGCTGTCGTTGGAGGAGAAGATACCTTTGATATCATCCCCGAAGCGGGTGAGCATCGTCGACATCATGTCGTTGGCTTTCGAGGTGCTCCAGTCCGCATCCTGCCAGTCCAGCAGCTTGATATCCGGGTTCTCCTTCAGCTTGTGCATCAGCCCCGCTTTACGCTCAATCGCCGGGACGTTGGAGGCGATCCCACCCAGCCCGACAATCCCGCCTTTTTTCCCCATTGCGTCAAAGAGCAGCTGCGCACACTGCTGCGCCGGTTCGAAATCCGACCAGCTGATGTGGGCCACGTAGTTGTCGCCAAAATCCCAGGGATGCAGATCGTCGGTTTTGTTCCAGATGGTGGTAATAAACGCGCCGCGCTGCTGGCAGGCGGTCACGACGGCCCGCGCGTTAGGGGCATCGTTAGGATCGCAGCCGATCGCCAGCTTCCCTTCGGTTTTGGAAAGCAGGGCTTTGATATCCGAAAGAACCTTCTCGTTATTGCCGCCGTTAATCAGGCTCACCATCGTCGAGTTTTGCGTCTTCGCATAAGATTGCCCGCCGGCGGCAATCGCGTTCCAGTAGGAGTTGTCAGGATCGCGATAGCCCCAGGCCAGCGTGAGGTTTCCGCCTTCAGCCGCCATGGCTTTTGAGAGCGGGCTGATAAGCGGAAGCGCTGCCATGCTGCCGATGCCCAGGGCACTTTTCAGCAGGAATTCACGTCGGCTAATCACGCTTTGTTCAACGAATTTTTTAATAAATGACATAGCGATATTTCCTGTCTTTTCGGTTTACATGAAGGCGTTAACCCGATGAAAAATACGTTACATGTAAATAACTAATTACTTACAAGTTGATGATATATCATTCGAGAATGAGATTGGCAATGAAGCGCTTTGGGCCGGGTTTACGTGGCTCGTTTATCGGATAGGGAATTGTCTAGTATTTTGTTTTTTATTGTTATTTTTAAATATTTCCTTTGTGAATGAGTAAATGCTTCTCCTCGGGGGTTTTGCCTGAGAATATCTCTTATCAATATGATTTATATTATCTTTTACTCATTTTTTCGTCCCGGGCTGTTTTGCTTGCGTTTGAGATATCAGTCACAAAGATTTTGCTGGCGATCTTCACCCGTCACGCGTGGAGTACGCAGATCTCATATTTGCATATAGTAAGTAACTATTTATTTACAAGTGATGAGGGGTGTAGCTATGCTTTCGGCGTATTCTCACTCCACAATGGGACAAGACATGACCGTTAAAACACGACAGGTAGCGTTTATCACCGGCGGGGCGCGAGGCATCGGTTTTGAGATTGCCGCAAAGCTGGCGCAGGCGGGCTTTGATATTGCGCTGAACGATTATCAGGATTCTGCGGCGCTGCAGGCATCGGTAGCGCGGCTAAAGGGCTGGGGCGTTAACGCCGTTGCCGTGCCCGGCGACGTGGCGGATATCAGCCTGCACGACAGGATGCTGGCGCGGGCGGAGCATGAACTGGGTCCGCTGACGACCTTTGTCAACAACGCCGGCGTATCGGTGACCAGCCGCGGCGATCTCCTCGACGTGACGCCGGAAAGCTACGATCGCTGCCAGGCCGTTAACGCCCGCGCCACGTTCTTTCTCTGCCAGGCTTTTGCCCGGCGCCTGCTTGCCGGTACCTGCTCTCCCGAACTGCACTACAGCCTTATCGTCGTCTCTTCCTCGAACGCCTCGGCGGCCTCCATCAACCGAGGGGAGTACTGTGTGTCAAAGGCCGGGGCAGCGATGGTGGCAAAACTATTCGCCTCGCGCCTCGCCAGGGCGGGGGTGCAGGTGTTTGATATTCAGCCAGGACTGATTGCTACCGAAATGACGCAGCCTTCGCTGGCAATGTACCAACAGCGCGTTGATGAAGGCTTAACCCTGCTGCCGGAGCTGGGGACCCCCGCTCAGATAGGCACGATAGTCACCACTCTGGCCAGCGGCGGGATGCCCTACCTAACCGGCCAGGTGATTAGCGCCGACGGCGGAATGTTGGTTTCCCGTTTCTGATTGATAGCAGGTAAATCGCGATGAAAATAATTATTGCCCCGGACTCCTTTAAAGAGAGTCTGTCCGCCAGCGCCGTTGCCGATGCTATCGAGCGGGGGCTTCGTCGAGCCCTGCCTGGCGTGGAGTGCGTGAAGCTGCCGATAGCTGACGGCGGTGAAGGCACGGTTGATGCGCTGATAAACGCGACCTCAGGCCAGCGGATTTCGGTCGCGGTAACCGGGCCGATGGGGACGCCGGTGAACGGTTTTTTCGGCCTGCTTGGCGAAGGGAAAACGGCGGTCATTGAGGTTGCCGCCGCCTGCGGCCTGCAGTGGGTTGCTCCGGAGGACCGAGATCCGCTGTTCGCCACCAGCTACGGGGTTGGGGAGCTGATTAAAGCGGCACTGGATCGCGACGTCGATAAAATAATTATCGGCCTCGGAGGCAGCGCTACCAATGAAGGAGGGATTGGGATGCTGCAGGCATTGGGCTGCCGCTGTATCACCGCCGCGGGGGAGGACGTACCCTGGGGCGCCGGAGGGCTTGATGAGCTGGCTGACATCGATCTCAGCGGACTGGACCCGCGATTAGCCCGGGTGGAGCTGCTGTTGGCCTGCGACGTCAACAATACGCTGCTCGGCGAGCAGGGCGCGACCGCGGTTTTTGGTCCGCAAAAAGGGGTAACCGCGCAAACGGCGGCCAGGATTGAAAGCAACCTGGCGCGGATCGCCACTATTCTCACATCCAGAACCGGGGACGATATCGCCAGCCTGAGGGGCGGAGGTGCCGCAGGCGGGATCGGCGCCACTCTGCAGGGGGTGCTGAACGCAGAGATGTCGAGCGGGATCGATATTGTGCTCAACACGCTGCATTTCGATGCGCAGGTGCGCGATGCCGATCTGGTCATTACCGGCGAGGGGCGGCTTGATGCCCAGACCAGCGGCGGTAAGGGGCCTGCCGGCGTTATCAGCCGCGCTCATGCCCACGGCTGCCCCAGCATTGCGCTGGCCGGCTCGCTCGGCAGCGGATATGAAGCGCTGTATGAGCTCGGTTTAATCTCGGCGTTTTCGCTGGTCCCCGGCATTATTTCTTACGAGCGTGCTCTACGAGAAGCCGCCACCCTGCTGGAGTCGACGGCGTTTAATATCGGCTCGCTCTGGCAGCAGGCGGCGAATCAGCCGCTGCGCCGCTAAAGCGTCCCCTGAGGAAAAAGATATGAATATTCTTTATCGGCCCGAGTTTATCCGCGGTTTTGGCACCTATAAACTGCGCGGAGAACGCTTAACCACCGCCTTAGAGCATGCCTTGAGCATCGGCTATCGGGCGATCGATACCGCGCAGATGTATGAAAACGAACAGCAGATTGGGCAGGTATTAAGCCGTCATCCCGTCGCGCGCGGTGAGCTTTGCATCACGACGAAAGTCCTGCCGGCGAATTACCGCAAAGATCTGTTTATGGCTTCGGTGGCGCGCAGCCTGGCGGCGCTTAACGTTGAACAGGTGGATGTGCTGCTGCTGCATAGCCCGCCAAAGCAGGCGTTCAGCGCCACGTTGCGTTTGCTGGAGCAGGCGCAGCGGCAGGGGCTGACAAAATATATTGGCTTAAGTAACTTCTCGCCTGAGCAGATGGGGGCGGCACGCGACGAGATCGCCACGCCGCTCGTCGTCAACCAGGTCGAGTTTCACCCTCTGCTCGATCAACGCGATCTGCTGCAGGCTGCGGTAGAGACGCAGATCCCGCTATCATCGTATTGTTCGATAGCCCGGGGAGAGGTACTTAAATATCCGCTTATTCAGCGGCTGGCGGACTATTATGCCAGGACGCCAGCACAAATTATTCTGCGCTGGATTTTACAGTCGGGCATTCAGTCAAACACCATGTCATCCAACCCCGGGAGAATGGCCGAGAACTTTGCGATCCTTGATTTCACCTTGTCCCATATCGATATGCAGCAAATAGCGGAATTAAGAATCGCCAACTATCGCGTTGTGGCGCTGTAGCTTTGTTAACTCGCGGCCCGCGGCCCGCGTCCGGTGGGGAAGGGGAGTCCTTCTTCTCCGCTTAGCTTATTTCGACAGGGTGAGCGCGCCGCAGGCTAAAGCAGACCTCTCCGGCGTCTGCCATTCCCCATGCCACCTCTAGCCCTCGCTGTTTTCCAGCGCCAGCTGACGCTGCACCGCAAGCAGGGTTCGCCGACGGATCCAGCCGCTTGCCGGGCGGATAACTCCCCAGTAGCAGGCGAAGCGCCGTTTTACCTGCGGGGTAGGGCAGTGCACGAAGGTCTCGGTGACCAGCCGGTGCTCGCCGTCGGCCGTGACGACCCGAAAGTACAGGATAAGCTTCGCGGCATCAGCCTCGTTAAAGCGGGCGAACGCTTCGGCGTCGGCGAGGCGATGAACCGCCATCGTGGGCCGCCAGAACTGGCCGGTAAGTCCGAGAACCAGCTCCCGGCTGGTTTGATGCAGCGGGGTGAATGTGGCAAAGCCAAAATCATTGACGTCAATGGTGTGGGGGGAGGGATGCTGCGTAAAGCGTTGATAGCATCTGCCGGGTAATTTACGCAGTTTTAGCAGCGCGTTAATAATCGGGTCCGCCGTCATGTCCAGGTTCTGTACCGCCTGAATTATCGTGCCGGGCTCAGCCGCAATAGGCGCGGATTGATGATGCTCATAAAAGCTAAAGTTGGCTAACCAGCGCGGAGGATCGGGCCAGTGCAGGTATGTCCGCGAAGTGACGTAGCCCAAAAAAATCATGATAACCTCCGTTTAGTGCATGAGCGGCAACGACAGCCAGCAGACCATATCGTCAGCGACATGGTTTAGCATAATACGCCAGCGCGTGCGACTGCCAGCAATGAGGAGGAGCTTAAAGACAGGCGTTATGACGGGATGGAATCAGCTCCGGTCATGCCCGTACAGGCTGAATTATCCCAGGAAACGGGGACGAGGTCGTCACTCAGGAGTCGATTGATACAGGAGATCAAAGCAGTAGATACGAAAAGCAGATACAAAAAAGCCCTGACCGTTGCAGCCAGGGCTTTTAAGGAACTACTGATTTAAGATTTAACATTCATGGACTTAATATGGATACTACTTATGATACTGCTTTAAATGTACACGTTTATCACAGATAATATTGGGTGCTGGTACTAACTAAAACCTCCCTCTATTTTCTCGTTACTTTACCCCACCATTTTCATTACCTTCAAAAATGGCACTTTAAACAAGTACATCCCCTCGCGACATATACTCTTTGATGCGTGGCCTGACTTCCGTTGCGATCGCTTCACTTAACTAACGTACCTAACTCAATCGCAAGAAATAACTTTAAAAAACATGGCCTTACATCGTCGCGCTACTTCCCCCAGATTTGCGATTAACTACCCTAACTACGTGGCCTTAAAACATTACCGATGTAAAAAAACGCTTCTTAACATCCGTAATCCCATACAACAAAATACGTGACCTTTATCGCAAATTACTTTTGTTACCTTACTAACACTTTCAACTTATAACAGCGAACTACTACTTCACCGCTGTTGAATCCTAATTTAACCATTTTAAAAGTAGTGTCAATACTGTTTTTAAAGACATGCTTTTATTCACAGTAAATATATTCTGCGACCGTTAGGCTGTATCTCAATGTTCCCTTATTTATGGCTCGGGAAAGCATACCGATGACCTATTTTCTGAGCGCTTCATCAACGGCGGAAAACCTTTTCTGCGAGGAAGGAGTGCCGTAGGCTTGCAGGCCATCCGCACGCGAAGTCTTCCCGACATAGCCCAAATCGCGGCGCGCGGCGGAGTCGTCGAGGTTAAACTCTCGCCCGATCATGCGCATCATCGAGCGGGAAATCGGCGGATCGTCTTTTTTTCGCGTAATGGTCCAGACGGCATCCATCACCCGGCCAGCGGCCGAGGCGAGCCAGTAGGGCATCGAGCGCAGCTCCTCAATAGAGAGCCCCTGAGCGCCTGCAATAGACGCGATGAATTCGCGGAACGTCCACTTTTCCCGATCTGTGATGAAGAAGGCGCGACCGCCAGCGCTGCGCTCAAGCGCGCATTCAATCGCTTCCACCACATTGTCAACGTGGCAGGTCGAAAAGGCATAGTTACCGCGATCGATGAAGGCGAACTGCCCGGACTTTATCGCGGCGGGAAGCTGGCGGCTGAAGGGATCGCCCGGCCCCCAGATCGCCGGCGGGCGCAGGGCGATTGTAGTAAAGTCGGGCCTGTTGGCTGCCAGTACCAGCGATTCGGCCCGCGCTTTGCTGGCCAGATAGGCTGAAAAATGGTGCGGGTAGGTGAGGGCGCTTTCATTGGCGTTGCGGATCGGCGTGCCGGCTTCATCCTGTATGACGCCCGCAGCGCTGATGTAGATAAACGTCCGCGCTGCGGAATTCCCGGCGGCTTTCAGCAGCGCGGCGGTGCCATCGACATTGGTGCGGAAGAAGGGGACGCGCGGACCTGAAAAGCGGAACATGGCGGCAGCATGCACCACCGCGTCGGTCGCCGGCAAAATCAGGGGAGCATTGCTTTCCAGATCGGCGTCAAACGGCGTTGCGCCCATTGCCCGCAGCCTGGCGTGAGAGGCGGCGGCGCGGGTGAGGGCGAAGATCTGGTGACCCGCGCCCGCAAGTTTTGGGATCAGGCGGCTGCCAAGCAGTCCGGTCCCGCCCGTGACAAGAATTCTCATGACGATCCTCCTTTCTATTCAGGATTCAAAATAGACTGCATGGCGCTGTCGCGGATTTGCTCAAGGACGGCAGGCGTGGGCGGGGCGACCTTGCGCAGCTGGGCCGTGACGTAAAGAAAGGATGCGGCGTGCGCCGATGCCCACATGAGATCGGCGGCCACTTCGACGGAACGGCGAAGTGGCCGCCTGGCCGCAATAGCCTCAATGCGCTCGATCAGGTGCGCGAAGGCCTGCGTAGCGGCCGGGATTTCCGCGCCATCAAGAACGCGGCTCATCATCGCGGCATAGAGTCGGGGACGAGCCGCCGCGAAGCGCACGTAATCGTCCCAGCCGTCGCGTAGCGCTATCACCGGGTCGGTGGGGTGAACCGCAGACTTTTTGCTTTCGAGGAACTGCGAAAAGGCTTCGGCTATGGCGGCGCTCAATAGCCCATCGGCACTGCCATAGTGATGGTAGAGCGTGGGGGCGGTGACGTTCGCGAGCGCGCAGACGCTACGTGTCGAAAAATGCGCCTCGCCTTCTGTTTCGAGCACTTTGAGTGCGGCATCAAGCAGGATATCTCGTGTTTTCATGGTGGGAGTATAGCAGTGCTATAGTGAGTGTCTATAGCGCTGCTATAGAAAGGGGCAGTTTGCGGAGTTCTGTCACCTTAGACGGCGTCAGGCTACAGGCTGTTTTTGCTGATGCAGCCAAAACGGCGGCGATAATCCGTGGGTGTGAGAGCGACAACCCGCCGAAATCGTGCGCGGAAGGCCACCGCAGAACCGAATCCGGCAAGAAATGCGATTTGGTCTATTGGCAGCTGGCTCTGCTCAAGTAATTCGCGTGCTCGTTCAATACGAGCGGCAAGAAGCCACTGTAAAGGGGTTGTGCCGATCTGCTCCTGAAATCGACGCGCAAAGGTTCGCGGGCTCATATTGGCGCGAGCCGCAAGGCTATCGACCGTATGCGCAGCATGCAAATTGTCGCTTATCCATTCGACTAAGGGATTCAAACTCGTTGGCGAGCCGGGGATTTTCTGGCGAATAAATTGCGCCTGGCCACCGTCCCGGTGCAATGGGGCGACCATCAGACGAGCCGTGTTTGCGGCAACCGTCTGGCCATAATCTTGTTGCACGAGGTGCAGGCACATATCCGTTCCCGCGGACGCGCCAGCAGACGTTACGATGCTCGCTTCATCGACGAACAGAACGTTAGGCTCGACGTTTATTTCCGGGTAAAGCCGGGCGAGGTCGTCGGCCAGGCGCCAATGAGTGACGGCGCGCTTTCCGTTAAGAAGGCCGCTGGCGGCAAGGATAAAGGCCCCGGAGCAAATTGATGCCAGCCTGGCCCCGCGCGCATGGGCCCGCCGAAGCGCGATGCTGACCGTCGTTGAAACCATCCCGAGAGGGTCTTCACTCCCCGGAATAACAATAGTGTGCGCTAGCGCAAGACGGTCAAGGCCGTAGCGTACGTGCATATCAAGTCCGGCGACCCGAATTGTCGACTCAGGGCCGCATACCTCCACCTCGTAAGCCCTGCTTCCATCGGCCAGACGAGCGAGGGTGAAAGCCTGCCAGGCGATGCCAAAATCCAGCGGTACCACATCATTAATAGCCAGAACCGCAACCTTACGCATGTCATTGAGCTCCGCTGGAGAATTTGAAAATACCATCCTGTTGGCAGAAACCGGTCTGTTTTTGTCGTCCTTGCGACTCACGCAGCCCTGCAGGCGGAATTATTATTGAGTCGAATTTAACGCAAAGGGGAACATAATGTCTGACGAATTGGGTAACGGTGTTGAAGGTCGAGAACTACAGATTGGCATGGTGATTTTCCCGGGGTTTACTCTGCAGGATTTAGCAGGGCCGCAGACGGCCTTTGGCCTTCATGCCAAAACACACATAATCTGGAAAACCATGGATCCTGTGCCAACGGACATGGGCGTCACCGTGAATCCTACCATCACGATTAATGAGGTTCCAGACAACCTCGACGTGCTGTTTGTTGCGGGCGGCGCAGGCACTCCCGAGATTATGAAGGATCGGCAGTTCCTGGATTTCATCTCCCGCGCGGGAGCAACGGCTACCTATATCACCGCCGCATGCACCGGCTCCGTGCTGCTTGCCATGGCTGGGCTGCTGGAAGGCTATCGCGCCGCCACCTATTGGCCATTTTACGAGCCGCTGATCGCCCTGGGCATTGAGCCCAGCTACGAACGCGTCTGCGTCGACGGGAACCGCATCACCGGCGGCGGCGTCACGGCAGGTATCGATTTTGCGCTCCGGGTTATCGCCGAAATCAAAGGGCTGGAGGCGGCAGAGTTCACGCAGCTGGTGCTCGAATATGACCCGCAGCCGACAATGAATTCAGGGAATCCACGTACCGCACGGCCAGAAATCGTTGCGCAGATAAAGGGGCTGTGGGGGCGAACGGATGAAGCCGTCAGGGTTGCCAGGGAGCATATGAAACGCCTGGCGCAGACGTCCCAATCGTAGCGCCCTGCAGCCCCCGAAGAACCGCCCGCAACCGCTCTACAACGGCCACCTGAAACTGGCCGCTATAGAGCGTTTTCCTGAACCCGCTGCCAATTCGTTTGCCGGCCATCCGGCCCCTAAGCGGGCGATGAAAACATAGGCATTCATGCTGGCGGCGCTTATGTCTTCATTCCGGCAGCAGTCAGCATCGCTCTGAGTATTAATGAAACTACGCCCAGCGCCAAAACGCTCAATGACCAAATCACTATCAGCCAAAATAATCGCTTCAGGAAAGATGTCCCTTTCGGGGAAATACGCATGTTAAGCATCAGTGATATCCTTCATCCGCTTTCGTCTTGCCGCGGAAAACGTAATAACTCCAAAAGGTATAAACCAGGATGACGGGTATAATGAAAAGGCTGCCAGTCAGCATAAATACCTGACTGCTTCGCGGGGCCGCGGCATCCCATATGGAGACCGATGGCGGGATGATATTTGGCCAGATGCTAATGCCCAGGCCTGAGAATCCCAAAAATATCAGCCCGAGCGTCAGCAGGAAAGGGAGGTAATGGGCATCGCTTTTAACACTGCGGATTATTCCCCACGCAAAAATTAACACCAATACGGGAACGGGCATAAACCAAAACAGATTGGGCAGCGTAAACCACCGCTGCGCAATATTTTCGTGAGCCAGCGGGGTCCAGATGCTGATCAAAAATATAACCCCAAGCAGCGCGAACAGGATGGGGCGTGCCACCGCCTGCATCCTCTGATGGATCCGGTGCTCGGTTTTCATGATAAGCCATGTGCAGCCAAGCAGGGCGTAGGCAATAATCAATCCGGCGCCACAAAACAGTGGAAAAGGCGATAGCCAGCCCATCGATGAGCCGGTAAAAGTACGGTTCAAAACCGGTAGCCCGCCCAGTAGCGTACCGACGGTAATCCCTTGACAGAACGTCGCCAGAATTGAGCCCGCGATAAACGCGCTATCCCAGAACGGGCGGTGGGCTTCGGTGGCTTTGAAGCGAAATTCAAAGGCGACGCCGCGGAATATTAATCCGATGAGCATTATCGTTAAGGGTATAGATAGCGCATCGGCAATGACGGCATATGCCAGCGGAAAGGCGCCAAATAACGCCGCGCCGCCTAAAACGAGCCAGGTTTCATTACCATCCCATATCGGCGCAACGGTATTTACCATCACATCGCGTTCGGCTCTGTCTTTAATAAAGAGAAAGATAATGCCAATACCCAGGTCAAATCCATCCATAACGATGTACATCAGCGTTGCGAAAATGATGATGGAAAACCAGATAATGGAAAAGTCGCTCATTTAATTACTGTCCTTTCTCGTCCGTAGAATAAGACGCGCGTGCCGATAGTTAGTTATCTGCAAATGCACGCGCCCTTTATCTTACCGGGGATAATAATAATAGAAATAGCCGCCTCGAGAATTACGGCTGGTCATCGTATCAGTCTGCCGCAGAAAGCGGGCGGGCCGGATTTCTTTTTTGCCCAGGTCCACCGTCTACTACCGTTTTCCCGGAACCTCCCTTTGGCCCTTTTTTAATCAAGCGCATCATATAGTAATAGCCGGCACCGAAGACCGCACTGTAGACTGAGATAAATACCAACAAGCTAATGCTCATCTGCAGAGATCCATGTGCGGAAACTGCATTAATGGTTCTCTGAACGCCATATACAACCCACGGCTGGCGCCCAATCTCGGTAGTAAACCAACCGGCAAGAATCGCCAGTAATCCGGATGGTCCCATTAATAGAACGAACCAGAGAAAAGATCGTGAATGATATAAGCGTCCTCTGTAGCGCATCCATAAGCTCGTTATCCCCATGGTGACCATTAGCAATCCCAGGGCAACCATAACGCGAAATGACCAGAAAATAATGGATGAGTTAGGTCTGTCTCGCTTAGGAAAACTTTTCAACGCCGGGATTTGCTTATCAAGGGTATGGGTTAAAATCAGACTACCCAGGTAAGGAATAGATAACGTATATTTTGTCTTCTCTTGAGCCATATCGGGCAGACCAAACAGGATTAGAGGCGTAGGCTCAGCGCCCACGTTTTCCCAGTGCCCCTCGATTGCAGCTATTTTTGCCGGTTGATATTTAAGCGTATTCAGGCCATGCGCATCGCCGATCAAGGCCTGGACTGGCGAGACCACCAGTACCATCCATAAAGCCATTGAAAACATCTTACGGATCGCCGGGCTATTGTTTCCGTGTAATAAATGCCAGGCGGCGGAGGCCCCAACAAATAGTGCGCTGGAGAGAAAGGCCGCCGTTGTCATATGCGCCAGGCGATACGGGAAAGAGGGGTTAAAAATAACCTTAAGCCAGTCGATTGGCACCACGATATCATTCTGGATGATATAGCCTTGCGGGGTATGCATCCAGCTGTTGGAAGCCAGTATCCAGAACGTGGAGAATAGCGTGCCTAACGCGACCATACAGGTAGCGAAGAGATGAAGGGCAGGGCCAACCCGGTTCCAGCCAAACAGCATCACCCCAAGGAACCCCGCCTCAAGGAAAAATGCGGTGAGCACCTCATAGGTGAGCAAGGGGCCCGTGATGCTGCCCGCAAACTGAGAAAAGCCGCTCCAGTTAGTTCCAAACTGGTAAGCCATGACTAAGCCAGAAACGACTCCCATACCAAAATTGACGGCGAATATTTTCGACCAAAAATAGTAGAGGTCGCGATACGTTTCGTTGCGTGTCTTTAGCCATAATCCCTCCAGTACGGCGAGGAAACAGGCGATACCGATGGTTATCGCCGGGAAAATAATATGGAATGAAACCGTGAATGCAAATTGAATTCTGGCCAGGTGAAAAGCGTCTAGTCCAAACATAATGCCCTCATTATACCTACTTTTTAACCTGCCAAATTTATTCGGCAAAAAGTCTGTCTTAGCCCCGCGAGTGGGCTAATCTATTGCCGCTATTTTTGTGCTATTCCGCTGCCGCGTATTTTGGCGTGGCTCTTTGCGCTTAAGGCGCGTGGCGATTAAAATAGTACCGGTTTAAACTTAGCCAGGAAAATTATTACGGAAATCGCCAGGATAATAATCGATGCGCCGCGGCGAATCGTCAGCCTGGCGTTAATATGTTCACCGCTTGCCAGCATTCGTATCGATTTCGAGAGCGTGCCGTGCAGGGCCGACAGAAAAATAAGGATCGCCAGCTTCATTAAAATCCATGAGTGAAACAGGCCGGCTTTAGATATTAATACAATGCCGCATCCCCAAAGCACAAGCATAGCCGGAGTGATAACCTTTCGATTCCATTTTAAAATATGCCTGAACCACGATTTATCAACCGCGTTGCCGTGTTGATTCTCGGAATAAATATAAGCCGTGATTGCGAGCAGCAGCAGTCCGCTAACCCAGACCACGGCCGCAATCAAATGAATGGCGCCGAACCAGCGGTAATCCATATTTCCCTCTGTTGGTTGTTTAAAAAATATACCTGAGTATTTAACGGCGTTCGCCGTTTCGGTCAAATAGATAAATCGCCGGAATGACTCTCCGCCGTCGCCATTCTTCGAATACTTTGCGGGGGCATGCCCGTAACCCGAATAAACGCTCTTCTCATTCGCTCAGGATCGGCGTATCCCACCCGGCGGGCGATAACCTCAACGGGTTCGATGCCTTCCTCAAGATGCTGTTTTGCCACCTCCGTACGCAGCTTTTCTACGGCTTTTGCCGGGGTATATCCGGTTTCAGCTCTGAAAATTCGACTAAACTGACGCGGGCTCAGGCAGGCGATCGTCGCCAGCTTTTCAACCGACAGATCGTTCGCAATATTGCTGCGCATATAGCCCAGAATGCTGCGGATTCTGTCCGATTGCGGTGCCATATCGGCAAGCGCGGAAAACTGCGACTGTCCGCCCGGCCGCCGGTGGTAAACAACGAGCATCCGCGCCGTCGCGCGCGATATGGCGGCTCCCATATCCTCTTCAATCATGGCGAGGGCCATATCGATCCCGGCGCTGATACCCGCCGAGGTCCATATGTGGCCATCTTTGGTAAAAATATGGTTGCCGTTAACCTTAATCCGCGGGAAGAGCTGCTGCAGTTGGGAAGCGTATTTCCAGTGCGTTGTCGCTTGACGCCCGTCCAGCAGCCCGTCTGCAGCGAGGATGAATGCCCCGGTACACACGCTCGCAATACGTCTGATTTCACCGGTCAGTACGGACTTCAATTGCTGAGAAACATCAAATAGATCGGTTAGATCGGCTAAAACGTCGCCGCCTACGACAATCAGCGTGTCATATTTCCCGGGGCGCAGCCGTTTTGTCACAACCTCGAGGCCCGCAGAGCTGGCTATCGCTCCTCCGGTTAACGAGGCGACGTGCAGGTGGTAGGAGCCTGCGCCAGCCAAGTTGCCCGCCGTTTCAAAAGCGGCGAGCGGCCCGCTTAAATCCTGGATCTGAAATCCGGGAAAGACGACAAAAGCGATGTCACGTTCGATAACCGCACCCTTCAGTTTTTCTTTCATAGCAGTGTTCAACATAGTCGCATGGGTCAGGCAACCGCCTGAGCTCTTACCTTCGCCGTGTCCCTGCAGACCATCACCACAGCGCAGCCGGCAGTCATGGCGCGATTTTCCAGCCCGGCACCAGGGCCTGAAAACGGCGCCGTCTGGATCCGCAAACGCGGCAGCCGCTTTCATTTTCTCATCCGCCTGACGATAGTGCATCAGCGCCAGAATATCCGAAAGGACACATATCCCTCATTAACAGACATATAGTGATAATGGTTTGAAAAATATACTAATTATTTGAGTAAACGGCGTTGGCTTTGTTAGCGCAGCAATCTGGCTCCTCTGACCGGGTGCGCATTTGCCTGTAGCTGGCTAATAAATAAGCTAAAATATGGGGTTAATGAATTAATACGTTTGTACGGTTTTGCGGGTTATGCTACCGTCGGCAGCAAAGGAGGGCGGAGTGACAAACGAGAACCGCAAAACCTGGCAACAGGATCCGCACCGCAAGGCGCATATCTTGCGGGCGACGCTGGATTCTATTGCCTTAAACGGCGTTGCCGGAACAACCTACAGGAAAATTGCTGAAATATCAGGCATTCCGCTGGGCTCGCTGACCTACCACTTCTCCAGTATGCAGGAACTGCTGCTGGAGGCGTTCAGCAGCCTGGCGCGTGAGGTTTCGGCACACTTCACCGCAGCCCTGAGCAGCGCCGGAAATCAGCAAGAGGCGCGTCACGCCATCGTGGAGATCATTTTTGGCGCCGTCACTTCCGGGGAAAAAACCAGCCAGCTGAGCTACGAGCTATATAGCTTTTCATGCCGCACGCCGGTGATGAAATCGGTGATGGCGGAGTGGATGCACAACAGCCGGCAGGCGCTGGAATTGCACTTCTCGCCGCTGGCAGCCGTGGCGCTTGATGCACTGATTGAAGGGGTGATGCTACATCGCTCGGTGATCCCGGTGACCCGCGAGGAGGTACACAAAATGGTCGCCCAATTGGCAATGTTATAAATCGAATGCGGCCGCGCCGCTGGCAAACTATTGGGCAGAAGACGCGAGGAAAACGTTATGAACAGCCATTTTTACTGGGTGAATGAACCGAAAGTCTGGCATCAGGAAGGAGAGGGGCTCGCCGTAACGACCGACGAGCACACCGATTTCTGGAGTAAAACCTGGTACGGGTTCGAACGGTTCTCGGGGCATTTTTACGGCCGCGACGTTGCCGGCGACTTCACCTTTCAGGTGAAGATAAAGGCCGACTTTAGCGCGCTGTACGATCAGGCCGGGATAATGCTGGTGGTCGATAAGGCGCACTGGCTAAAGGCGGGCATTGAATTTAATGACGGCAAGCCGGCTATCGGCAGCGTCCTGACGCTTGAGCACTCAGACTGGGCTACCGGCCTGTTTCCGGGGCGCGCCGACGTTTTCTGGATGCGGCTGACTCGCAGGGGAGATAGCCTGCGCCTGCAGTATTCTGCCGATGGTCAGTGCTGGCCGCTATTGCGCCTTGCTCATTTCCCTGCGGCGCAAAAATGCGCGGTGGGCGTCATGTGCTGCACGCCGGAGCGCGGCGGGCTGGTGGTCAAATTCGAGGACTTTCAGCTCACCGACGCGCTGGATAAAGCGCTCCACGATCTCTCCTGAGCGCTATTTTTACCTGCTGCCTCGCCGATAGCCGCTCAGGCGGTTAACCCGCCGTCAATGGTCAGGCTTGAGCCGGTCATATATCCTGACTCGCTGCCGGCGAGCCAGGAGACCAGCGAGGCGATTTCCTCAGGCTGGGCTATCCGCTGTAGCGGGCTTGATGCGGCCAGGCGCTCTACCATATCTGCGGTGATATCCGTTTCGGTGGGCCCCGGCTGAACATTATTCACCGTAATGCGGCGCGGGGCCAAATCCAGCGCCAGGCCTTTAACCAATCCTGCGACGGCGGCTTTTGTCATTGCGTATACCGCTGCGGCGCCGATAAAGCTGCGCACAGCGGTATTGCTGCCCATCGTTATCACCCGGCCTCCGTCATTCATTTGCGCCGTCGCGGCCTGAATGGCGAGGAAAACCCCGCGAATATTGACGTCCAGCATTGCGTCGAGGTCGTCGAGACTGAAAGACGACAGCGGCGCAACGCGGATGATCCCGGCGTTAACCACCGCCGCGTCAAGAGGGCCGAAGCGCTCTACGGTCAGCGCTACGGCCCGCTGCAGCGCCTCAGCGCTGGCGCTGTCTGCGGCAATGGCGAAGGCCTGCCCGCCGGCGGCCGTAATCTCCTCGACAACCTGCCCGGCTTTATCCGGGCTGGATATATAGGTTAGCGCGACGGCAAAGCCATCCTGCGCCAGGCGCTTTGCCGCCGCCGCGCCAATGCCTCTCGAACCGCCGAACACCAGCGCGACTTTCTGGGAATGGGATTGATTTTTCATGCCGCCTCTTTATGGATTGATTAGTCAAAAATGGGGTGTAAAAAAATAAGCCGAAGCAGGAAAATTAACGAATGCTCAGGCGTTCAACGATAAAATGCGCCATTGCGCGCAGGCTGTCGGCCGGCAGACCGCCGCGGGCCGCAACCTGGATTCCGCTCATACTGGTGAGCACAAAAGCCGCGGCCTGGCCGGCGTCCATCGTCGGATCCAGCTCGCCGCGGGTTTGGCCTTCTTCTATCTTCAGGCTGAGCCGGGACAGCAGCCTGGCGCCCAGCACGTTCCGCTGCTCAACCAGCTCCTGGTCCGAGGTGCCGAATTCGCAGGCAGAACTGACGCCCATGCAGCCCATGGCGCGCTCGGCGTCATCGTCAACCGCCAGGGCCAGTAGCATATTCAGGATGCCCTCTTTTGGCGACGCGGGCGCATTCAGCCGTTTGATATGCGCTGCGGTAGACATTTGCTGGTAGTGGGACAGGGCGGCGCGGTACAGCTTTTGCTTATCGCCGAAGGTGTTATACAGGCTCTGGCGCCCAATCCCCATGGCGGTAAGCAGATCTTCCGTCGACGTCGCGGCGTAGCCTTTTTGCCAGAAGACGCGTATCGCTCGTTGCAAAACAACCTCGCTGTCGAACTCTCTGGGTCTGACCATTCTACGTCTGCCTTTTCATTATGGAACGAACAGTCAATTATATATGTCATATATAACGCGGGAGCAAGGGAAAGATGCCAGACCGAGAAACTTCGAGCGACGCGAGAGAATTATCCTTGTTGCAAAGGATCTCAGATTTGATTTAAATTGACTGACTGGTCACTCATTTAAAGGGGGGTATATGGCAAGACCTTTGAGCGAGGAAAAACGTAAAGCACTGCTGAGTGCGGCTCTGGAAGTGATTTCCGCGCAGGGGCTTTCGGCGCCTACGGCCCTGATAGCCAGGCTAGCCGGGGTAGGGACCGGCACGCTGTTTGTTTATTTCCCAACCAAAGAGCACCTTTTTAATGCCCTTTATCTCAGCATAAAAGAAGACGTGAGACAGGCCGTCAGCATCGCTTCCGCGGGCAGTGTAGAACATGAACTCAGGGCGTTTTGGAGTTCTTATATCGATTGGGGGATGCAATTTCCCCAAAAATACAGGGTGGCGCGCTATTTGAACGCTTCGGACAAGCTGCGGGACGAAACCCGGGAGGCTTCATGGGCAATATTTTCTGACTTTAGCCATCTGGTGAATGAAGGCCTTGAGAAAAAGATCCTCCGCCCGCAGCCGGAAGAGTTTATTGGGCAACTCGTTGATGCTACGGCGAATATGGTTATCGAACATTGCCAGCTCCATGCCGGAGAGTTAGATGCATGGCGCATGTTGGGGTGGCAGGCTTTTTGGCACGCCGTGCGCGCGTGAGCGCGATAGCTAACCCGGCGTTCTCTTTTTCCCTTACCTGTGAGCAAGCGAATATATGTCTGACATTATCCTTCATCATTTTGACGCCTCTCCGTTTGCGGAGAAGATCCGCCTTATCTTCGGCCTGAAGCAGCTAGCCTGGAAATCTGTGATTGCAGAACTGATTATGCCGAAGCCTAAACTGACTGCTCTGACGGGAGGATACCGAAAAACGCCGGTGATGCAGATTGGCGCCGACATTTACTGCGATTCCCGCCTTATCGCCCTTGAACTTGAGCGACGTTTTCCCACGCCGACCCTTTTCCCGGGCGCGGATCGGGGGTTGGCGCAGGCCCTTTCTGCCTGGAGCGACCGCGATGTGCATATTGCCAGCTCCGGCCTGGCGATTGGTTCGAATATCCATCAATTTCCGCAAGAGTTGATGCGGGACAGAAAGGCCTATTTTGGCGACTTTATGGATATTGAAAAGCTGGAGCAGGATCTTCCCCACTTAACCACTCAGCTGCGCGCCCATGCTGATTTGGTCGAACAGCAGCTTGCCGATGGCCGACGTTTTCTTTCCGGCAGCGAGCCCGGGCTGGTTGATTTTCATGCTTACGTCGAGATTAAAACGGTGCTTGAGCACGTCCCCGGCGTGAAAGCGCTGTTTGAGCCGTTCTGGCACCTGTCGGATTGGCTGTCGCGGGTGAAATTACTCGGCCAGGGACAGCGTGCTGAGATCTCCTCAGAAGAGGCGCAGGCCATCGCACGGGCGGCTGCTCCTCAGCCGGACAGGCGGATCGATCGCGCCGATGCTCTCGGATTGTCCGCAGGCGATACCATAACGGTCACTGCGGATGACTACGGGCGTGAACCCGTTACGGGACGTTTGGTGACTCTGACTACGCATGAAGTCGCCATTGAGCGCGAGCATGTGGCGACAGGAGCGGTAGCGGTGCATTTTCCGCGCATAGGCTTTCGTATTGCAAAAAAGGGATGAGCACAAGGCCGGCCGGTAGCAAAGAAGGTTTTTCCAATCAAAACGCATATATAACACACGGCCTGGACAGGGTGGGATTGACTCAACCAGGGGGCGGTTGAGTCAATCACTACTATGGCTACGCTGGTGGAATAGTCATGGCGTTTACGCAGCGGCGGGTAATCTGCTGCGGGCGGGTGATCGCACCGCCACCACAACCTCATGAGCGCCTGGTCTCAGACAGTTTGCGGCCCTCTCAGGCCTCTCAACGTTGCCTTCCTCGATACCGGGTAAGTCAACCGTGTCCATAATTTTCTGTACGTCAAGCAGGCTGTTTGCCCTGATAGCGGCGGCAGCGGCCATTTTTGACATGATAAATAGGCTATGCAACGGTTCGTTTTCCAACGCCTGACAGGAGACGATGAGTTTTCCCCGAATCAGCGACAGCATGGATGGCTTCATAGCGCGAGTAACTCCTCAACTTCATTTTTTATAATGGTAACGTGAGGTCCATAAATGACCTGTACGCCGTTGCCACGTACGATGACTGCCCGGGCACCCGTACCTTTCAGTAACACTTCATCTACTTTGCTTCCATCAACAAGCGTAATGCGCAAGCGGGTAGCGCAGCAGTCCAGTTCAGCGATGTTCTCTTTACCCCCGAGCGCGGTAATAACCTGCTGCGGACGTTCGCCTGACTGAATCGGTGCACTTTCAACACCGGCTTGTTCACGACCTGGGGTTTTAAAATTGAAGCGGGTTATGACAACGCGGAAAGTGATGTAGTACAGGAAGAACCATGGAATACCAACCAGAGGAACGTATAACCAGTGGGTCTTATCCTCCCCCTGCAACACGCCAAACAGGATGAAATCGATAAGCCCGCCTGAGAATGTTTGGCCAATAGTGATATGCAGAATGTGTGCAATCATGAACGCCAGACCGTCAAACACCGCATGGATGACGTACAGCACCGGCGCAACGAACAGGAAAGAGAACTCAATAGGCTCAGTGATACCCGTCAGGAATGAGGTGAGTGCCGCAGACAACAGCAGACCGGTCACGAGTTTACGATTCTCGGGTTTGGCGGTGTGGTACATCGCAAGGCATGCACCCACCAGGCCGAACATCATGGTAATGAAACGCCCGGACATAAAACGCGAGGTACCGACATAGAACTGATGCGTATTGGGATCGGCAAGTTGAGCGAAGAAGATGCGCTGTGTGCCTTCAACCAACTGCCCGTTGACGATTTCGCTACCGCCCAGAGCCGTCGTCCAGAATGGCAGATAGAAAATATGATGCAGGCCGAACGGACCCAGCATACGTAGCACAAAACCATAGATAAAAGTGCCAAAGTAGCCGGTTGCATCAACCAGACTACCCAGACCGAAAATCAGTTTCTGGAAATGTGGCCAGATAATAGTCATCGCGGCGCCAACCAGAATGGCGATCAGTGAACTGATAATCGGTACGAAGCGTGACCCTCCGAAGAAGCCCAGAAACTGTGGCAACGCGATTTTGTTATATCTGTTATGCAGCAGTGAGGTGACGAGTCCAATCACCACGCCTCCAAACACCCCGGTCTCCAGCGTCTGAATGCCCAGCGCCATACCCTGACCCACCGAGCTCAGGTTAGCCGCTGCCAGCACTCCGGTCAGTTTAAGTAATGCATTAATAGTGGCATTCATCACCAGGTAGGCCAGCAGGGAAGCGAGGCCGGCGGTACCTTTATCACTTTTTGCCAGACCGACCGCCACCCCGACGGCAAACAGCACGGCGAGGTTGGCAAAGACTACCGATCCCGCGCTCGCCATGATAGTAAAAACGCCCTGCAGCCAGGCAACGTCAAGGAAAGGGTATGCCTTAATGGTATTTGGGTTTGAAAGTGCGCCACCAATACCAAGTAACAACCCTGCCGCAGGCAGCACGGCGATGGGGAGCATAAAGGATTTCCCGAAACGCTGTGCTTTCTCGAACCAGCCTCCCGAAGAGGCACCGCTGAAAAGTGACATTTTTTTCCCTCGATAAGTTGTGTTGGTGAAAATTATTATCACAATATGAATTGCTCGGTGAAAATTAACATCAACTTTTTGACGGATTTCACATCTGAGCGAATCTGCTGGCTTTATCGGGGGGCTTTCCGCCACACTATGGCGTGAGTTGAGATAATAGAGACGGGTCCGATGACGGAAAATGAGAATATCTTGCTGCATTTGCGGCAAGGCCTGCCGGGCTATAGCCCGACATTGCAAAGACTCGGGGATTTTATTCTCTCCGGGCCCCAGAAAGTGCTGTATCTGACCATCACTGAACTGGCGAGAGAGAGTGAAACCAGCGAAGCGAGCGTGACCCGACTGTGCCGTCACTTAGGTTGTAAAGGGTATACCGAGTTTAAAATGGCGATGGCCATGGACATTCAGCAGAATCAGCCGGATGCCCCGACCGGAGAGGACAGTATTGGCGAACTGGTTGAAGAATCCGTTCAGGCGCTGAGAGATACCGGTAAATTTATCAATCGTGAGGTTCTACGACAGGCAGGAATTGCCCTGCATGAAGCGGCATCAGTACAAATTTATGGCGTAGCGGCCAGTGCCATCACCGGGGACTATCTGCACTACAGATTACTTAGGTTGGGCAAAGCCGCTCTGATGTTTAACGATATGCACCGTGCTGCGATGAACGCATCCACGCTCAGAGAGGGGGATCTGGTTGTTGCTATTTCCAGCTCCGGCTCGACTAAAGACCTGTTGCACGTGGTCAGGCTTGCCAAAAAACGTAAGGCACGCGTGCTGATGCTGAGCAATACTCTGCGTAGTCCGCTGGGCGATCTGGCTGATATGCTGCTGGTGGCAGCCAGACCGGAAGGGCCACTGAGCGCGGGCTCGCTAAGCGCCAAGGTTGGCGCGATGCTGCTGGTCGAGGTTTTGGTCGGAGAGCTTATTACGCATGACAATCGCTACATCACGGCAAGTCAGCAGACGGCCAGTGCAACCCTGCCAATGCTTATTTGACGCTCATTGGCGCAGTGCCTGACCTGATAGGGTGAATCATTCATTGTGCGATTGCCTGTCATTGTGGCTAGTAGCCATACCAGAAGATACCAGTTGGACAAAATGGTATCATCAGCGCTATGCCGGACTGGTAACATCAGGTAATCTTCAAGTATGTCTGGGGAATGGATGGTGAAGGCGTGGAACGAAAATTCATTGAGACACTGAAAACGTATTGCGACGATGCGAATCGTGGGGCCGGACCGCTTTATCTGCGCCTGGAGAGAGGTTTTCGTGACATGATCGGCCGTGGTGAGCTCAAGCCGGGTTATGCCATTCCCAGTGAACGTGAACTTTCGGAACAGTTGAGCCTATCCAGAGTCACGGTACGGCGCGCATTAAGTGAGCTGGCAAACGCACAGGTCATCGTACAGCGACGTGGGGCGCGCAGTACCGTAGCCGGAAGGGTAGAAAAACCGCTCTCATCGCTGACCAGCTTTAGTGAAGATATGATTTCACGTGGTTATCAGCCCGGTGGTCGCTGGCTGGAGAAGGAACTGACGTATGCTTCTCCTTCCGAGATTATTGCCCTGAATCTGTCTCCCGGAGCGATGGTATGGCGGCTTAAGCGCCTGCGTACCGTCGACGACCGGCCGATGGCAGTGGAAATCGCGGTGGTGCCGCAGATATTTATTCCTGATATGGATGAACTGAGCGATTCATTGTACGCCGTGCTCCAGCTGCACGGTTTCATGCCGGCACGCGCGTTACAGCGCATTCGGGCTGAGCCGCTAAATCGCGATCACAGCCAGTTGCTGGATATGCCCGTACACAGTCCGGCGCTGCACGTTGAGCGTCACTGCTACCTCGAGGATGGTCGCCCGATTGAATATACCCATACCTGGTATCGGGGCGACAGCTACGATTTTCTTGTTGAGCTCCAGCGCGATATCTCGACGGGTATGTAACGATCGTTACTGGTGTTGTGCCCAATCAGCAACACCCAGTAACCCTGCATCGCCGCCTCCCAGCGCGGGAGTCACTGGCAGCTTAAACAGCTCGGGAAGTTCCTGCAGCGCCTTTTGCACCCGGGCAAGCATGCCATCTGCCAGACCCACGCTTCCCCCAATCACCACCTCTTCAATATCGACAACCATCAGCGTATCGGCTATCGCCTGGGCGACCGCTCTGGCGGCGTTATTAAGAATGGCGTCGGCCTGCGGGTTTGTACCGGCCAGCGCAAAAAGCTGGCGGCTGTTGAAAGGGCGTCCGAAGAGTGCCGTGGCCTGTCGCGCCAGCGCGGTGCCGGACGCAACGTGCTCCAGGCAACCGGTACGGCCGCAGCCGCAGGTGCCTGACTCCGGGTCCATTGGTGCGATGTTCACCGTCGCATGACCGATATGTCCGGAGAGTCCGTGCGGACCAATACGCAGCTTCCCGTCACAAATCAGCCCTCCGCCGACGCCGGTAGAAAGCGTGATAAATAGCAGGTTAGCGCGTTGCTCGCGGCGCGGCAGAAACTCTCCCCACGCTGCGGCCTGCGCGTCATTCAGCATGATAACCGGACAGGTAAACAGCTGCTCTAACGCCAGTCCGAGAGGAAAGCCTTTCCAGAATGGGATCGTGTTCTGGTTCACCGACCAGACCCGCCCCTCCCGCAGGTAGCCCGTCGCCGCTACCGCGACGCGTTCGATCGGATAATCCGACTGCGTGACTTCACGAAGGGCGGTAAGAAACCCCGCTTCATCATAGCGCATGGCGACCAGCCGACGGTCAATGCAGCGTTGACCCTCGAACCAGGCTGCGGAAAGCTTGGTGCCACCAATATCCAGAGCCAGGATCATGCTGACGTTCTCCCGTGAACAACCGCGGCGAGGGCGCTGTTGTACCACTCAGTAATATGTTCAACACGCGTGATAGCCGAACCCACCGTTACCGCAAAGGCCCCGGCCTGAAGCGCCGCCGCCGCATGAGCGGGAGTTCGGGTGCGGCCTTCGGCCATAACACGATAACCACGGCCGGCAAGTTGCGCAATAAGTTCGAGGTCCGGGTGTTCCATTGGCTGATCCGAGGTTTCGGCGGTGTAACCGGAGAGCGTTGTGCCAATCAGATCGAATCCCAGCTCTGCGGCTGCGATACCCTCCGCTAACGTTGAGCAATCGGCCATTACCAGTACGCCAGACTGACGGGCAAGCCGGTAAAGTTCCGCCACGGCTACCGGGCGGGGACGCGCCGTGGCATCAATCGCAATGATACTGGCTCCGGCAGCAATCAGGGCTGATACATCGTTCAGGAAGGGAGTGATGCGCACCGGCGAATCTTCCAGATCGCGCTTAACAATCCCGATAACGGGAATATCCAGGTGTCTGGAAACCTGACGGACATTATCCACTCCTTCAATGCGCACCGCGCTGGCTCCGGCCCGTTCCGCACTGCGCGCCATCGCGACCACGATATCTGTGCGGTCCATCGGTCCATCGGTTACCGGCTGGCAAGATACAACCAGCCGATCTTTGAGTCGATTTATGTCGATCGCCATTTTTTCACTCCTGTTGGTTTTGTCATTGCCAAATAGATAATCACAATAATACCAGATGTGTAAATTGGTATTTTTATTTAATACCTGACGCTTCGTGATGGTGCTCTAATTTTGATCAAAAGCACCATGAATGTGCTGGACAACACGAAAAAGCAGGCAGTATAACAGGTTAAATATGTTGAAATAATGTGCCTTAAAATGTTAATTGCTTTGATTTTAAAGGATTTTACATTATTGGTATTAATCTGGCATTTTTCTGGCATGTTAATTGAATTACCGAACAGGTTGCAGGAAGCGTTACTCAATTTTTCAAACCCGGTACTGAGGAAAGTGAAATGACAGACAGCGTGATTAAAGTGTGCGTCATCGGCGCAGGTTTCATGGGGGCAATGCATGCCAGAATCTGGCAGCAGATGTACGGCGTAGAGGTGGTTGGCGTGGCCGATCCGGACTTATCCCGCAGCGAAGCGCTGAAGGAGTGGATCCCGCAGCTGAACTGCTATGAAGATTTCAACCAGATGCTGGAGCAGGAAAAACCGGCCATCGTAAGTATCTGCACCAAAGATGACTTCCATCTTGCCCCCGCGCTCGCGGCGGCTAAAGTGGGGGCCCATATTTTTCTCGAAAAACCGATCGCAGCCACAATGGAAGATGGCGAAGCCATCATCCGGGCAGCGCGTGACGCCAATGTGAAGCTGGGGATTGGCTTTTTGCTGCGCTTCGATCCGCGCTACTCCCGTGCTCAGGAGATCCTGGCGACCAGCAGTGCAGGAGAAGTGAGCCATATTACCGCCCGTCGCAACAGCCCTGCGATTGAAGGACCGGCCCGTTACGGCGGCAGCCTGCCGTTGCCGCTGCACGTCACCGTTCACGACGTTGATATGATCCTCTGGCTGCTGAAGCACACCAGTCCGGTAAGCGTTTATGCGCAGACCACTAACAAACTGCTGGGTCACCTGGGTACAGAAGATTCAGTCTTCGCCATCATCCGCTTTGACGATGGAACCGTGGTGAATCTGGAAAGCTCGTGGGCGCTGCCGGCGGGTTCACGCACGCTGCTTGATGCCAAAATGACGATTCTTGCGACCAGGGGCCTGATTGAAATTGAATGTGGGGAGTCCGGTCTGTATCACGCCTCTGAAAATATGAACCGCTATATCGACACCCAGCACTGGCCGCTGAGTCAGGGGGAAATCAAAGGCGATCTGCGCGAGGAACTGATGGCATTCCTGGCCGATGTTCGCAGCGGTTCAACCAGCGTGGCAACCGGCGAAGAGGCTAACGAAGCCCTGCGCATTACCCTTGCCATTATGGACTCTGCCCGTACCGGAGAGATCGTCCGGGTCTGACATTCTGACTGAATAACCAGGTGATGAGATGAGCATAAAGAAAATCGCGATCGCAGGTATGATCAGCACGTTGCTGCTGGCGGGTAACGCCAGCGCGCAGGAAACCATTCGTGTCCTGCTGGAAGGCCACAGTACCAGCGATTCCATAAAAGCATTATTACCGGAGTTTGAGAAAGAGACCGGCATTAAGGTCCAGGCTGAGATTGTGCCCTACAGCGATCTGACCTCCAAAGCCCTGCTGGCCTTCTCCTCGCACAGCGGACGCTATGACGTCGTCATGGACGACTGGGTCCACGCGGTCGGTTATGCCTCGGCAGGCTATATTGTCCCCGTCGATAAGTGGATGAAGAGTGATAGCACATTTTATGACGGTGGGGATTTCGTTCCGAGCTATGCCGGGACGCTGCGGTATAACGAGGGTTACTACGGGCTGCCGGTTTACGGCGAAAGCACCTTCCTGATGTACCGCAAAGATCTCTTTGCGCAGTACGGTATTGCGGTACCGAAAACCTTTGATGAGCTGACGGCTGCGGCGAAGACCATCAAAGAGAAAACCAACGGTCAGGTTGCCGGTATCACGCTGCGCGGAGCGCAGGGGATTCAGAATACTTTCGCATGGGCAGCGTTCCTGTGGGGCTACGGCGGCCAGTGGATCGACAGTAGCGGCAAATCTGCCATCTCATCGCCGCAGGCGATTGAGGCGACGAAAGCTTTTGTCAATGTCCTGAAAAATTATGGCCCGATCGGCGCGGCTAACTTTGGCTGGCAGGAAAACCGTCTGGTATTCCAGCAGGGCAAAGCGGCCATGACTATCGACTCAACCGTCAACGGCGGCTTTAACGAAGATCCGAAACAGTCCTCTGTCGTCGGTAAGGTGGGCTACGCGCCGGTACCTGCCCAGCCTGGCGATCGTCCGGGTAACAGCGGCGCGCTTCAGGTACATGGCCTGTATATCTCCAGCGACAGCAAGAACCAGGATGCAGCCTGGAAGTTTATCAGCTGGGCGACCAACAAGCAGACGCAGGTGAAGTCGGTGGCGCTGAACCCGAACGCAGGCGTGAGCTCACTCAGCGCCATTAACAGTGATGCTTTCACCCAACGCTACGGCGCTTTCAAGGATGGCATGCTGGCGGCGCTGAAGAATGGTAATGCGAAGTACCTGCCGACCGTTCCGCAGTCCACACAGATCATCAACATTACAGGCATCGCCCTGTCCGAAGCGCTGGCCGGTACGCGGTCAGTTGAAAGCGCGCTGAAGGCAGCGAACACCCGTAACGATAAAGCGTTGTCCCGTTAACCATTTTCAGCCGGTGCGTTTGTGCGCACCGGCTGAAGTGAATTCCTTACGCAGGTCCAGGTAAAACTATGAAAGCAAAACTCACGCAGCAGGCGTTTACACTGCCGTTACTGGTTGTATTGCTGCTGGTTTCGTTCTACACGCTGGGTTACGCCATCTACCTGTCAGTGTACGACATCGATTTGATGTCGCCACCGCCGTTTGATTTTATCGGCCTGGCGAACTTTATCGAGGTGCTGAAAGAACCACGCATGTGGCTCTCTCTGTGGCACACGCTGGTATATGTCGTGGGCTCCACGGTAGCAGAGCTGGTACTTGGCAGCGCCATTGCGCTGTTCATCAGCCGTGACTTTGTTGGCCGTAAGCTGGTACGAGCGCTGTTACTGTTGCCGATGATTGTCACGCCCATCGTAGCCGGGCTTATCTGGCGTATTTTTTATGATCCCAACGCCGGTTTGTTCAACTGGCTGGCCGGTTTTTTCGGCATCGCACCGATTGACTGGCTAGGCAACACAAACACCGCAATGGCATCGCTGATCCTGGCGGATATCTGGCAGTGGACGCCGTTCATTATTCTGCTGGTCTCCGCGGGTCTGGATGCGCTGCCGAATGAGCCTCTGGAAGCGGCAGAGCTGGATGGCGCTCGCGGCTGGCGTCTGCTGGCGTTTATTAAATTACCGATGATGAAACCGATCGTCCTGATGGCGTTGTTTTTGCGCATGATTGATGCCTTCAAATCTTTCGATCTTATCTACGTGATGACCCGTGGCGGCCCGGCGCTCGCAACGGAAACGACCAACATGTATGCCTATCTCACCGGATTCCAGGATTTCCGTATTAGCGCGGCGGTGGTGATTGCCATTATCAATACGCTGCTGGTGATCGCGGTCCTGTCATTTGCCAGTAAAAAGGTGATGAAAGATGAGTGATTCCTTGAAGTTTATCTGCCGGAGAGCCGGATTTTACCTCGTGCTGGCCGTGATTCTGGCGTTCTTCCTGTTGCCGATTTACTGGCTGGTGACGATGTCGTTTAAAACCTATATCGACGCCTTTGCCATGCCGCCAAAGCTGTGGTTTACGCCGATTCTTGATAACTACAGACAGGTATTGAGCAACGGCGACTTTGTCCGTGCGTTTGGCAACAGCCTGCTGATCTCGCTGGTGTCGACGTTTCTGTGTCTGGTGTTTGGCGCACTGTTTGCCTACGGCCTGGTGTTCTTCATCGAACGTAAGGGCCAGGCTAAGCAGTTCATTATGAGTTTGCGTTATGCGCCAGCGATCATGCTGGTAATACCGGTCTATTACCTGATAACCCGGCTGGGCATGACTGACAGCTATCTGGTGCTGATTCTGGTGTACACCGTGGCGAATGTGCCTTTCACCATCCTGATGATCACCACCTTTTTTGAAGATATTCCGCCTGAGATCCGCGAGGCAGCCCGCGTTGACGGCGCCAGCGAGTGGCGCGTGTTCCTGAGCGTTATGCTGCCGCTGGCACGTACCGGGCTGGCGGCATCGGGTGTCCTGACGCTGTTCTTTATCTGGAATGAATTCCAGATTGTCCTGACGCTCTCCGGTGACTCCACACAAACGCTACCCGTCGCGATCACTTCATTCCTGACCTTCCAGGGAACGGAGTGGGGGCCGCTGACGGCAGCAGGAACGCTGGTGATGTTGCCGATGCTGGTACTCGGTCTGATGGTACAAAAACATTTGGTACGCGGTTTAACCATGGGCGGCGTTAAGTAGCTCAGAAGAGAGGAGTTGTAAATTATGTCTGGTATACGTCTGAGCAATGTATTTAAGCGCTTCCATGACACGCAGGTGATTAATCAGGTCGATCTGGAAATCAAAAACGGTGAGTTTTGTGTGTTTATCGGGCCATCGGGATGTGGCAAATCGACGCTATTACGCATGATTGCCGGGCTGGAAACCATTACTTCTGGAGAGATCTCGATTGGTAATAAGGTAGTAAATCGTCTGGCTCCGGCCGATCGTGGTGTGGCGATGGTATTTCAGAGCTATGCGCTTTATCCGCACATGACTATTTATGACAACATGGCGTTTAATTTGAAGCTGGCGAAAACCGAACCGGCTGAAATTGAACGTCGCGTTATGAATGCGGCGAAAATTTTGCAGCTTGAGCCGCTGCTACAACGTCTGCCAAAGGCGCTTTCCGGTGGTCAGCGCCAGCGTGTTGCCATCGGGCGGGCTATCGTTCGCGCGCCCGATGTTTTCCTGTTTGATGAACCGTTGTCTAACCTCGATGCTTCACTGCGCGTCGCAACGCGGGTGGAAATTGCCAAACTGCACCATCAGCTTGGCAACACCATGATCTATGTGACTCACGATCAGGTTGAAGCGATGACGCTGGCGGATAAGATAGTGCTACTGAACAGCGGAGCAGCAATGCTAAATGAGGGCTCGATCGCGCAGGTCGGTCATCCGCTGGAGTTATATCACCATCCGGTGAATGAATTTGTGGCCGGATTCATTGGTTCACCGAAAATGAATTTCCTGCCGGGGGAACTGGTTAAAGGAACGGGCCAGAGCGCCAGAGTACGTCTGGGAGGGGGCGGCAAAGAAATTGAAGTACAGGTCAATACGGCCGCCACGCGTTCAGGCGAGCGGGTAAAAGTGGGGATTCGCCCCGAGCACTTACGCCTCGTCGATAAACGGGAAGCGCATCTGGTCGGAAAGATTCAGCATATCGAACACCTTGGTGAAGCCGCTTACTTCTATGTCTCCGTTGACGGATTTGATCCTCTGTTGGTAAGGCATTCCGAAGAGCAGGATCTGGGGCTGGGTGATGAAGTCGGGTTAGCGATCCCGGCAAATCATGCGCATCTCTTTGATGATAAGGGCGTAGCATTCCATCGCACAGCCGCCGCGGTACAGAAGCAATTTGCAACTGTATAAGAGTTGAACTAAGTTTTTATCGAAAAAAAGCCCGCTTAAGTTTCCTTAAGCGGGCTTCTTGAATATGGCTCCTCTGACTGGACTCGAACCAGTGACATACGGATTAACAGTCCGCCGTTCTACCGACTGAACTACAGAGGAATCGTGTGGGGTCGTATCTTAGCGGCGAAAAAATTTTTGTCAAACATCTATTCTGCCCCTGTCGACCAACCGCCGCTTCTATCAACAATTTGTTGTAATTACCGACAATTTAGAAGGAAAAATGCTTTGCAGGATTAGCATTTCTCTATCATCATTTGAAATGTAGTTTCAACTTTTCTCACTAAGGTCTCCCTTGAACGTCACATCCGCAGCACGCAGGGTCGTAGAACGAACATCCTGGTTCAAAAAACGTAAGAGTTATCGCGTACTTTACTGGCGTGAAATCAGCCCGCTAGCGGTCCCCATCTTGCTGGAAAATAGCTGCGTTTTGCTGATGGGCGTAGTCAGCACGTTCCTGGTGAGCTGGTTGGGTAAAGAGGCGATGGCCGGGGTTGGGCTGGCCGACAGCTTTAATATGGTGATCATGTCGTTCTTTGCCGCCATCGATCTCGGTACGACGGTGGTGGTTGCCTTTAGCCTCGGCAAGCGCGATCCGCGACGCGCGCGCGCGGCCGCGCGGCAGTCGCTGGCAATTATGACGCTGTTCTCCATTCTGCTGGCGGTGGTGATACACGCCTTTGGCAAAGAAATTATCAATATTGTCGCCGGCGACGCCTTGCCCCAGGTTAAGGATATGGCCTTAACCTATCTCGAGCTGACGGTGCTGAGCTACCCGGCGGCGGCGATTGCGCTGATCGGCAGCGGCGCGCTGCGCGGGGCAGGCAATACCAAAATCCCGCTATTGATTAACGGCGGGATGAACATCATCAACATTATTATCAGCAGCATCCTGATTTACGGCGTTTTCTCGTGGCCAGGGCTCGGCTTTGTCGGCGCAGGTTTGGGGCTGACCATCGCCCGTTACATCGGAGCGGTGGCGATCGTGTGGGTATTAGCCGTCGGGTTTAATCCCGCGCTGCGCATCTCGCTGAAGAGCTACTTCAAACCGCTTAACTTTGCCATTATCTGGGAAGTGATGGGCATTGGCATCCCGGCGAGCATTGAATCGGTGCTGTTCAACGGCGGCAAGCTGCTGACGCAGATGTTCGTCGCCGGCATGGGCACCAACGTCATAGCCGGCAACTTTATCGCTTTCTCCTTCGCCGCGCTGATTAATCTGCCGGGAAACGCGCTGGGCTCCGCGTCGACCATCATTACCGGCACCCGGCTGGGAAAAGGCCAGATTGGGCAGGCGGAGCGCCAGGCGTGGCACGTATTCTGGCTATCGACCATCATCCTGACGGTAATTGCGTGGGGAACCGCGCCGTTTGCTAACCTGATCGCCTCGTTCTATACCAGCGAAGAGGATGTCAAAGTGGTGGTGAAAGAGCTGCTGTGGCTGAACGCCTTCTTTATGCCGATTTGGGCGATGTCCTGGACCCTGCCGTGCGCGTTTAAAGGCGCTCGCGACGTACGCTACACCATGTGGGTGTCGATGCTGGGGATGTGGGGATGCCGCGTCGTGGCGGGCTATACGCTGGGCATCGTACTCGGTATGGGCGTGATTGGCGTCTGGCTGGGGATGGTGCTTGACTGGGCGGTACGCGGCGCGCTGTTCTACTGCCGGATGGTCAGCGGGCGCTGGCTGTGGAAATATCCGCGAAGCAAAAGCCAGGTGCGCGAAACCTAACCATTTTCTGGGCGAAACGACAAATTTCGCCCAAAGTGGAGAATAAATCGGCAAACGGTTTGAAATGTGCGAAACAGCCTTTGACAAGGCCGGGCGTCGCCGTTAATATTCGCCCCGTTCACACGATTCCTCTGTAGTTCAGTCGGTAGAACGGCGGACTGTTAATCCGTATGTCACTGGTTCGAGTCCAGTCAGAGGAGCCAAATTCGAGAAGCCCGCTTAAGGAAACTTAAGCGGGCTTTTTCATGCTTCTTTGAGAATCCCTTCGTGATTTTGATTCAATGAGCAAGCGTGGAAAATCTTCCCGGTGCATTTTCAGTTTTCCCTCCACATCGGGCAAATTTGGCGCCCAGCACGGAACACGGCGCGGACATAAAAACAGCCGGATACCCTGAACGGCGCCAGCGTTGCACCAGATGCAAAACTACGTTGTATATTCCCCGGGTTATCACCTCTGACATTGTCGTTTAAGTTAACTGCACCCGACACGGGGTGTAGTTTCCTAATTAATGCCGTTAATTTCAGGAGAACGATAATGAGCCATTTCACTACCTCAGATAATATTCGCATCGCGTATAAAGATTGGGGCAAAGGTCAGCCGGTTGTTTTCTCTCACGGATGGCCGCTTTCCGGAGACGCCTGGGACGCACAGATGCTTTTCTTCGGGCAGAACGGTTTCAGGGTTATCGCCCATGACCGCCGCGGGCACGGCGCATCCGAGCAGCCGTGGGAAGGCAACAACATGGACCGTTACGCGGACGATCTGGCAGAGCTGATCGACCATCTTGATCTGCATGATGCGATACTGATTGGCCATTCAACCGGCGGTGGGGAAGTCGCCCGCTATATCGGCCGCCATGGATCATCCCGCGTGGCAAAAGTGGTGTTAGTCGGCGCGGTTCCACCGCTAATGCTGCAAACGGCTGATAACCCGCAGGGCACGCCTCTGGAGGTTTTCGACAATATCCGCACCGGCACCGCAGCCAATCGTTCGCAGTTCTTCCGCGAGCTGGCGGTACCGTTTTATGGCTTTAATCGCGAAAATATCGCCACCAATGATGGCCTGGTCGAATCGTTCTGGCGGATGGGGATGCAGGGCGGCATCAAAGGGGAGTATGACTGTATCCGTGAGTTTTCCGAAGTCGACTATACGGACGATCTGAAAAAAATCGATAAGCCAGCCCTGATTATTCACGGCGATGACGATCAAATTGTGCCCATTGCTGCGGCAGGCATTAAGAGCGCGAAGATAATCGCAGACGCCGAGCTGAAAATCTATCCCGGCGCCAGCCACGGTCTGGCTCAGCTAAATGCCGGGCAGTTTAATCAAGATGTGCTGGCGTTTATCCGCCGCTAGTTTAGATAAATAACCAGGCGTGCTGCTTTAGCCTGGCTTCCCGCAGAAAATATCAGCTTCCTCTGCCGCCTGCTGGTTGAGGAACTGATAAATAAAATCGACAAATAATTTCACCATTTTAATGTCGCGGCGGCTTGGATGATAAAGCGCATACACCGCGGATTCATCCTCGTCAGCGGTCACATCAACGCGTATATCCGGAAACAGCGCTAACAGGTCGCCGCGCTGAACGTCGTTATTCACCAGCCAGTCCGGAAGCAAAGCAATACCCTGTCCGCCCAAAGCCGCCTGCCTGAGTATCTGAGAATTGTTGCATCTAAGGTTTCCCTCAACGCTGACGCCTTCCGTTTTATCGCGGAAGAAAAACCATTTTGTCTGACCGGAAGAGTAGGAGAAAAGCAGGCAATTATGGCGTCGTAAATCGGCAGGCAGCAATGGCACGCCTTTTTCAGCAAGATAGGCCGGGCTGGCGCAAAGAACGCGCTTTTGCAACAGCAGCTTTTTGGCAATGACGTTTTGCGCAGAAATTTTCCCCAGCCGGATGCTGAGATCCAGCCGGTTCTCAGCCAGATCGACCACATCGTCAGTAAAAGTGAGTTCAAGTCGGATAAGCGGATATTGCTTCATGAATTCAGGCAGTAAAGTGGCTAAATATTGCAGTGACCAGGATACCGGCAGGCTGGCTCTGAGGATCCCGCGGGGCATACCGGAGTGGTCGCGGGCTTCGTAGTTAGCGTAGGAGAGATCGGCCATAATCCTGCAGGCATGCTGGTAGTACCGCTCTCCGGCCCCGGTTAACGATACCTTTCGGGTTGAGCGAACCAGCAGCACCGTTCCAAGATATTGCTCAAGCGTGTCAATTTGCCGGGTGACGGAAGAGGTGGCAAGCGACAGGCGCCGGCCGGCGGAAGAGAATCCGCCTTCCTCAACCACCGCGACCAGCGCCTGTAAGGACGAAAACATATCCATAGCTTTAACTTTCTCGTATAGGAAAAACGCCTGGGTGAGTCCTTACATTAGCCTGTTTTGAGTGAGGAATACCAGTCAGCTTTGCGTGCTACGCAATAGTGTTTCCGGTTTTGCTGGTATTCTCCGCTAGCGCTGAGGCTGTTATGGTTAACGTCAGCAGCCAGACAGTTAATTATTATTTATGCCCTTACCTGGGCGGCATAAATAAAATGTGGAGGTGCCTGTGTCAGATATTACCCGACCTAAAAAAGCCATTATTATCGGCGGTTCCCTTGGTGGACTTTTTGCCGGAAATATGATGAAAAAAGCCGGATGGGATGTGGATATTTTCGAACGCTCGGCAAAAAATCTCGATAGCCAGGGCGGTGGGATCGTGCTTCAGCCGCAGGTGGTGGAGGTGATTCAGGAAAGCGGCGTTAATAAAAAATGGGATGAGATGGGCGTTCGTTCCCAATACCGCATTTTTTATAATCCCGACGGTACGGTTGAATACAAACAGTTGGCCCCACAAATGCAAACCTCATGGTCATTAATTTATTCGACATTACTGACCACCACCGGCAAAGAGAATTACCATCAGGGGAAAAAACTGCAGCGTATCGATTCGCAAAAAGAGGGCGTTACCGCGTGGTTTGAGGACGGTAGCCATATAAAAGGCGACATTCTGATTGGCGCTGATGGCAATAACTCCACCGTCCGCCAGCTGCTCTGGCCGGGTGAAACCCCGACCTATTCTGGCTATATCGCCTGGCGAGGGCTGATTCGTGAAGATCGGCTGCCGGAGCGCGCGCGCCTCGATCTTCATGGCAACTTTGCGTTTGCCGATAATAAGGGCTCGCAGATTCTGGGCTACCTCGTTCCGGGGATAAATAACGATCTGCGTCCGGGGCACCGGCTTTATAACTGGGTGTGGTATCGCGTTATGGACGACGCGACTCGCGAATCCGTGATGACCGATAAAAATGGCGTAATGCGCGGGCATTCTCTACCTGAAGGCGTCATCGCGCAAAAATGGAAAAGCCATATTTATGAAGAGGCCGCGCGGATGTTGCCGCCAGGGTTCAGAGACGTGGTGCTGGCGACAGAAGAGCCTTTCGCGCAATCTATTCGCGATCTGGCCGTTGATAGCATGGTGAAAGATCGGGTGCTATTGCTTGGCGATGCGGCGTCTATTCCACGTCCACACACGGCGGCAAGCACTTCCAAGGCGGCGGCAAATGCCCTGGCGTTACGGTGGGCATTTCTGAATTATCCTGACGATATCGATGCCGCTTTGGCGCGCTGGGAGCCGGAGCAGCGCCATCTCGGTAAATACCTGAAGCAGGTGGGAATGAACATGGGCAACCGCCTGATGTCAATTGATATGTCACCATCATCAGGAGATTAAATATCAATACGCCGTAGCCGTCCGTTAATGTATTTCATCTTTCGCGCCAATCATCTTTTAAACGCAATGTTGTTCCCGACCCACTCATAGCCAGCAGGAGTCAATATGAATATTACCGTCAAGCTCACTTCTGATTTTATTTGCCCGTGGTGCCTTATTGGCGAACGCCGTCTGCAAAAGGTGATTCGTCGTTTACCCGATGACGTGGAGGTGACAATTCTCTGGCAGCCCTACGAGCTTAATCCCACGATGCCGGTAGAAGGCGTCGATCGTAAGAACTACCGTTCCGCCAAATTTGGCAGCTGGGAGTACAGCCAGTCGCTGGACAGAAAAACCATTCTGGCTGCCGCGGAGGATGATATCGCGTTTAATTACGACGCAATGCAGAAGACGCCGAACACCTTCCGCGCGCATCGTCTGATGAATCTGGCCCACCGGCATGGCGCCGCTGATGCCGTCGCCAATGGGATTTTCCATGGCTATTTTGAGCAGGGCCGCGATATCGGCGATGTGGACGTTCTGGCTGATATCGCCGGGGAAAACGGCCTCAACAGAGCGGAAGCGCTGGCTTACCTCTCCGGCGATGCTGGCGTAAAAGAGACCAGGGCAGCAATCAGCTTCGCCACCGGGATCCGCGGCGTACCGAATTTTGACATTGAAGGCGAGACGATTTCCGGCGCGCAGCCGTTAAATCTCATTGAGGATGCCATCATGAGGGCGATTGCCCGTAAATCTCAAGAGAAGCCCGCGCTCTGAACGTCTGATGCTCTTCAATCCCTGCATGGTGAGGTTGCTAAAAATGATCGATAAAGAAACAAACAGCATACGCATTTATGGCCGGGCGGGATCGCCGGAAGGCTATCTGCTTCGGGACTATCTGGCGCGTAGCGCGGTTACCTTTGAATGGATTGAACTAAATAGTGAAGAAGAGTGTTTATCGGCATTAGGGGTGTCAGGGTTCAATGACCTGCGTCTTCCCGTTGTTGAATTTCCGGGACAGGTTCGCCTGTTCGCCCCGGGAGTGCATGATATCGCCGCTTATTTAGGCCACATCACGTTGCCCAAATATCGCGAATATGACGTCTCCATTTACGGCGCGGGCCCG
The DNA here is from genome assembly GCF_004362605.1 of Klebsiella sp. BIGb0149. NCBI lineage: Bacteria > Pseudomonadati > Pseudomonadota > Gammaproteobacteria > Enterobacterales > Enterobacteriaceae > Klebsiella > Klebsiella sp. BIGb0149. The sequence continues at coordinate 559,643 of NZ_SNYG01000002.1, read as the reverse complement.
GCAGGACTAAGCGCCGCCGTCTATGCCGCATCCGAAGGTCTGCGAACCATATTAATTGAGCGCCAGGCTCCAGGCGGCCAGGCGGGTACCAGTTCATTAATCGAAAATTATCTCGGTTTTCCCGAAGGGATCTCCGGGGCTGCGCTGGCGGACCGGGCCCGCAAGCAGGCGATTAAGTTTGGCGCTGAGCTGGTGACCATGAGTGAAGGGGTGAAGGCCCATTTTAAGGATGGCAAAATCCATGTTCGTCTTGCCAATGGCGAGACGCTGACCGCCAGAACCAATATCTGCGCCACCGGCGTTGAGTATCGCCGCCTTAATTTACCCCGCGAAGATAAGTTCCTCGGTCACGGCCTGTTTTATGGCGCCGGAGCAGCAGAGGCGCCTTATTGCGCGAATGACCATGTTTATGTGGTGGGGGGCGGCAACTCGGCAGGCCAGGCGGTGATGCACTTTGCTGAATATGCTGCTCAGGTCACGATGCTGGTACGGGGAAGCAGCCTGTCTCAGACATTGTCGACGTATTTAATCCAGCGTATCGCCGCAAAAGCCAATATAAAGGTCATCTTCAATAGCGAGATAGCTGAGCTGGAAGGCGAAGATTCCCTCGCAGCGATTACTCTTCACGACCGGTTATCGGGTGGAAAAAGTCGCCACGCCTGTTCCCGACTTTTTGTCTGCATTGGCGGCCAGCCCAACACCGACTGGGCCAGCGAAACGCATATTTTGCGCGACTCTGAAGGCTATCTGCTAACCGGGTCCGATCTCTTCGGAGAGAGCCGCTGGCCCGAGAACTGGCCATTAGCCCGCCAGCCATTTTATCTGGAAACCAGCGTGCCCGGCTCTTTTGCCGCGGGGGATGTCAGACATGGTTCCGTGAAGCGCGTTGCGTCCGCCGTTGGCGAGGGGGCGATGGCCGTGACGTTTGTCCATCGCTACTTACAGGAACAGGGGTGAGCGCATGTCAGCAACCGTATCCTCACCGAAGGCATCTTTCCCGCGCTATGCGGGTAGCCGGCTCTACGTCTCATCACGATCTTCTGCCGGCCTTCCGTTTACTGACCGCTTAATTGCCGTTCTTAGCTTTGCGCACTGCGTTAATAACCGACAAAATAATCGATTGAGAATGCAGAAAATCTGCCGGGAAGATGCAATCAAAAATCCCCAGGCGGCGCTTATCATACCGATTATCCGACGTTTATCCCCTAAGCCGGCCCTGTTTTTGCCAGATTTGCTCCAGCGTGCGGTTGCATTAGCGACTTTACCGCCGGCAAGGACAGAAAGTAAAAAGTAGAAAAACCAGCGTATATGCTTTTGTTCGGAAGATGCGCTGACTTTCTTCGTTTCACTAGCAATTCTTTTTTGTAAAAGGACTAACGTTGGAATAATACATTCGTTCGCAACGATCGTTTGGTGGTGAGAATAATCATAAAAATTCTTTGGCGGATCGCTGATTAAACAATAAACGGACGGTGTCCTTACGCAATCGTACGAGCCAGGGCCATTTTGACAGGTTGCTTGATTATATGTATCAAGCTCCTCGCGGATTTTTTGGGCAGTATTATTGTCGGCATCTCTGTTATAAATAATGTAGATTTCGCGGGTTGTTTTCGGCACCAGCGCGAGAATTAATTTATCATTGTAAGTGGCATATTCTGCCAACTCTTGCCGCATACGATGAGCCCAGGCACACGATGCCAAATTTAGCTTTTCTTGAGCACAATGCCGATCGTACTGGCGAAGCTGATCTGCCAGATAGGTGCTTGCTTGTTGGAACTGTTGAGTGTCATCCTGCAGGTGCCGTTGATTCTCTCCAGCGCCGGTATCAGCAACAAAAAATACCGCTGCGACAATCGCCATTGAGTACCAAACATGATCGTAGAAATGGCGAAATCGGTCCTGTAAGCTAAAGATATCCGTAAGAATGATAAATAAGTTCCAGCCGGTAATTAATCCCATGATGAGCAGGCAGGTCATGCCCACCGCGCTACCTAAATAGCCTGCACCCCATACGTTATAAATCTCTGGCAAGAATTGAATTTTAGGCCAATACCCTAAGACCGAAAGCGTTCCCGGAACGCACCAAATAAATACCCCAGCCAGCAATCCTTTCCATCGTCCAACGCAGTAGGCGGCGACCATAGAAAAAACAAAAAGCAACATCAAATATATCAACAGAAAGAAAACTAAGAACCCGATACCATATTGGATATCAAAGGCCGTGATCATGGCATAGCCGCTGGAATCGATTGCTGGAGGTGTAACAAGGGATATTCCTGTGGCATCTAACGTTTGCTGGATGTTATAGGCAACACCAATAATAAATATTACGTATGGGATTGTGAAGGTTACCATCATTTCGCGCTCCTGCTCTTTCCTGATATCTTCAGGGCCCCTTTGAAACCGCAGCGGCTCGGCGGCCTGTAGGCAATCCTGCCCTGGATTGTGAACAAGGGTCAACCAATCGCGAAAAAAATCACATCGCAAAGAATACTTCATCTTTGGCTCTTAATAAGCGATCCATTTAAGGCGAAAAATTCAGTTTTTGGGGATCAAATGAGAGAGACAAACATTGCATTTAGTCCGCGAAGCTATATTTAAAAAGCCCGCTTAAGTTTTCTTAAGCGGGCTTTTTTGTCGTTTGCCGCTCTCTCAACCCAGAGCATTAATTTTCCCTGCGCGCTGACCCGTCAGGCGCCGGCAGAGCAGTGCCAGGCCCTGGGCCGCAGCGCGCCTGTTTTTACGAGCGCGGCTCGTTGCCCGCGCGCTCATCTTTCCCGCGCCGGTCGTCGAACTGCAGCAGCCTCCCGGTATTGAGCAGCACCAGCAGGGTGCTGAGGTTGTGCAGTATCGCCGCCACCAGGGCGCCCGCCGCGCCGAGCAGCCCCATCGCCGCGGCAATCACGATTAAAATCGTCCAGCCAAGGCCGATAAAGACGTTGACCCGCAGGGTGGCGCGGCACCGGCGGCTGAGCCTTACCGCCAGCGGCAGACGGCGTAAGTCGCTGCCGGTCAGCACCACGTCGGCGGAGGCCAGCGCGATATCGGCGCCGTTGCTGCCCATAGCAATACCGACGGCACCGGCCTTGAGCGCCAGCGCATCGTTGATCCCGTCGCCAACCACCATCGGGCGCCATCCTTCACTGACTGCTTGCTGCACCTGCAATAGCTTTTCGGCCGGCAGCGCTTCGGCCGCCAGCTCGTCAATGCCCGTCCGTTGCGCCACGCGCTGCGCGACGGCCAGGCGATCGCCGGTCAGCAGCAGGAAGCGGCCGATGCCGAGATTTTGCAGCATCCCGATGGCCTCCGGCGCCTCGGGGCGGATCGTATCGTCGAGCAGCAGCCAGCCGAGAAAAACGCCGCCTTCCGCGAGACCGACCGTCGGGCCGTCGTGGTCGGGGAGCGGGGCGACCGCGACCCGATAGCGGTCAAAGAGCTCTTTTCGCCCCAGCAAAGCCCGGCCGGCAGCGGTGGTGGCGACGACCCCTAGCCCCTGAATCTCCTCCACCTCCCGCAGCGTCATCTCTTCATTATCTGCAGGAAGGGCGCCAGCCATCGCCCGGCTCACCGGGTGATTACTCGCCGCGCCCAGCGCCGAGGCCAGCCGCAGCAGAGATTCGCGCGGGCGCGAGGTTGCCGGAACCACGTCAACCAGCCGCAGCCGCCCCTGGGTCAGGGTGCCGGTTTTATCAATAATGACCGCATCAACGTCCGCCAGCTCTTCAAGAAAGGCCGCGTTGCGGATCAGGATGCCGTGCCGGGCAGCCACCGCGATCCCCGCCATCGAGGTGGCCGGGGCGGAGAGCACGAGGGCGCAGGGGCAGGCCGCGACCAGCACCGCCAGCATCGCCTGGCTGTCGTAGGTCAAAAACCAGGTCGTTGCGGCGATCAGCAGCACGAGGATCAGATAATGTCCGGCGTAGCGCTCCAGCATCCGGGTAATGGGCGGTTTTGCCCGCTCGGCATCCTGCATCAGCGCCAGCACCTTCCCGAGGGTGGAGTGCTCGCCCGTATGGGTAATCTCGAGGCGCAGCAGGCCGTTGAGGTTTAGCGTTCCGCCGAAGACCGACATCCCCGGGCAGACCTCCGCCGGGACCGATTCGCCGGTAATGGAGGCCACATCGAGGCTGGCGTTACCGGAGAGGATCTTCCCGTCGGCGGGAATCTGATCGCCCGCACGCACCTCAACCACGTCGCCGGGCCGCAGCTGCTGGCTGCCGATATTCTCCAGCGATCCGTCCTGGCGCAGGCGTCTCGCCCGGCTATGCGCCAGCTTGCTCAGCCCGGCGATGGCCTGGCGGGTTCCCATGACGCTGCGCTCTTCCAGAATATGGCCGAAAATCATGATCACCGGCAGCAGCGCGGCGGTCATCAGATCTCCCAGCGCCCACGCGCCCAGCATCGCCAGCACGATCAGCAGATCGGTCACCCCGTGGAGATCCGGGTGCAGCAGGCTGTGCCAGCCGGCGCGAAATACCGGCACGGCAACCAGCAGCCAGGCCACGCCGGCCAGAATATCGCCGATCGCCGGCTGATCCGGCGCCACGGCGCGCCAGAGCAGGCTGAGCAACAGCAGCCCGATGGTTATCATCGCCAGCGTCAGCCGACGCGCCATCCGCCGCTGCTCCGCCGGGGTCTGGAGATGACTGCTGAAGTGGATATGCCCGTGGCTACACGACTGGCTCATGGTGATTTCTCGCTGGTCGGCGGGGTGGCCGGCTGGGGGGGAAGGCCCTGAAGGATCAGGCGGCTGTCGTCTCCGGGGGCGACGGTAATAACCTGTCCGGCCTGCGACAGAATGCGGCTGACCGCGTCGCGCCACAGGCGCAGCAGCAGCCCGCCATCGCTGCCGTCGCGCCGGGTTTGCGCCAGCTGCAGGATGGTCCGGGTATCAACGCTGGCCTTCGCCAGGGTCTCCTGGCGGCCGGCTTCTGCCTGCTGGATGGTGCGATCCGCCTGCTGCTGCGCCTGCTGGCTCAGCAGCGTGGCCGCGGTGCGCGCGCTGGCTATCTCTTTATCGGCCTGCTGGCTGGCGGTGAGCACGGCGTTGAAGGCCGCCACCGCGTTAGCCGGCAGGGATGAAACGATATCGACGCGCTCGATGACGATGCCTGGATCGTTGCCGCCGGCGGCCATCTGCGCCAGGCTTTGCGCCATGCTGCGCCTGAAGTTGCTGCGCAGGCGAATGCGCTCCTCCGCCGAGTGGCGGTCGTTCTGCGGGCTCTCCGGTCTGGCAACCAGAATCGCGTCCAGGCCGCGCTCCATGCAGACGACCGCCGCGGCGCGTTCGGTCAGGCGATCGATCAGCGGCGCGATGTGCGCACGCTGTAGCGCGAAGCGGACAGGGTCGCTGACCCGCCAGAACACGCGGACGTCCAGCTGCACCACGCCTTCGTCGCCGGTTAACAGATAGCCTGCACCGGCGCCGGCATCGCCGTCGCGCTCCCAGTTGTTGATCTGCTCCAGCTGCCGATCGCGGCGCAGCACCGCCACGTCCCGTTCGAGAATGCGTTCGGCGGCCGGCACCAGCTCAATGCTGTTGACGGGATGCGGCCAGGCAAACAGCAGCCCCGCGTTCGCCACGCGGATCGGCCTGCCAAACTGGAAGACCACCGCCCGGCTGTCGGGGGCCACCGGATGGATACAGGAGAACAGCCACGCGCCGGCGGCAAGAATAGCCGCGCCGTACAGCGTAAAGAAGGCGATGCGGTACGACTGGCCCCAGGGCGTTGAGCCCGGCGATGCTGAGGTCATGGCTGCGGCGTCCCGGTCAACGGCGCGGGGCCCTGCACCAGGGTGCGGAACGGCTCCGCGTCGGTGCGCAGCACCAGGCGGGTGCTGGCGTTAACAATTGTGCTCAGCGTATCCAGCGAACGCAGCAGGTCGTACAGCTGCGGGTCGCTGGCCCGCGCCTTGCCGTAGATACTGGCCGCGTCGCGCTGGGCGTCGGCGCTGATGGCCGCCGCTTTCACCGCGGCGTCGGCCTGCAGAATGCGCGCATCGCGATCCGCCCGGGAGTGGATTTCCGCCGCCTGACGTTTGCCTTCTGCGGTGCGTTCGGTGGCGATGGTTTCGCGCTCGGCGCGCATGCGGTCCACCGTGGCGTTCAGCGTGACGGCCGGCAGGGTCAGGCGCTCGATCCCGGTCTGGATCAGCTCAATGCCGTAGCTTTTCAGCAGCTGGGCCTGCAGCTGCGACTGCAGCTGGCTCTCCAGCTGGGCTATTTTGACCTTTTTAGCATCGACGTTAACGATGTCCGACAGCGCGTAGCTGCTGGCGGTAGTCTCCAGCGCGGAGCCGACAAAGGTGCGGATTTGGCGGGCGGCCTCATCCGGCTGGTTCTGCACGGCGCGAATAAAGCGCAGCACGTTGTCGTTATCGGGTTTGACCTTCCAGATAACCCAGGCCTGCACCAGCACCCGTAATCCGTCGCGGGTGCCCACGTCCTGCAGGCCGCTGGAGGTGGAGCGAATGCGCAGATCGACGTCCAGCGGCGTTTCAAAAGGCGCCGGCAGCCGCCATGACAGGCCGGGGGCGAGCAGGACGCGTACCGGATCGCCAAAGCGGGTCACCACGGTGGCGCTCCCGGCGCGGACTTCCAGCAGGCAGGCGGTTAATACCGCCAGCGTGACCAGACATGCCGCCACGCCGAGGCGAATGCCGCGCCTGCGGCGCAGCGGGGCAGGCGGAGAGATCTGCCGCTTAACGGCATTCGGGGCTACGTGGGTGGCGGTTATCGCGCGGATCTTCATGGTGTGCTGGCCTTCTGTGGGGCGGTACTGTCGGATAAAGCGGGATACTGACGGAGATCGAGCACCGGTTCGCTGGTCCCCTGAAGATGGTTATCGAGGATCAGCAGCGGAGTATGGGCCAGCGCCTGGCTCAAAATGTGATAGCGTCGCTCGGTAATAAACGCCTCTCCCGCCTGCTGCCACGCCTGCTGTTCCGCAGAGAAGGTCACCGCGGCGGCCCGCGCCCGCGACCGGTTTTCGGCGGCGGAGGCCTCGGCGTTATTCAGGCCGGTCAGGGCGTTACGCTGCGCTTCGCGGCCGACCTTCTCCGCATAGCCCTGTTCGCGCGCGATCAGCGCATTTGCCGCGATCTGCGCGGCCTGCACCCCGTGATAGGCGTTGGCCGCTCCGGCGGGGGGATGAATGGCCTCTATGCGGGTGAACAGCAGCTCCACGCCGGTATTGAGGGTCGTAAGACGCTGCTGGATTTGCTGGCTGAGCGCGGTAGCCAGCGTCGCCCGCTGCTCGTCAAGCAGTTCATCGAGCTGCTTGCTGGCAAACTGGGTCACCAGTATCTGCCGGGCGATGCTGCGAATCATCACCGCCAGGTCTTCGGTCTGATACTGGCTGTTAAGCGCATCCCGATCGCTGAGGCCAATGCGCCAGATCACGCGGATATCCATATTCACTATCTGGAAATTCTGCTTGTCCATAGCGGCGCTGGCGATGACCTGGGACTGGTCCGTGGCGTGGCTGCTATCCCACAGCCGCCAGCTGCTCTGCGGCGCCGGGCCTTCTGCGGCGTCGTCGGGCTGGCGATCAGGCTGCGCTTCCTCGGTGATATCGCTGAGCTGGAGTTCATGCACCGCGCCGTTCTCAACGGCGACCACCCGGCCAAAGGGCCACGGCAGTCCGGCGTGCAGGCCGGGAGCCAGCACGGCGATCGGCCGGCCAAAACGCTCGTATATCCCGCGCTGATGCAGCCCCACCTCCGTTAGCCCGCTGAGCAGCCAGCCCAGCGCCGCGATCCCCAGGGTCACCGGTACAAGCCGGCGGCCCATTAGACGAAAAGCGTGGATCTGACGCAGATCGACGCCAAAGCGCTGCTGAAATGAGTCCAGGGCGTGCAGCAGCGGCCGCGGCGGCCACTGATACTGCGCGGCCAGCAGGCTGCGGGTCAGAAAGCGGGGAGCGGAGTCCGACGCTGGGGGAGAGGCCATCGCGGCCAGGGCGCGCAGCGCATACTCCAGCGCCACCAGCAGGATCGTCAGGCTCGCCAGCTTAATGCCCCACAGCGCGGGGGCGGGGAACGCCATCGCCGCCAGCAGGGAGAGGGTGAGCAGCAGAAAGAGGCTGAGCATCAGGCGGGCAAGCCCCACGTGCTGCTGCCGATGAGGCCAGCCGCGAAGGGGGCGGAAGCTGAGCATGCGTTCGAGCAGCAGCAGCGTAAAGCAGAGCAGAATAAAGAAGCCGACGGCGATCGGCCGCGGGGCGTCGGCCAGGTCAACGGGCCGGGCATCCGCGATATTGGCGATGGCAAAGGCGCCGGCGAGCGCGGCGGCGATCAGGGTGGTGGCCAGATGCTGATGAAAATGGCGAAGCCAGGCCTGCACGCTTTCCGGCAGCAGCCGGCCCAGAAGCGTCGGCTCGTCCTCCGGGCTCCCGGCGGACGGCGGGGCCCGTCTCCCGCCGCCTTCACAGCGCAGCGCGTTTTCGACAAACGCCAGCGCGACCAGCACCGCGGCGAGCATCAGGCGCGTTACCGGAAGCCAGAACCCCGTGACGGAAAACAGCGCCAGGAACAGATAAATCGCGCCAGCGATGGCGAGAAGGGCGTACAGAATGGCCTGCGCGATGAGCAAACGCCGGCTTCGCGAAGCGTCCCGAGGGCGACTCTCGGGTGAGGGGGACTGCGCCATAGACTCTCCAGTTGATCCGTCCCTGCCCGACGCAACCCGGGCAAACGATCTGCTGAAGTCACCGCTGAGACGAAGAACCGATGGTGTTATATGATAACATCCGCAATATAAACAAAGCGCCCGGTCCTGGATAGCCTGCGACCCGCGTAAAGGTGGATGTTATATTGTAACAATGTATTTATTGTGCAATATAGCGCTGGCGCCGAACGGGCGCTGTGGTAGGGTTTTCGCATCGATAACTGGCCCGGGACGCGCTTCTGAGATGAAAATTTATCGCATAGTACTTTTAACCGTTGCCTTTAGTTCCCCGACGGCCTGGGCCTTCCAGGCCAAAAGCGCGGCTTCTGCGGAGGTGAGCACCGCCGAGCTGAGAAAATCGGAAGATAACATCGTCAGCAATTTTTATAGCCACAACGATGCCGGTTTCCAGACTTCCACCTTAGGCACCTGCAGCGCGACGCCGGTGCCCGGCTGCCATTGCGCCTTCTGCACCATGCTGCGCGGCGGGGCGTAACCCGTTTTTCTCCACAGAGCCGTAGCGGTTATTGTTGATAGCTGGTTGAGGGGGACTCGCGGACAATAGCGTCGCCTTCCCCTTTTTAACCCGCAGAGAACGCTGATGTTTAAAATCATTTATCTGGCCGCCGTTATGGCCATGCTCTCAGGATGTTCAGGCTTTATCGATAAGGTCAAAAATACCGAACTGAAAGAGGAATATTTTTCCGCCAGCGTAGACCGCACCCAGGGATGTCTGCAGTATCAGTCACTCCGCCATCATTTTTATCTTGAGCAGGACGAGCCGCTGCCCAACGGCGATAAAAGATACAACCTTCTGCGAGACCACGATGCGGTGGCGAATATCGACATGGGAAAATCGGGCAAACAGACGCTGGTCAATTTCTTCTACGATAAAAGAGATCCGCAGGTAAAAAGCGCGCTGACCGACATTATCCATCAATGCCACCGTGACCTGGATTAGCTTTGCGGGTCTTGCCCACGGTCAGTCTCTGAGCGTAAAAATAGCCGCCATGATGCCAACACCACAAAAAAGGTAGGGTCAGCCGCCGGGGCTGGAACGTGCGCCTTGATGGCATAGCAGCAGGATAGAGCGCAGAATTTCACCGGCCTTACCTTCCTTTTCTTTCCCTCGTCAGATCGCGGCGATCCCGCCGCGATCCAGATAAACAACGGCCTGCCCGTTTATCAATAAATCCCAATTGCATTCATTTTATTGGCATATGTAACACAAATGTTATGCCCTATTATCATTTTTTAACCAATCAGGCGGTAACCACCAGAGGGATGGCACTTGTTTATAAATACGATAAAAAAACACTATCTGGCGAAGGTGTTGCTGGGTACGTTCACCTTGATGCTCGGATTTTCAGGCTCCCTGTATGCCGAAGAAAAACTGCCATCGGTTATCCATATTGCGGGACAGGGGAATCCCTACGGTACGCCGTACGGCTCGGCGGTCATCGGCGTGGTGCGCGCAGGGCACTATCTGGAAGATGAATTTGCCAAAGACAACGTCAAAATTGACTGGCAGTTTCCCCAGGGGACCGGCCCGGCAATTAATGAAGCTTTAGCCAACGGGCAGTTGGATTTCGCCAATTACGGCGGCTTACCAAACATTGTCGGACGGGGATCGGGTTTAGGCACCACCGTCCTTGCCTCTTACGGCAGCAGCCCCATTTATGTGGTGGTGCGTAAAGGCTCGCCGGTTAAAAGCCTTCAGGACTTGAAAGGTAAAAAAGTGTCTGTTTCGCGCGGGACGATTCTTGAATTGTCGCTGGCGACGCTGTTGTCGGAACAAGGTCTGACGGAAAATGATATTCAGCTCTTTGACTTAAAATCCGCCGACCAAATTTCCGCCCTGACCTCCGGCGATATCGACGTCATCGTTGGCACCTCTGACGTATTAACGCTGCTGGATAAAGGCATCGCCACGCAAATCTACACCACCAAAGGTAAATCCGACCCGGCCAATATTTTTGGCTCGCTGGTGGTGACAAATACCTTCCTTAAACAGTATCCACAGGCCACCCAGCGGGTGGTCGACGCTTTCGTGAAAGCCGCCGCGTTTGTCGCTGACGAGAAGAATCGCCCGCAGGTTTTCGCCTGGTGGGCCTTAACCAAAGTTCCGCCTAATAGCCTGGAGACGGACTATAAAGGCGATTTGTTAAAGGATCGTCTCAGCCCGCTGCTGGATGATTACTATCTGGCGAACCTGCGCCGCGGGATTGCGTTTGCGAAGCAGAGCAAGCTTATTCGCCGCGACATTGATGTATCGACCTGGGTCGACCCGAGCTATCTGAATCGCGCCGTTGAAAAGTACGGCTACACCTCCCTGTGGACGAAAAAGGCGGCAAACGGAGAACCTGATGTCCAGAGCCAATAGCGAGATCGTTGAGGAGAGCGCCGATGTTCTGGTCGTCGGCGGCGGCCCGGCGGGGGCGTGGGCTGCGCTGATAGCGGCGCGTAGCGGCTGTCGGGTGATCCTTGCCGATAAGGGCTATTTCGGCACCAGCGGCGCGACGGCGCCCTCCAATACCGGCACCTGGTGCGTTCCGCCCGGGCAGCGGGAAGATGAGATCGCCCGTCGTCGCCGGCTCACCGGCGAGCTGGCGGCGCCGGAAGTCATGCAGCGTACCCTCGCGGGCTGTTGGGAAGGTTTACAGCAGCTGCTTGCCTGGGGTTATCCGTTTCCGCAGGACCACGACGGCAGCCCCTATCTGGCCAATTTGCGCGGCCCGGATTATATGCGCTTTATGCGCCAGAAGGTGCGCGAAGCGGGCGTGACGATTATGGACCATTCACCCGCGCTCGCGCTGCTGAAGGATGCCGACGGCGTGGCGGGCGCGGTGGGATTGAACCGGCAAAAAAACTTTTTCTGGCGCGTGACCGCCTCCAGCGTGGTGCTGGCCACCGGCGGCTGCGCGTTCGGCGAACGCATTTTAGGCGCCACCGGGCTGACGGGCGATGGCTACGTGATGGGGATGGAGGCGGGAGCGGCGCTGTCCGGAATGGAGTACAGCGCTCAGTATGGGATTACGCCGGTTCATACCTCGATGAACAAAGGCGTCATTTATCAGTGGGCGACCTTCTACGACGCGAACGGTCACGTGCTGGCGATTGAAGGCGACCGCCAGACGGCGCTGGCGCGGGCCTTACTCAGCGGGCCGGTTTACGCCCGTCTGGACCGCGCTGACCCGCCGCTGCAGGCCTGCCTGCGCCAGTCGCAGCCCAACTGCTTTGTGCCGTTTGACCGCCAGGGAATCAACCCGTTTAGCGATAAGTTTGAAGTCGTGCTGCGCTGCGAAGGGACGGTGCGCGGATTGGGAGGACTGCGCTTGCAGGATAGCCACGGCGCGACGGACGTTGCGGGATTGTACGCCGCCGGCGACGCCGCCAGCCGTGAAGGCATGAATGGCGTGATAAGCGGCGGCGGCGGCCCCAACGCCGCCTGGGCTATCGCCAGCGGGCGGGCCACGGGTCTGGCGGCGGCCCGCGCGGCCGAAAAGCTAAAACCGCTGGCCGCCGCGCGTCGGCAACGGCATCGCCTGACGCCGCTACTGAACGTTGGCGGACTGGGCTACGACCTGTACGGCAGCGGTGCGGGCGCCGATGCGCAGCAGCCGGACGCCATTATTGATGCCGTTCGCGACGAAATGCTGCCGTTGACTAAGAACTTCTTCCGCACGTCGGCGGGCATCGGTCAATCCCTCAGCCGCCTGAACGGTATTTCTAAATCGCTCGGCTTATACGGCTACGGCGCCAGCGATTCGCTGATTGAACTGCTGCGCAGGCGCGAAGCGCGCTCCCTGCTGAAGGTTTCCCGCTGGTCCTATAAAGCCGCCCTGCTGCGGCAGGAGAGCCGGGGCATTCATCGTCTGTTGGATCGTCCGCATAGCCAGCCGGCGTTCGCTAAACGAATCGTTATTCATGGCCTGAATGCGCCCGCGTGGGACAGCCACGCGTTATTGGAGGGGGAGTAATTGATTGAAATTATCTCTGCGGCATCCTGCATTGCCTGCGATCGCTGCGTTACCGTTTGTCCTGCCAACGTATTTGATAGCGTTCAGGGACGAGCGCCGATCGTCGCCCGCCAGCAGGATTGCCAGACGTGCTTTATGTGTGAAATCTACTGCCCGACGGATGCGCTTTACGTCGCCCCGGATGCGGAAAAAAGCGTGCAGGTGAGAGAGGAAACGGTGTCTCGCGCCGGCCATATGGGTGAATACGCGCTTAATCTTGGCTGGAAGCAGGGGCGAGCCGGCGGGGCGGAAAACGATCAAACCTATCGCATTCGTGAACTGTACCGTCAGCAGCAATTGATGCAGCGGGAGTCATCAACATGAGAAGCATCGTCATCCCTCAGGCGATAAAAGCGTCCGCACAACCGCAGCGGCGGGCCGCAAGCGGACGTTATTCGTGGCTATTTAATAGCCTGTTGGCGCTGGTCTTTCCGGCGTTTATCCTGCTGCTGTGGCAGGTCGCCAGCGATTTCGCGTGGATGCCGGAGCAGATCCTGCCGGCCCCGTCCTTCACCCTGCAAACGGCGGTTGAGCTGATGCACTCCGGCGAGCTGGGCGAGGCCTTACGTATCAGCCTGCTTCGGCTCGCGGGGGGCTTTGTGGTCGGCAGCACGCTCGGGCTGGCTTTGGGTTTGCTTTTTGCCACCACCCGCGCTGCCGACGAGTATATCGGCCCGACGGTGCGCGCGATTTGCCTGGTACCGTCGCTGGGCTGGCTGCCGTTCTTTATGCTGATTTTTGGTATCGGGGAAACGCTGAAGTTTGTACTCATCGCGAAAACCTGCTTTCTGCCGGTGCTGATCTCAAGCTATAACGCCGCGCGCGATCTGCCGCAAAAATACCGCGATGTCGCCCGGGTGCTTGAGCTAAGCGGCAGCGAGCGCCTGCGGATTATTTATTTCCCCGCCATTGCCCCGGCTATTTTTACCGGCTTGCGCCTGTCGTTGAGCAAAGGCTGGAAGGCGCTCATTCTGGTGGAAATGATCGCCTCCGCCGCCGGGATTGGCTATCTGATGACGTGGGGGCGTAAAGCCTTCCAGCTCGATGTGGTGTTTGTCACCATGGTGTTTATTGGCCTGATCGGCTGGCTGATTGATTACCTGGCATCGCGTTGGGAAAAACGCCTGATGCGCTGGGCGGATGAGGGGGCGTCATGAGTCAGACACAAGGGCGCAGAACGGCTTTCTCCCGCCGCTGGCGCGCCCTGATTTTGCCGCTGGGCCTGCTGCTGCTGTGGGCGGCGCTGAGCCACGCCCGGGTGATAAATGCCAGCATTATGGTCTCCCCCATGCAGGTCGCGCATACCCTGTGGCAAAGCTTTGGCGATGGCTCATTACCGCTGGCAATTATCGCCACGGTTCTGCGCGCGCTGGCCGGTTTGCTGATTGGCGGAGCGGCCGGATTGGCCGTCGGCATCCTGCTGGGAACCCACGGCCTGTCCCATCGTCTGTTTTCACCGACGTTTAACGGGCTCCAGCAGATTGCGCTGTTCGCATGGATCCCGCTATTAAGCGCGTGGGTCGGCACCGGCGAAGGATTGAAAATTACCGAGATTTCGCTGGGCGCTTTCTTTCCGATGCTGCTGAGCACGCGCGAAGGCTTCCGCCACGTCGCGGAAAAATACCGCGAAGTGGGCTATCTGCTTGAATTTAATCCCCTGCAGATCTTAACGCGCATCACGCTTCCCGCCGCGCTGCCGGCGATTGTGAGCGGGCTGGAAACCGCCTTTACCATCGCGTGGCTCGGGACCATTGGCACCGAATATTTAGTGGGTACCGGCTACGTTAACGGGCTGGGCGATGGCTTAGGTATCTATCTGGCGGCGGCCCGTATGTATGGCGATATGGACAAGGTGATCGTGGGCGTCTTAACCCTGGCCGTTATCGGTATTCTGTTAAACCGTGCGATTGCACTTTTATCCCGGAGAATCACACCGTGGTTGACGCATTAATTCCCGTTGCGGGCGCAACAAACCCTGTTCAGGCTATCGATATTGTTGACGTGTCGCGCTATTTCACGGTTAACGAGGGGATTTTTCAGGCGCTGGATCGGGTCTCCCTGACGGTGAAAAAGGGGGAGTTTGTCAGCCTGATCGGCCCCAGCGGCTGCGGAAAATCCACGCTATTGCGTATGCTGGCGGGCCTCGATCGGCCCGATAGCGGGCAGGTTTTGGTCAGCGGCGTGCCGATTGATGCGCCGTCCTTATCCCGCGGCATCGTGTTTCAGGATCATCGGCTGCTGCCCTGGCTTAGCGTCGAAGACAATATTCTGCTCAGCCTGAAGCGCCAGGGCGGCGCGACGGAGAAAAACCGCCAGAGCGTCGCCCGGCTGATTGAGCTGGTCGGGCTGTCAGGGTTCGAAAAAGCCTGGCCACATCAGCTGTCTGGCGGTATGTCGCAGCGCGCGGCGATTGCGCGCTGCCTGGCGCCAGGCCCCGAAATATTGCTGCTCGATGAACCTTTCGGCGCCCTTGATTCCCTGACGCGCCGTCGTTTACAGCAAGAGCTGCTGCAGGTCTGGGAAAAAAATCAGCTTACTACGGTTATGGTGACGCACGATATTGACGAAGCGCTCTATCTGTCTGACCGCGTTATCGTCCTGAAGCCGAGCCCCGGCCGTTTGCATAATCAATATGAGGTCGCTTTACCACGCCCAAGATCGCTGGACGATCCCGCACTGCTTGAGATAAAGCGTGAGATACAGTGGGCGCTGGATGCGTGAGAGATAGCGGCAGATGGGCTATTCGCCCATCCCGCTGAACGCATCCATTTCGGTATTTGTACCGGCGTGCGGGGGTTAATCGCCGAATGCGTTTTGCCTCATTTCCATCAGCCAGCCATTAAGCCACAGAAAATATAAGCGTGAGTCACGCGATTAAATTTCGCCGGGCACCTTAATCCTGCAGATAAAAGTCGAGGCTGGAGTTCAGCACCGGGCGGATAATCCCCGTTCGTATCGCAAAGTCGCCGAATGCCTCATCCGGGCCAGCCGCCTGCGCCCAGGCGCTCAGCAGGGCGTCAAGGTCGTGGAGAATCTCCTCAAGGGGCTGGTTCTCTTTATAGAGGCGAGGAATGCGCGTTCCCTCGCGGTTGCCGCCGAGGTACAGATCGTAGCGGCCCAGGGCGCGGCCCACCAGGCCGATTTCGGCCAACATCGCTCTGCCGCAGCCGTTCGGGCAGCCGGTGACGCGAAATATCACCGCCCGATCGGCAATCCCGTTGCGCGCTAAGATCGCATCAAGGCGATCGACGATGTCCGGCAGCACGCGTTCCGCCTCGGCCATCGCCAGCGGGCAGGTGGGATAGGAGACGCAGGCCATCGCGCTTTTGCGCTGCGGCGAGACCGTGTCATCAATCAGGGAGTAGCGCTGCGCCAGTTCCTCAATCTGCGCTCTGTTGCGCTCGCTGACGCCGGCGATAATGATGTTTTGATTGGGGGTTAAGCGAAAATCGCCCTCGTGGACGGCGGCGATGGCGGCAAGGCCCGACTTGAGCGGCCTGCCGGGCTTATCGATCAGCCTGCCACTGGGAATAAACAGGGTGAGGTGGTGCTTACCGTCGATCCCTTCGACCCAGCCGATACGATCGCCGCGGCCGCTGAAGGCGTACGGCTGCAGCGGCTCGAACGCTATACCTGCCCGCTGCTCGACTTCCGCTTTAAAGACCTCAACGCCGAGCCGATCGAGAGTATATTTCGTTTTCGCGTTGCGTCGATTTACGCGGTTTCCCCGGTCCCTTTGGGTGGCGACAACGGCGGTGGCAACCGCTAGCGTAGCGCTCAAAGGAATATATCCCAGCTCCGTTGCCAGGCGCGGATAGGTGCTATGGTCGCCGTGGGTCATCGCCAGGCCGCCGCCGACAAGCACGTTGAAGCCCGTCAGCCGCCCATTCTCGCCGATAGCGACAAAGTTAAGATCGTTGGCGTGCAGATCGACGTCGTTTTGCGGCGGGATTACCACCGCGGTTTTAAATTTTCGCGGCAGGTAGCTGTTGCCCAGAATGGTCTCTTCTTCCGGCTGGGCGATCTTTTCACCGTCCAGCCAGACCTCGGCATAGGCATTGGTTTTCGGCAACAGATGCTCTGAGATCTTTTTAGCCCATTCGTAAGCCTGATGATGAAGCCCGGACTCCACCGGATTTGAAGTACACAGCACGTTACGGTTGACGTCGCCCGCCGTCGCCCGCGAATCGAGACCCAGCTGATGCAATAGCCGATGAACTGGCTTGATATTGCGCTTTAGCACGCCATGCAGCTGCAGCGCCTGGCGGTTGGTGATGCGAATGCTGCCGTAAAGCGTATGCTGCGACGCAAACTCGTCGATCCCCAGCCACTGCTGCGGGTTGATGATCCCGCCGGGTAAACGCACCCGCAGCATCACCGTATGCAGCGGTTCCAGCATTTGGGCTGCTCTTTGCTGACGAATATCGCGATCGTCCTGCTGGTACATGCCGTGAAAGCGGATCAGCTGAAAGTTATCGCCGAGAAAGCCGCCGGTTAATTCGTTATGCAGGTCCTCTTTAATCGTGCCGCGCAGGAGCTGACTCTGCTGTTTTAATCGCTCATTATCCGAAAATTTATCATTGCTCATTATATTGCTCTCAAAAAAGTGCGGGTTAATTCTCCTGGGAATACCGGCGGATTACATCACAGCGGATCCTTAGCCAACATAATCAGTTAGTTTGTTAATCGATATAACAGTTGTTATAACTGCTGGTTATAATTAAGCATTACTCGTCCTGAGCAGTTTTTCCGTTATACGGTAGCGATTATTTTGCTAATGGCTGAGCGCGCCGCTGACGAGTACCATCAGGGAGCATTGATATAGAGATTGACAGTACGAAGCGATTTACTTTTTATGCGCTGTGACCGCCGGCAGGTTAGACGTGGCGGGCGCTGTGTGCATGTAGTTCTGAATCTGGTCGATAAACGCGTGTTTACTTTTGAAATTATATTTAAGGTAGGCTGAGGCGGTATCTTCAACCCCGAGGATGATATCCATCATCGCATATTCAATTTTTTTATGGCTGACGAAGGCGCTGACGGTCATGCCGGTCCGTTTTTTAAAAATTCGGTGAACGTACTGCCGGGAAACCTGCAGGTATTCCGCGAGATCGTAAACTGAAATATTATTTCTTATATTTTGATAAATATACTGGATGGCCACGTTAACCAATGCCTGGTCATTAGGAATTATGCTGTCGGAAAGTTGAGCCTGATGTTGCATAGATACTGGTTCTTTTTTGGCTATATCTTTTTTATCGTAGGCGATTTAAAACAGAACGAAATAGACAATATTGTGGTTTTTATGGATAACAGTATTACGAATGCCGCGACGAGCGGGATTTTAGCACAGGCGTTTGGTATGCATCATTCCCGCTCGCACAGCGGGGCAATGCCTGAAGCATGGCCGATCGCAATCAGCCATGCCGGAACGGGGGCGAGCTAAACGATTTCGTTCATCTGATGATAATTCTGGCCGTTAAGCACGCTGTCCAGACGCCGCAGCCCCTGCTGCAGCTCGCGGTAGTCTTTGGCGCCGCCGAGGGAGATCCTGACGGCACCCGGCCCCTGTCCCTGAGGGCTGAAAACATGCGAAGGGGCGATGCCCAGACCGGCCCGGGACGCGGTATTGGTCAGGCTGTAGGGATCCCAGTGCGACGGCAGCGTCAGCCAGACGTGCAGCCCGTAAGGATGGGCCTGTAGCGGGTGACTTAGCATCGACGCGACCAGCTGCTGGCGGCGGTGATTCTCTTCCCGCAGCTGGCTGAGAAGCTCGGCGGCAATACCGGTATGCACCCAGTCCGTCACCACTGCCGACATCAGCGGGTTGGCCACAAGGGTCAGCGAGCGCAGAGCGTGGGCCAGCGGTTCGTATGACATCCCTTCGGGAACGACGACCCAGGCGATACGCAGCCCGGGAGTCAGGCATTTTGAGAGGGTGGAAATATACCAGCTGTGCGCCGGGGCGAGGGCGGCGAGCGGCGTCATCGGCTCGGCAGGCAGCAGCCCGTAGGGATCGTCTTCCAGCAGCGTCCAGCCGTTTTCCGTCGCCAGGCGGGCGATCTCCCGGCGCCGCGCCTCGGAGAGCGTGACGGCGGTCGGGTTGTGGATCGTCGGGTTGAGATAAACCACTTTTGCCTCATGCTGGCGGCAGGCCTGCAGCAGCGACTCAGGCAGCATGCCCTCCTCATCTCCCTTCACCCCCACCACGTTGCGCCCGAGCTGCCTGGCCGCGGTGATAAAACCGGGATAGGTCAGCTCGTCCGCCACAATCACTTCCCCCGGTCGGGTCAGCAGGATTAGCAGCGCGCTAATCGCCGCCTGGGCCCCGGAGCTCACCACCACCCTGGCGCTGTCCAGCGGCCCAAGCAGCGGCGCCAGCCAGAGCGCGCCGGCCGCGCGTTCCGCCGGCTCGCCGGCGCCAGGATGGTAGCTCATCAGCGAGGAGACATCTGCGTTCAGCTGCAGCCGGGTCATCGCTTCGCCAATCAGTGGCAGGATCCGTGCGTTACCCGGCGGGATATTCATGCTGAGGTCAAGGTGGGTCTGGATCTGTTGTGGAACGGCGATAAAAGAGCCGCGTCCGCTGGCCGCCTGCAGCAGCCCGCGCTGGCGAATAGCGGTATAGGCGCGGGTTACGGTGGTCAGGTCGACGTCCAGCCAGGAGGCCAGCTCGCGCTGGGCTGGCAGGCGATCGCCCGGCTGAAGAGTGCCGTTATTTATCGCCTCAATGACCTGAGTGACGATCTGTTTATATCGCGGTCCTCCCGCCGGCGCTAGCGGGCGAAGCCACGGCGCGTCAGGAAAACTTGTCTTTTCTTTCTCCGACGTATTTTTCATACATCCCTCTGGATAAAAGCATACAAATTAGTATAAATTAATTAACACAAATTAAATGTATGCATACATGATTAACTTGTATGTTTTTTTAGAGCATAAATCATGAGAGTTACCGACCCATGCGGAAAAGGAGCCTATGAACAGATTCCCCGAATGTAACCGGCCGCGTCAGAGTACCCACCCTGCGCTAAACCTTCCCAGCTTAGCGATTTTCTCGACCAGCCTCAAACCCGGCCACGCGCTTAGCCGCGTGATTCATGCATCTTAGGGCGCAATGTGATGTTAAAACGAGTCTGCCAATCTCTCAGGCTGCCGCTGGCGCTGGGCATTTTGCCTCTGCTAAGCGGCTGCAGCTGGACATTGTTCAATTCCAAAGGTGCGGTGGGGATTGAGCAACGTAATCTGATTATCACCGCGATTATGCTGATGCTGATTGTCGTCATACCGGCAATCGTGATGACCTTTCTTTTCGCATGGCGCTATCGGGCGGGTAACCGCAGCGCGCGGTATACCCCGGAATGGGCGCATTCCAACAAGGTAGAAATCATCGTGTGGGGCGTTCCGCTGTGCATTATCGTGGTACTGGCGATTGTCGTCTGGGTCAGCACCCATCGCCTCGATCCTTATCGTCCGCTGGAGTCATCCCAGCCGCCGCTGACCGTTGAGGTGGTGGCCACCGACTGGAAGTGGGTGTTTATCTATCCCGAACAGGGGATCGCGACGGTGAACGACCTGGTGTTCCCGGTCAATCGCCCGGTCTCCTTCCAGATCACCTCCGACGCCACCATGAACACCTTTTTCATCCCACAGCTGGGCGGGCAAATCTACGCGATGGCCGGGATGCGCACGCAGCTGAACCTGATCGCCAATGAAACGGGCGATTACGCCGGGATGTCCGGCAACTTCAGCGGCCCGGGATTCTCCGATATGAAATTTGTCGCGCACGCCACCAGCGCCTCGCAGTTTGACGCCTGGGTCAGCCAGGTTAAGCAGGGGGATCATCCGCTGGATTTCTCCGGCTTTAAACGACTGGCGCTCCCCAGCGAGAAACATCCGCCGGAGTATTTCTCCGCCGTTGAGCATGGCCTGTTCCAGAGCGTTATCGATCAGTTTATGGACTCCGGGATGGATATGGGCAGCCATATGCATGACATGGGTTCGGACAATTCAACCAGTTCCAGGGAGTAAAACATGTTTGGCAAGCTGACTCTGGAGGCAGTTCCTTACCATGAACCTATCGTCATGGTAACCATTGCCGCCATTTTGCTGGGCGGCGCGGCGGTTCTCATCGCGCTGACGGCGTTTAAAAAGTGGGGGATGCTGTGGCGCGACTGGTTAACGACCGTCGACCATAAGCGTATCGGTATTATGTACATCTTTGTGGCGTTGATTATGCTGGTACGCGGCTTTGCCGATGCCATCATGATGCGCACCCAGCTGGCGGTGGCCGGCGGCGGAAGCGAAGGTTTCCTGCCGCCACACCACTACGATCAGATATTCACCGCCCACGGCGTGATCATGATTTTCTTCGTCGCCACACCGTTCTTTACCGGCCTGATGAATATCGTGATGCCGCTGCAGATCGGCGCCCGCGACGTCTCTTTCCCGTGGCTGAACGCGCTCAGCTTCTGGCTGTTCGTCGGCGGGGTGATTCTGGTTAACCTGTCGCTTGGGGTCGGAGAGTTCGCCCAGACCGGCTGGGTCGCCTATCCGCCGCTTTCCGGCATCCAGTATAGCCCCGGCGTCGGGGTGGATTATTATATCTGGAGCCTGCAGCTCTCGGGGCTCGGCACGCTGCTGACCGGAGTGAATCTGTTCGTCACCATCCTCAAGATGCGCGCGCCGGGGATGAAGCTGATGATGATGCCGATCTTCACCTGGACCACCCTGGTCACCTGCGCCATTATCGTCGCCGCTTTCCCGATCCTCACCGCAGTGCTGGCGCTGCTGACCCTCGATCGCTACCTCGATATGCATTTCTTCACCAACGAGCTGGGGGGGAATGCGATGATGTACGTCAACCTGATCTGGGCGTGGGGGCATCCGGAAGTGTATATCCTCGTCCTGCCGGCCTTCGGGGTGTTTTCTGAAGTGACGCCGACCTTCGCGCGCAAAAAGCTGTTCGGCTATAAGTCGATGGTCGGCGCGACGCTGGCGATCGGTATCCTCTCGTTCCTGGTTTGGCTGCACCACTTCTTCACCATGGGGTCCGGCGCCAACGTCAACGCCTTCTTCGGGATCATGACGATGATTATCGCCATCCCGACCGGGGTGAAGATCTTCACCTGGCTGTTTACCATGTTCCGCGGACGGCTGGAGTTCACCACGCCGATTCTGTGGACACTCGGTTTCCTCGTCACGTTCACCATCGGCGGCATGACCGGCGTGCTGCTGGCGATACCGGGGGCCGACTTCCTGCTGCATAACAGCCTGTTCCTGGTGGCGCACTTCCACAACGTGATCATCGGCGGCGCGCTGTTCGGCTACCTTGCCGGATTTACCTACTGGTTCCCGAAAGCGTTCGGCTTCCGGCTGAATGAGAGGCTCGGCCGCTACTCCTTCTGGTGCTGGATTATCGGCTTCTATCTGGCCTTTATGCCAATGTATATCCTCGGCTTTATGGGCATGACCCGCCGGCTTAATCACTACGACAACCCGGACTGGGCACCCTATCTGAAGGTGGCCGAAGTGGGGGCGTTCTTTATCCTGTTCGGCATTCTGTTCTTTATCGCCCAGCTGTACGTCAGCATCCGCGATCGCCATCAAAACCGCGATCTGACCGGCGACCCGTGGGATGGCCGCACCCTCGAATGGGCAACCTCCTCGCCGCCGCCGTTCTATAACTTCGCCATCGTTCCTCATGCGCAAGGCATTGACTACTGGCATGAGGCGAAAAAGGCCGGGAAACGCAGCTTCGGCGAACGCTATGAACCGATTCATATGCCGCGTAATACCGGCGGCCCGTTCATTATCGCCATGCTGGGCACCGTTATGGGCTTTGGACTTATCTGGCATATCTGGTGGCTGGTGATTGGCTGCGCGCTGGCGATTGCCGTCGGCGTCATTGCCCGCAGCTATAACGATGATACCGATTATTTTGTCCCGGTCAGCGAAGTGGAACGGATCGAGCGCCAGCGCCTCAGTCATCACGTTAACAAGGTATAAAACATGAGTAGCCATACACTTGCGCCCGCGGCGGGGCACGAAGCACAGGGTCACGACGACGGCAGCGCCCAGTTAGGACTGTGGATTTATTTGATGTCGGACTGCATTCTGTTCGGCTCGATTTTCGCCACCTATGCGGTACTGAGCAGCGCTTTTGCCGATGCGTTGACGCCGAAAGAGCTGTTTGAGATCCCGTATGTGCTGACGGAAACCTTCATGCTGCTGCTCTCCAGCATCACCTACGGTTTCGTGATGCTGGCGCTGCGCAGGCACAACCGCCCACAGGTGCTGCTGTGGCTGGCGGTGACCTTCGCCTTCGGGGCCGTTTTTATCGGCATGGAGCTGTTTGAATTCCATCATCTGATCGCCATTCACGCCGGGCCGGATAAGAGCGCCTGGCTCTCCGCGTTCTTCACTCTGGTGGGCACCCACGGTTTGCACGTCACCTTCGGCCTGATCTGGATGGCGGTGCTGTTTCACCAGGTGCTGACCAAAGGGATCGGCGGCAAGATGCCCGGACGGCTCTCCTGCCTGAGCCTGTTCTGGCACTTTCTCGATCTGGTGTGGATTTGCGTCTTTACCGTGGTCTATCTGCTGGGAGTGTACTGAGATGGAAAAAACAACCCACGTCGGTGAACATCCGCCGCACGGCACCCTGGCCTCCTACCTGGTGGGCTTTGTGCTGTGCGTGATCCTCACCATGATCCCGTTTTCGCTGGTGCTCTGGCCCTGGGCGCCGCGCAACGTCACCCTGGCGCTGTTCGTCATCACCGCCGTTCTGCAGGTGCTGGTGCAGCTGGTGTTCTTCCTGCACCTGAACCGTAAAACGGAAAATGGCTGGAACCTGGCGAGCTTCGCCTTCACCTTGCTGATTCTGTTGATTATTATCGGCCTGTCGATCTGGATTATCTGGAGTATGCATTACCACATGCTGATCCGCGCCTGACGTCGGGCGCAGAGACGCGCATCGCGGCCCCGGCGGGTTATCTGCCGGGGCCGTTTTTTTAGGGCTGACGATGGAAGCGCGCGACAAACTGTTTTTGCATTTCCGCGCAGCTTTCATCGTTGAAATAGCCGGCGACGCTGCGGCCGGACGCCGGTCGCGAGGCCTGCTGGCAGTGGCGTATCGCCTCGCGGGCGTTCTCTTGCGCATTGTGGTTGGTCCACAGGGTCATGCAGGCGATCATGATGGCGTAGACCGCCGCGATGAACAGCAGCGCCAGCCCCATTAGCAGCAGGCAGCCGCGCGGTCCCGATGTGAGCTTCATGGTGTACCTTACGATTGTGATGGCGGGGGAAGAGGGCGCTATTATAAAATATTGTATGCATACAATAAACCATACAATGACGATATTGTATGGTTCAGGCGGCGCTCTCCCGGCACTGCTGGCCGTAGCGGCCAGGAGTGACGCCAGTGACGCGTTGAAACGCGCGGTTAAACGCCGCCTGGGATTGATAGCCGACGCGCTCCGCGCTCTGCGTCAGGCTTACGCCGCTGGCGATGTGCTGGCAGGCCAGCGCAATGCGAATATGGCGCACGATTTCTGCCGGTGGCAGCGGCGAAACCTGGTTAAAGCGCTGAATAAACCACGAGCGCGACAGGCCCGACGCGCGCGCCATGGCTTCCACCGTCCAGCAGCGTGCCGGAAACAAGACGATCTCCGCCATCAGATTGAGGAATTCTGTGGTCAGCGGAATATTATCCAGCGGCGTTTTCACCGTATGGCTGGATAAATAGTGGCGGATCACCATAAAAAAGAGTAATTCCGTCAGCGAAGCGATCAGTTTTTCACTGGGCGGCACCGCCTGCGTTGCTTCCTGATTAATCACCGCCACCAGTTTGCCGATGGAGCCGGAGCTGTCGTCCTGTGCTTTAAATACGATAACCTGCGGTAAAAAGCTCAACAGCATCTGGCTAATGGTGGTTTTAAAGGTAATAAATCCGCAGGTCAATGCGGTACTGGTCTCATCTTTATAAGCCAGCGGCTGCATTTCCCGCACCGGCGCCCGCCAGGCGCTTTGCGCATTTTCATGAGAGGAAAGAACGAATGGACAATCCTGTAAAATAAAAACCATATCGCCTTTTTCCAGACGCAGCGCGCCGGCCGACAGGTCGCGGTGCAGCCAGCAGTGCCCCTCCATCACCAGATGATAGCTGGCTTTGCCGCTGCCCGAAGTGCCGCCTTTCCATGAGCCGCAATACTTGCCCACGTGGAACACGGAGTTCTCAATACTCAGATTATCTAATAACCATTCGCTATTTAGCATAGTAAAAAAGAATAAATAAAGGACGAATGAACAATAATCAACTTTTTATCAGCATTGCTCCCCGCGTTCAATAAAAACATACTGGTTGAAATTTACCAGGAGGCTAATTATGACAAGAATTACCTTACAGACTCTGGCAGGCGCGCCGGAGGAATCAAAACCTTATCTGGAAAAAGCCCGGGTCGCTTCAGGCTTTATTCCAAATTTATTACTGGCGCTGTCTAATTCGCCGCAGGCGTTGCAAACATATATAACAGTTGGCGCTATAAATAATAATAACAGTCTATCCGCAGCGGAACGAGAAACGGTGCAATTAATTGCCGCAACCGTCCACGGCTGCGGTTTTTGCGTGGCGGGGCATAGCGCAACTGTCGAAAAGAAAAAGATCATGCCGCCGGCCGATTTACAGGCGCTACGCACCCGGCAGCCGCTGCCCGACCCGCATCTTGAAGCCATCGCCAGCTTCGCCCGCGAAGTCATCGCCACCCGCGGCGCGGTTAGCGAAGCGGCATGGCAGGCGTTTCGCGCGGCGGGCTACGGCGAGCGCCAGGCGCTGGATGTGATCCTCGGCGTCAGCCTGGCCACGCTGTGCAACTTCGCTAACAGCCTGGCGCAAACGCCGCTCAATACCGAGCTAAGCCCGTGGGCCTGGTCCGACTAAATCGGGCCCGTTCTCTGCTGAAGGAGAGTACGCATGCTACATCACTCATTACGCGAGTGGCTTGACAACCGGGCGGAGGAACTCGATCGCTCCGGCGAACTCAGCCACGCGCTATTGCAACAGCTGGCGCAGGCGAACCTGTTTCGTATTGGGATCGCGCCGGCCTTCGGGGGCAGCGGCGGTACGCTGCTGGACGCGATTGACGCCATCAGCGCGGTGGCCCGCCATTCGCTGACGGCGGCGTTTATGTTCTGGGGACACCGTACCTATATCGATATCCTGACCCAGGCGCCAGAGAGCGCGCTGCGCGATCGCCTGTTGCCCGATCTGCTGGCCGGCAGGCTGGCGGGGGCGACCGGTTTATCCAACGCGATGAAATTCCTCTCCGGGCTCGAAGAGCTGCAGGTCGGCGGCGTAGCTAACGGGGAGGGGGGCTGGCGGCTCTCCGGGCAGCTTCACTGGGTGACCAATTTGCAAACCCGCGGTTTCCAGACGGTGACGGTTGTTCAGCCTGATGGCGGCGGTGAACCGTTCATCGCCAGCATCGGTTCCGGCCTTGCCGGAGTGTCGCGCTCTGCCGATCTCGCCCTGATGGCGATGCAGGGCAGCGCCACGGCGGCATTGCGTTTTGACGATGTCGCGCTGGAAAAAGACGGGGTGATCCATCCTGCCGCCCGGACGTTTTTGCCCGCGGTGCGCCCGCGTTTTCTCGGTTTGCAGTGCGGCATGGCGCTGGGGCTGACCGAACGTATTCTTGACGAGTGCCGCGACCGATTAAGCGACGGCCACGTGCTGCGCGGGGAGTGGCAGACGCTGGCACAGCGCTATCGCCAGATCCGCAGCGACCTTTACGCCGGGGTGGAAAGCCAGCGCTTTGTCCAGCAGCCCGGCGAACTGTTCCGGCTGCGCATCGGGCTGGTCGAGCTGGCGATGAGCAGTATACAGCTGGAACTGATGCTGGCGGGAGGCCGGGCCTACCTGTCGCCGCAGGGCGATCGGACCGCGCGCCGCTGGCGCGAATGCGCCTTCCTGCCGCTGGTCACCCCCAGCGTTGTGCAGCTGAAACAGCAGCTGGCAAGGCTGCCGTCATGAGCGTGTTGCTGCACGCCAGCCGCCTTGAGGTGGGGTATCGCCGCGGGCAGGCGACGACCCGCCTGCTACAGGATTTCAACTTTGCGCTGGCGGAAAACGAAATTGTCGCCGTGGTGGGCGCCAGCGGCGTCGGGAAATCGAGCCTGCTGCGGATCCTTGCCGGGCTGGAAAAGCCGCTGGCCGGTGAGGTGAACTATCTCGGCCAGCCGCTGGACGGCCCGCATCCTCACCTTTCGGTGGCTTTCCAGGATCCCACGCTGCTGCCCTGGCGCACTCTGGAACACAATGTCGCCTTTGGCCTCGATTTCCGCCATCAGCCGCGGCTTGAGGCGCGGGAACGTCGGGAACGCGTGCGCCAGGCGATTGCGTCGGTCGGCCTGATCGCCCATCTCAGCAAGCTACCGGCCCAGCTTTCCGGCGGGATGGCGCAGCGCGTGGCGCTAGCCCGATGCCTGGCGCGGCGGCCGAAGGTGATGCTGCTTGATGAACCGTTCAGCGCGCTGGATGAAGTCACCCGCCATGATATGCAGCGGCTGCTGATCGCCGTGCTGAATCAACACCGGATGTCGGCGCTGCTGATTACCCATGATATTGACGAGGCGCTGCTGGTGGCGGACCGGGTTATTTTGCTGGGCGGCGCCCCGGGCCGCCTGATGGGCGAGTGGCGCCCGCAGATCCCCCATCCGCGCGATAATGCGCTGGAGGCGCTCGCCGCCCTGCGGCTGGAAATATTGAAGAAACTGCGCGATGTGCGCGCGGATACCGATGCGGAGAAACGCTATGTGCCTGATGTGTGATGCGATGTCGCGCCGCGACTTTCTGAAACTGAGCGCGCTGCTGAGCGCCGGAACCGCTCTGCCGCTGATAATGCAACAGCAGGCGCGCGCCGCCGCTGAACCGGACGCCCCGGTCAGAATCGGCTATCTGCCGATCGTCGACGCGGCGCCGCTGCTGGTGGCGCACGGGCTGGGCCTGTTCGACAAGGCCGGGGTGAAGGCCGATCGTCCGGTGATGTTCCGCAGCTGGTCGCAGCTGACCGAGGCGTTTATCGCCGGCCGGGTGAATGTGATTCATATGCTCTCGCCGGTGACGATCTGGGCGCGCTACCAGGCGAAGCTGCCGGCCAAAGTGGTGGCCTGGAATCATACCAACGGCTCGGCGCTGACCGTGGCGCCGCAGATTAGGCGCCCCGAAGAGCTGGAGGGGAAAACCGTCGCCGTGCCTTTCTGGTACTCAATACACAACGTGGTGCTGCAGCAAATATTGCGCAGCGTCGGGCTGCAGGCGGTCACCGGCGCGCCGGGGAAAAAGCAGGTTCGCCTGCTGGTGCTTTCACCTGCTGATATGGTGCCCGCGCTGGCGGCCGGGCAGATCCAGGGCTTTATCGTCGCCGAACCGTTTAACGCGCTGGCGGAAGCGCGCCGCGTCGGGCGGATCCTGCGTTTTACCGGCGATGTCTGGCAAAACCACGCTTGCTGCGTGGTGATGATGCATGAAAGCGATCTCAGCGCGCGGCCGGCGTGGAGCCAGAGCGTGACCGATGCGCTGGTTAACGCCCAGCTGTGGATCCGCCAGCATCGGGCGGAAACGGCGCAGCTGCTGGCGCGCAGCGACGAGCATCGCTATACCCCGCACGATGCCGAGGTGCTTCGTCAGGTACTGCTGCCCACTCCGGCGATGCAGGCCGGCTGGCAAAAGGACGGCGCGATCCGCCACGAAGCGTGGCGTCAGCAGCGGATTGATTTCCAGCCCTGGCCGTACGCCAGCTATTTCGCCTCGCTGACCGAGCAGCTGAAGCAGACGGTAATGGAGGGAAATAGTGATTTTCTCGCCCGGCTCGACGGGCAGCAGGTCGCCGCCGAGCTGGTGGCGTCGGATTTCGTGCGTCAGAGTATCGCCCGCGCCGGCGGCCTGACCGCGTTTGGTCTGCCCGAGCGGGCGTTTGACCGTGAGGAAACGATCGCGCCATGAAGTCGCTTTTCATCCGTATTGGCTGGGCGCTTCCCGGTCTTACACTTCTGCTGCTGCTGTGGGGCGCAATAACGCACTTTGCCGGGGGAATGGCCGGGCTGTTCGCGCCGGAAAACGCCTTCCGCAGCCTGCAGGAGATGCTTGTTCAGGGGGAGCTGGCGCGCAATATCGCCATCAGCCTGTCGCGTGTGGCGGTCGGACTGGGGCTGGGGCTAATGGTCGGCATCCCGTGCGGCCTGCTGATTGGCTGCTCGGCGGCAAGCGAGCGTCTGGCGATGCCGGCGCTGCAGTTTCTGCGCATGATCTCGCCGCTGTCGTGGATGCCCGTCGCCGTGATGCTGCTGGGGATCGGCGATCGGCCGATCTGGTTCTTACTTAGCTTTGCCGCCGTCTGGCCGGTGCTGCTCAATACCGCCAGCGGCGTCAGGCAGCTGCCGCCCGGCTGGCTGCTGCTGGCACGTTCGTTGAGCGCGACGCGCCGGGAAACGCTTTGGCATATTATTCTGCCCGGCGTTCGCGCCCATATTCTCACCGGCGTCCGGCTGGCCATCGGCATCCTGTGGATTGTGCTGGTGCCTTGTGAAATGCTGGGGGTCAGCTCAGGGCTGGGCTATGCCATCCTTGATGCCCGCGACCGGCTGGATTATTCCGCCCTGATGGCGGTGATTGTGACCATCGGCGCGATCGGTTTTCTGATGGACTGGCTGGCCAGATATTTTATCCGCACGGTGAGCGCCTGATCGCTCTTAACCCCCGCCGAGGGCGAATGTTCCCGGCATACCGTTGCGCATCAGCTCATCGGCGTAGAAATCAGGGACGGCGCTTTCACGGATCGCCTGGGCCGTCCCGGCCACGTCGTAGCGTACGCATCCGATCTCGAAGCTGAGCTTCCCCCGCTGGTAGCGCCCGGCAAGCCAGCTCGCCTGGGGCTGACCGGGCTTGATCCGCCCGGTGGCGCCGGCGTTAGCGATAATACACTGGCCCTGCGCCGCCGCCACGGTTCTGACTCCGGCGCGATGGGTATGCCCGCTAATCAGCACGTCAAAATGATACTGCTGCTGATAGGCCAGCAGCTGCTCGTCGCTGACCTCCTCTGTCAGATACTCCGACAGAGAACGCGGGCTGGCGTGGACCAGCAGGATCCGCAGCGGCGCGTGACGCGGGCCGAGATTCAGGCGCTGCGAGGTGGGGAGGTCTTGCAGCCAGCGTCGATTCTCCTCGCTGAGCGTCCGCTGGCTGAGAGTAATGGCCTCAAGGCGGGCCTCTCGTTCGGCCTGGCTATGCCAGGGCAGCGGCGGCACCGGTTCGTTGTCGGCGACGCGGCGATCGTGGTTACCGAGCACCACCGGGATATTCCGCTGGCGCAGGAGCGCGATGGTCTCGTTGGGCCAGGGGGCAAAGTCCACCAGATCGCCGAGGCAGTAGCAGGCGTCAACCTTATATTGCTCGATATCATCGAGCACGGCCTTCAGCGCCGGCAGGTTGGCATGCACATCGCTAAACGCGGCGAACGTAAAGTCAGCCATGGTTTTTTTCCTTCGTGTTCATTGACCAGATGATAAAAAGCGCCGAGCAGAATGCGAACAGCGCCGCGCCGATCAGCATGAGCGCAAAGCTGCTGCGATAGGCGCTATGCATCAGCGCCTGTAGCAGCCCGGCCTGCTGCTGCGGATAGCTCGCCAGCGCGCGCGCGACGTCGCCGGTCACCAGCCGGGAGATCGCTTCCTGATGGAGAGGCAGGTGGTTTTCCTGCAGGGCCGCGCTCAGCATGTGGCGCAGGCTGCTGGCCAGAATGGCGCACAGCATGGCGAATCCGAGCAGGATCCCGGAAAAGCGCGCCGTGGTGCTGATCCCGGAGGCCATGCCGGCCCGCTCGTGTGGGACGGTCCCCATAATCGCCTTTTGCGTCTCGCCGTTGAGCATCCCGCCGCCGCTGCCGAGGATCGTCATCCCGCCGGCGATAAGCCCGCTCATCTGCTGCTGGACCGCGACGGCAATCAGCAGATTTCCCGCCGCCACCAGCAGCAGCCCGATCGCCAGCAGCCAGCGGGAGGCAAGGTAATGCGCCAGCCAGCGCCCCACGACGGGAAAGATCAGCATCGCGAGGGCGAAAGGCAGCATGCCGATCCCGGCGCTGAGCGCCGATTTCCCTTCAACATTCTGTAGCAGCAGCGGCAGGAGCGAGGTCATGACCTGGGCGGTGGCTGCGTAGGCGAACATCGCCAGCACCGCGCCGATAAAGGGCCGGGCGTGAAACAGACTGAGCTCCAGCATCGGCGCGCGCCGGCGTTTTTCGACCAGCACAAAACAGCCGAACAGGCACAGGCTGCAGGCGAGGCGCAGCAGGACGCTGGAGCTGAATAAGCCCTGCTCCGGGGCGAGAATAAAGGCCCAGGTGAGCGCGAACATCGCGCTAATAAACAGCGCGATGCCGGGGATATCCAGTTTTCCGGCGCCGGGATGACGCGATTCTTCAACCACCCGCAGAACCAGCAGGGCCAGCAGCAGACAGATGGGAATATTGATATAAAAGGCCCAGCGCCAGCCGAGCAGGGTGCTGATAACGCCGCCCGCCAGCGGCGCCAGCACCATGGTGATGCCCATGATCCCGCCCCAGATGGCCCACGCCCGGTTACGCTCCGCGGGGAGGCGCCAGGTATGGCCGATAATCGCCAGCGCGGGAGCCAGCAGGAACGCCGAACCCACGCCCTGAGCCGCGCGGGCAACGTTGAGCCACATCACCGTGGGCGCGGCTCCGCAGGCCAGCGATGCCAGGGTAAAAAGCGCGAGCCCGCACAGCAGCACTTTCCGGCGGCCAAAACGATCCGCCAGCGAGCCGGCAGGCAGCAGCAGCGAGGAAAAACAGAGCACGTAGGCGCCAATAACCCACTCCAGCGCGGAGAAGGTGGCGCCGAGTCCCTGGGCGATGGTCGGCAGCACCACGCCGACGATATTGGTATCGACCACCGTGATGGCGCAGCCGAGCGAGGCGACCAGCAGAACCGAACCCGGCGATTTAACCGACCCGGCGCGAGAGAGGTGGGCCATGAAAACTCCTGATATAAAGGGGGAATGACGGCCATCAGCATCGCCTGCGCCGTCCGGGGTATCAATTGCGCGAAATGGGATTATTATTAGGCAATACCTAATTGTTGGGAGAGCATATGGAGCTTCGCCACCTGCGTTATTTTGTCGAAGTAGCCAACACGCTACATTTTGGCGCGGCGGCGGAGTCGCTGAATATTGCGGTGCCCACGCTGTCGGTGCAGATCGGCCAGCTGGAGCGGGAGCTCGGTACGCCGCTGTTTCTGCGCAACAAACGGCGCGTCCAGCTGACTCAGGCCGGCGAGGTGCTGCTCGAAGAGGCCCTGGCGACGCTGGCCCACGCCAATCAGGCCCGGGAGCGGGTACTCAGCGCCGCGCGCGGCGAACGGGGCTATATCCGCGTCGGCTACGTCGCTTCGGCGCTGATGTCGGGCAGCCTGAGCCAGCTGTGCGCCCGTTTTCGCCAGCATCATCCCGCGGTTTTTGTTCAGGCGTATGAAATAGCGATGGACGGCATGGCCTCCGCGCTGGTTGAGGGGCAGATGGATGTGGCGCTGGTGCGCGCGCCGGTGGCGCTGCCTGCGGAGGTTGCCCATATTGCGCTACAGCAGGACCGTTTCTGCCTGGCGCTGCCGGCGACCCACCCTTTAGCGGCGGGTGAAACCGCCGTTGTCCCCGCAGATCTGAGCGCAGAAACCTTTATTTTACCCGAACAGATTTCCGGTACCCGGGAAGTGGCGCGCCGCGGCGGGTTTATGCTCAATCACACCCTGCGGGCGGGCAGCCTGACGGAAGTGCTGGCCAACGTGGCGCTCGGCAACGGCGTGGCGGTGGTGCCGGTTATCCTCAGCCAGGCGATCGTTCTGCGCGAAGTGGTCTATCGGGAGCTGGCCGCGCCGGATATTCCCTCGGCAATTTGGCTGCTGTATCGCAAGCGCGAACGCGCGCCGGTTATTAAAAAATTCATAGCGATGGCGCAGACGCCATAGCGGGATGCGCTGGCGGATAAAAAATTTTCGTCCGCCGGGAATAAACCCGTTCCCCGTTCGTCTTATGGAGACTCTATCGTGACCGAGCTTCTAAGATGAAAACACCTGACCGCGTTTTTGAGCAAAAAAAACTCCTGCTGCTGCTTGTCGGCGCCATTCCCGCGGCCCTGCTGCTGCTCTTCGTCTGGGCCGGCGGCTGGCTGACGCCGGAGCGGCTTTCGGCGAATACGCTCATTGAGGTGCTGGAAAAAAATGGCGGCGTGCATCCTGGCTTTCGCCGCAATCACGCCAAAGGCGTGTGCGTGAGCGGCGAATTTATCTCCAACGGCAAGGCCGAGGCGCTTTCGCGAGCGATCGTCTTTCGCCCGGGAAGCGTACCGGTGACCGGGCGGCTGGCCATCGCCGGCGGCAATCCGGGGGCGCCGGATTACGCCGTGCCGGTGAGAAGTTTCGCCCTGGCGTTCACTTTACCCGACGGCCAACAGTGGCGCAGCGGCATGAACGCGCTGCCTTTCTTTAGCGTCGCCACCCCGCAGGGGTTTTATGACCAACAGCTAGCCACCCGCCCGCTGGCGGCCACCGGCAAACCCGACCCGCAGAAAATGCAGGCCTTTATGCAGGCGCATCCGGAAGCCAAACCCTTCTTCCAGTGGGCGAAAACGCACGTCCTGGCCGCCGGCTGGGCGCAGGAGCAATACAACAGCCTGAACGCCTTTCGCTTTATCGACGCGCACAATCAAAGCCACTTCGTGCGCTGGAGCCTGGTGCCGCACTCGCCGTGGCAACCTATTTCGGCGCAGGATAAAGAGGATAAAAACTATCTCGCCGGCGATCTGAAAACCCGCCTGGCCGCGGGTCCATTATCCTGGGATCTGCTGATTACCGTCGCCCGGCCGGGAGATCCGGTCAACGATGCGACGAAAGCCTGGCCGCAGGAGAATCCCTCGCTGGTGGCGGGAACCGTGGTGATTCACAAGGCTGAAGATCAGCAGGGGGGCGCGTGCAATAATATTAACTACGACCCGCTGATCCTGCCGGACGGGATTGCCGGTTCCGACGATCCGCTGCTGAACGCGCGCTCCGCGGCTTATGCCAAATCTTTTAATCTGCGTACGACCGAAGAGGCCCGTCAGGGTCAGGAGAAGCGTTCATGAAAACTCAGGCGACGACCTTTCATCCGCTGCTGCGCCTTGTTCACTGGCTGATGGCGCTGGCGATACTGGCGATGTTGTTTATCGGCGTAGCGATGGTCTCAACGGTTTCATCCAGCCACTCGCTGCTGCTCGCCGTGCATAAACCCCTTGGTGCCGCTATCGAAGTATTAGTGCTGCTGCGTATCTTTCTCCGCTGGCGCTACGGCGCGCCGGCGCTGCCGGGAACCCTGTCCCGCTGGCAAAAAGGGATGGCGCACCTTAGCCACCTGGCGCTCTATCTGCTGATGGTCGCTCAACCGCTGGTTGGCTGGGCGATGCTTTCCGCTGCCGGCTATCCCGTCACGTTGTGGGGCGGGGTGGTATTACCGGCTTTGCTGCCGGTGAACATCGATCTGTATGCCATCCTGCGCCCTTTACACACGCTGCTGGCGTTTGCGTTATTCGCCGTGGTCCTCGCGCATGTCGCCGCGGCGCTGCTGCACGGTCTGATCCTGCGCGACGGGGTATTCAGCAGTATGAGCGGCGTTCGTCGGCGTTCCGGAGGGTGAGTCATGCTGGCGCTTAGCGATGAAGATATTCGCGAACTCCTCCCGCACCTCCAGCGCTTTGCGCTATGGTTGACCCGGGACGTCATGGCCGCGGAGGATTTGGTGCAGAATACGCTGATCAAGGCGTTGGACGGCCCGGCTGACAGGGCAGAGGTGCACAATCTGCGCACCTGGCTGTTCTCGATTCTCTGGCGCCTGTTTATCGACGGCGAGCGGCGGCGCAAGCGCTGGCAAAAGCTGCTGACGTTTTTTCAGCAGGAAGCTAAAACGGACGTTGGCGGTGAAAACAGCGTCATGGCGGACGAAACGCTGGCGCTATTTGCCCATTTGCCGGCGGAAAGTCGGGCGCTGCTTCTGCTGATCAGCGTGGAGGAGATGAGCTACCGGGAAGCCGCCGAAGCGCTCAATATCCCTCTCGGAACGGTGATGTCGCGCTTGTCCAGAGCCCGCAAGCAGCTGCGGAAATTGACTGAGGAGCACGCGTCGCCCGTGGTGCTAAGGAGATTAAAATGAGCAATCTGCCCGATGAAAGCCTGCTGCATGCCTGGCTGGATGGCGAAACCGACGAACGGACCAGCCGGGAAATCGAGTCCTGGCTGCGCGATCATCCCGCGGTGGCCCGGGAGGTGGAGGGCTGGCGACAGGATAAGCTGCGTCTGCAGCATGCCGTGAACCGAACGGATATTCGCTACCTTGCCATCAACTCTGACCCCGCCAGGCTGCGCTTTCGCCTGCGTCAGCGGCGTATTCAGCGCGTTGCGCTGGCCTTTTCCCTGGTGCTGGCACTGGGGGCGGGAAGCCTCGGCGGCTGGCAGCTTAAAGAGCACGTTCAGTCGCCGACGCTGCCGATGGAAGACGCGGTGCAGGCCTATAAACTGTTTGGCGATCTTCCGCAGCTCGCCAGCATGGATATCCGCACCAGCGAGCCGCCGATGCTGGAAAACTGGCTGCGACGCTACTTTATCAGCGGTACGCTGCCGCCGGATCTGGAACGCTATGGCTTTAAGCTGATTGGCGCCCGGCTGATGGCCAGCGAACAGGGGGCATCGGCGTTAGTGCTCTATGAAACCGCCGGAGGGAAGCGGATCGCCTGGTATATCCGTCATCAGGCGGTCCACCTGAGCAAAGGGGCGCGGCAGAGCGATGGCCTGGTGGCGCAGTACTGGAGCGACAGCCATTACAACTATGCGATGGTGAGCCCCGTTGACGGCGACAATTTGCCGGCTTTACGCGAGGCCATTCGCAGCGAAATGGGCTAAACCGACCGGCGCGGCGGGCAATCCGCGCCGGTCGTTTGGCGTAAACCCTCAGGAGGCGTGGAGGTTGAAAGAGGGGATCGTTTTACCATCCACGGTCATGCCGGCGAAAGCGAGCATCGGCGCCAGGGTGGCGTTGTTTTCGGCCGGGAAGTTGAGCTTCGGCTGCGAAACCTCGCCGAGCCTGGCGATCTGTCCGGCCGACAGCGTTACCTCCAGCGAGTCGAGGTTGGTTTTCAGCTGATCGAGCCGCCGGGCGCCAATCAGCGTGGCGCTGACTCCCGGCTGCGATCTGACCCACGCCAGCGCCACCGCCGCCGGGCTGACGTTAAGCGCCGAGGCGATCTCGATCACCGTATCGATAACATCGTAGTCCGCCGGAGACGGCATGCCGACCATGCCGCTGCGGCGGGTGTCGACGCTGCCTTCGCCGTTGCGCCTGAATTTACCGCTCAGGAAGCCGCTTTTGAGCGGTGACCAGGGCATGATCCCCATGCCCATCTCCTGCGCCAGCGGGAACAGTTCCCCTTCGCCGGTTCGCTCCAGCAGGGAGTATTCGAGCTGCAGCGCAATGATCGGCGCCCAGCCGCGAAAGCGGGCGATGGTCTGCGCTTCGGCGGTTTTCCACGCCGGAATATCCGAGAAGCCGACGTAGCGAATCTTGCCGGCGGTGACCAGATCGTCGAGCCCGCGCAGCGTCTCTTCAATCGGCGCGGTCTGGTCCCAGTTATGCAGCCAGTAGATATCGATATAGTCGCTCCGCAGGCGCTGCAGCGAGGCCTCGCACTGCTGGATCAGCGCCTTGCGCCCCGCGCCGCCGCCGTTCGGATCGCCGGGGAAGAGGTTGCAGTAGAACTTCGTACTTAGCACCAGCTCATCGCGCCGTAGCGCGCGGTGCTTAATGTAGTCGCCGACGATCTGCTCCGAATGACCGGCGGTGTAGATATTGGCGGTGTCGACAAAGTTGCCGCCGCGGCTGCGGTACTCGTCGAGCATGGCAAACGACTCCTGCGGGCTGGCGCCCCAGCCAAACTCTTCGCCAAAGGTCATGGTGCCGAGGCAGTACGGGCTGACCCGTAGCCCGGAGCGTCCCAGGGTAATGTAGTGATTAAGCGGCATAGCGTTCTCCCGTATGGCTAAAAAAATTATTGCCCGAGCATCCTGAGCGAAAGGTCCCACAGGCGCCCGGCCTGCAGAGGATCCGTCGCCCAGCGGCGTACGCCGCTGACGTCGGGGCTATCGTCGGCGACCTGCGGCGAGATGTCGCAGTCCGCGCAGTACACTCCGCCCATGCCGGCCAGCTGCGGGCTGGTGGCCGCCCACAGGCTGGTTGCCGCGCCCTGAGCCACGGTTTTCAGCGGCGAAGGTACAAAGTCCGGCCCAACCTGCGCCGCCCGGGCGACGGCCGCCTTCTCCTCCGCGCTCATAAAGCGGCTCAGCCCGGTAGCGGGGATCCTGCCGGGATGTACCGAAAACGCGCGAATGCCCAACGGCTCGCCGAGTCGGTCGAGATGTACGGCAAACAGGGCGTTGGCCGTTTTCGACTGGCCGTAGGCCCGCCAGGGATCGTAGGGCCGCTGCCGGTAGTGGATATCGTCGAAGCAGACTGCGGAATAGCGGTGCCCGAGGGATGACAGCGCCACGACGCGCGCGCTCCCCGAGGCGACGAGTGCGTCCCAAAGCCGCAGCGTCAGCTGAAAATGGCCGAGGTGATTGGTGGAAAACTGCGATTCGAACCCGCGGGCGTCGCGGGAGAGCGGCGGGGCCATAATGCCGGCGTTATTCAGCAGAATATCGACGGCGTCGGTTTCGGCGAGCGCCGCGCTGGCGAAGCGGTCGATAGAGTCCGGGTTCAGCAGATCCAGCGGTAGCACGATAGCGTCCGGCATACCGGCAAGGGCGGCCCGGGCCGCCGTCACGTCGCGGGCGGGAACGATGATTCTGGCACCGGCGGCACGCAGCGCCATGACGGTTTGTAGACCAATTCCCGCGTGTCCGCCGGTGACGATGGCGCATTTTCCGCTGAGGTCGACGTGACGCATAACCTCCTCGGGCGTAGAGGTCGCGCTGAAGCCTGAAACAACAGGAGACTGAGGGGTGAGCATAGCTATTCTCCGGGACGAAGGGGGTTGTCACATGGTAGAGTGCCGTCACCGTACGATGAAGCCGTGAAAATGCAATTTATATGCGTGATAGTTCAAATTTAGCCGTTGACCCGCTATCGGATCTGCTCGATTTCCTGCAGGTGCGCTGCGATCTCTCCGGAAGCCTGGTGGCCGGCGGGGCCTGGGCGCGCCGTTTTGCCAACCTCGATTCGATTAAGTTTTGCGCGGTAACCCAGGGGCGCTGCTGGTACGCGCTTGATGACGTACCGGCTCCGCAGCTGGCGGAGAGCGGCGACGTGCTGATTACCAACGGTACGCGCACCCTGACGCTGGCCAGCTCGGCCGAATTACTGCCCGACGCCGGGCAGGCGCCGATCGAACGCGACGACGACCGCTATCGCCTGGGGCAGGGAGAGGATTTCACCATGATCGGCGGCAAGGTCCGGCTGGATGCCGATCGCCAGGCGCTGCTGCTGAGCGGACTGCCGCCGCTGATCCACGTCCGCGGCGGCGCAGCCGAAGCTGAACCGCTCTCCTGGCTGCTCAGGCAGCTGGTGGTCGAAATGAACAGCAGCCGACCCGGACGCGCCAGCATGGTGGCCGGGCTGACCCAGCTGCTCTTCACCCAGACGCTGCGCGCCTGGCTTGCCGGCGCGCCGGCGGAAGATAAGGGGTGGCTGCAGGGTTTTGCCGATCCGCGGCTCTCCATCGTGCTCAGCTGCATTCACGGCGAACCCGCCCGCGGCTGGACCCTGCAGACGCTGGCAAAAAGCGCCGGGATGTCGAGAACCTCGCTGGCGGTGCGGTTTCGCGAAAGAATGGGGATCCCACCGCTGGCCTATTTAACCCAGTGGCGTATGTACCTGGCGCGGCGCGAGCTGCTGGCGGGGGCGGCGATCGCCGAGGTGGCCGCAAGGGTAGGGTACGCTTCCGAAAGCGCGTTCAGCAGCGCCTTTAAGCGGGTGATGGGCCTGGCTCCCGGCCACTATCGTCGGGATGCGCGCAACGATGCCGCACAACCGGCGGCCTCCGGCGATGCGAATAGCGGTGATTTTTAGTCGCTGTTCCGGCAGGACGCTACTTTGCCACCGGCCCGGTTGAGCCGCGAAGCCGCAGGTGCAGATCGAGGATCGCCGGCTTCGCCCTGACGTGCGACGGGCCGAGCTGGGCGAGCAGCAGCTCAACCGAGCGCTGGCCAATCTCTTCTGCGGGAATGGCGATGGTGGTGAGTTCCGGACTTAGCAGGCGGGCGATCTCCACATCGTTAAAGCCGATGACGGAGAGATCGCCGGGGATCGATTTGCCCATTTTCCGGGCCGCGCGGTATAGCGCCCCGGCGAGCAGATCGTCATCGCAAACCACGGCGGTAATATCGCTTTCCAGCAGCTGCAGGGCGCAGGCCGTGGCCTCCTCAACGCCGAATCTGGAAAACTGGCGACGCTGCGGCGCAAAGGCGATCCCCGCAAGCGCCAGCTGCTGGACAAAGCTGTCAAAGCGACGCTGGAACAGCGCTCGCGGGTAGCGGGCGGCAAGGTAGCCGATGCGCCGGTGCCCGAGGGCGGCCAGGTGTTCGGCCACGGC
Source organism: Klebsiella sp. BIGb0149 (assembly GCF_004362605.1). Lineage (NCBI taxonomy): Bacteria > Pseudomonadati > Pseudomonadota > Gammaproteobacteria > Enterobacterales > Enterobacteriaceae > Klebsiella > Klebsiella sp. BIGb0149. The sequence continues at coordinate 520,281 of NZ_SNYG01000002.1, read as the reverse complement.
CTTCATCACCCCGACGGTATTAAGATCGATACCGCTTAGCGTCTCGTCATCGGCTTCAATATAGACAACGTTATTCTGCATCGGCGCCAGGCGCCGCTCGGTCTCTTTGTCGCTGGCGTAGACGATACAGCCGGCGATGGTGTGGCTGTTGAACATCTGCAGCAAGCGCCCGGCCCAGTCCGCGTCGGCGAGGGTGTCGATCAGGATAATGTTGTAGCCGTGCTGGCAGGCGAAAAGCTCTGCGGCATAGAGCACCTGACCAAAAAAGGGCTGCTGCAGGTCGGGAACCGCGAAGGCGAGAGTTTTGACGATCCCCGTGCGCAGCGTCTGGGCGGAAACGTTGGGCCGATAGCCCAGCTGCCGCGCGGTCTCTTCGACCAGGGTTCGGGTGGCGGCGGAGACGCGGCCGGCGGATTTTCCCGAGAGCACCAGCGACACGGTGGACTGGGAGACGTTAGCGGCCCGCGCCACCATCGTACTGGTCACCGCGCCTTCTCGTTCGCCGGACCGGGGGTCCGGACGCATTTTTCCACTGTCAGCCATGTCGTCTCCTTTTTTACGCCGCCTATGATGCCTGTCGTGGCCGGGTTAGACAAGGACGGGCTGTAAACCGCGTCCCGGCGGTACCCTTCTTAAGGTCATACGTATTACTTAATATGAGATCGCCGTCACGCACTGATCATGAAGTCATACGTATGATGTCGATCGCCGGCGCCAGCAGACGCCGATCGGTGTGACAACGTTCGAGATTAACTTCAGGAGCAAAACGCTATGCCTGGTCGTATTGAGTGGGTACAAGAGAACTGTCGTTTACTGCAGGAGATTGCCGGTGAGTTCCGCGAAACCCGGCCATTTTCCGGGATGACCATTGGGACCGCTATTCACCTCGAGCCTAAAACCGTGTCGCTGTTAATGACGCTGCGCGACGGCGGGGCCGATATCGTCGCCACCGGCAACCTCAACTCAACCCAGCCGGACACGCTGGCGTGGCTGAGTGAGAAGGGAATGCGGGTGATCGGTGAAGCCAGCCAGGATCCCGGACGTCATCGTCAATTCCTGCAGCAGGTGCTGGCGGCGAAGCCGGATATGCTGCTGGATAACGGCGGCGATCTGTTCGAGCTGTTCCTTGAGCAACCCTATGATTCTCTGCTGGGCGGCACCGAGGAAACCACCTCCGGGCGCATGCGCCTGGCGCTGAGGCGAGCCGAGCTGAACCGCCCGATCCTCGTTATCAACGACAGCCCGATTAAGCAGTTTGCGGAAAACGAGCACGCGGTCGGCCAGAGCGTGCTGGAGTCATACATGCGGGTGACGAACCGGATAACCAACGGCCAGCGGGTGACCGTATTCGGCTACGGCGCCTGCGGCATGGGGGTGGCGTATAACTTCCGCAATGCTAACGCCAAAGTCAGCGTGGTGGATAGCGATCCGCTCAAGCGCCTGCGCGCGCATCTGGACGGTTTTGATACCCCCGACCGGGAGACGGCGATCCGCAGCGCCGACGTCATTATCACCGTGACCGGCGGCGGGCGCGTTCTCGGCTCTGAAGACCTGGCGCTGTTAAAAGATAACGTTACCCTCGCCAACGCCGGCCATTTTCCGACCGAAATAGACGTGGCGGATATTGCCGCCCACGGAGACATTCGCGATACCGTGCGTTTTGCCGAGGGAATAACCTGCTATACCCTGGCCAACGGTCGGCGGATCCGCATTCTCACCGACGGCCATATGCTGAACCTGGCCGGCCCGCGCCCGCTCGGCAACTCAATCGAATCGATGGATCTCGGCTTTGCGCTGCAGTCGCGCTGCCTTGAGGCGGTGGCGCGGGGCTACGCCACGCGCGCCGACTGCGTGGTGCCGGTTCCGCGAGAAATCGATGAGCGGGTCGCCAACGGCTACCTCAGCCTGCACTACCCGGCAGGGCATTAATCATAGACAACTCCCGGCGCGGAGCCGACGCCCGCCGGGTTCACAGCAAGAGGAACAGTATGGAAAGCAGCGGCCATTTTATTACCGCCGAAATCACCCTTAACGCCCGGTGGTCCATCGAGGAGGGGCAGCGCGCCATCGATGACTTCTGCGCCGCGATGCGCCAGGAGCCGGGCTGCACCCTGGCCCAGGCCTGGCAGGATAATACCGACCCGCGGCGGTTTATTCTCTGGGAGCGCTATGAGGATCCGGCGGCCCATCAGCGCCACTTCACCCTGCCGCATACCCAGGCGTTTATCGACGCCGGGTGGGTCAGCCTGGTTCGGGTTTTCGAAACCACGTTGCCGGCGCGCGCCGGTGGGGAGCATGACCATGATTAACTGGGGCATTCTGGGCACCAGCTTTATTTCCGGAGTGATGGCCGAGGCCATCGCCCGCGCGCCCGGGCACCGGCTCTATGCGGCCGCGGGGCGCTCTGCCGCCGGGCTGGCCTCATTTGGCGAAAAGTACGCCCCGCAGCGCCTGTTTGACGACTACGCCCGGCTTATCGCCGATCCTGAGGTTGACGTGGTCTATATCGCCCTGCCAAACCATATTCATCATGATTTCGTGATTCAGGCCGCCCGGGCCGGAAAAGCCATTCTGTGCGAGAAATCGCTGTCGGTGGATATGCCGCGAACCGAAGCGGCGCTGGCGGCGGTAGAAGAGCATCGCGTCTTCTTTATGGAGGGCCTGATGTACCTGCACCATCCGCTGATTGCCGCGCTGATCGATATCCTCAACGGCGGCGAGCTGGGGGAGGTCCGTTCGCTGACGGCCCGCTACGGCGCCAGCATTGCCCACCTGGTGAATCCGGACAGCCGGGGGGCGATTTACAACCTCGGCTGCTATCCGGCTTCATTAGCGCATTTGGTGATGCAGCACCGCCTCGGCGACGCGGTCGGCGACTACCGTCTGGCGGCGATGGGCCGCCGCGGCGCAGACGGCAATCTCGCCGAGGCCACGGCAATCCTGAGCTGGGCCGATGGGGCGGTGGCCTCCCTGCACTGTACGGAAGATTACGGCATGTTCTGGGATTTTAGCATCCAGGGCAGCGTCGGTTCGCTGCGCATTGAGAGTAACCCCTGGCTCCCGGAAGCCGGCGGCAACCGCATCGCCGTCACTCCCTACGAGGGAGAAACCCGCTATATCGATATCGCCGCCGCGGGCGACGCGTTCGACTATCAGGTGCTGGCGGTCGGCAGCGCGCTGGCGCAGGGGGCGCGGGAGGTGGCGCGACCGGCGGCGAGAGTCGAAGACTCGCTGGCCATTATGCGGATGCTCACCGCCTGGGAGCAGGGCGCGGAAGCCGGTCTGGCGTAGGTGCGACAACGATATCGCCTTCAGCCCCTCGGCGACGCCGGCGGGGCGACCCTCTCCGGCGTCTCGCCGCTGGCCCGGCAGCGGGAGAGCAGCTGCTGATATTGCTGCGGGGTATCAACGTCCCAGTGAATGCCATTTTCTGCCACGCCGACCGTTTGGCTACCGAACTGACGCACAATCGTTTTGAGATTATCGTCGGCGCCGGCAGCGACTATTTTTTCAATAATCGAAAACGGCAGCAGCACCGGATGACCCCGGCCCTGCTGATACTCGGGGATAAGGCACGTCTCTTTGCGCTGGCGCCACAGGGACGCATAAACGCCAGCGCCGGCTGCCGGCATATCGCCGAGGGCGATAAAAAAATGGCGCGCTTTAATGTGCTTTACGCCCGCCTGGATGGATGAAAACATGCCTTGCTGGTAGTTAGCGTTATAAACCAGCTCAATACCTGGATGGTGCGCGTAGCGCTGATGCAGCTCGGACCCTCTGAATCCGGTCACCAGGATAACCCGATCGCAGAATGAGAGCGCATTGGCGATGGCGCCGTCGAGGACGGTCCCCTCTCTCCATGGCAGCATCATTTTCCAGGTCCCCATTCTGGTTGACAGTCCTGCCGCCAGAATCAAACACTCTTTAACAGGCATACGTCCTCCGCCACTATCGGCACCCCGGATATCAGCTCGTCCGGGGCGCCGCAAACTCAAGCCTTCAGAATCGCTTTTATCGAGGTGATAATCGGCTGATAGCCGGTGCAGCGGCAGAGGTTACCCTCCAGCGCCTCGCAAATTTCGCTATCGGAAGGTTTAGGGTTTTGATCTAACAGGGCCTTCGTGCTCATCAGTACCCCCGGCGTACAGAAGCCGCACTGGACGCCGCCGTGGCGCACGAACGCGTTTTGCAGCCTCTTCCCGACGGCGTCATGCTGCAGGGCCTCAATCGTGGTGATTTCCGCGCCGTGGCACTGGGCGGCCAGCAGGAGGCACGAGCAGACCGACTTTTGATTCATAATCACCGTGCAGGCCCCGCACTCGCCGACGGAGCAGCCCTCCTTGGTGCCGGTTAGCCGCAGATCTTCCCGCAGGAAATCCAGCAGGCGGGTGTTATCGTCCACTTCGCGACTGATGCGAATGCCATTAACCTTCAGCTCAATTCGGTTCATTTTTTTGCCACCTTCTGCTCTGCCAGCGTTTCCTGCATCATTTGTCGGAACATATCTTCAAATACCGGTATTTTGTAAGGGGCCGACCAGCGTCCGCCTATCGCCTCATGCATGATTTTGTTCAGCGCCTGGACCGCATCCTCAATTCTCTTCTCGTCGAGGACAAACCCCGTCAGGCAGGCCTCAACCTCCGTCAGCCGCTGGGGTTTGCTGAGCAGTGCGCCATCCACCAGGCGGCAGAGCGCCAGGGTACCATCGGCAGAAAAGGTGAACAGGCCCGTCAGGCTTTGGCGGGTGATATTCAGCGCGTTGCGGCGTCCCAGCTGTAAATACCGCTGCTGTGATAGCGGCCCGGGCGGGGCGGGTAATATGACCCTGGTGACGATTTCACCTTGATTCAGCGCCGTGCGGTAGCCGCCGACGATAAAGTCGCTGAGCGCTATTCGCCGCGCGCCGCTGGCGCTGCGCAGCTCCAGCCTGGCGTCATAAATAATCAGCGGCGGAACCGAGTCGGCGCAGGGCGCGGCGTTGACGATATTCCCGCCGATCGTCGCCTGGTTGCGCAGCTGGAGAGAGCCGATAGTTTTGCAGGCCGTGACCAGCAGAGGGTAGCGCGCCTTAATCTGCGGGTGCCTGACCAGGTCGGTAAAGCAGACCCCTGAGCCGATAATCAGCTCATCGTTAACCTCTTCTATCTGCCTGAGCTCCTGAAGCCCCGCAATATTGACCAGCTCGACCTCGTCGGTTTTCAACCGCGCCTGTACCAGAACGTCGGTCCCGCCGGCGATGGGCCGGCTATTTTCCCGCGCCAGCAGCTGCAGCGCCTCGTCCAGATTTTTCGGCGTCGCCATTCGCAGCGTATTGAGGCGCAGAACCTGCTTATGCTCCGCTCCCTCCGCCATGAGTTCGCTCTGGCGCTCGGGTTTTTTCAGGTTATAGCCGAGGCGCACGCGCTCGAGGGTCAGGGGAAGCTGACGGTTTCGTTTCTCCAGGGCGAAGCAGACCGCGTTGTTAAGCGCCGCGGCTCCCAGCTCCAGGACCGGCTCGCCGATGACCTTGGCGCCTAAAGGCCCGGCGCGGTCGTGGTTTTCGACGGCGATAATATCGATATGGGGCATATCCTGGATGGTGGGCAGCAGATAGGTGTCAAAATTCTCGGATTTCACGGTCCCGTTTTCGGTATTAAAATCCTCCAGCATGCCGTATCCCACCATCCCCTGCAGCACGCCGCCGTACACCTGACCGGCAAAGCCGACGGGATTGATCACCTTACCCACATCGTGGGCGGCGACGACGTTATTGATAGCAATCTTGCCGGTGCGGGTATCCAGCGCAATATCGGCGATCTGGCAGCCGTACACCCAGGTGAAATAGGGGCTGCCGCAGCCTTTTTCCTCATCCCAGTGGATAGCCGGCGCCACGTGCCAGCCGTAGGAGGAGAGGTTGGCGCCCGTCGCCCGGGTCAAATCGACAACTTCCTGGAAGGTCAGGGTGGTTTGCGGCTGGTGCCGATTGAAGACTTTCCCCCCCTGCCACACCAGATCGTCGATACCGGCGGCCCCCAGCCGCTGGCTGACGGCGTTGGCCATCCGGTTCTTGATTTTATTGGCGGCGCTCAGGATGGCCTGGCCGCCCATCAGCGTGCCGCGGGAGGCGACGGTAGAGCCGCCGTCGGCGATCATCGAGGTGTCAGGCTCAGAGAACATCACCCGATCCAGCCCGATGCCGAAGGCCTCGGCGGTAATCAGCGACATGGTGGTTTGCAACCCCTGGCCGTTTTCAGAGACGGAGGTTGAAATGTTGATGCTGCCATCGGCGTTCACCTGCATCAGCGCCGATGAGGCGTCCAGGCCCTCCGCGCCGAGGGAGCACCCGCGGTGGCTGAGCGCCAGGCCGATACCGTAGCGCACCGGCCCGCCCTCGGCGTTGAGCTTGCGATAGTGCTCACGCCTGGCGACGAACTCCGCTTTCGCCATGGCTTTTTCGAGGACCTCCTGCGCGGAGACCGTATGATTATCAAATACCTGTCCGGCCATGCTGGTATCGCCCTGGCGGAGAATATTGCGCAGGCGCAGCTCCACCGGGGAGAGCCCCATCGCTTCGGCAACCTCGTCCATCAGCGATTCATTGGCAAAAATGACCTGCGGAGCGCCGTAGCCGCGATAGGCGGAGGTGTAGTTATTGTTGGTATAGACCCCCGTCACGTCGACCCGCACGTTGGGAATGTTGTAAGGCCCGGCGGCCTGCACGGAGCTGCGCCAGGTTACGAACATGGTCTGCCCGGAGTAGCTGCCGCCATCGGCGATAATATCGACCTTAATCGCCTGAATGCGGGCCTTATCATCGAGGCCAATCTTGTACTTCATCTTATAGGGATGGCGTTTATAGCTCTCCCGCATCGACTGTTCCCGATTGTAGGAGATCTTGACCGGGCGGCCGGTAAGATGCGCCAGCAGGGCGGCCCGGCAGGCAATATTGTCGATAATATCGTCCTTGCCGCCAAACGAACCGCCCAGTATCGAGCGCTTAACGTTGACCCGCGACTGCGGAAGGGCGAGGTATTTTGCCACGATCCCGCGTATGCGGTGGGCGTTCTGAATCGAGCCGCTAATGGTCATCACCTGCTCGTTGTTATCGATCCAGGCCGTGATAGATTCAGGTTCTATATAGCCATGTTCCTGAAACCCCACCTCGTACTCGCGTTCAAAAATATGCGTAGAGGCGGCAAAACCGCTGTCGATATCGCCTTTGACGGTGTGGTGGTGATTAATAATATTGCTGTCGAGTTCGCTATGAATTAAGCGCGCTCCGGGTTTCATGGCCTCTTCGGGCGAAACGATGGGCTGCCACGGCGTATAGGTAATCGCGATCTTCTCCGCCGCGAGGCACGCCGCTTCATAGGTTTCGGCGGCGACGACCGCAATGACATCACCGCGATAAGCAATTTCATCGCGAATGATCGGCGGATAGTCGGGAATGATAACGCCGAGGCTCTTCTCGCCGGGAATATCCTCCCACGTGGCAATACGCACCACGCCAGGAACGTTCTTCGCCGCAGATAAGTCGAGCGAATCAATGCGTCCTGCAGGAATATCGACAAAACGACAAACGCCGTACAGCATATTTGCCATTTTAATATCATCGCCGTAAATAGCCTTGCCGCTCACCTTGGCCAGGCCATCAACGCGCGCGACTTCATTGCCAACCAGCGTAGTGGTCATATATTTCTCCGTTTCCAGGGTCCTGTCCCTTGTACGAACGACGCCCGACGGATGGTGTCACCGTAGGTCGCACTGCCGCAGCTGCGGGTCGTGTCTGTTGCGCGGCATAACGGTCGTAAAGACGTTTTTGCCTATCGGGCGAGAAGTAGCAATAGGTATGCCAGCTCAAAGGAATGGGGTTTTCGGGGTTGCCAACTGTGATGCCGATCGAACTTATTGGCGAAACGACGCTGCCTGCGGGAGAGGCCGCAGCCGCCGTTGCCGGGTGATTATCACCTGCGCGGCGATAATTATTATCATAATGATAAAGGGCGGTGATGAAGAGATAGCCTTTCGGCCTCGGGAGGTGGCGTGCGGCGACCAGAGGGAGGGGCGTTTCTCGACGTTAAAGCCCCCGGGCGCCGGGTTGCGCCCAGGGGAGTACGGGGAAGGGAAGCTAGCGGAAAGGCGGCTCGTTGAAGGTGCGCAGCTTGCGCGAATGCATATGATCGCCTTCGGCCCGCAGGAGGTCGATGGCCTTAATGCCAATCTGCAAATGCTCTGAAATCGCCCCTTCATAAAAACGGTTGGCCTGGCCGGGGAGCTTTATCTCACCGTGCAGCGGCTTATCAGAGACGCACAGCAGCGTGCCGTAGGGGACGCGGAAGCGGTAGCCCTGGGCGGCGATAGTCGCGCTTTCCATATCAATCGCGACGGCGCGGCTGAGGTTGAAGCGCAGCGCCGAGGCGGAATAGCGCAGCTCCCAGTTGCGGTCGTCGGTAGTGACTACCGTCCCGGTGCGCAGCCGCTGCTTAACTTCTTCGCCCGGCATGCCGCTGATCTGCTTGGTGGCGTCGTACAGCGCGCGCTGGACCTCGGCGATGCTGGGGATCGGGATATCCGGCGGCAGCACCGCATCGAGCACGTGGTCGTCGCGCAGATAGGCGTGCGCCAGCACGTAGTCGCCGATGGTCTGGCTTTCTCGCAGGCCGCCGCAGTGGCCAATCATCAGCCACACGTCCGGGCGCAGCACCGCCAGATGATCGCAGATATTCTTGGCGTTAGAAGGGCCAACGCCGATGTTAATCAAGGTGATCCCCTGACCATCTTTGGTGATCAGGTGCCAGGCGGGCATCTGATGCTTTTTCCATGCCAGGTCGGACACGGCCTGCTCCGGCGCTTCGGTATCGGCGGTGATCCAGATCCCGCCGGCGCAGGAGAGCGCGATATAGGGGCTGTCGGGATCGAGGATCTGGCTGCAGCCCCAGCGCACGAACTCATCCACGTAGCGGGTGTAGTTGGTGAACAGGACGTACGGCTGGAAATGGTCGACCGGCGTGCCGGTGTAGTGGCGCAGGCGGGCGAGGGAGAAATCGACGCGTCGGGCATCGAAGTGGGAAAGCGGGTGGTTTTCGGTCGGGTGGAATATCCCGTCGGCGGTTTCATCGCCAATCTGCGACAGCTCGGTGGTCGGGAAATGGCGGGTCAGGCCCGCGCTCATCGAGCGATCGAGGGTCAGCGCGGAACCGTCGATCACGTAAGGGTAGGGAATTTCATGCTGCGAAAGCCCAACGCTAATGTGCGCGCCGTAATCCTCATACAGCAGGGTCAGCTGTTCGAGGAGGTAGGTGCGAAAGAGCTTAGGATTGGTAATGGTGGTGGTGTAACAGCCGGCGTGGGTGAAGCGGCCCCAGGCGCGGGTTTTGAGGGCCTTGTGATCGGCGCCATCCCAGGAAACGGACAGCAGCGGATAGACAAACAGCCCCTGGGCACGGACGCTCTCGTCAGGGAGCACGTTGTGGTTGATGTACTCGCCAATGGCTTTACGTAGCGCATTGACCGACTGCTCATACTGCGTTTCTAGCTGACTCAGCGCTTGTTCCGGGGTCAGACTGGCGGCCTTGTGGTTCATCGTTCGCTCCTTGTTTCAGGTCTGCTGACGTGTTCGATAGTATGTCACAGACCGAAAAGAGCGAAGGGGAATTTCACCGGCTGAGCGATGAAAATACTGCAAATAGAAACAGTTGGTGATTATTACTGGCGGCTATTCGGCCCTGGAATGCGCGCTATCTGCCCAGCGCTCGGGGCTGAAGTGCGTTGCCTTTTGTACCCTGATAGTCACCGCGGGGTCGTCGTTGATGCGGTAGCGGGCGTTCGCCAGCGGCGTGAGCTTATCGCCGATTTTTAAGCCGCAGCGGCAGGGTTCAATCTCGGCAATGATCAGCAGCTGGCCGCTTTGTAAAACCACGCGGGTCGTTGCGGTGCAGACCTTTTTTACCCACCACTCCATCTCTTTCTCTCTGGCCTGTTATATTCCCGGCGATAATTGTCTTTTGCTCCGCTTCTGACAATAAGAATAGCCTTTCGGTTTAGTCTATGTTTAAAAAGCGTCTCGCAGGCTTTAGTCACACAAACACCAACGCGCCAATGCGCCAACGGTCGTCATATACGGCAAAGAAAATGGACAGCAATATGGCAATGATGCGCTTTACCCGACACCTGAATAAAGCTGGTTTAAAAGTCGCCTCGCTGGTGAAAAAAATCGCCGTGGGCCTGCTTATCGTGATTGGCGTTTTTTTTGCCGGACGTATTTATGAAACCCAGCGCGGGCCTGCGCTGCATTCGTGGCATACCTGGTCCGCCGATGAAATGTCGGCGGCTGAGATTGACCGCACCACCTTTGCCGGATATCTGGCGCGGGAGGGGGCTATTTTTCAGCAGATGAAAACCCAGCTGACGGATGCGCTTCCAGATAATGAAAAAACGCCGCTCAACCGTTTTTATGCCCAAAGCGAGGTCTACCCGGAGAAGTTTCAGCCTAACTGGAACCGCTCCTTCGTGCTGCTGCCGGAGGGAAAGCCGCGCGGCACCGCGGTACTGCTGCACGGGCTGACGGACTCGCCCTACAGCGTGCGCTATCTGGCAAAAGCCTATCAGCAGCAGGGATTCGTGGCGGTGGTGCCGAGGCTGCCGGGACACGGCACCGCGCCGGGATCGCTGACCGCCGTTGACTGGCAGGCGTGGATGGCGACAACGCGCCTGGCGGTGCGCGAAGCGACGCGGCTGGGCGGGCCGCAGGTACCGCTACACGTGATCGGCTACTCCAACGGCGGCGCGCTGGCGCTGAAGTATGCGCTCGACGCGCTGGATGATAACGCTCTGCCCGAGCCGCAGCAGATAGTCCTGCTGTCGCCGATGATCGGGGTGACCGCGTTTGCCCGCTTTGCCGGGCTGACGGGGCTGCCGGCGGTGTTCCCGGCCTTTGCCCGGGCGGCATGGCTGAACGTGGTGCCGGAGTTTAATCCTTACAAGTACAACTCGTTTCCGGTGAAGGCGGCCCGGCAGTCGTGGCTGTTAACCCAGGCGCTGCAGGAGCAGATAGTCCAGGCCTCCCGCAGCCGGCGGCTTGCCGCGCTGCCGCCGGTGCTGACCTTCCAGTCGGTCATGGACTCTACGGTGAGCACCCGGGCGGTGGTTGATTCGCTGTATCGCTACCTGCCGCAAAACGGCAGCGAGCTGGTGATTTTTGATATCAACCAGGCCGCCAACCTGCGGGCGCTGTTTCGTCCCGCGCTCTACTCTGCGGTCAGCGCGCTTCTGCCGCCGGCGCCGCGGCAATATAGCACTACGGTGATTACCAACGCCTCGCCCACTACCTATGAGACGGTGGCACGCACCACGCCGGCAGGAGAAAAAGAGGAGCGGGTGACGCCGCTGAACCTTGCGTGGCCGCAGGATATGTATTCGCTTTCGCACGTGGCGGTGCCGTTCCCGCTGAACGACTCCCTGTACGGCCGCGAGCCGGCGGAGAAGAATCGTTACGGCATCAGCATCGGTACGATTTCGCTCCGGGGAGAGACCTCCAGCCTCAGCGTCGGGCTGGATACGCTGATGCGCGTGACCTCCAACCCGTTTTTCCCGTTTATGATGGCGCGCATTGACCAGCGCATCGGCTGCGGCTTCCAGCCTGATATGCGGGCCTGCCTGCAGCCTGAAGCGCGGGTTGAGGCCTCAAAATAGCGAGACGTGCATCAGGGTGCGAACCGCGATGCCAACCATGGCGCCAGGCGCAACAAAGCGGAACAGGCGGACAAACCGCGAGCTGACGCCAAGAAAAATGCCGATTCCCGGCAGATCGAAGGTTTGAATCAGCAGCCCGGCGGAGGCGTTAATCTGGCTGGCGGTGACCTTGCCCTGCTGAAGCAATTCAGAGATCACGCCAAAGTAGGCCGTGCCGCCGGCCACGCATTTGACCAGCGCCGGCAGGACGAAGTTTTCCGGGATATGCAGCCACAGCAGCAGCGGCATCAGCAGGCGCTGCAGCATATCAATCAGGCCAGCAGCCTGCACCAGCCCGACGATGGTGAGCGACAGGATCAGCATCGGCACCGCGCCGAGGGCCAGACGAATTGCGTCGGAGCCGGCGCTGTTGATAACGGAAATGATCCCCTGGCTAGTTTGCTCCGCGTTGGGTAGCGCCTCCGCGCGGGCGTTTTCGACGGTCGACAGCCGGCGGCCGGTGAAATACCAGGTTGCCGCAGCCGCGCACAGCCCGCCAACAATCGAAATGATTATCGAGGCCATCCAGTGCAGGCCGAAGGGGGCGAGGGGATAGAAGACGTTGCCCTGGCCCATGGCAAAGACCATCGCCAGGGTTGCGGCCATCTGCCGGTCAGAGACACCGCGTTTATCCATAATCGACAGGGTTGCCAGCGGGGCGGCAAAGCTGACGAAATTCATCTGAATCAGGGCAAAAGCGCTCATCCCGGTTAAACCAAACGGCTTGAGCAACGGCGCCACCCAGCGGACGATAACGTCGAGCACCCCGCGAACTTCCAGATACTTCATGATGATCAGCATCACTACCATAATGGGTAGCAGGGTATAAAGCGCGACGTTAACCGAGGATTTCCCCGCCGACATAATAATGCTTATGACATCCATTTATTTTTCGAGCACCGCCTGCAAAATCACTAATTAGCGTCATGATAATCCCCGCTGTCGCGAAATGATACGCTTTGCCGCGATTGGCAACCGCCCTGGCGGTTGTTATATATACTGATCATAAGGTGCGCGTATCACCGGTAAAATGCCGCCACGACATTTGCAAAGCGCGGTTATTATTCTCAGAATGAACACCCAGTGGAAATTATCTATAAGGAAAAGCCTATGCCACGTTGTCGGCTGATAGTATTGGCAGCCCTGATTATTTTTGCCTCTGCGGCGCGGGCTGAAAAGGGCGTTTACGGCGAGCAGCGCATCAGCGGCTGGTGGGACTGGTTAAAAAATGATGTTTCGCAAACCTGGAATGAGCCGCAAAACTATGACCTGTATCTGCCGTTTCTCAGCTGGCACAACCGCTTAACCTACGATAAAGAGAAAACGGATAGCTACAACGAGATGCCCTGGGGCGGCGGCTTCGGCTTCTCTCGCTACCACGATGACGGCGACTGGAGCTCGCTGTACGCCATGATGTTTAAGGATTCGCATAACGAGTGGCAGCCCATCATCGGCTACGGCTGGGAGAAGGGCTGGTATCTGGATAGCGCCCGCGATTTCCGCCTCGGGCTCGGGGTGACCGCCGGAATTACCGCGCGCGATGATTTCGCTAATTACGTGCCGCTACCGATTATCCTGCCGCTGTTTTCCGCAAGCTATCAGCGGCTTAGCGTGCAGTTTACCTATATTCCCGGCACCTATAATAACGGTAACGTCCTCTTTGCCTGGCTGCGCTATGGTTTTTAAACCCGGCGCCAGGCCGGGCCGCAAGGCTTAAAGGGTGATCAACTTTTTGGCGACCGGGTTTGATAGCACCAGCATTGAAATCAATACCGAGGCGACAAACGTCAGGGCAATCAGCATTAATTTTGTGCTCAGCGAACCAATCGGGATAAGGGAGCTCAGGAGATGAAAAACGGAGTAGTGGAGGATATAGACCCCGGTCATCGTTTTGCTGATTGCCGCCAGAATGCTCTCTTTAAACTCGCTGTTTTTACGAAAACGAACGCCGTTGGCCGCAATAACCAGCGCCACCACCAGAATATAAATTTGCGAACCGGTGAGCAGGAACGCATTTCTGTCGGCCTTAAACAGGGCGAAAAAGAAATGGCGCTCGTAAAACCAGGTGAAAAGATAAATAAACGGTATGGCACACATCGCGGCTTTTACCACTTTATCGCGAGTCAGCCAGCGCACGACCATTGGATCGTTAAACAGCTGGCCGGTTAAATAGAACAACAGCCAGGTCCACAGGCGATACTGCGGCGCCAGGCTTAGCACGTGAACGTCGGGATAGAGTGCCGCCAGCAGATCGTAGCTGTAGGAGAACAGCAGCAGGGCAAACACCGCGCTAAAAAAGATCCTTCTGCGCAGGCTTAGCCACTCGACCAGCGGGTGGAAGGTATAGATCACAATAAAGGTGAAGACGAACCACGGCTGAATCAGATAGCCGCGCTGGTAGGGCTCAAAGAGGTAGTAAATCGTCATCCAGAAAAGGAAGACGATCACCACGCTTTTAATTTTGCCCATCTGCCAGCGCTCGCTGTGCCGGGACTGGGCGTCGAGATAGCCCGCCACCACAAAAAACAGCGGGGTGGCGATGGTCGAGACAAACGTCAGAAAGCCGAGGATCCAGTGATAATCGTAATCATACAGATCCCAGGTGTTATAGATGGTAAAGAACGTTACCGCCGTCATGCATCCCAGCGTTTTGATAATATTTAACCCGGTGGTGTTCATTGTGCTTGCTGCATATCCTTAGGGTGGAAACAGGCGTAAATAACCGGCAGAACCAGTAGCGTCAGGATGGTCGCAAAACCCAGTCCAAACATGATAACAACCGCCATGCTCTGGAAGAAGACGTCCAGCAGCAGCGGCGCCAGCCCGAGCACGGTGGTGAAGGCCGTGAGCAGTATAGGGCGTAAGCGCGAGGTTGCGGCATAGATAATTGCCTGGTGCTGCGGCTTTTCCTGCTTCTGCTGTTCAATCTCTTCCACCAGCACGATGCCGTTGCGGATAAGCATGCCGCTCAGGCTGAGTAAACCGATCAGCGCCATAAAGCCGAAAGGTATGCCGGTAATTAAAAAGCCCGGGGTTACGCCGATAAGCGCCAGCGGTACGGTCAGCCAGATGGCGACCGCATTTTTCAGCGAGCTGAACATCAGCACGGTGATGACAAACATCACCAGATAGCCGAGCGGCAGGGTAGTGAAGAGCCCCTGCTGCGCTTCGCTGGAGTTCTCGGCATCGCCTCCCCACTCAATGCTGTAGCCGTGCGGCAGGCTAAGCGCGTTAATCTGCGGCTGCACCCGCGCCAGAATATCCCCCGAGGTTTGGTTGCTCAGAGGGTCGGGGTCGGTCATCACCGTGAGTACGCGGCTGCGGTCGCGGCGCAGAATCAACGGATCTTCCCATTCAAGGGTAAAGTCGCTGACCACGTTGCTCAGCGGAATGTACTGCTGCCGGCTCTGGCTCCACACCAGCACGTTGTTGAGATGGTTAGCATCCTGACGTTCGGCGGCCGGCGGACGGACCACCACCGGCAGCAGATCGGCGCCTTCGCGGTACAGCCCGACGCGGCTGCCGGTGAAGTTCATCTGCAGCGCGCTGTCGATATCCTGTTTATCCACCCCCAGCTCGCGCCCGAGGGTGGTCGAGTACTGCGGTCGGATGGTTTTACTGCGGTTCTGCCAGTCGTTACGTACGCTGCCGGCGGCCGGATCCGCGGAGAGGATGGTGCTCACCTGGCTGGCTATCAGCCGTAATCTGTCGGGATCGGGGCCTTTGATGCGCACCTCGATCGCGCTGTCGCCGGACGGACCGAACATCACCCGCTTGCTGCTGGCGTTGACCTGCGGATAGTTGCGCGCAATATAGGCGTCAACGTGGCGCGTGAGGGCGTCGATGCTGCGCCGGTCGTCCATGCGCACCATAATCTGCGCATAGTTGCTGTACTGCCGCTGGCCGCTGTAGGTGAGGATAAAGCGCATGCTGCCCTGGCCGACGGTAGCGATGGTGGTGACGACCCCGGGCTGGCCGTTAATTGTCGTTTCGATATCGCTGGCCATTTTTTCGGTTGCCGCAATATCGGTACCGTAGGGCAGCCACAGGTCAACGAAGAAGATCGGCGTGTTTGATGAAGGGAAAAAGTTCTGCCGCACCGAACCGAATCCCCAGATAGCGCCGCCCAGCAGCGCCGCCATCAGCACGAGGGTGATGGTTTTGCGCATCAGCAGGGCGTTAAGGATCTGCTGATAGCTGCGGTAAAAGCGCCCGCGGTAGGGGTCGGCCTCGGCGGCCGGCGCCGGGGACGCCGCGCCTTTAAACAGCCACCATTTGATCAGCACCGGGGTGATGGTCAGCGCCGAGAACCAGCTGAGCATCAGGGAAATTAACAGCACCTGGAACAGCGATTTACAGTACTCCCCCGTCGAGTCCTGCGACAGGCCGATCGGCGCGAAGGCGAGGATCGCAATCACGGTCGCCCCCAGCAGGGGCAGGGCGGATCGGCGGATAACGTAGTTAACGGCGGTCAGCAGCGTCGATCCCTGCTGGCGGGCAATCAGCACCCCTTCGACGATGACGATGGCGTTATCGACCAGCATGCTGAGGGCGATAATCAGCGCCCCCAGCGAAATCCGCTGCAGCTCAATGCCCCACAGGTACATAATCAGCAGCGTACCCAGCACGTTAAGCGCCAGCGAGAACGCGATAATAATGCCGCTGCGCACGCCCATGAAGATCAGCAGCACGCCGACGACAATGGCCAGCGCCATCAGGAAGTTGGTGATAAAGCCGCTAACCGAGTGGCCGACTTCGGCCGCCTGATCGTAGAACAGATCGATTTTTATCCCGGCGGGCTTTTCCGCCGACATTTGCTCAAGCCGCGCCTCCAGCGCGTGGCCAACGTCGATGACGTTGACGCCGGGGATGAACGAAACCCCCATCGTCACCGCCTGGCGACCGTTGGCGTGGTAGATGCTGGAGGGCGATTCGCTCAGCCCGCGCGAGAGGGTGGCAATATCCCGCAGCCGGGTCGTTGCCCCGGTACCGTGGGGGTTGATGGGCAGATCGCCCAGCTCGTCGAGATTGTCAAATTCCCCGGTCGGATGCAGGCGAATGGACTCGCTGCCGGATTTGATCTCCCCGGCGCTGGAAACGACGTTCAGGCGGCTGAGAATGGCGGAAAGCTGGTTCAGCGTAATGCCGCGGGCCGCCATTTTGGGCAGCGAGATATCAATATTAATTTGCTGCGGGATCGCCCCGCCGATGGCGACCTTGCCGACGCCGGGTACCAGCACCAGCTCCCGGCGCAGCTGTTCGGCATAGCGGACCAGCTCCGGATTGGTAAAACTGTCGCCGGAAATGGCAAAGAAGAAGCCAAACACGTCGCCGAAATCATCGTTTACGAAGGGGGCAACCACGCCGGGCGGGAAGAGCCGGGCCGCGTCTCCTACCCGGCGCCGCAGCTCGTCCCATATCTGCGGCAGCTCGCTGGAGTGATAGTTCGAGGCGATGTTGACGGTAATCTGCGACAGCCCGTTGGCGGAGATGGAGCTGACGTTATCGAGGTAGGGTAGCTGCTGCAGGGCATTTTCCAGCGGCAGGGTGACCTCCTCCTCAACCTGCTGGGCCGAGGCGCCAGGATAGTGGGTAATGACCACGGCGGTTTTAATCGTAAACGCCGGATCTTCCAGGCGGCCGATATTGAGCAGGGCGAAAATACCGCCCACGCCCAGCAGCAGAATGGTGAGCCAGACGCGAACGGGATTATTAATAAACTGGCGGGATATATCCATTAAAGGCCTCGTTCACGCGTCCAGATTCGAACCGGCTGCTGCGCATGCAGTTCGCTTACGCCGGCTGCCACTACGCGCTCGCCGGCGCTGAGCCCGTCGGTAATGACCACCCCCTGGGTTGTCACCTGCCCGACGCTCACTTTGCGATCCTCAAGATGCAGCTGCTCGCCATCGCCTTTAATCACCCACACGTGCGGCTCGTTGCGCTGGTGACTATCGGGATTGAAGACCGCCTCAACCGGCACCACCAGCGCCTCGCGGCCGGCGTTGGCGGGGAGGTTTGCCAGGTTAACCGTCACGGTGCCGCTGACGCCGCCGACCGTCGGGAAATCGGCCGGGCGTGGCATGGTCAAAATCACCTGCCAGGTGAGGGTGCTATTGTCGCTGCTGCCGGAATGCTCTTTGTACTGCGCGGTGAACTGGCGGTCCGGCAGGGAGTTGATTCTGACGATCGGCCGATACTGGGCGTTGCGAATATCAAAGGCGCTAAACAGGTTTTCCGGGATGCTAAAGACCACGTCGAGCAGATCGGTACGCGTCAGGGTCACCACGGTCTGCCCGGCGGCCACCACCTGATGATTGCGGACCGGGACGCTGGCCGCCACCCCGCTAAAGGGCGGCCGAGCTCTTCGCGGGCAATTTTCAGCGCGGCGTTAGCCGAGTCGCGGCTGGCGCGCTGAACGTCCATTTCCGCTTTTGAAATAGCCTGGCGGCCGGCGAGGGTCTGGAAGCGATCGAACTGCCGCTGGGCGAGCGTGGCGGCGGTTTGTCGTTCATTGACGCGCTGCTGGGCTTCGCGCGCGTTGAGGCGGGCGAGGACCTGCCCTTGCGCAACGTTCGCGCCTTGCCGAACCTCGAGCGACTCTACCTGGCCGCCGCGTTTAAAAGAGAGCTCCGTGGAGTCCCCGGATTCGATGCGTGCGGGGAAAACGCGCTGCTGTGAATCACCTACCGCGGTCACCTCAGCGGCTTTCACCATCCGCGGCAGCGGCGTAACCTGCGGCGCTTTCTGGTCGCAAGCTGTTGTTATTAAAATAACAACAGGAATGAGAGAAAAATAACGGTTCACTGTATTCCCCGCAGAGCTAAGAGATTTATTTTACATATTAGTTACAAACGTCGGACTTATTCAGCCAGGGCAGAGACGACGACATAGGTGAATAATCCTGTAGCCGTACAGGCAATTATTGCCAGGGCGATAAACAGGCTCAGGCGAAACAGACTATAGCCAAACATCGTTCCTCCTTTGGTACTGGTTATATTGTAAGTAGATTCTTATCTACCTAATTACTGGGTGGTTTTCAGAAGCGCCAGGGCCCCTGATAATGAGCATAGTCGTAGAAAAGCGGAAAGGTTAAAAAGAGTAAAAATTGCCCTTATGTCGACGGTTTAGCGGCGTTTTCAGCCGAATTGTCTGAGGCGGGCTATCTCCGTGATATTTTTCAATATATTAATTGGCGGCTTAATCATGTTAACCGTCGTGTGCTACGTTTAATCATACCGACTTCTGTGCCAGCTTTGTTCCTGAGATTTTTTCCTCAACGCGTCTCGTTGGGGAGCTATTCGCGATCTATTCTATTGGTAACAAAAGGATTGTCTGTATGTATAAAAATATTCTGGTCCCGGTTGATGTCTTTGAAATTGGCCTTGCCGACAAGGCGCTATCCCACGCTCAGTTTCTCGCGCAGAGCTCTGCCGGGAAAATTCACCTGGTGCACGTAAATCCTCTATTTTCCCCGGCGCTGACGCGCGGATTTATTTCCGATGCGCGAAAAATGGAAGACTATCTTGTTAAAAATTCTCAGGAAAAACTTGCTGAGCTCGTCAAAAAGTCGGGCCTGGCGGAAGGTGACGTTGAGATTCACGTTCGCAGCGGCAACGTTCGTGACGAAGTGACGAAGCTGGCCGACGAGCTGCAGGCGGATGTGGTGATCGTTGGCTCACGCAACCCCAATATTCAGACCCATTTGCTGGGTTCTGAGGCGGCCAGTATCGTTCGTTATGCTCACGTTCCGGTATTCGTTGTGCGTTAAGGGCGGCCTGATGCTGTTCTGATTTCCGTTACAGGAGTGAGGAGATAACTATGAGTACAGACAAACCGGGCGGCCCGTTCTACAAGCTCTCCGTCGATGAAACCCTGTCCAGCACCAACAGCTCCCCCGAAGGTATTAGCAGCGCAGAAGCGGCATCGCGACTCCAGCAGTACGGCGAGAATGCGTTACCGCAAAAGGCGGGTAAACCCGCGTGGCTGCGCTTCCTGGCCCATTTCAACGATGTTCTGATTTACGTCCTGCTGGCAGCGGCGCTGCTGACCGCGGTCATGGGCCACTGGGTCGATACCCTGGTGATCCTCGGCGTCGCGGTGATCAATGCTCTGATCGGGCATATTCAGGAAAGTAATGCGGAAAAATCGCTGCAGAGCATTCGCAATATGCTGTCCAGCGAAGCGGTGGTGATCCGCCAGGGGAACCATGAAACGATTCCGACCACCGCGCTGGTGCCCGGCGATATCGTGGTCATCCGCGCGGGCGACCGCATTCCTGCCGATCTGCGGGTTATTGAAGCCCACAACCTGCGCGTGGAAGAGGCGATACTCACCGGCGAGTCGACGGTGGTTGAGAAAAGCACCGAGGCGCTGAGCGGTGAACTTCCCCTCGGCGACCGCACGAACCTGCTGTTCTCGGGGACCACGGTGAGCTCCGGCGGCGGTAAAGGCCTGGTGGTGGCGACCGGCGGGGATACCGAGCTGGGCCATATCAACCAGATGATGGCGGATATTGAAAAGCACCGCACGCCGCTGCTGGTGCAGATGGACAAGCTCGGGAAAGCCATTTTTATCATTATTCTGGCGATGATGGCCGCGCTGTTTGTCTTCAGCCTGCTGTTCCGCGATATGCCGGTTTCGGAGCTGATGCTCTCGCTGATTAGCCTTGCGGTGGCGTCGGTGCCGGAAGGGCTGCCGGCGATCATCTCGATTATTCTCTCTCTGGGCGTGCAGACCATGGCCCGGCAGAAGGCGATTATCCGCAAGCTGCCGACCGTTGAGACCCTGGGCGCGATGACCGTCATTTGCTCGGATAAAACCGGGACGCTGACCATGAACGAAATGACGGTCAAAGCCGTCATTACCGCGGACACTATTTACCGGGTCGAAGGGGATAGCTATGAGCCGGTCGGTAATATCCATCCGGTAGATGATTCCGGGCCGGTGGTGGTGGCGCCGGGTACGCTGCTCGAGCGCTATCTGCGGACCATTGATTTATGTAACGACAGCCAGCTCATCAAGGATGAAAGCGGATTATGGAAAATTACCGGCGGCCCGACGGAAGGGGCGCTGAAGGTGCTGGCGGCGAAGGTGGCGCTGCCGGCGGTGGCAACCGAGCTGCGCGGCAAAATTCCTTTCGACTCGCAGTATAAATATATGTCGACGCTCTACCGCATCGGCGACGAGGAGATGATTTTAATTACCGGCGCCCCGGACGTGCTGTTCCGACTCTGCCAGCAGCAGCAGACCGATAGCGGCCTGCAGCCGCTCGATCAGCCGTACTGGGAGGCAAAAATTGAAGAGTACGCGCGGGAAGGGCTGCGCATGGTGGCGGCGGCGTGGAAGCCTGCGGCCAGCGGGCAGACCGAGCTGACCCACCAGGATTTGCAGCAGGGGGTGATTCTTCTCGGCATTGCCGGGATGATGGATCCGCCGCGTCCGGAAGCCATTACGGCGATCGGCGACTGCCTGCAGGCGGGGATCCGCGTGAAGATGATCACCGGCGATCACCCGCAAACGGCGATGAGCATTGGGCAAATGCTGGGCATCGGCAACGCCGGCACCGCCATTACCGGGCGCGAGCTTGAGGTAATGGACGACCAGCAGCTCAGCGAAGCGGCGCAGAAGTTTGATATTTTCGCCCGTACCAGCCCGGAGGATAAATTCCGCCTGGTGCAGGCGCTGCAGAGTAAAAAAGAGGTGGTCGGGATGACCGGCGACGGGGTGAACGATGCCCCGGCGCTGAAGCAGGCCGACGTTGGGATCGCCATGGGCATCAAGGGGACCGAAGTGACCAAGGAAGCGGCCGATATGGTGCTTACCGATGATAACTTCGCCACCATCGCCAGCGCGGTCAGGGAAGGGCGGCGGGTATACGATAACCTGAAGAAAACCATCCTCTTTATTATGCCGACTAACCTGGCGCAGGGGCTGTTGATTATTATTGCCCTGCTGGCGGGGAATTTAATTCCGCTGACCCCGGTGCTGATCCTGTGGATGAACATGGCGACCTCGGCCACGCTGTCGTTTGGCCTGGCGTTTGAGGCCGGCGAAAAGAACATCATGAAGCGTCCGCCGCGCGATCCTAAGCTGCACGTTATGGACGGTTTCGCTATCTGGCGGGTCATTTTCGTCGGCTCGATGATCGCCGTGAGCGCCTTCGTGCTGGAAGCCTGGCTCCAGCCGCGCGGCTACTCGCCGGAGTTTATTCGTACCGTCCTGCTGCAAACGCTGGTCACCGCCCAGTGGTTCTATATGCTCAACTGTCGCGTCGCCGACGGTTTCTCTCTGAGCAAAGGATTACTGGCCAACAGAGGTATCTGGATCGTCAGCGGCGTTCTGCTGGTGCTGCAGCTGCTGATCATCTACGCGCCGTTTATGCAGATGCTGTTTGGTACCGCCGCGCTGCCGTTCCGCTACTGGGTGATCACCTTCATCATCGGCTTTGTGATGTTCCTGATTGTCGAAATCGAAAAACCGTTAACCCGGAAATGGCGTACGTCCTGACGGGCGGAAAGCAGGGTTAAAACGCACCTTTCAACTTAAGGGGGCAGGCCGTTCGGTCGCCCCCTTCCAGCGTAGCGTATCGATGAGCATCCGTAGCGCCGGGCTGACCCGGCGGTTCGGGTAGTAGAGATGACAGCCGGGAATGCGGGGGCACCATTCGTCAAGGACGGAAATAAGCCTGCCGCTCGCCAGCTCCTCCGCCACTTCGTGTTCTAAAAGCATCCCTAATCCTGCTCCCGCTCTTACGGTGGCGGAGGCCAGAACTCCATCGTTAACGATCAGCTGACCTTTAATCCGGGGCTTTATTTCGCCCCCCTGATTCTTAAATACCCATGGCATTATTTTCCCCGTGCTAACAAGGCGGTAGTTAACACAAATATGCTCTTCCAGATCCTGCGGCGACGCGGGCTGCGCATGTCGCGCAAAATATCCCGGCGTTCCGACCACCAGGGCGCGGATATCCGGCTCAATGCGTACCGCAACCATATCCCGCTCCACCGTTTCACCGAGGCGTATACCGGCATCGAAACCGTTAGCTACGATATCGACGAGGCGATCGTCGACGATGACCTCCACCGATATCTGCGGATATTCCAGCAAAAATGCGGGGAGCTTAGAGGCGAGAACGGCGCGCGCGGCGTAGTGAAAAACGCTAAGGCGAATCAGGCCAGAAGGGGTGTCTCGCCCGTGAGCCAGCGTTTCCAGCCCCTCAGCCAGGCTCGCCAGAGCGGGTTCCAGAGTCTGCAACAGCTGCCTCCCGGCGGCCGTGGGCGCCACCGAGCGGGTGGTTCGGGCAAGCAGGACTACGCCAAGCCGCTGCTCCAGTGCGCGCATCGCGTGGCTGAGCGCCGAGGGGGACAGCCCTAGCTCTGCGCCGGCGCGAGTGAAGCTGCCGGTTCTCGCCACGGCGGCAAATGCCGCCAGATCGTCAAGGTCACCGCGCTTCATTGCTGCACTCCTTTCATAAGGCTTTGTCACGTCGGGGGGCTAGTCCTGCCGGCTTTCCCCTTCATACTGTGACTTTTCAGTTGGCATATTGAGGAGAGAATATCATGGATATGACCCGCTACCGCACGCTCGGCCGTTCCGGGCTCGCGGTGAGCCCGCTGGCGCTCGGTACGATGACGTTTGGCGCTGGCCGCTGGGGCGTTGACGAAACCGGGGCGCGGGCTATTTTTGACGCTTACGCCGCCGCCGGAGGAAATTTCGTGGACACGGCAGATGTGTATGCCGGCGGAAATAGCGAAATAATGCTGGGCCGCTTTCTGGCCAACAGCGGCAATCGGGAAAAGATGGTGATATCGACCAAATCCGGCTTCCCGCGACGCCAGGATACGCCTCTCGCCGGCGGTAATTCCGCGCGGAATATCCGCAACGGCATTGAAGGCTCTCTTAAGCGGCTTGGCACTGACTATATTGACCTCTTCTGGACCCACGTCTGGGATATGACGACGCCCGCGCAGGAGGTGCTTCGGGCGTTAACCGATGCCGTGCGGCGCGGCGATATTCTCTACTATGGCTTTTCTAACGCGCCCTCATGGTACGTGGCGCAAATCGCCACGCTGGCCGCCGCGCAGGGGCTGCCGCAGCCTATCGGCCTGCAATATTCATACTCGCTCATCGATCGCGGAGTGGAGCTGGACATACTTCCGGCCGGTAACGCTCTCGGCCTGGGGCTGGTGGCCTGGAGCCCGCTGGGCGCCGGTTTGCTGACGGGAAAATACGGAAGGGAGAAGCTTGCCGATGCGGGGCCCGCCGGTCAGCTGCCTAACCGTTCAGGAGAGTCCAGCGGCGGAAGCAGCGGGCGTCTCAATGGTGATAATCCCTTTGGTGGGCTGCTCTTTACCGAGGCGAACTTCCGCATCGTCGATACGCTGCGCGATGTTGCCGGCGAAGTCGGCAGGCCGATGGCGCAGGTCGCGCTCTCCTGGGTTGTCCGCCGTCAGGGAGTTTCTTCCGTTTTGATCGGGGCGAGCAGGGTCGAGCAGCTTCAGGAGAATATTGCTTCACTGGATATCGTGCTGTCGGCCGACCAGCTCTCGCGCCTGGACGCCGTCGGGCAGCTTCCGGCGCTGAATCCCTATTTCATTTTTAATCTCCCGCGGGAGCGCATCTTCGGTGGGCACGCCGTCGAGCCGTGGCAGGGGCCTTAGAGCTACCGAGGAGCGGTATGCGGGTTCGAAAAGCCTCTGCTGGCTACCGGCCGCCCGTGGTGGAGCATTCGCCCTGAGGAGCCGACTCGCCTCAGGGCTGGCGCCAGGGCGCCAGCCAGCCGAGGCCGCTTTCCGTGCTCGCCCGCGGCTGATACTCACATCCCACCCAGCCGCCGTAGCCGAGGCTATCGAGCAGCGCAAACAGCCACGGATAGTTCACTTCGCCTTCGTCCGGCTCGTGCCGATCGGGTACCGAGGCAATCTGGATGTGGGCATATTGTCCGGCGTAGCGGCGGAGCAAATGGCTCAGATTGCCGTCCACCTGCTGCGCATGAAACAGATCCAGCTGCAGCTTTACGCTGGGCCGGTCGGTCCTGTTAACAATATCCAGCGCCTGATACTGGCTGGAGAAGAGATAGCCCGCGCGCGTTTGGGGGCTGAGCGCCTCAACCAACAGCTGGATATTATCGCCGGCAGCCCGTTCTGCCGCGTAGCGCAGGTTTTCAATGAAGGTATCGATACAGGCGGATGGCGCGCAATCGTCGGGGATGACGCCGGCCATCACGTGCACGGCAGGGCAGCTCATCGCCCGCGCATACGTCAGCGCCCGGTCGATATCGCGTCGCGCTTCGGCTTCCCGGCCGGGCAAGGCCGCGAGCCCCCATTCGCCTTTATCAATAGCGCCCGCGGGGGTGTTAAACAGCACCACTTTCAATCGCGTTCGCCGTAAAACGGCCTGCAGCACGCTGATATCGTAGTCATAGGGGAACAGGAATTCGACAGCCTCAAACCCGGCGCCGGAGGCCGCGGCAAAGCGTTCGATAAACGGCAGCTCTGTAAACATCATTGACAGGTTTGCGGCAAATTTCGGCATCTTCAGCTCCTCAGGGCGGCAATTTCGGCGGGCGTCAGGTAGCGTATTGGCCGATCGCCGAGGGTAAAGATCAGGCGCGCGGTCTCTTCGAGCTCCTCCAGATTATCCGCCGCTTCACGCAGCGTCTTGCCGCTCACCACCGGGCCGTGATTGGCCAGCAAAAAGGCGTTGTGATTGGGCGCCAGCCTGGCCAGATGCTCACCGATTTGCGCGTCTCCGGGACGGAAGTAGGGAACCACGGGGACGTTGCCCATTCTCATCACCACGTAGGGCGTAAACGGGCGGATGCAGCTCTCCGTATCGAGATTTTCCAGGCAGGACAGGGCCGTCAGATACAGGCAGTGCAGATGCACAATTGCCTTGCACTGCGGATTATTCAGGTAAACCGCACGATGAAAGCTGACCTCTTTCGACGGCCTGTCGCCGGAGAGGTGCTCGCCATCCAGCGTCACTTTAGAGAGGCGTTCGGCCTCCAGTTCGCCGAGGCAGGAGCCGGTTGGCGTCGCAAGAATTGTCTGGTCATCCAGCAGTACCGACAGATTACCCGCGGAACCGGTGGCGTAGCCGCGCTGGAAAAACGAGCGCCCCAGGCTGACCAGCGCCGCGCGCGTTTGAGATTCATTCATGGGTAAACTCCTGCTGCGAACGGGCAAAAAAGTTTTCATCGCCGAAGTTGCCGGATTTCAGCGCCAGCGACAGCGGGCGATCGGTCGCTTTCACCCAGGGTATGCCTGGCGAAATCATCGGACCAATGTGCAGCCCCTGGATCCTGAGCGCCTGGGTCACAACCCCGGAGGTTTCGCCGCCGGCGACGATAAATCGCTGAATCCCCTTGTCCGCCAGCAGCGGAACCAGCCGGGCAAAAAAGCGCTCGATGGCCTGGCTGCTTTTCTCGGCACCGTGCTGCTGCTGAATGCGCTGCAGCGTTTCGGCCTCCGAGGTGGCAAATACCATCGGGGCCAGAGGGGATGCGCCCTGCGCTAATACCCACTGGCATACCTCGGCGGCATAGCCGTCGCCGTCCTCCAGGCAGCGGGCCACCTCCAGCGCAAAATAGGGGGCCTGAGGCCGATAGCGGGCAACCTGGGCGTTGGTCATGGTGGAGCACGAGCCGGAAAGCACCACCGCCGGTCCCGGGACGGGCGCGCCTCGCTGCTGGCTCTCTTTTGCCGGATGCGAGGCGGAAAAGCGGCGGGCAACGCCAATCGCCAGCCCCGAGCCGCCGGTTATCAGCCGCAGATCCTCGGTCGCCGCCGCCTGCAGCAGCAGGTCATCTTCGCTGACGGCATCCATAACCACATAGCGGATCTCCTGCTGGCGCAAGCGATCCAGCTGCTGGCGCACGCTTTCGCGGCCCTGGCGCAGGGTAGCCAGCGGGATCAGCCCGGCGCGTCCCGCCGACTGTTGCTCCATCAGGCGGATCAGGCTGCTGTCGCGCATCGGGGTCACGGGATGGTGACGCATGCCGGATTCGGACAGCAGCTGCTGCTGAACAAACAGGTAGCCCTGATACACGGTGCGGCCGTTTACCGGCAGCGCCGGAGAGATAATGGTCTGGGTCTCCTCGAGCTCAGCCAGCAGGGCGTCGGTGACGGGGCCGATATTACCTTCGGCGGTACTGTCGAAGGTTGAGCAATATTTAAAGTAAAAGCGCTGACAGCCCCGCTCTTTGAGCCAGCGCAGCGCGGATAGCGAATCATCGATCGCGCGCTGCGTCGCGCAGGAGCGTGATTTCAGACTAATCACAATCGCATCGACATCGTCCTGCAGGGGATGCCCGGCCGGTATCCCGTTGTACTGAATGACCGACATACCGTTTTGTGCCAGAAAGCTGGCGATGTCCGTTGCCCCGGTAAAGTCGTCGGCAATTACGCCCAGATAGATCATATATCCCCCTGCCGTTAAGCGCGGCTGTCACAGTTTTTTGGCCATCATATGTGAAAAAATACCATTCATCACGCTTATTTTTGTTAAATGTGAACATTGATGCGGGTGTTTTTGCACATTAATCACATTAATTAACATTTTTAGGCGGTCATTTCCCTTGCCGGTGTTAAAGTGCGTAATTACCCGAGTGGCGCAGGCGTAAAGTCTGTATAACTACGCGATGTCATACTGTCGGTAAAACGGCTGTCGGTTTTAAACCTACGGAATTGGGCCAGAATGAGACCCCTTGAGCGACACGATAAAATTTTAGCGCTGGTGGCGGCAATGGACGCCATCAGTATTAACGACTTAGCCACTCATTTGAACGTTTCCCATATGACGGTTCGCCGCGATGTCAGGAAGCTGGAGAAAGAGGGGCACCTGCTGGTGGTTTCCGGCGGCGTGCGCTCCATGCAGCGCCTGCAAAGCGAACCGTCCCATCAGGATAAAATCACCATGCACGGGCCTGAAAAACAGGCGATTGGCTGCTATGCCGCGCTGCAGATCCCCTACAACAGCTGCATTTACCTGGATGCGGGCACCACGACGCTGGCGCTGGCTCGCCAGCTTGGCCAGCGTAGCGATCTGCTGGTGGTGACCAACGACTTTGTCATCAGCGATTTTCTGATAGCCGAGAGCGAATGCCGGATGCTGCATACCGGCGGCATGCTGTGTCGGGAAAACCGCTCATGCGTGGGGGAGGCGACCGCCTTTGCGCTGCGAAACCTCTGTATTGATATCGCTTTCGTCTCCGCCTCCAGCTGGAGCAACCAGGGATTGAGCACCCCCGATGAGAATAAGGTGGCGGTAAAACGCGCCGTTCGCGAGGTGAGCAGTAAATGTATTCTGCTCAGCGACAGCTCGAAATATGGCAAAGTCGCGACCTGGCGCGCCCTGCCGCTGAACGCTTTTGACGAAATCATCACCGATGAGCGTCTTTCCGCCAGCGGGCGGGATGCGCTGCAGCAGGCCGGCGCCCGGGTGGTGATGGTACCGCTATAGCGCCGGCCAAACGTAACGGGCCATCTTTGGCATTGAATCGACTATCAGGGCAAATACTATGGGCAAAAATCTGGCTTTTCCGGTATCCGAAGATCGTAACGTTTATCGGGTCGCCCCCAGCATACGTTTTGATCTGATGACGTTAAGGCTGTTTGTCGCCACGGCGGAGCTCGGCGGCATCACTCACGCCGCGGCCCAGCTGCATCTGGTTCCCGCCGCCGCCTCGCGACGCATTCGCGAGCTGGAGGAGCAGCTCGGCATGGCGCTGTTCGTGCGTTTGCCGCACGGCATGGCGCTGAACGACGCGGGACGGGCAATACTGGCCCACGCGCGTTCGATTCTACACTCCGCCGAACGGATGCAGGACGACATGCAGTCGTTTCTGCAGGGCAACCGCGGCGTCGTGCGCATCGCCGCGTGTACTTCGGCGGTCCTGCAGTTTCTCACCGACGATCTGCGCCGAAGCCATCAGCGCTATCCCAACATCCATATCGATCTGCATGAGATGAACAGCGAAAGCGTTATTCAGGCGGTGCAGCGCGGGGTTGCGGATATTGGCATCTATGAACGCTCCGTGAGCCACGCCGCGCTGCCGGGCGTACCCTACCGTCGGGATCGACTCTGCGTGGTGACGCCGGTTGACCATCCCCTGGCCCGGCTGGTTGCCAACCATCAGCCGCTAACGGCAGCGGAGCTGATTCAGCACGACCTGATTGGGCTGACGGAAGGCGCCTCCATTTCGATTATGCTCGCCCAGCTGGCGCGTCGGCTGGATAAGCCGCTGAAGATGCGTATTCGCGTCGGCAGCTTCGACAGCATGGCTGCGATGATCTCCTGCGGGATAGGTATCGGGCTGATGCCGGAAGCCGTGGCCCGCCAAATTATCTCCACGTCTAAGTTTGCGCACCTATCGCTGCAGGATCCGCTGGCCGACCGCCAGTTCGTGCTGTGCCATCAGCCGCATGAGTCGCTGGCGATGGCGACCGACAGCATTCTTTCGCTACTGACCGGCCTCGGCGAAGCCACGCATTGACGTATTGTTAACGCTGTATATCTAAATTGTTAATAGCCTGAGGGTTGTTGAATGCAGCATAGTTGACGGGCAATAAACCCTACAACGACTACTGCCCCAATAACATAAGATCAGGAGGCAATTTTGAAAACTCAGTCCCACATCAGCAGAAACATGCTGATTATCTTCTGCGCCATGTCGTTTATCCTCTACCTGGATCGCGTCAATCTGGCCGCCGCCGCAGGGCCGCTGAAAGCCGAGCTGGGGCTTACCAATACTGAACTCGGTATCGCTTTTTCCGCTTTTGGATACACCTACGCTATTTTTCAGCTGGTGGGCGGTTGGGTGGCGGATCGCTTCGGCGCGCGTCGGACCATTATCGCCTGCGGGATCATCTGGGCCGTCGCCACGGTCTGTACCGGCCTGATTGGCGGTCTGGTTTCTCTGTGCCTGGCGCGTCTGCTGCTGGGGATTGGTGAAGGCGCCGCGCTCCCGGCGCAGGCCAGAGCGATTACCAACTGGGTACCTAAACCTAAACGGGGTATGGCCCAGGGGCTAACGCACTCTTTCTCTCGTCTGGGTAACGCCGTCGCGCCGCCGCTGGTCGCCATATTGATTGCGTGGCATTCGTGGCGCGCGGCGTTCATCGTGGTGGGGGTTCTGTCAGCGCTGTGGCTGGTGGTATGGCTGGTTTACTTCAAAGAGACGCCTGAAGAGCATCCCGGCGTGTCAGAAGCGGAGCTGGCGCTGCTGCCGCGGCGGGAAAATGTTCAGGAGGGAGGCAATGCGATGCCGCACTCATGGTGGACCATCCTGCGCCGGATGCGCTCAACGATAGCGGTTTATTTCTGCATGGTGTGGTCAAACACGCTGTTTTTCAGCTGGATGCCGATCTTCTTTATGCAGTCGCTGAACCTCGATATTAAAAGCTCCGCGCTCTATTCATCCGGCGTGTTCTTCGCCGGCGTGCTGGGGGATTTGACCGGCGGCGTGGTCAGCGACTTTATTTTAAGGCGCACCGGGCGCCTGGCGCTTGCCCGCCAGGGCGTGATTACCATCAGCCTGCTGGGCGGACTCGTCTTCTTTATTCCGGTTCTGATCAGCCATGACGTCGTGACTATTGCGCTATGCCTGAGCGCCGCGTTCTTCTTCCTCGAGCTGACGATCGGACCGATTTGGGCCGTTCCGATGGACATTGCGCCAAAAACGGCGGGCACCGCCAGCGGCATGCTCAACTTCGGCGCGGCGATGGCCACCATCATTTCACCGATTATTTTCGGTCTGATGATCGATATGACCGGTAGCTGGACGCTGCCCTTCGCCGGCGCGATTGGCTTCCTGATCCTCGGGATTATTTTTACTCAATGGATTCGTCCGGACATCACGGTAGAGCATATTGAGCAACAAAAGACGGCTGAGCCACACTCGCTGGCGGGCTGACCTTTAATTCTTACCCTTTATTCCATTTCCATTTCCATTTCTATTGGCCATTGACGGGCAAGGGGTCGCCTTTGCCCGCGATAAATTGAGGAGCAACAGATCATGACAAGTGAAACAGCCCGTCACCCCTTCGCCGTGACGGATAAACCGCACATCGTGCTGGCGGTAGGCGATGCCGCGGGAATCGGCCCGGAGATCGTTGTCACGCTGCTCTCAGACCCGCAGACCGCGCGTAAAGCGAACGTCACCCTGATCGCCAACATGCCGGCGCTTGAGGCGGCGGCCATCAGCCGGGGCGTCGCGCTGCCCGCGGAGTCTGACTGGCTATCTATTGCGCAGTGGCCTGGCCTGCATCGCCACATTACGCCCGCCGAGGTGAGCGAGGCGAACGGCGTATTTATCCTCGAATCGCTGAAAATCGGCGTTGAGATGGTGGCGACGGGCCGGGCCGACGCGCTGTGCTTTGGTCCGCTGAACAAAGGCGCGATGCGCATGGGCGGCATGCGCCAGGAGGACGAAATGCGCTGGCTCTCCAGCGAGCTTAATTACACCGGCGTGTGCGGCGAATTTAACGTGCTGGACAGGCTCTGGACGGCGCGCGTGACGTCGCATATTCCGCTGTCTGCGGTAGCCGGCCAGCTCAGCGCCGGCAAGGTTGCCCAGGCCATCGGCATGCTGACGCAGGCGCTGAAGGACGCCGGCGTGGCGCAGCCGAAAATCGGGGTTTGCGGCTTAAACCCGCATAACGGGGATAACGGCAACTATGGCGATGAAGAGGGCAGAATCATTACGCCCGGTATCGAACTGGCCGCCGCTGAGGGGAATCCTGCTGAAGGACCTTTCCCGGCGGATACGATTTTCCTGCGCGCCAAAGAGGGCCAGTTTGACGGGATTGTCTCGATGTACCACGACCAGGGGCAAATCGCCACCAAGATGATGGGCTTTGATATCGGCGTTACCGTGCAGGGCGGGTTACCGATCCCGGTGACCACGCCGGCGCACGGTACGGCCTACGAAATCGTGGGCAAAGGCGTGGCAAAAACCACGGCGATGGCCAACGCCTTTGACCTGGCCTGCCGGATGGGGATCGGCCATCGGCAGAAGCGCGCTTAGTTCTCCCGCCGCAATACGTTGGCGTATCTCCGGCCGTTGCGCAGATGAGATACGCCGACGATGGTCCGCTGAAGAGGGGCCAGGGCACGGCTAACGGCATGACGGGACAAGCTTTCGCGTTGTTTTTTTATCGGGCGTTATTTACTGCCAGGCCAGAAGATGACGGCGACCGGAGGCGCAAAGATCAGCAGGAAAATCGGTAGCTCTTCGGCAAAGCCGTAGCCCGCGTGGATGATACCGAGGGCCATATTGGCCGACGCCAGGCCGAACCACAGCAGGGAAAACAGCAGCGCGAGCCTGCCGGCGGCCGGTGGATGAGCCGGCATGAGCCGCCGCGTCAGCAGGCGGAACAGGCCCGCCAGCAGCAGTCCGCTGAGCAGAAAGAGCAGGGTGCGCATAGGCAATTTTCCTCAGCTGCAGGCCCAGCTGCCGACCGCAACTTCCGGCCGGCGGCGGATATCACGCCCGGCGATGGGGAGCCAATAAATCCCCTAATCCGATGCGCTGTAAAAACTCTTTGCGGATGCGGTCGGCGACCGCATTGACAACGGCGGCGCCGTCGTCCGACGGATCGACGTGCAGCCGGAACGGGCGTTTCCCGTAGGGCATATTGACGATATCGACCATGGCGGCGGCGACGTCGGCGACGTTTGCATCCTCCGGCTCGCAGGCGGCCAGCCCTTTCAGCGCCTCCTCACCCAAACCGGCGGTTGGCCCGGCGTCGGTATACTCGCGCTCGCGCTCGGCGTCGGCTGGTTTGCCGGAATGCAGGAAGTGGTTGGTGCCTGTGGTAAACGCGCCGGGCACAATAATAGAGGACTCGATTCCCCAGCGCGCCAGCTCCGCAGCGTAGCTGACGGCGACCGCGTCCATCGCCGCTTTGGCCGCAAAGTAGGGGGCCAGATACGGCGGCGTGCCGCCGCGTGTGCTGCTGCTGCCGACCCACAGCAGCAGACCCTGCCCCTGTTTGCGCAGCTGCGGCAGGGCGGCCCGGTTGACCCGCTGCGTGCCCAGCACGTTGATGTCGTAAAGCTGGGCGAACTGTTCCGGCAGAAACGCTTCCGTCGGCCCGTACGCCATATGCCCCGCGTTATGCACCACCACGTCCAGACGGCCCTGGCTGGCGATAATTTGCGCAATCGCCGCGTCGGCGGACTCCTGGGACTGGACGTCCAGCTCGACGGTGCGTAAATCGACGCCGTGCTGCCTGGCGTAATCCAGCGCGTTTTGCACCTGCGGCGCATTGCGTCCGGCGGTGTCGCGCATGCTGGCGTAGACAATGTGTCCGGAATGGGCGAATGCGCGGGCTGCCAGCGCGCCGAAGCCGCTGGAAGCGCCGGTAATCAGAATGACCTGTTGCATGATGTGCTCCAGAATAGCGGGCGGCGATGCCGCCCGGGCAATGTTAAAAGCAAATGCCGAAATCAGGCGAAGCCGCCGTTAACGCGGATCACCTGAGAGTTGATCCAGCTGCCGTCCGGGCCGGCCAGCGCGGCAACCGCGGCGGCGATCTCTTCCGGCGCGCCGATACGCTCCAGCGGCGCCAGTTTGGCGATGGCGCTGATTTGCTCCTCGCTTTTGCCATTGAAAAACAGATCGGTGCCGGTCGGTCCCGGAGCCACCGCGTTAACGGTGATGTTACGGCCGCGCAGTTCATTCGCCAGCACGTGCACCAGGCCCTCCACGCCCGCCTTGGAGGCGATGTACGGACCGTAGGCCGGGAAGGATTTGGCGATCACGCTGGTAGAGAGTGCAATAATACGTCCCCCGTCACTCACCGTTTGCGCCGCGTTTGCCAGTACGAGGAAGGCGCCGCGCAGGTTGGTGTGAATGACCTTGTCAAAATCAGACAGGCCATCCGGGGTGATTTTTGCCATCGGCATGATCCCGGCGCTGTGCACCACCACGTCCAGCTGACCGGTCACGGCCTTCGCTGCGCTGAACAGGCGGCTGACGTCATCTTCGCTGGCGACATCGGCTTGTATGGCAACGGCGTTCCCCCCGTTGGCAATAATGCTCTGCACGGCCTCGTCAGCGGCGCTCGCGTTTCCGGCGTAGTTAACGATGACGGTAAAACCCTCCTGCGCCAGGCGTTCGGCGATGGCGCGACCGATACCGCGGGATGCGCCGGTAACAAGGGCTGTTTGATTGGTTTTGCTCATGGTGTTCTCCGGAGGCTGATTGTTTATCCGTGCTGGCACGGGTTGCCAGAGATATTAATGTTTTCTCCTAAGAGATAAATGGGGGTATTTTGATATGATAATTCCATTAACATTAATAATAGGTCGCGTGAGAGGTTTCAGATGGATAAGTTCGACACTTTGCTGCTCTTCACCCGCATCGTCGAGCTGGAAAGCTTCAGCCTCGCGGCGGACAGGCTGGGGATCCCCAGAGCCACCGCCAGCAATGCGATAAAAGCGCTGGAGAAAAAGCTGGAGTGCCGGCTGCTGGAGCGGACAACCCGCCACGTGCGAACCTCTCTGGACGGCAAGGCTTTCTACGAACGCTGCGTGCATATTCTCTCCGAGCTCGACGACGCCGAGTCCTCGCTGCGCCACTCCGTTGCGCGGCCGCGCGGTATTTTGCGCATTGACCTGCACGGCGCCCACGCGACGCGGATTGTTCTGCCGCGTATTGATGAGTTCCACGCCCGCTATCCGGATATCGAGCTGGTTATCAGCAGCGGCGATCGGCTGGTCGATCTGGTGCGCGAGGGGATTGATTGCGCCGTTCGCGCGGGAAAACTGCATGATTCATCGCTGATTGCGCGCTATCTGGTCACCATGCCGCAGGTTATCTGCGCCAGTCCGGAGTATCTGCAGCGGCACGGCACGCCGCGTTCACCCAACGATTTGATCTCCCACCAGTGCGTGAATTTTTTCTCTACCAGCCGGGGAACGAACTATCCGCTTGAGCTTATCGTAAATGGCAAGGTGCAGGGCTATCAGCTTAAAGGCTGGATGACGGTAAACGATTCGGAAAACTACGTCATCTGCGCGTTGCGCGGGGCGGGGCTGGTACAGCTTCCCCGCTATCACGTCGCGGATGCTCTGGAAGACGGGCGGCTGGTGGAGGTGCTTGGCGCATGGCAAAGTCCGGGAATGTCGCTTTCAGCGCTGTATCCGCAGCACCGGCAGCTCTCGCCGCGGGTCAGGGTATTTATCGACTGGCTGAGCGCCCTCTACAAAGCGCGTTTTCCCGAGGAGGGGGCGTAATTAGCCGTCCGCTATCTCTTTCCCACGCAGCAGTACCGCTTTTGCTGCACGGTATTGGTTTGCTACCAGCCCTCGGGATATCTCCTCTCTTTCATCAAGCGAAAGCGCTAACCGGTGCCGCTTTCGGACAGGGGACGATATCCACCCGTCTGGGTGATAGTAGGCATGACAGAAGAATGATATCTAATGGAGAGCAGGCCATATTTATAATATAAATTGACCGGGACGCTGAGTTTTACAGGAACATCGCCGATGAATATTACCGCCTCCATTGCCCTTTTGAGCGCTTGCCCATTTGTGAGTCTGGCAGCAGTGCCGGTGACCTTTTCTGAAACTGCCCTGGAGGCCGCTGGGCCAAAAGGCCCTTTGAAAGGTACGTTACTCACCCCAAATTCAAAACCAACCTCCGTTGTTCTTATCGTTCCAGGCTCCGGTCCGACCGATCGGGATGGAAACAACCCGCTTGGGGTGAATGCATCGCCTTACCGACTTCTTGCTGAAGGCCTGGCGGCAAAAGGCTTTGCAACGCTTCGTATCGACAAACGTGGAATGTTCGCTAGCGCAATGGCCGTAGAGGATGCCAATGCGGTGACGATTGCCGACTATGTTGACGACGTTCGATCCTGGGTAGAAGTGCTTAGGCGTCAGATGCATACTCCCTGTGTTTGGGTATTAGGACACAGCGAAGGCGGCGTGGTCGCACTTGCCTCGGCTCAGGAAGAGGAGGTGTGCGGCGTGGTGCTTATCGCAACGCCCGGGAGGCCGATGGGCGAGGTGCTGAGGGGGCAACTTAAGGCTAATCCGGATAACGAAATGTTATTAAAGCAGGCACTGCCGATAATTGATGCTCTGGAGCATCGGCGGCGGGTCGATATGACGAATATGCATCCGGCACTGCAAAATCTCTTTAATCCTGCGGTTCAGGGATTTTTAATCAATGCGTTTTCATATAATCCGGGTCATCTCATTTCGAGTATTTCCAAACCCGTGTTAGTGCTGCAGGGGCAACGCGATCTGCAGGTGGAAGAAACGGATGCAAGACGGCTTAAGGCCGCGAATCCTCGAGCGTCCCTGGTTATTGTGCCCAATATGAACCATGTTCTGAAAGAGGTGACTTCGGACGATCGCAGGGCGAATCTCGCGTCATACGCTGAACCCGCGCTCCCCTTAGCTCCCGGTTTAATCAACGCGATTGAGCATTTCCTGATCCACAATTCACATTTTGCCGAGAAGTAACAGCGGCTCTGGTCCCGGTGTCCTGCCAAAACGATTTACTTTTAAAGAGTTCATGCATGGTTAAAAGCAGTCGTTCGCTCCTCGCTCAGAGCGGACCTTTAGCTCCGTTAGCTTGTCCGCCCCGTGACATAAACGGACATTGATAACATCAGTCTGTGTTAATCATTGAGAGAAGGTTACAACGGATATCTGGCGATCAATGAAGCATCGAAAAAATGGAGTATGCCGTTCCCAAACTATCATCTGGCGATGAGTCGTTTTTATCGAATTCGGTAACTGCCTGAGCGATCACCATTTAACTAATAGGCAGTTACACAGAATTACTGAAAGGCTCAGGTGCCTTACTCAGGCACCTCTTAGCTTTATCAGAAAAAATTTCCGGCAGTTCTTGGGGCCTAACCTGCGCTCTGATTTTTATACAGAGCCGATTTTCGTAACTCATTTTTCAATTTTTGGAACTCGCGGGTCAGTCCCTGTACTCCGAAGTAGCAGAGGGAAAATGTTTCATACATTCCTCTGGCCGTATAAATCAAATCGCTGACATCATTGGGATGTAGTGCAACTGTGTCTGACTTCATGAAAGCTTGCAAAAACTCCCCACGGCCATGTGTAAAGAGCGAGAACTTTTCGTATTGGGCTAGTCCCTTCTTAGTGAACTGTATAAACATTCCCTCTAGGCCATTCTTCCCTTCTTCCCCAAACTTATCGAGTGCTGTGGCCATCTTGAAGAACTTAGGGAATTCCTTTTCTCCGGAAATTAATGGCTTTACATCCGTTTTTTTGGGTTTTTCGATAAATTCCAGATATATAGCTTTGGTATATACCTCCTGAAATGAACGAAGAACGACTATAGCGGGGAAAGGATTGCCGTTGCCGATCATCATTAGAAATGAGTCATAAAAATGTGTACACAGCCTGAAGTAAGCACGATTCAGATTGATATAGTCATCTTCAGATGCTTCTTGCTTACTATTACTTAGTTCCTTGATAAGTAGAAGATTTTTTACAGCTTCATCATATGTTGCCTGCAGTTGTTCAGCGCTCATTCTTGAATCCTTGTTATATTAGGTTGAACGTAATCAGCGAATCCCATAAAATGTAACAACACTTGTATTCTTAGAAATCCCTAATATTTGGATATGAATTTTGTGCAATCGTTAAATTTTTATTCAAGGTGTTTTTTAACTCGGCAACTTCATAATCGATTTTATCAAGTTTATTTACTAATGTTTCATGCTGAGTTGTTGTGAATGTTCCACTTCGGTGATTTGATAGTACTATTAAATCTTCTTCTACGAAAATTCTTGTATATTGCAATGTTAATATTTTAATGTAGTCCTCCAACAGGCTTTTGTATAGATCGTACTCGGCCTGCATAATCCTTCCTTTAGAAAGATCGCGATTCAAATTTCCAATTTTTCTTTTAGTTTGCGTTTTTTTTGATGATAGATTTTTTTTAACACTTGCGTTCATATCTAAGCCTTTGATGTCTGAGTTTATATTGAATTCCCACAGCATACTGCACCATGAATTGATATTTGTAAATTCCTACTACCTTTGCCAGTCGCTCTCTATGCGCAACGTATTTAGTGGCTGTTGCCGATCCTAAAAATACTCCCTCTCAGCGAGTGATGCAGCGATTAGGAATGACCTACAAAGCAATAGAACAGCATCACGATGTGCCCTGCGTGGTTTATGAACCTAGCATTCAGCGCGATCAATAGTAATTGGGATTTTACACAACATCCGCTTCTCGCTCAAAGCTGCCCGTCAACGCCTGTCTGCTGCAAAAGCAGGTTTAGCGTCAGGTATTTTCCGTTTTCTACGCGGATCCCTTAAACTGCATCGCGCAGGTCATGACATAGGGATAGTGACCATCAACGGCTGTAATCCTGGGTTTTTAAACCTGGGCGTTAGCACCACTGCCAGAATGTTCATCAATCTCTGTTTATAAGATCCCTCTATCCGATTCGCGCTGATGCGCCAGGTGCCCCGACGAACGAAGAGGGAGAACAGCTATTCATACGAAGGAAGTCAGATGCTTTTGCCAGATTCAAGCTTTACAAAAAACCTGTATCAATCGTCCTTCGCAGAATGAGTCGCCAGCTGTTTGTTACTCTGGATGGGCCCAAGGGAGCCGGTAAAACCACGCTGTTGGAAGCCATTACGAAAGTACTAAGAGCAGACAACAAGAAGGTCATCCGACTTTGCGAGAAAAAAAGCGATCCCTACAGGGGGGAAACAATGGCCCTCGTTAACAAACTCGCCAGAAACCCCGCCCTGGATTTGGAATGGGAGGTCTGCGAGCGCTTTGCTGATAGCCGTGCATGGATTTCCCGGCAGGTGCTGACTAAACAGCCAGCGGACAGCATTATCCTGATGGATCGCTGGTATCCTTCGGATGCCGCGTTTCGTCGGATGGTGCCGTTTGCCGAGATTTTACAGCTTAATATGGAACGAAACGTGCGCATGCCAGACCTGCACGTCGGGGTTGTTACTGCGCCTGATATCTCATGGGCGAGGGCCGCAGGCCGAGCGCGTGGGCTAAGTAGTACGGTGATTCACAAGCTGGAAGAGCACGTTGCTTGCACCCGCGCGTTCGAGCGAGAAATTGCAAATCACGGCTGGTTTTTATGCCGTAATGAAGGCGCGATCGAAGACGCAACGAGGCTGGTGATTTCTGAGATCTACAGAGTGGCTGGATGCCCATAGCTATCGGTTTTGCAGGCAGGGATCCCGCGACTCTTCACCTCTGTGTGAGCCTCAGATTTGTGTCGCGTCAACAAAATCTGACGCCGTCAAAGATGCAATAATCCCGGATAGCAAAAAACCCGCTTAGTTTCCTAAGCGGGCTTCTTTAATATGGCTCCTCTGACTGGACTCGAACTTCATCTATACCTCCTGTTATTACTGGCTTGGAAAAATCAGGCTGATTTTTTACCATCATATTTACCAACATTTTTAGTCGTGAATCTAAAAAAGTCAATTACTATCAATTAATTATGACAACATTCTTGCTGGGTTTCGCTGAACCTCAACTGCGCGGAGTTAAGATACAATCTCAAAAATCCTTCATTGTACTCAATGGATTAGTGCTATCAGATCCGATATGGTGACTAATAACACATCTGTCCAACAAGTAAAGCCAGAGGTAGCGCTATGACCAAAGCGGAGATTGATAAAGCTGTTAAAGAATGGTTCAACATCGACAGCTACAGCGTGCTCAATCAGCTAACGCTGGAACAGCTTTTTCAAGAGGTAGAGAACAGAATCCGCGTCTATCGGATGAGCAGCCGCCGGGATGAGATGAGTGTTGAGCGCCGGATGAAGCATGATGATTATTACGATGAGCTGATGGAAGGTAAGGTCATTTTTGGTGATGTTTTCAAAGAGCCAGAGAGCGTGCTTTCTTCCAGCTATGCCGTTCAGCCTCTGACACACAAAGGACTATGGGAAGTTGCTGGTTATGTAGCAACGATAGATAAATATATGAATCCGGAGGGGAAACCTTTACCTTCCGTTGAGGTCTCGCGTTACCTGAAGAACGTTGAGGTAAATAATAAAGGCCTGATGCTGGTCCAGATTAATCTGGCAGAAACTTCGTCTGAAGAGATTATCAATCACCTTAAGGTTATGGTGCCAGAGTGGAAGAAGCAGCTTGAGGCACCTGCTCCGGAAGTCAGGAGCTTTCGTTTTGGCGTTAGTACCATCAGGAAGATTCTGGAGTATAACATCATCCCTATAATGGACCTGTTGTACTGGGCGCAAGGGGAAGACGTTCGGATTGGAATGCCTCAGCTAACGAGCTTCCTTTATCCTGATGAGTTTAAGGCTGGTAATCGTGGGCCTGATAACGTCAAGTTAACGGACCATCCGCTGGCGGTCAGCTTTCTGACGGAGCCTGTCTACTACGACTCTTTTGTTGATTTTTCCTTTAAATACAAGGACGAAATGCACCTGAATGTGTGGGAAATGATCAATATGAATCTGCCTAAGCCAGATGGAGAGTAGAGCAACCGTATCAGGGTGATGCGCACACGCGTGTAAAATCACCCATATTCGCTTTTTGCGAATGTATCCTTTTTTTAATCCTGTCTGAAATCTGAGTAAAAACTCCTTTCTGAACGCATCTCTTAAATCACAAGCAAAATCACTACAATTGTCTCCATCGAATAACACAGGAGATAAATATGGTTCAAAACGCTACGTGCCAAAATAAAAAGCTCATTCGCTTACCAGAGGTTATTAAAAGAACCGGTTTTGGGAAAACATGGATTTATGAGCTTATCAGGGCAGGACGCTTCCCTTTACAGGTAAAAATAGGTGAAAGAGCTGTTGCCTTCATTGAAAGCGAGGTTGATGCATGGATAGATAATGCCATTGCCCACTCTCGAGAAGAGTAAAAATAAAATATTATTAACAACAAGAGGAAGTGAAAATGAAAAAAGAAGTTATGCCAAGCCATGCGTTAAATGTCAGTAATACATCAACGGCGTTCTTTCTTATGAGGTCTATAGAGGTTTATAACGAGTATATAAAAAAGATGCTTTTCCTGATGGGGGATGGATTTTATGACAGTATTAATGATAAGCGTTATATGGAGAACATAATCGGTCAGGTGATGGAGAGTGCCAATGAAGGATTTGCTGATTATCTTGCTAAAAATGGGCAGGAGGCTGATGTAGATGATGTTTGTTTTGATGAGGTACGAGTAAATCTAAGAAGGCTACATAATGTTTTATGCAATCAATATTATTCTGGAGGTGCGAAATGAACGAAGAGATGAAACGCATGGAATCAACAAATATCTTTATGTCTTTGGCTGAAGAGATATATCTTTCCAGCCTTAAGGAGATAGCTAAAGTGTATGGGGATGAGCGGGTTGAATATATTAATGGAAGCAAAGATGAAAGGAAGAAGCTTTTACAGCGTATCGTAGAGGTTGTCACCGGGAGCTTTGATGATGATATGAATGGCTTAGGTTGGGAAGGCTGTATTGAGTATGTGGATACAGAGTTTGCTACCCGTTATTTATTCAGGATGTATGGGGTTTAGCTGTATCTTTGGTTTCTGAGGTATCTATCAGGCCCCATTCGGGGCTGGTAAAAAACAAACTTATATATTCATTTAACTATGAGAGGTTTTTATGTCTAAAAAATATAGTGGCAAAAGTAAATCAACCAAGCTGTTCATCAGTCTGGCTAAAAGATCGTTCGATGCAAACTGGAAGTACCTCCAGAGTATGTATGGGGAACAGGTAAGAGATATTCCCAATGATATTGAACTCCTGTCGCCACTCATCATATCCATCATTGGTCATGTCGGTGAAAACTTTGAAATGTTTATAGAAAAAGAAGGTAAAAAAGGATGTCTTAATGAAGTTAATATAGAAACGGTGGCTGAGGCTTTAGTAGAGCATTCAGCTAGGTTTAGAGTCTAACTGATATAGGCTGATTTACCTTAGCCCCGAAAGGGGCTAGGAGTATAAGGTAGGGAATATATTTCGATAACTGCTCTTCTACTTTTTATTAAATTTGAAGTTGACTCCTCTTGTATATTATTATCTGGAGAGGAGGTGTCAGATGATAAAGAATGCCGTGAGAGAACTACCCGATGAGATACTATATTCACTGGAATTGCTGGAAGATTTGATTGGTTTTAGCCGATATAATCTGAAAGGCCTTTCGGTGGAATATTTAATCGAAACTTTGCGCTGGGGATTAGGGCCGACCCGTTTTGCTTTTCTGGAAAATATTAATGAGTATGAGCCTTCATCAGAAGATGAATCTGTTAAATGGCTTTGTACTTTGCTGAGACAGCATTTCTCTGATAGCGAGCGGCACTAAAAATGATGAAAATTTATCGAGTGATAAATAGCCAAAAGCTGTGTTCGGCGGGAGATAGTTGCCTGTAAAGAGAGCAAACAAAGTAGCTTAACTTGCTCTCTAAGCATCAGCGTGGCTTTTTTGAGCCTGAGTCTAACAGGTCTAGCAGCTTATCTTTCTCGGCTTCGTTACACTGAACCAGCTTGATGTTTCTTTCGTCATTGAGCTGTAGAACGGTATCAACACCTTTCCGGACGATGATTTCGAAAAGAGACTGTTTCTCGGCCTCGGTCAAAATGGTGAAGATAGATGCCAGTTTGGTATCGGTTTTTATCAGCGTAGCATCGCTGTAGTTACCGCTATCTGTTTCCCGCATGCTGCTGGTAAGGATGTCAGCAGCTGGCTTTGGCCTGTGTTGTTCAGACGATGGTTCTTTCCCCAGTAGCCAGTCGATGGTTACCCCTTCGAGTTCAGAAATTTTCGCCAGCACCTCATAGCGCGGCACTGACTCCTGCCGCGAAAAGTAGTTTTTCAGGGTGCTAAGGTTGATGCCCCAATCCTTTGCAGCCTGATACTTACTCCTTCCCTTTAACAGCTCGGTAAGGCGTATCTGGAAGAGTCCTGCCGTGGGTGACTCAAAAGAGTCCAGCATCTGTTTTGAGTCCGGCGATTCTTTCTTTTTGTAATTCATTTTTGAATCAATCTGTTAGGTGGTTTTTATGGCGTTCCAAAGCTAAGATTCAAAAAAACACTTGATTGGGTTTTATTTGAGACCTATGATTTGTCACGTAGATAACCGCATCGCTATCTGCGCACGTAACTTTTTAGGATAGAGGAATCATGGGCCGAATAGAAGCTTAGAGTTGCCCGCGTCCTGAGTGATGGTGATTGAAATCCATAAAGATGATTCATCTCACCGGCTGTTTTTTTGAATGAAAGGTTCGCCAGTCCCTACAGATCATAGCAGTAAATTAACGTAGCTCCGGAAATCATATGCCTGATTAAAGCAGGCAGGGGCACCCTTTGCCGCAATCTTCCACGCTCTGAGGCACGATATGAAAGTAAGGATGGTAATGCCGCTGTTGTTGTCCGTCACTGCGCTGATAGGATGCCAGCAGCTCAATGATGGAGTGAGCAAGCTTAATGGAGCGATAAACTCGTCATTGTCTTCATTAAACAGCGCGGTAGATAAAACTCTGGGTGTGTCTTCATCCACTCGAAGCGCCGTACCTGCCTCATCAATCTCTGGCCTTGGCTCCGTGTGTAAAGATTACGAAGAAAACGCAATGGCAGCAGAGAAAAAATGGACGGGGAAGCGGGTTTCAATCACCGGGGCGACAGTGCTTGAGGTCACTAAGGGCAGAAGTGCCAGCGACATGATGAGAGGAATGCCTGAATCAGCCCCGAATTACTATCTGTTGTTTAGAACAGCGGATACCAGCTACTGCGGTGGCATGGTCTGGCTCGACCATTACTCCGGCCTTGATGACGCAGTGCTTACCTACAAGAAGCGTCAGAAGGTCAGCGTCACCGGCACCATCAATAATTTCGAAGTCCGTGGTTTTGCGACGGTAAACAATGCGGACATGCCAGTTCGACTGGTTGTTCTGAGCAGCGGTGTTATTAGCCATCAGTGAGGGATAGTCTATGTCTATGCGTAAGATCTTATTAGCGGTAGGTTTTGCTACGCTATTATCAGGTTGTGGTGATGATGGCATTTACGGGAATTATGTCAATCCGCAATATGGCGTCAGGCTTGATATACAGAAAGATGTAATCAAGTTCAGAGATGGCGTGTTTAATGTCAAAGCGTGGGATGAAAGTCAGAAGCCAATCTATATTGCTAAAACGCAAAACAAAGATATGGGATCTTGGACCTTCCGGATTGAAAAAATTAAAGACGGTGTCGTTTATCAAGGCGCTGTTTTTAAAAAGGACTAAATCATGGGAAACAATACGATCAAATGCCCCTTTTGTTTTAAAGAGAGCCAGCACGGGGTTCATGTTTGCACCGGGTGTCAAGCCTCTGTGCTTTACGGTTCATATCCGGGATGGTACGCTTTTGTTGTTCTCTTGCTGTCCTTTGGAGGATCAATCCTCATTGGAATGTCTACAGGAATGGCAGGTGCTACCATTAGCTTACCAATCATCGCTGCAGTAGGGTTTATTGCTGGTAAGGCTATTTTCTCCGACAATGTTGTTTTCAGACGAAGGATGTAGCCGACAGATCTCTGTTGCTAAATTGATTCCTAATCAGGTGATATTCGATATATATTACCTGATTAATATTGCTACGTTTTTCTCTTTAAATTTAGGA
The DNA here is from genome assembly GCF_004362605.1 of Klebsiella sp. BIGb0149. Classification (NCBI taxonomy): domain Bacteria; kingdom Pseudomonadati; phylum Pseudomonadota; class Gammaproteobacteria; order Enterobacterales; family Enterobacteriaceae; genus Klebsiella; species Klebsiella sp. BIGb0149. The sequence continues at coordinate 475,950 of NZ_SNYG01000002.1, read as the reverse complement.
TGGTAATTTGACAGTTGTATTACATCTCATATTATATATAAAGTAAATTTATTTTTGAGGTGAGATATGAATGTAATAAAGAAAGATAATAGCGATTTAACTGAGTATCTGAAAGTACTTAAAGCATTAAAACAGTATCCAACGATGGAAGAGTACAGGTATCAATATGCCATGCTTCGCACAAACGGTGATTCTGCGGATGAAGCCGATATGTTTTATTCGGATAATAAGGAGCTTCGTAGACTCGATAAGAAGAGACGTAGTATGCGAGGTGCCTTCATTATGGAGCTTAATCCTGAGGAAAAAAGTAAAAAATCGGCAGAAAGCATACAACGCTATCTGTTGGCACAAAGTTTTCTCGCCGGGAAAAATGATCAGGAGCTTTTCTCCATGATGATAGAGAAAAGAATGGAAGATCTCTCTGAATATCAACGTGCTATTGAACGGAATCTTAATCAACTTTTAGAAGTAAAGTCTGATTTAGAATCAGCTGAAAAGAATGAAAGGCGTCACAATCTTTCTATCTGATTTTTTTAACTCTTTTGAAAAAAACTCATCTAATGAGCTAAAGCTCATAGGCTCCGCCCTTTCAACTTATTATCCTGCTATGTTTTGCGCTGGCGGATAGACAGATCTTTCCTGATTCTGCCAATTATACCCTATGAAGATAGCAGCACGTCGTGATTGTCCAAAACAATCACTCTGCTGAACAGGACTTGTTCCTGTTAATGATTGGATTTATCCAAAAAAGATCGCGACGATAGTCGCCAGAAAATAAGCGTAAAAAAATTTATCCGTGTATAAGGTGTTTGGCAGCGCTTAGTGATTGTCTGAAACAATCACATCGCTGAAAGATGAGTACAAAGTAAATCACAAGAAGAATGAAACCCTATATGGCGATAATAAAAATCGCCCGGTTTCTTTTAATCCTCTTAAGTATTATCTCTTACTTCTTGCAAAATTAAATTAAGGAAAAATCGGGCTGTAGCCCTTGTGGCATAAGGTTTTTAACGAAAATACGCGACTGACTGTATGGTCAGTATTACTGACTCTGTAGTCAGGATTCCTGACTGTACAGTGAGTTTTCCTGACTCTGTGGTCAGTTTTTATGTCATTTCCCACCTTAAAAACGACAGTTCTTTAAATAATCCGCGCTGGAATACTTGCGTTTTTTAAAATGTTTTAGCAAAAAAATATGCGAAAAATTTGATATCTATTTTGTGCATGGTATTTAATTGAATGTAAGTAAAATGAACGGGGGTGATAACATGGTAAATGAGATAGAAGTTGATTTGGATTTAGGCTTGAATCCTTTCTGTTATGAAACAGAGCTAAAGATTGAAACAAGAAAGAGGAATCTGACCGTTTCGAGAGGTACTGAACTTATAGAAAAGGAAAACGCCGGGAAAAGCTATTTTGCTAATATTGTGCATACACAAGAGGTTGATAAAGAAGAGTTTATTAAGCTCTATACATCACAAATAAAAGCATACTTTGACCTTACGAAAACAGCGTATAAGGTGTTTTTTATCTTTTTACGCATTTATCAGGATGCGATAGGGAAGGATCACTTTTATCTGAGTTGCAAAAAAGCGATGTCTCTCGCGGAGAAGATAGACCACTTTGTCTTGTCTGAGTCAATTTTCTATAGGGGAGTAAAGGAGCTTATCGAAAAGCGTATTATCGCTAAAACCAATGAGAAAAACTGGTATTTCATCAACCCGGCTATTGTCTTCAACGGAGACCGTGCTCGCTTCGTTTCAGAGATTATAAAGACAAAGGAAGAGGCGAAGAGTGAAGATACAGGATGGGCTTCCAATAGTAAGGAGAGTATTTCGGCAGCTAAGCATAAGAATCGAACCATTGATAACGCTATAGATGATGTGAGCAGTGAAGAGGACATTGATGCTTTGATAGCGAAGCTTCAGGCCAAAAAGAAATCATCAGTTAATCATTCAGAGCAACCGCTGACGCTGGTTCCTCCTGAAGAGGAGATTGATTGGGATTCACTTGTAGCTGATGGGCTTTTGAGAAATAGCAGGGTGTAGAGGAATGCCAGAAGTTTAGTCCGGTTTTAACTTACCGTTAGCGAATCTTTGTTAAATACTGGGATAACAATACGCTTGGGATAACAGAAGAAGGTAAACAAGCAAAAATCTGGGATACCAAAGAAGGAGCCTATATTGGTCGCCGTGTTGTTGACGAAGTGAAGGAATGGACTGAGCCGGGAAAAGATGGCCCCCAAGTTGCTCGGGTATCCTATACATGGAAATTAACTGATGTTCCATCATGGGTGGACAAAAGCGCGTTCTCTGGTATGAAAAGGATGAGCGGACATGCTGATTGTGCCATGACTCTTGTTAAAACCAGCAACGGCTGGAAAGCCAATTAAGGCGCAAATCATGGAAAGCCGAACTATCCAGTATCCATTTTGATTAAAGGAAAGTCAGAGTGGTGTCCACGTTTGCACCGGCTGCATGGCGACTGTTTTATATGGAACCTTCCTCGGCTGGTATGCTGCCGTAGCTATCTTACTGTCCTTCGGCCTGTCTATACTGATTGGAATATCTACAGGAATGGCGGGAGCTACCATCAGCCTACCAATAATTGCGGCTGTTGGGTTTATAGCTGGTAAGGCGATCTTCTCTGATAATGTTGTATTCAGGAGAAGGATGTAAAACCCCCTTACTGTAGATGCAAAGAAACCATGTCGGCGGATCTGGGCGTGGTTTTTTTTCATAAAAAAATTATTTTATATTCAAAAATAGCATAAAAAAACATGTTGCCTGACAGGCAACAACTAGCTATCATTTGACTATGGACGAACGAACTCGTTTGTCTTTGCTCTTTAAAAACCTCTAGGATCGGTAAAGGACTGAGTGAAACTTTCAGTCAACCATTTCTCCAATACGAGATGTGGCCCATGTCCCTCTTCATTGTGATCGTAGCTTAATGCGAAATGTATATTGCATTCGTATATCTACGATACGGCATTGTTTAATGCTGAAATGGCGGGGTATCCAATCAGTTGTGTTGGATGGGTGTTGGCTGGCTTTGTCTACGGTGTGCAACACGATCCACAAGACATTTTGGCGGGGATGCAAGTTGCATCGTGTTGTTAAAATGAGAGGTTTTTATGAAAGATGTTTTAGATACTTTGCGCCGAGTGCGTGAGAAGAGCAAACACACTGTAGACAATAGCTCTTTGAAAGAACTGGATGATGCGATTCTGACCCTTGAAAAGAGAATCGAGGGTAATTCTAAAGGCCACACAGCCTTAGATTATCTTTCTTATATCGCGAAGATATTTGCTTTAATTAAACTTCTGAGCGGTGATTCTGATTTTCATTGATATCTACCTACTAAGGGGATTTGTTATGTATCCATCTCCATTTTTTGAACGAGCAGCCAGCCATGTCAATCCCATTATCTGAGGTGCACTATGTTAGATATTGGTTCAACCATTAAACTATGCCGTGAAGCACGTAAGCTCACCTTACAAGAACTATCAGATAGAACAGATTTAACTAAATCTTATCTATCCCGTATAGAGAATAATCAAAGAGACCCTACTATTTCAGCGCTAGAAAAAATATCATTAGCGCTACATATCCCTCTAAATATCATCATCCTTCTTTCTGAAAATGAAGATACAAATGATGAGTTTTCTGAAATCAATCATATGCTCAAAAAAACTATAATGGATACATTAGTTAATGCATAAAAATTGGAGTTATTCAAACAGGCCACTTGCTAATCTAGAGTCTCTATTCAAAATGCTGGAAACAAATGAAGAGAGGCTCTCTTATCTTTTAAAAAACAAAAATAGTTATTTCAAAACGGTACCAGTAATAAGAAAAGGAAAAACAAGAACGACGTATAAAGTGGTTGGTGAATTATTAAAAATACATGAGCTTATTAAACAGCGTATTTTTTCAAAGATAACACTGCCTGAGTATATTACTGGCGGTAGGAAAGGAGTCAGCTATATAGATGATTGTATATCTCATCGTAACAAATCAATTATCATTCAAGAAGATATGAAGGATTTCTTTCCTTCTATAAAAGAAGAGCTGATAGCTAAAGCATTTCAATATTACATGAACTTCTCCCCTGAAGTTTCATCATTAATAGCCAATCTATCAACACTTGAAGGCTCACTTGTTCAAGGAACTAAGTTAAGTACTGATATTGCCAACTTAATATTTTTAGAAGAAGAGGCTCTTATAAGTGAGGAAGTCGGAAAATTAGATGGAAATTACACGAGATATGTCGATGACATAACTATTAGTTTCGAATCAGAAGTTAATAATGAAGATATTTCAAAAATAAAAACAATGATTTCGTCAATGGCGCTCAAAAGTGGGGTTAGATTAAATAGGAAGAAATCAAGGGTTTTGAGGAATGGTCAGTCTAAAATTGTACATGGTGTAAAAGTAATCAAAGAGCTTAGACCAACACAAAAAAGAAAAGATAATTTAAGGATATGTCTTTTTAATTTGAAGAAAAAAGTGATTGAAAAAGAAAGTGTTATGGATGTTCTTACGTTGTATTTTAAAATTAGAGGATTAATAAATACATTAAAGCAGCAAGGTGATAAAAACCATGCAGATTATATAAAACAAGCTAATCAGTTAGTAGCTGGTGTTGATAAAAAGGAGGCAATAAAATCAATCAGGAAAATGAGAAAAGTTAAAGATATCAGGAAATTAAGATCGTTATATTCAAAGTTAAAACCATTAGGGTATTCATCTAAAAGTGTTTCTGCCATTTTGGATGTTGAATATAAAACCTGTAAATGTAAAATTAATAACTAACTGATTGTGAAGTTACGGGTAAATCATACTGGATTGTCAGCGATTTATTACGGATTACGATTAATGGGTAATAAAATTATTTATTAACACGATAACTAGATGGTCTCAATTGTGGTGAATTATTTTTTTTGTTTTCATGTATCGACGGATTGAGACCCATGTCTCTATTGGCATTGTTGTGCTCGTTATTCTGACGACTTGGGAAACGGTTGATCTCATCCGATGTTGGTTTATAGTCATCTTGGTTAAACTTGGCTTTTTTCTCATATTCAGTACGAGAGATATGACGGCCTAATACCTCGTCAAAGACGTAGTTTTCAGCAATACGTTTATCATGTTCTTCACTGATAAGATCAATTTGGGATTTGTTTGCTTTAGCCCATACAAACTTCTGCTTGAAAAAATCTATGACAAGAGTTGTGAAGCGTTTAAAAATATTATCCTGACGTGGAATAGCCTGTGTCCTCTTAACGCGTTCAGGGGCGCTTCTGGATGCCCTGTTTGGGTTTTGAGAGGAGGATGTTTTCAGGTTAGTATTTGTTCCAGAATCAGAAATACTGACTGATGGTTTCTTACCAGCAACGACCTTACTGACTTTTGTTTTATCACGGTAAGATTTAACACCACGCATACGAGTATGAGGAGCTGGTGCAACCAATACAGGTCTTTGATTCTCATCAGTAGAAGAGCCGGGGTGTGTTTTAGGTAATACAATATCTTCTGGTTCAGCAAGATGTGTAATCGTAAAGCTTCTGACATCAACGACGATTTCAAGATCAAGTTCGCTGAATGTTTTGTAGACTTCAACTGCTTCCTGCTTGGCAGTATCACGAACAGCTTGTTCTGTGGCTCTTTGTTCCTGAGCCGCCTTACTACGCCATTTGGCACTGTGGATACGTTTCATTGCAGGGCGGTTCGTTTCAGTGGCTTTAGCAAGCCATAGCGCTTTTTCTTCATTATCTAAAGCTACTGCTGCTTTTTCTAAAGCTTCCTCGTGCTGGGCCTGAAGGGAACGATGATCAATACGTTCTGACGAACCAGCGGCAGCAAGATAGCTGTTAGCCATAGCTGACCATGATTCACGCCATAAAACAGACATTTTTCTGTCGTTCCAGCTCCTTTCCTTTTTACCAAAACCTTCTGGTCCTATAGTTTTTAATGTCAACATAACGTGAGCATGTGGGTTGTCGCTATCAAGATCATGAAAAGCGATGTCGGCAATCATGCCTTTATCAACGAAATTATTCTGACAATATTCGAGGACAAGTTTTTCTTGTCGTCATTATTTAATTCAGCAGGGATAGCTACATCGAAATAACGGGCTGTTTGTCCATTGTTCTGGCGCTCAACGCTTTCAACTTCGTTCCATAATGCTGTCGAGTCTTTTACGATATGTTGAGGAGCATTAACTGGTGCTAATATGAAATGCCCGTATAAATCAGTTCGGCGGCTGTAATCATAGGTATCACCTGTTCTTTCATCTGTGATTCTGCAACGAGCGTGATAGGCAGCTTTCGCAACGGAAGATCTGCCTTCACTTCGTTTCACAATTTTAAAATCAAGATGAAAAATAGCCATACAATAAAAACAACCTCACTATAAATTTAAATATCAAACCAAAATATAAATCTCCAATGCGACTATGCTGGTTTTAGTTTTTCGCAAGAAAAACTCTGGTGTTGACGTTGACCTTGGTTTTGCCTTTAGCCTGCGGCAGGCAACCGTCGGTAGACCCCACACGCTCACGAAGTGAGTGTATAGGTGGGCATTGCTTTATTTTTATATCTCCTGACGGAGCTAAAAATAACGACAATGTATTAAGTTTTTCTATAGTTAAATAATAACGCTAGTTTTAATGTCTGTGAAATTAACAGGGTAGGAATCGGATAAACGGCTGAGGTCGGGGGATAATATTGAATATTTGGGTTTAGAGAGCGCCCGTAAGGGCAAATGGAATTCTTTTCTCTGCCGCCGTAAGGCGGGTAAGTGGAAATTAGAAAAATAGTGAAAACAACAAATGCTTTTATGTGTTGCACAATTCACAGGTTAAGGTCAAAAATCAGAGATTAAAAACAACAGGTAAAATGTGTTTTATTGATTCGATAAAATAAGTAACGCGGAGAGTATCAGATATTTTAAGTTAGTGGTTGCACTCGTTTATGTTGCATAATTTTATTTTGAGCTGCTGACATCTTATTTTAAAACCAAAACACCATTTTGTCGGAATAAATCCCATCATTAACAGGGCAAGCCTGTACAGCAAATGATTGTCTGGAACAATCTTCTTGTGCTGCTTAGTTTAATTCAAAATAAAATGATCGACTTCCTCATGTGGTTTGACCTTTTCCTTTTTTAATTGTATTTGATGTTTTTAAAAACTAAAAGGAAAAGTAATTATGAGTACGGATGATAAAAACAGAAAGCCAAGAACAGAAAAAACCATTAAGCAGAAAATAGCATCAGCGCAGATGCGTTTGAATCGCCTCAAGAGCAAAGAGAAATCTCTATCTAAGAGTGCTGAGACACGCCTGAAGATAATCCTTGGGGCAGAAGTAGCTAAAGCTTTTGGCTGTAAAGTAGAAGACGTCGATAAGGAGTTTGTGTTGGGTATATTAATACATTTTCAAAATGTTGGTGCTGAGGATAAGGCAAGGCTGAAATTATGCGGTAAAAGATTTCTTAAGGATATGGTTGGTAGACAGGAATAACGACTAAAAAATATAACATCATGATAATGAAGGTTTTTTTCATTTTCAGCGACAGTTGGGTATTTAGAACTACAGAGATGATTGTTCAAATAGTGTTCGTTTTTGAGATCGTGCTCAAGAAAATCTATGTGCTTTATAGTGTAGTTTAGCTTAGGTGAATTTTCGTTAAAGTATTGTGGAGGAAGGTTTTTTGAAATTTGGCTTTTCCATGAAACCACAATCTTTTTCATTGAGGTGAGGTGGATGTTATGGATGAAGTCAATGTTGCTCAATATTTGAGAATGTCTACAGACCATCAGCAGTATTCAATATTCAATCAATCTCAATTCATAAGTAAATTTGCGTCAGAACATAAGATGAATATCATTCATACATATGATGACTCTGGAAAAAGTGGGGTTACGGCAAACCGAAGACAGGCATTTCAACAGTTAATAGATGATGTGGTTGAAGGGAAAATAAATATTAAAGCAGTTTTAGTTTATGACATAAGCCGTTTTGGGCGATTTCAGAGTATAGATCAATTTGGATATTATACCCATCAACTTCAAATGCATGGTGTTGGCATCATATATTGTGCAAACCCTATCATCGAAGGTAATAGTGATTATGCTGATTTTCAATTATTCATAGATCGAAAAAAAGCTTCTTCTTTAAGTCGAGATTTATCACAAAAAGTCTTTCTTGGACAAGCTAATCTGGCTGGTCGTGGATATCACCAAGGCGGGCCTGCTGGATATGGTTTACGAAGAATGTTGATAGATGAAAACCATAAACATAAAGGGATACTTAAATATAGAGAGTGGAAAAGCATCCAGACTGATCGAATAATTTTAGTATTAGGGCCGGAAAATGAAGTCATAACGGTTAGATGGATATACGATCAATTCGTGAATAACTCTAAGCCAGAGAGGGTCATTGCCTCTGAGTTGAATAGAAGAGGGATTACTGCAGAGCATGGCACTAAATGGACCAGAGGAAAGATACACGAGATTTTAACTAACGAAAAGTATATTGGTCATAATGTCTATAACCGAACCTCTTCGCGTTTAAAGCAGCGTCTTATCCACAACCCACAGCATGAATGGATAATATGTGAAAATGCTTTTGAAGCCATTATTCCTCCTGAGTTATTTTTACAAGCGCAGACTATTATTAGTAATAGAAGTATTCATCTTAGTAATGATGATTTACTTGGTAAACTCTCTGATCTTTTTAAAACAAAAGGGAAACTGTCCGGTATAATTATAGATGAAGATGATGATACACCATCCTCATCTGTTTATAGGAAACGTTTTGGTGGCCTATTACAGGCTTATAAATTAATTGATTATAAACCAAAGCATGATTATGACTATTTGCGAATTAATTCCTTGCTAAGAGAAAAATACCATAGCTTAGTTGAAAAACTCATTTTTGATATTACAGAACAAGGTTGTTATGTTGATTATGATGAGGAGTCTAAATTATTTACTATTAATGATGAAGTTAAAATGTCTGTAGTTATCTCCCGTTGTTTCATGAATAATACGAGAAAACGCTGGAGAATCCGGTTTGAGCGAAAGTTTAGCTATGATATTTGTATCGTTGTTAGACTTGATAGTCAAAACGTGAACACCAAAGATTACTATATATTCCCTTCAATAGAGTTATTAGATAATCAGTTTGTTTTTGAAGAGTTAAATCCTTACCAGTTAGAATTTTATCGATATGATGACTTAATACCTTTTTTGCAAATCCTTAAACGTGATGTTTTTTAAAAGGAATCCACTGATGAATGAATATGAAGAAATAAAGCTTATAGATATCTCAGAGATCAGGATCGTTAATCCACGTTCAAGGAGCAAATCTATTCACGATGAACTTGTTGAAAGTATAAAAAACATAGGGCTAAAAAAACCTATTACGGTTAGGTTATCTGACTCAACCTGTAAGACGTATGTGTACGATTTAATTTGTGGTCAAGGGCGGATTGAGGCTTATGAAATATTAGGTGAAAAACAAATCCCAGCAATAGTAAAGTCAGTAGATCATGAAGATGGTCATATCATGAGCCTTGCAGAAAATATTGCTCGAAGAAAACCACGTTCGAATGAGCTTCTCAACAGCATTATAGAATTAAAGAATAAAGGTTTTTCTGAGTTAGAGATTGCTAATAAAATTGGTCGTTCTAAAAATTGGGTAGCTTCCATTGTATCATTAAAAGAAAAGGGCGAAGATAAATTACTTTCTGCTGTTGAGTCTGGCAGAATCCCGATATATATAGCGGTAGAAATATCAAGAGCTAAAGGAGTTGATATACAACACTTACTTTTAGAAGGCTTTAATTCTGGTGAACTTAACTCAAAGCAGATAGGTGCAATTAAAAGGATCTTATCTCAGAGAGAGACATCCGGTAAAGGAAGTGATAATAATTCTTTTGTTCAGGGGGTAAAAAAGAAACGGATTACTTCTGATGAGTTAAAAGAACTTTATCAAGAAAATGTAAAAAGGCATAAAATTATTCATACAAGATCTGAGTTTACAATATCTAGCCTAATGGTTGTTAAAGAGATAATGGTTAATTTATTGAGGAATAGAGAGTTTTCAGACCTTCTATCTGTTGAGAGCCTGAATTCTGTCCCTGCATTTATTCTGGATAATGTTGACCCCGAACGAGGTCTTGAAAATGAATAAACCTAACTTTGGTAATAAGTATTTTATTATTAATGTTTCTGATCTGCTATATGGTAAAGAGTTGCCTATTAATGTGAAATCAAGCGTAAAATATCATCAGATACTTTCCACGGTGAAAACAGTTGGTATCATAGAACCCATAGTTATTTATATTAATAATTTGTCAGAAAAGATAATACTTGATGGTCACTTAAGAGTTGAAGCATCAAAGGATATAGGACTATCCACTGTGCCTTGTTTGATTTCTGAGGATGAAGAATCTTACAGCTATAACAAGTATGTCAATCGATTACCAGTTATTCAGGAATATCGTATGATATTACAGGCTGTGGATGCTGGTGTTTCAGAAGAAAAAATTAGTCAGTCTCTGAATATATCAGTAGATACACTCAGGGCAAAGTTTAGATTACTTGATGGGATTAGCCCGGAAACTACCGCTTTATTAGCAAATCAACATGTTCCTCAAGCAATATTCGCTATTTTACGTAAAATGAAACCAGAAAGACAACTGGAGGCGGTATCCACGATGATGAGTATAAATAATTTCAGTCGTAAATTTGCTCTATCATTATTACATTACACCCCTGATGATATGCTAATAAATCCGAAAGATTCGAAACTAAAGCAACAAGACATAGCAAAAAATTTTGCCAGAATGGAACGAGAAATGGCTGCTATGGAAATTGAGACTAAACAACTCGAAAATATATATGGAACAAATAATTTAAAGTTGGCAGTGATTATTGGACACATAAAAAGACTACTTTCTAATTATTCTGTATTAAATTGGTTGGTTGATAATAATCCGGATTATTTAGCTCAACTAAAGAAAATTGCTGCTATTGACTCATTGCCAGTGTACGAAGACGAAGAGTTGCGTTGAATGCCATACGTACCACTATGGACAATACATTTTATGTTGTAGTGTGTTGTTCATAGTTGTGCTATACAATTATTTATAAAGATGAAAGTTTCAGAGAAATAAATTTGACAATCGATGTTTAATATTATATTTAATAAGTGTTCCTTGCGAATATTCACTTCATTGAAGTGTCTGATTGCCCCATATATGGGGAGTTGTTTACAGCCCAATCGGCTGATTGCGTTGCCCCAAGTATGGGGATATATATTCTCTCCAATGGAGAGTTCCCTTAACGGGAAAAAGAAAGGGCCGGAAGGCCCTTTTCTAATATTCTGAATAGTTAACCCTAAATTTCAAGTTCGTTAATTTCGGTTGGAATGAACTTGGAGTAAGTTTCTTTTAAGTAATTTGTGGCTGAATCGCGATTAATATCAATATCTAATAAGTTACTAAAAAACATCAGTCTGGAACGTGCTTGCCCTATCAACTCACCCCAAGTATATATCCATATTGATACGTTCCCTTTGGAATACAGCAGTCCATAAGGACGATCATCTTGAGATATTTCATCCTGAACCAAAGAATCTATCTCATTAGATACGGCTACAAAAACCCATTTTGTGTTCTGTTTATCAAATCTGCCATCATTACTAACAGCATAAGCATAACTTTTCACTTGGTTTATAACGGATAAATCTATTTTTTTTGTTGGTCTTTTTAATTCAACAACTAAGTGTTCAAGTTCTCCTTCTCTTGGCTGACGTGCTTTACTAAGTAGTAAATCAACCCTACCTGTCGTACCGTCTTCTCTTACAACAGGTTGCTCTGGATCATAAATGATACCCATTTTATCAGCATGATATTGTAGCACTTGATTAAGGGTATTTTCGCTACGAGATAAATTGAAATCCTCTCTAAATAGCCATGCTTCATTTTCTAGAAGTTTATGAAGTTGATCTCTTTCTAACAGCTTCTTTTTTGTTTTATCATCAAATAAAAGTTGTTCCAGTCCAGTTAAGAAATTTAATCTATCTGATACAACTTGTGATGCTTTAATAATATTAGGGAGAGTTGTTTTTTCTAATAACTTAGCCATTGAATCCTGATCGTCTGAACTCATGACTAATACTTCAGATAGAATTTTTCTAACGGAATTTGGATTATCTTTTAAAGCCTGAGATAGTAATTTAAATGTAAATTTTTTAACGTTATTATTAGATTTGCTAAAAGACGTTAAATAGCTTTCAACATTCACAGCTAAAATATTAAATACTTTTTGTTCTGCTTCCTCTATACTTCCGGGTTGCGGTGTGCGGTCATATGGATAAATATTTTGCTCTTTCCACTCATCCACTATTTTTGTTTTTTGTAAGAACTCCTTGTTGACGAAATGTTTTTTACAAAGATCAATGACTTTATCTTTTAACTCTTTAATACCAGATTCTAAGCTACCAAGCGAAAGAACATTTTCTTCAAACTTTCGCTTGATGAACGGGGACTTTATATATACTGTGAAATCAACACCATATGATCTAACAAGTTTCCCAGCGCTTTCGTTGAAAAGTGAAAACCCATTTTCATCACAGTAATGAATTTCTCGTGGCGTTTTAAATTTCCACTCTATTATTGAAACAGATACATTTTCTTGGGCTGATTCTATCTCAATATCTCCGAGATTGTATTCTTTTTTATCAAGCCATACATCAGAAGGTGTAATATATGCGTTATCATAAAACAACTTTTTATGCGGGTATTCTGTTAAATATAACGCATACTCTTTTGTAATTGATTCTTTTGATGAATCTGTCGCCAGTGATGATGCTTGTTTTGCTAAATTAAATATCTCAACCTGAGTGCCTTTTATGTTATCACTTGATTCTGAAGGTTCACTGATTTCAAATCGTTTGATATTATTGGCATTTCCTTTTATTGAATATCTAAAATATTTCCCTTTATCCTCTACACAGGTTGACCAAACGACTATTTCTCCCAGAGAAAATGCCTTGAAACGACCTTTTCCATATTGACCGTGTAAAGAACGATCTCCATTTTTTTTTGCATCTTTCTTCCAAGATTCACCAAGGCTACCGAACAATGATGATACATTATGATGGGGTATTCCCTCCCCTTGATCTTGAATAGTAACTTTCTCGATGGTATTTGTATTCGAGTATTTATGAAATAGGACTTTAACTATTAATGAATTAGAATCAAAAGCATTCCATATGATTTCTTTTATTGCTGGAATTGGTTTCGCAGAAGAAATATCTTCTAAATGATCTTTCCCAAGGATGACATCAATGTTCTTCATTTTATTATCCCGTATATATTTTGTTGGAAATAGTATACGGGATGATCTGGCGCTTCTACCAGCCTTGGTGAAAAGATAAATTATGTAGCATGCGCAAACTCAAACGGCCTGACCATACCGTTGCTGTTCGCATCCAGATAATCAGCCCACCATTGGAGCATCAGGCGGCGCTGGTCAAGGTGTTTGGCTTTGTGGGTATAAGCGGCACGGACACTATTGCTCTCCTTGTGACTCATTTGAAGCTCTACAGCGTCTTCTGACCACAAACCGGACTCAATTAAGGCACTACAGGCAAGTGTCCGGAAGCCATGACCACAAATGTCCTGTCGGGTATCGTAGCCCATCTTACGTAGCGCCTTGTTGATGGTGTTTTCACTCATCGGTTTAAAGCTGTCATAGCTACCCGTGAAGATAAAACCATCATCATTGCCATCTTCATAGGTGAGCTGTTTAATTTCTTCCAGCAACATGATTGCCTGTCGGCAGAGAGGGATGAAATGTTTACGCTTCATCTTGGTGCCACGGCCTGAATATTTCACCCCTTCGATGACTTCCCGCTGTTCGGGGATAACCCACAGCTTGCTCTTGAAATCGATCTCTGACCATCTGGCGAAGCGTAGCTCACTGGAACGAACAAATACCTGCAGGTTAAGTTGAATCGCCAGTGTGGTGAGTCTGCGGCCTTTGTAGGTATCAATACGTTCAAGTAGCAAGGGAATCTCTTCAAGCTCCAGAGCAGGACGGTGTTCAGTTTCAGGTTTCTGTATGGAGCCTTCCAGATCGTAAGCCGGGTTATAGCGGATAAGCTGCTGTTGGACGGCATAGCGCAGGATAGAGGTCACATATTGCTTAACCCGTGTGGCAACTTCCAGATAACCAAGGGCTTCCACTTTTTTGAGGGGGACTAAAAGATCGCCAGTGGTAAGCCCGGTAACGTCTCTGTTGCCAATGTCCGGGAATATGTAGTTGTCAAGGCGGGTCCAGACAGTGTTCTGGTAATCTTCAGACCATTTCTTTTTGGTAGAAAACCACGCCTTGGTCACGGCTTTGAATGTTCGGGTGTTATCACGCTTTGCTTTAAGCTCTTTAACTTCGGCCTGTTTCTTGGCGTTAGGATCAGTGCCTTGAGCAAGAAGTCTTTTAGCTTCATCACGGCGTTGTCTTGCATCAGCAAGTGAAACAGCAGGGTAGACACCGATGGAGAAGATTTTTTGCTTCCCTTCGAAACGGTAGGCCATCTGCCAGTATTTGGAACCCTTGGGGGTAATGCGAAGGAACATACCAAAGCCATCGGTCAGCTTGTATTCCTTATCGAGGGGCTTGGCGTTTTTTACTTTAGTATCAGTAAGTGGCATAACGGCATCCCCCGTTTGTTGGTAAAAGCGCAATCGAACTACCATTACCAACATTTTTACCAGCAAATGGGTATGGCTTCGAGTGGTTTTTAGTGAACGAGGGTGAACCTGAAGAAGGGGGTAACCAATTGATAGAAATGCAGAAAGCAGACGTCAGTGAACGTCTGCTTCCCTTAAATTGGCTCCTCTGACTGGACTCGAACCAGTGACATACGGATTAACAGTCCGCCGTTCTACCGACTGAACTACAGAGGAATCGTGTGAACGGGGCGCATATTAACGGCGGCGCTCCCCCTTGTCAAAGGCTGAATCATCGGAATGAGTTTGACTGCTGACAATTTCAGCAGTCTGCCGAGGTTCCTCCACTTTTGCGCCGCTGCGCACCGCGATGGTGCAAATGTACCCCTTATGGGGCATATCGTAATCCGCTTACCGGGCAAAAAAATCCCCTGCAGCAATCGGAATCGCTTATTACGCGGCGTCCAGCGGCTTTTGCGCTGGGGATAATAAAACTGGCAAGTAAATTGCAAAACCTACTGTATCTCAACTGCCAGCGTGGGTACTGGCGTTCCTTACAGGAGGCAAAATGAACTTAAGACGACTGAAGTATTTTGTGAAAATCGTCGATATTGGCAGTCTGACTCAGGCAGCCGAAGTCCTGCACATCGCACAGCCCGCGCTGAGCCAGCAGGTTGCGACCCTGGAAGGTGAACTGGACCAGCAGCTGCTGATTCGCACTAAGCGAGGCGTCACGCCGACGGAAGCAGGGAAAATCCTTTATACCCACGCCCGGACCATTCTGCGCCAGTGCGAGCAGGCGCAGCTGGCGGTCAATAACGTGGGCCATATTCTCAGCGGCCAGGTCTCTATCGGGCTTGCGCCGGGAACGGCGGCGTCCGCCATTACGATGCCGCTGCTGCAAACGGTCCGTAACGAGCTTCCTGAAGTGATGGTGTATCTGCAGGAGAGCAGCGGGACTATCCTTAACGATAAGCTGCTCAGCGGTCAGCTGGATATGGCGGTACTGTACGAGCGGTCGCCGGTTGCCGGCATCATCAGCCAGCCGCTGCTGAAAGAGGATCTGTACCTGGTCGGTACCCGAGACTGTCCGGGGCAAAGCGTTGACCTGACGGCGGTCGCCGAGATGAATCTGTTCCTGCCCCGCGATTACAGCGCGGTGCGGGCGAGGGTGACCGAGGCCTTCACGCTGCGTCGTCTGTCGGCAAAAATCATCGGTGAGATCGAGTCGATTACCACCTTAACCGCGGCAATCGCCAGCGGAATGGGGGCCACCGTGCTGCCGGAATCCGCCGCTCGCTCGCTGTGTAGCGCCGCCAACGGCTGGATGGCGCGTATCAGCACGCCGTCAATGAGCCTCTCGCTATCGCTGAATATGTCTGCCAAGGGCAGCCTGTCGCCGCAGGCGCAGGCGGTGAAGGAAATTTTACTGTCGCTGGTGAGCCGCCCTTCGCTGGAGAACCGTGAGCTGCTGCTGGTAAGTTAACGTATATTCCAGAATGGAATAAGTTGCTGGTTTTTATTATTTGTTAGCAGGGACAACAGACTTTAACAATAGAGCATATGTTATGTCTGATAGCCCGGAGGAAAGGGTGAATTTCCAGCAGCTAAAAATAATTCGTGAAGCGGCCCGTCAGGACTACAACCTGACGGAAGTCGCCAATATGCTCTACACATCGCAATCGGGCGTCAGCCGTCATATTCGTGAACTCGAAGAAGAGCTGGGGATCGAAATCTTTATTCGACGCGGCAAGCGTCTGCTGGGGATGACGGAACCGGGTAAAGCGCTGCTCTCGATTGCCGAACGCATTCTTAATGAAGCCAGCAACGTCCGCCGTCTTGCGGACCTGTTTACCAACGACGCCTCGGGCGTCTTGACCATCGCCACGACGCATACCCAGGCGCGCTATAGCCTGCCGCCGGTGATTAAAGCGTTTCGCGAGCTGTTTGCCGACGTTCGCCTGGAGCTGGTGCAGGGAACGCCGCAGGAAATTGAAGCCCTGCTGCATAACGGCGGCGCCGATATCGGTATCGCCAGCGAGCGCTTGAGCAACGATCCGACGCTGGTCGCCTTCCCCTGGTTCCGCTGGCACCACAGCCTGCTGGTACCAAAAGATCATCCCCTGGTCCAGGTGAATCCGCTCACCCTCGAGGCCATTTCTCGCTGGCCGCTGATCACCTATCGTCAGGGTATTACCGGACGTTCGCGTATCGACGAGGCCTTCAATCGCAAAGGGCTGATGCCGGATATCGTGCTCAGCGCCCAGGATTCCGACGTCATTAAAACCTATGTTGAACTGGGTCTGGGGGTTGGGCTGGTCGCCGAGCAGTCGGGTGACGCCAGGGAGTCTGACACCTTCACGCGTCTCGAAACCCGGCACCTGTTCGATGCCAATACCGTCTGGCTAGGCCTGAAGCGTGGGCAGCTGCAGCGTAACTACGTCTGGCGCTTTATCGAGCTGTGCAACGCCGGGCTGTCGCTGGATGAGATTAAACGCCAGGCGATGGAGCCGGAAGAGACGGCGATCGATTACCAAATCTAACCGCGTACCGGCAGTGGACAGGGGAACGTGGCCCACCGCCGTGAGCTGGTATATAAGATTTCGATAATAAAGCTATAATTCATTCACGATTGTCGCGACTGAGGAAGGGAAATGGTGCGGCGTGTGAAACTGCTTTGTTCTCTGTTATTTATCCTGTCAAGCCAGAGCGTTCTGGCCGTTAGCTACCCGTTGCCGCCGGAAGGAAGCCGCCTTGTGGGTAGTCCGCAAACCATCATCGTCCCGGACGGTAATACGCTACCGCTGGAGGCGTTTGCCGCGCAGTACGGGCAAGGGCTGAGCAATATGCTCGAAGCCAACCCCGGGGTAGATGTCTACTTACCGAAGTCGGGTTCGACGCTGATCGTCCCGCAGCAGCTTATTCTGCCCGATACGGTGCGCGAGGGGATTGTGGTTAACGTCGCGGAAATGCGCCTTTACTACTATCCGCCGGAGGGGACCACGGTTGAGGTGCTGCCGATAGGCATCGGCGAGGCGGGCCGCGAAACGCCGCGCAACTGGGTGACCGCGGTGGAGCGTAAGCAGGAGGCGCCAACCTGGACGCCAACGGCCAACACCCGCCGCGAATATGCCAAAAGAGGGGAAAGCCTGCCGGCATTCGTGCCTGCCGGCCCGGAAAACCCGATGGGGCTGTATGCTATCTATATCGGCAGGCTGTACGCCATTCATGGCACTAATGCGAACTTTGGTATCGGGCTGCGCGTAAGCCAGGGATGTATCCGTTTGCGTAACGATGACATTAAGTATCTCTTCGACAACGTTCCGGTGGGGACGCGGGTGCAGATTATCGATCGGCCGGTGAAATATAGCCTCGAGCCGGACGGCAGCCGCTGGCTCGAGGTTCACGAGCCGCTCTCGCGCAACCGCGCGGAATACGAATCGGACCGAAAGGTGCCGCTACCCATGACGACGGGGATCCAGGCGTTTGTACAGGGCGAGGGCGTTGAGGTGAACCGGGCCAGCGAGGCCATGCTGAGTCGTTCCGGAATGCCGGTAAATATCGGCTATTCCGCGCTACAGTCCACGTTCGGCGGCTAGCGCGCCTAAGCGTTAAGAAAGCAAAAGCCTGCTCAGCTTCCTGAGCAGGCTTTTTTTATACCGTCGGCGGCAGGAAGGCACGAACCCGCTTAGGGTGAAACGCATCAAATGGTTATGAGGCAATAGCGAGCGTGAACGGACGGCGTTTCATGCGCGCAATCCTCTGCTGGTTAAAATTTGCACATTCGGCGCTATGGTCGGCCTCACGCCCTCTGCAGCAATCTGACTCCAGGTTATCCACAGAGTTAGGTAGCCACTTTGTGGACAGACTCGGCGCCGTGTCCGCAGGCCAGGCCGGCGCTTTGACCGCTGGTGGAAGCATGTCTGTCATACTGAATGGCGCTGGCTTAAGGCCATTCTGAATTTAGTATCTTGATTCGTAAGTATTTATTCTTTTCAGCTATTCAAAGTCAATAAGGTTATTTGTTTTTAATGTGGGTAATGCATAAAAGTGAGGTAACGCAGAAAACAGATTTATCGATGTGCTGTTAAGAAGGATATTATTATGCCGGAAGCGGGTGAATTGTATCTCCTACCGAAAAGAGAAAATAACTGGCATTTAAATAATGTCGTCGATGAACTGCGTCACGTTCGTCAGGCGTGGCGCGATGAACATTCGAAAAATAACTATCGTAATAAACGCAGTTTACCTTCCCGTGAAAGCGTTAATTCCGTTACCGATACTTTGATAAAAGTGCTTTATCCGATGCGGCTGGGCGATGTTGAATTACGCAAAGAGGGCGAAGATTATTACGTCGGCCACCTGTTAAGCACCTCGCTTGACCGGCTGACCGAAGAAGCGCTTCTGGAACTCTACTATCAGTCCGATGAGCAGGATGAGCAGGGCGCGAGCCACGCGCTGACCCAGGAGGCGGTCAGGCGGGTCCAGCAGTTTGCTAACCGCTTGCCGCTTATCCGCCAGCGCCTCGACAGCGATATCCTCGCCGCCTATCAGGGCGATCCCTCCGCGCGCAGCATGGATGAGGTGCTGCTCTGCTATCCGGGAATTCATGCCGTGATCCACTATCGCCTGGCCCACGAGCTGCATCAGCTCGACCTGCCTCTGCTGGCGCGCATGATAACCGAGAAGGCGCACGGCCAGACCGGTATAGATATTCATCCCGGGGCGCAGATTGATGACGGATTCTTTATCGATCACGGGACCGGCGTGGTGATTGGCGAAACGGCCATCGTCGGTAAGCGGGTGCGTATTTACCAGGCGGTCACCCTGGGGGCCAAACGATTTATTGCCGGTGAAGACGGGCAGTTACTAAAAAACTACCTGCGTCATCCGATAATAGAAGATGACGTCGTTATTTATGCCGGCGCAACAATATTAGGACGAATTACTATCGGCGCGCGTTCGAGTATTGGCGGGAATATATGGCTAACCCGCGATGTTCCGCCGGACAGTAATGTGCAGCAGGCGCGTGCTCAGCAAAAACATTTCAGCGACGGCGACGGAATTTAATTCTGCCGAAAATAAAATGGAATGGCCGGCGCATCGGGATAGATAAAAATAACGGCGTGATAATCATTATGAATTTACTTGAAACGATCGGCGCTACGCCGTTAATAACCTTGCCCTCTTTTACCGCAGAGTTGCCTGGCGTAACGCTGCTGGCAAAGGCTGAATTTATGAACCCCAGCGGCTCGGTAAAAGACCGCGCGGCGAAAGCCATGGTGCTGGACGGGATTGCGCGGGGTTTATTAACGGCGGATAAAACAATTATTGATGCGACCAGCGGCAATACCGGCATTGCCTACGCGATGATTGGCGCGGCGCTCGGATATCGCGTCCGGCTATATCTGCCGCAGAATACCAGCCCGGAGCGCAAACGTATTATTCGCCATTATGGCGCCACGATTGTGGAAACCGATCCGCTTGAAGGCTCTGACGGCGCCTATAGAGAAGTTCAGGCTCAGGTTGCGGCCCACCCGGAACGCTATTTTTATCCCGACCAGTATAACAACCCCGTCAATCCGGATACGCATTTCGCAGCCACCGGCAAAGAGATCTGGGAGCAGAGCGGACGGCAGGTCACCCATTTTGTCGCCGGTATGGGCACCTCCGGCAGCTTTGTCGGCACCGCGCGGCGGCTTAAGTATGAGGATCCGCGGGTGAAAACGCTCGCCGTGCAGCCCGCTTCGCCGTTCCACGGCATTGAAGGGACCAAGCATATGGGCAGCAGCATTAAACCGGGCATTCTCGACGAAACCCTGTTCGACGACGTTATTTCCGTCACCACCGAAGAGGCCTACGCCATCACGCGTCGCCTCGCCCGGCGGGACGGCATTTTTGTCGGCATCTCATCCGGCGCAAACGTTGCCGCCGCCGCCAGGCTGGCCCGCACGCTGCCAGCGGGATCGGTGGTGGTCACGCTGCTGTGTGATGTCGGCTCGCGTTATCTGGCTGACTCTTTCTGGAATGAAACCAATGATTGAATTAACCCGCGATATTGCAAAGCAGATTAGCGCTGAGGGGGAAAAGGCCTACCCCAACGAGTGCTGCGGCGCGCTCTTTGGCCATTTCTCCGCCCAGGGCGATGCCCGCGTGACGGCGATTTTTCCCATCGTCAATGCCCGCGAGTCGGAGGAGCAGTACCACCGTTTTGTCATCACCGCCGACGACTCCCTGCGGGCGGAACGCGCCGCGCTGGCTCAGGAGGTGGACGTGGTCGGCTATTACCATTCGCACCCCGATCATCCGGCTATTCCGTCGGAATTTGACCGCGAACACGCGCTGCCGTTTTACGCCTACATCATCGTCGCGGTTGCGCAGCGGCAGGCGGGGGCGCTCACCAGCTGGCGGCTGACGCAGGACCGCCAGCGCTTTTTGCAGGAGGACGTGCGCACCGTTCCATAACGCGAATAACGGGCAGCACGCTGCCTGAAACCAGAAAAAAACACGGAGAGATTACCACTATGGCATCGACATTACTGATTCCCACCGCACTTCGCGCCTTCACCGACGGCCAGGGGAAAGTGACCCTCGAAGGCCACACCGTTGGGCAGCTGGTCGCCGCCCTGGCGGAGCGTTTCCCTGACATTCAGCCGCATCTGTACGACGACGCGGGGGAGCTGCGCAGCTTTATCAATCTATACGTGGGGGAGAACAATATTAAAACCACCGGCGGGCTGGAGACCCCGATCGGCGAGGGCGCCGAGGTGCTGCTGGTTCCCGCTATTGCAGGCGGCGTCGGGAAGGCGCTATGAGCAGACCGAGCATTATTGCTGACGACCGTCTGGCGGAGCTGACGCATGCGGAAATTGCCCGCTACAGCCGCCATCTGCTGCTGCCGGAAGTGGGGCTGGAGGGGCAAAAGCGTCTGAAAGCGGCCCGCGTGCTGATTATCGGCACCGGAGGGCTGGGGGCGCCGGTGGCGCTTTATCTGGCCGCTGCCGGGGTCGGGACGCTGGGGATTGTCGATTTTGATTTTGTCGAAATCTCCAACCTGCAAAGGCAGATCATTCATAGCACCAAAGATCTCAACCGGCCCAAAGTCGCTTCGGCGAAAGACAAGCTTAAAGCGATCAATCCCGACCTGCAGGTGGTGACCTATAACACCACCCTGAGCAGTAAAAACGCGCTCGAGATTATTCGCGAATACGACCTCGTGGTTGACGGTACGGACAACTATCCCACCCGTTATCTGATCAACGATGCCTGCGTTTTGCTGGGTAAGCCGCTGGTCTACGGCTCCATTTTCCAGTTCGAGGGGCAGGCCAGCGTCTTTTATGCCGGGGAAGGGCCGTGCTACCGCTGTCTTTATCCCGAGCCGCCGCCGCCGGGGCTGGTGCCTTCCTGCGCTGAAGGCGGCGTGGTCGGCGTGCTGCCGGGAATTATCGGCACCATCCAGGCGGCGGAAGCGATCAAGCTTATCGTCGGCGGCAGCGAGAGCCTGATTGGCCGTCTGCTGCTCTTCGACGTGTGGCAAATGAAGCAGCGCGAGCTGCGGCTGGAGCGGGATCCCGGCTGCCCGGTATGCGGTGAGCACCCGTCGATTCATGAGCTGATCGACTACGAAGAGTTTTGCGGACTGAAGCCCGATGAGGCGGAGATTCCGGTTGAAAGCGTCACGGCCAGGGAGCTTCACGCCTGGATAGAGGAGGGGAAACCCCTGCAGCTGATCGACATTCGTGAGCCCCACGAAAGGGCGATTGCCAAATTCCCGCAGGCAAAAGTGATGCCGCTGGGCCAGATAGTCAGACGTATCGGCGAATTCGATCCGACGGTCGATGCGGTGTTTCTGTGCAAGATCGGGCAGCGCAGTATTTTCGCGATTCGGGCACTGCAGCGCGCGGGTTATCAGGGGCGCGTGATGAATTTAAAAGATGGCCTAAACGCCTGGGCGCGGGATGTCGATACCCGTTTGCCGCAGTACTAACCTTCAGCTCCACTATTTTAAACACTAAGGAATCATCATGGCAGAACAAAAAGGCATTAATGCACTGGGGCG
This sequence comes from Klebsiella sp. BIGb0149, assembly GCF_004362605.1. Taxonomy (NCBI): domain Bacteria; kingdom Pseudomonadati; phylum Pseudomonadota; class Gammaproteobacteria; order Enterobacterales; family Enterobacteriaceae; genus Klebsiella; species Klebsiella sp. BIGb0149. Next base: position 453,144 of record NZ_SNYG01000002.1, on the reverse strand, counting down.
TGAAGCCGCGTATCAGTTAGCGAACGTGACCAAAACGGCTCCGCAGTTTGCGGCAATTACCCCGCGCTGGATCAGCCGTTTCCTCGATTATAAGGGCCTGGAGTCGGGGATTTATCGGGTCAACAAGGTCGTGGAGGGCGAAACGCCGCTCGACGCATTGTGCAGCCAGGACCCGACCCGCGTTGAGATACCGCAGGGCTATATCGAGTATCAGACCACGCCGCGTGAATACCAGCTCGATTCTATTGCGACCATTATTAACGTGGATACCAAAATCGCCGATCTCTACAGCTCGCCTTACGATCAGGCGTCAGAGCAAATTGCGCTGGCGATTGAAAGCCTGCGCGAGCGCCAGGAGAGTCAGCTGATCAATAACGATGAATATGGATTGCTGAAAAATATCGCTGATTCGCAGCGTATTCAGACCCGCAACGGCCGCCCGACGCCGGATGACCTGGATGAGCTGCTGTCAAAAGTGTGGAAGGAGCCCTCCTTCTTCCTGGCCCATCCGCGCGCGATTGCCGCATTTCAGCGTGAAGCCACGCGACGCGGCGTCCCGCCGGTTACCGTGAATTTACAGGGCGGCACTTTTATCCTGTGGCGCGGTATTCCGCTTATTCCTTCCGATAAGCTGTTTGTTGATGGTCTGAAAAACCCGAAAGGCCAGGGCGGGAAAACCAATATCCTGCTGATCCGCTCCGGTGAAAGCAAACGCGGCGTGCTGGGGCTTTATCAGGAAGGGCTGCCAAACGAACAGTCTCGCGGGCTGTCGGTACGCTTCCGCGGGATCGACGATAACGGCGTGGCCTCCTATTTACTCTCACTTTACTGCTCCGCCGCGATCCTCGCCGATGACGCCATTGCCGTGCTGGAAGACGTTGAGGTGGGGGAATATTATGACTATGAGTAATCTATTTACGCTTCCCCACGCGCCGGGCGGATGGCCCGGCGAGGCGGGCGAGGCTCCCTCCGCGCGCGATTACGGTCTGCCCGACGCGCGGGATCTGCAGGGGCTGCTGGGCGACACGCCCGCACGCCCGCGGGCCGCCGAGGCCGCCTACGCGCCGCGGGTGGTGCCGCTGGGCCAGGAGAGCCGAGGGGATATCGCGCCTCGCGGATTCGAGGCGCGACCTTCTGTTGGCGCAAAGCCGGCGCCGCCGGCGCGTGTCGGGCAGATCCCGGTTGAACGGATCCGCGCTGATTTTCCGATCCTTGCCGAACGGGTGGACGGTCATCCTCTGGTCTGGCTGGACAATGCCGCGACGACCCAGCGCCCGAAGCAGGTTATCGATCGCATCAGCCACTATTATTTGCACGAAAACTCGAACGTTCATCGGGCGGCGCATGCGCTGGCCGCACGTTCCACCGATGCTTATGAAGCCGCGCGTGAGAAAGTGTCGCGCTTTATCGGCGCCCGCGGTCCGGAAAATATTATATTCGTACGCGGCACCACGGAAGGGCTCAACCTGATTGCCCACAGCTACGTGAAGCCGCTGTTACGACCGGGGGATGAGATTATCCTCACGCTGCTCGAGCATCACGCCAATATCGTGCCGTGGCAACTTATTGCGCAGGAGACGGGCGCGACGATCCGCGTTGCGCCGGTTGATGAGCACGGACAGCTTATCGTTGAGGAATATATTCGGCTATTCAACGACAAAACTCGCTTTGTGTCCGCTACCCACGTTTCCAACGCGCTGGGTACCGTCACGCCGGTTCATGAGCTGGTGCAAATCGCCCATCGGTTTGGCGTGCGCATCGCCATCGACGGCGCGCAGTCTATTTCGCATATCCCGACCAACGTCACGGCGCTGGATGCCGATTTCTTCGTCTTCTCCGGGCATAAAATTTTTGGACCGACCGGGATCGGCGTCGTGTACGGCAAGCAGGACGTGCTGGAGGAGGCGCGCCCGTATCAGGGCGGGGGGAATATGATTGCTGACGTGACCTTTGAACTGACGCGCTATCAGCCCGCGCCGAATAAGTTTGAGGCGGGAACGGGCAATATTGCCGATGCCGTCGGGCTGGGGGCGGCTATCGATTATGTCACTGCCCTGGGGATTGAAAATATTGCGCACTACGAGCATGCCTTACTGGAGTATGGCATTGAGAAGCTGTCGGCTATTCCGGGACTGACGCTGGTCGGCACCGCGGCGAACAAAACCAGCGTCCTCTCCTTCGTGCTGGCGGGTCATGAAAATGAAGCCGTCGGGCGCTATCTGAGCCAGGTCGGTATTGCCGTGCGGTCCGGACATCACTGCGCGCAGCCGATCCTGCGACACCTGGGCTATGAAAGTACCGTCCGGCCGTCGCTGGCTTTCTATAACACACCGCAGGAAATTGATTTTCTCGCAGAGCACGTCGCCCGGTTTGCTTCGCGCTAGCGAGGTGCGGCCCGGTGTTCGGCGATAAAATGGCCTGTAGATTGATCTCAGGCGGCGCCCGGGCGTTGCCTGGTATTTGCGATACCGGCGAGGTGAACCGCCTGGTTGGGGTAAAAAGCAAAAAGCCTGCTTAGTTTCCTAAGCAGGCTTCTTTAATATGGCTCCTCTGACTGGACTCGAACCAGTGACATACGGATTAACAGTCCGCCGTTCTACCGACTGAACTACAGAGGAATCGTGTGAACGAGGCGCATACTACTGGCCCCGCATTTTTGTGTCAATACTAAATTTAACTAACTGATTCAGATGGCTAAATTTAGCTCAACTCGTTGTTTTAGTGCACAGTGCGCGCGTCGTCCGCATCCTGGCGTTCATTATCACGTAATCTCTGCAGCGGGTCCTGGCGGTAAAACTGGCAAAAACGCTGCCAAAGCGCCGGGAAACGCGGGGCGAACAGCTCGGGTGCGCTAAAGAAATATTCTGACAGAACGGCAAAACATTCCGCCGGGTCGGTCGCGGCGTAGGCATCAATACTGGCGGCGCTCTCGCCGACCAGGTCAATCTCATCCTGAATGTTGTTCATCGCCGCATGGAGATCGTGTTCCCAGCCGGCAACCTCGCGTAAAGGTATTAGCGGCACGCCGCTGGCGCGATCGCCGTTGCGGGTATCAAGCTTATGCGCCACTTCGTGTACCACGAGGTTAAAACCAGATGCGTCGAAGGAGTCCTGAATATCCAGCCAGTTAAGAATAATGGGCCCCTGCTGCCAGCTTTGTCCGGATTGCACGACCCGCTGGTTATGGACCAGGCCAATATCATCTTCCCACTCATCGTCGACGACGAACGGGGCAGGGTAGATAAGCACCTCGTGGAAACCGTCCAGCCATTCGATGCCGAGCTCGAGAACCGGCAGGCAAAATAGCATTGCGATGCGCGCGCTTTGCAGCTGAGTCAGCTCCAGCCCCTGCAGGGTAACGAGGCGTTTTTGCTGTAAAAAACGCGCAGCCATCTGCACAAGCTGCTGCTGCTCCTGTGCGGAGAGGTTAGCTAAAACGGGAATGGCGAGCGCCTGCTCCCAGGGTATTTCCGCGCTACCGGACTCTTCATTTGCTTTCCAGGGCCATTTAAACATCATATTGCTCGCAAAGTCGTCACTTGAACGTAATTAAAGAGACAGGAACTATTAAAATGCCAAAGAACCTGGCATTATAGCAACCTCAGCGGAGAGATGCCGGAGCGGCTGAACGGACTAGTCTCGAAAACTAGAGTAGGGGCAACTCTACCGGGGGTTCAAATCCCCCTCTCTCCGCCACTTCATCTTTCTATCTACCCGATTCGAAAATCCTTTAATTAAATCCCTGCGGTTCAGAATACCGTTACCTGTGCCATCTGATGCCGGCGCTTGCTGGACGGGATTGAACGCTCCTCAGGTCCTCATAAGCTATCACTTAGCGATTGTTCAAGGTAGCAGTTTGCCAGTATCTCCTTCATTTTGTGAACTAAGTCGTATGGCGCCATCGAGGGCACGACTCATTTAAAAATGTGCCACGACCGGCGATTGCGCATTAGGTCATCTCTGAATTTACTCTCGGGCGGCTGCTCACAAAAAAGCCCGCGCGAGGCGGGCTTAGGTGGGTGACATCGCATCAGAACTGATAGGTGATGCCGAGTGCGAACTGATCGTCAGTCGCCGCGCCGGTGACAGCGCGATCCTTCTCATCGAGAAGATTGAACTTATAGGCGGTGTAGACGTTGAAGTTTTTGTTGAAGTAGTACCAGGTGCCCAGCTCAAGGTAGTTCATGATCTCTGCGTTGCCGCGCCCGTCGCTGCCGAGATCGTGACCTTTCGCGTAGACGTAACCGAGGGAAGGGCGCAGACCGAATTCGAGCTGGTACTGAACGACGGCTTCAACGCTCTGCGTTTTATTGGCGATGAGGCCATTTTCCATCGGCAGCATATTGCGGGATTCGGCATACATGACGGCGGTATAGAGGCTATTGGCATCATATTTAGCCGCGATGCTCCAGACTTCAGCCGTTTCGCCTTTGCCGTCGGCGGTCTGTTCGTCAGTACGGTCGGAATTACCGTAGGCGGCGGCAAAGCCAAATCCGTCGAGGCTATAGTCAACGGACGCGCTATAGCCGTCGCCGTTCGCTTTCAGACGATCGCGGTTGGTATTTTTACCCTGGTACTGGAGAGCAAAGTTCAGCCCATCGGCCTGGCCGAAAAAGTCAGTATTGCGGTAGGTGGCAACGCCGTTGGTGCGGCCGGTCATAAAGTTATCGGTATGCACCAGACCGTCGCCGCCCCACTCGACCAGCATATCCGTGTAGCCCGCGGCGTCGTATACCGCCCCGTAGTTGCGGCCATAATCAAACGAGCCGTAGTTACCATATTTTAAGCCGGCAAATGCCAGACGGGTTGCGCTGCCCTGATCGCCCTCTGGCTTGTTGGCTTTCATATTGTATTCAAACTGCCCATAGCCGGTCAGCTCGCTGTTGATCTGCGTTTCACCCTTCACGCCGAACCGCGCGTAGGAGGTATCTTCAGAGTTGCGATTGCCTTCGTCGGTATCGGTCATAATATGTTCGCCGACCATTTTGCCGTAGAAATCCACTTTATTACCGTTCTTATTATAGATTTCCGCTGCGCTCGCGGCCCCAGTCATTAATAAGGACGGCAGCAGAATTGCCAGTGCTTTTCTTTTCATTATATATTCCCTTTTATTTATAATTAATGTGAATGTCAAAGAATCTTGCTTAATGCAAAATAAATACTATCTGCGAAGGTTCATTTTTATTTAAATTTAAAATGTAAGTAAATTATATCTAATATTACAAAATGTTTCTTATTGGTTCGTTATATTAATATTCTATCGGTTTGTGGTGAGCTATATTTCTGGTTTATTGGCTTTTATAACAATGGGTTATTTTATTTTCTGGATAATTCAGTCTCGTTATGGGATTGGCGGGATTTATGTTTGGGTTTCACTGATATGTTCGGAGGATAAATATCATGCCTGTCCGCGGCGTAATTTCGCAAGAAAATGGTCAGTAACGAAGAAATATTAAGCCGGCTGCTGATGAGAATATTAGACCAGGCGCGAACGATCGTATCATTACCGGTAGCTGACAAGAGGTGATGCAGGCGGCTTCGATTGCTTCCTGAACCCATCCCGGACGTTGCGGATGCCTGGCGGCAAACTTCGCTGTATAATGTGACGAAAATCACATTTTTGTTTCAGGTGACGTTTCGTTACTGAAGAAAGGAGGGCAGTTAAATGGAAGAGAAAGCGAAGCGAAGCCCCGGCGGGAAGCTGGCGTTATGGGCTTTTTACGCCTTCTGCGGCTATTTCCTGTGGGCGATGGTGCGCTACTGGTGGGTCGTCGGGCATATTCAAAGCGTCCCCGGAGCGGGCATTGACGGGGATCTGGGTTCGACGGCGGGCAAATGGCTGGGCGCGCTGCTGGGGTTTCTGGTCCTCGGCGTCGTCGGGTTAGTCCTTGGGACAATCGCCTGGTATACGCGGCCTGATGCCCGTAGCTATGAACATCAGGATTAAAGTTGCTATGCTCGCAGCCTACCTTCTCTCAAAGGAAAGCGCATGGAACTGGTTGACTGGCAGCAACGATTTGAAACCTGGATGACAGGGCATCATCCGCAGGGCGACTCCGCTCACGACATTTCGCATTTTCGTCGCGTGTGGGGTACCGCCCAGCGGCTGGCCGCCAATCGGCAGGTTGACCGCCTGGTGATCCTCACCGCCTGTTACTTTCATGACATTGTCAGCCTGCCCAAAAACCATCCCGACCGCAGCCGCTCGTCGGTGATGGCGGCGCAAAAGACGCGGAGTATTCTGCAGTCGTCATTTGCCGATTTTCCCGTCGACCGCTATCCCGCCGTACTCCACGCCATTGAGGCGCATAGCTTTAGCGCCGCTATTCCTCCACTCAGCGAAGAGGCGAAGATCGTCCAGGATGCCGACCGGCTCGAGTCCCTGGGAGCGATTGGCCTGGCGCGCGTTTTCGCAGTTTCCGGGGCGCTGAATAATATCCTGTTTGATGCTGACGATCCTTTTGCCGAGAGGCGCGAGCTGGATGACCGCACCTATGCGCTGGATCATTTCCAGTGCAAGCTGCTGAGCCTGCCTGAAACGATGCAAACCGCTGAAGGGAGAGCGATGGCGGAACACAACGCCCGCTTCCTGGTGCAGTTCATGGCGAAGCTCAGCTCGGAGCTGCAGGGTGACCCTACCGCGCTGGATGAGGCGGTTTTGCGCCGCTTTGATCCACAGGCTTAAAACTGCCTGCGCTATTTGTGGTAATCTCTGCGAAAATTGTCCAGCTGGTTGAGGTTATGCCGCAAAATTTATCTAAGGAACATCCCCCGTCTCTGCCGGTAACGCAGGCCGGGGAAGACGCGCAGGCGTTATTGCGCCAGCTGATGGCAATATATGATGTGAAAACGCTGGTGGCACAGCTGGTTGCCGTCGGGGAACAGCACTGGAGCCCGGCGATACTCAAGCGCGTCGCCACGGTGTCCCGGGCGGCTGGTCGCTTAGGCCACCGGGAGCTCGCGCATCTGGCATCGCTGCTGCCGCGGCCGCCGGCGCACCATCCGAATTATGCTTTCCGCTTCGTCGATCTGTTCGCCGGTATCGGTGGCATCCGCAACGGTTTTGAAGCCATCAACGGGCAGTGCGTTTTCACCAGCGAATGGAATAAGCACGCGGTGCGCACCTACAAAGCGAACTGGTATTGCGACCCCGAGCAGCATCGCTTCAATGCCGATATCCGTGATATCACCCTCAGCCATCGTCTTGATATCAGCGATGAGGACGCCGCTCGGCACATTCGCGAGACTATTCCGCAGCATGATGTGCTGCTGGCCGGCTTTCCCTGCCAGCCTTTTTCCCTCGCCGGGGTGTCGAAGAAGAACGCCCTCGGACGCGCCCACGGCTTTGCCTGTGAGACGCAGGGCACGCTGTTTTTCGATGTCGTCAGGATTATAGCGGCCAGGCGGCCGGCAATCTTCGTGCTGGAGAACGTCAAAAACCTGAAGAGCCACGACAAGGGGCGAACGTTTAGCATCATTATGCAAACCCTCGACGAACTTGGCTATGAGGTCTCTGATGCCGGACATCGCGGGGCGGACGATCCCAAGGTTATCGATGGCCGCAACTTCCTGCCGCAGCACCGCGAACGCATCGTACTGGTTGGCTTTCGCCGTGACCTGCAGCTGCACGACGGGTTTACCCTGCGCGATATCTCGGCGCTTTACCCGGCCCAGCGCCCGACGTTTGGCGATCTGCTTGAGCCGACGGTGGATGCCAAATTTATTCTTACCCCGGTGCTGTGGAAATACCTTTATCGCTATGCGCGTAAGCACCAGGCGCTGGGCAACGGTTTCGGCTACGGGCTAGTCGATCCGCGCAACCCGCATAGCGTGGCGCGCACGCTGTCGGCTCGCTACTATAAGGATGGCGCCGAAATTCTGATCGACCGCGGCTGGGATCGCCCTCTGGGCGAGAAGGACTTTGACGACCCGCAAAACCAGCAGCGTCGCCCGCGCCGGCTCACGCCCCGCGAATGCGCGCGCCTGATGGGCTTTGAGTCCCCGCAGGGATACCGCTTCCGCATTCCCGTCTCCGATACTCAGGCGTACCGCCAGTTCGGTAACTCGGTGGTGGTGCCGGTGTTTGCCGCCGTCGCCAGGCTGCTGCAGCCGCGAATTGCGCAGGCGGTGGCCCGCCGCGATCCCGAGGATGATGATGGACGTTCACGATAAGGCCACCCGCAGTAAAAATATGCGCGCCATCGGCACATTCGATACGGCGATAGAGAAACGACTGGCCGGACTGCTCGCGCAGGCCGGTTTTTCTTTTACCGCTCAGGAGGCCGCGCTGCCGGGGCGCCCGGATTTTGTGGTGAACGATTACCGCTGCGCTATCTTTACCCACGGCTGCTTCTGGCATCATCATGACTGCTACCTGTTCAAGGTGCCGGCAACCCGCACGGCGTTCTGGCTGAATAAAATCGACGGCAACGTGGCGCGAGACCGGCGGGACGAGGCGCTGCTGCTCGAACAGGGATGGCGGGTGCTGATCGTCTGGGAGTGCGCGCTGCGCGGGAAGAAAAAACTTAGCGATGAAGCGCTGAGCGAACGCCTGGAGGAGTGGATCTGCGGCGGCGGCCACCGCGCGCAGATTGATACTCAGGGGATCGGGCCGTAGCTTACTTTTCAACCTTACAGGGCGTGGCTTCGCTGCGGGCGGGGAACAGATACTTGCCGAGCGTCACCAGCACCACCGCAAAAATAATAACGCCGAGCGCCGTCCACTCGGTAAGCGACAGGCTCTCCCCGGCGAACCCGGTGCCTAATAACACCGCGACGACCGGGTTAACGTAGGCATAGCTGGTGGCTACGGCGGGAGTGACGTTACGGATCAGGTACATGTAAGCATTAATCGCAATCAGCGAGCCGAAGATGGCCAGGTAGGCGACGGCAATAATTCCCGACCATGAGGGCATCTGCGTCAGCTTTTCACCGGTCAGGGTAGAGGCGACCATCAGCACAATTCCCGCCGCGAGCATCTCAATCGCGCCGGCCATCATGCCGGTGGGCAGCTCAATTCTCGAACCATAGACTGAGCCAAACGCCCAGCTCATGGAGCCGATCAGGATCAGCAGCGCGCCCCAGGGATTGCCGCTTAAATTGCCGCCGCTGTTGAGCAGAATAATACCCGCCAGGCCGATGGCGATGCCCAGCCACTCGATTTTACGCGTGGCGATACCGAAGAAGCGGCTAAAGCACAGGGTAAACAGCGGGACGGTGGCGACCATCACCGCCGCAATCCCGGAGGGTACGTGCTGATGCTCTGCCAGGGTGACAAAGCCGTTGCCAACGGCAAGCAGCAGGATACCGATCAGCGCCGCGTTGAGCAGCGGTCTGCGCGCCGGGAGCCTGTGGCCGGTAGCCAGCAGGTAGACGATGAGCAGCCCTCCGGCAGAAAGAAAGCGAATACCGGCCATCATCAGCGGGGGCCAGCTGGCAACGCCAATGGCGATAGCAAAATAGGTGGATCCCCAGATGATATATAGCGCAAACAGCGCCCCGATAAGCGGTAATAACTGGCGGGTAGACATACGTCCTCACGGCGGTACAAAAATAGGAAGGGGGCATATAGTAAACGTGAAAACTACCTCGCTGGCGAGCGCTTTAATTTTCCGGTGATTGTTAATTTTTTGTTGACTATTTGCTTTGCTGGGCGAGACGCGGATTTTGCCCCATACTCTATGTTTAATAACCATAAAATGAAGGAATGGTATTTTGGCGGGAAGTAGTCTTTTAACCTTGTTGGACGATATTGCCACGCTGCTCGACGATATCTCGGTGATGGGTAAGCTGGCGGCGAAGAAGACGGCGGGCGTGCTCGGGGACGATCTTTCCCTCAATGCCCAGCAGGTGTCCGGCGTGCGTGCGAACCGCGAGCTGCCGGTGGTATGGGGGGTGGCGAAGGGTTCGCTGGTCAATAAGGTGATCCTGGTTCCGCTGGCGCTTTTAATTAGCGCATTTATTCCGTGGGCGATTACGCCGCTGCTGATGCTTGGCGGGGCCTTCCTCTGTTTTGAAGGCGTCGAGAAGGTGCTGCACAGCGTGCAGGCCCGCAAACACAAAGAGGACCCGCAGGCCCGGCAGCAGCGGCTGGAAGCGCTGGCCGAACGCGATCCGCTGGCGTTTGAACGCGATAAGGTGAAAGGCGCCATTCGCACGGACTTTATTCTCTCCGCCGAAATTGTCGCTATCACCCTCGGTATCGTGGCGGATGCGCCGCTGCTAAACCAGATAATGATCCTTTCCGGGATTGCCCTGCTGGTGACCGTTGGCGTCTACGGCCTGGTCGGTATTATCGTGAAGCTGGACGATATGGGCTACTGGCTGGTGGAGAAAGAGAGCGTGCTGGCCCGCGGGGTCGGCAAAGGCCTGCTGGCGGTGGCGCCTCGGCTGATGAAAGTGTTGTCGGTTGTCGGGACCCTGGCGATGTTCCTGGTCGGTGGCGGCATCGTGGTCCACGGCATTACTCCGCTGCACCACGCGGTGGAAAATCTGGCCAGCGGCATGTCCGGGTTCACCGCTTCTCTGCTGCCGACGGGCGTAAACCTGGTGCTGGGCTTCATCATTGGCGCCGTGGTGGTGGCGGGCGTGAAGGCCGTTTCCGCGCTTCGTCGCGCGGTAAAGTAATCCGCCGGCGGTTATGCAAAATGTCTCAGCTTCGTCTAAGGTGAAACAGTTTCTCCCGGATTACGGAGCGAAAAATGGTATGGTTCATCAGCGATGAAGTCAGACGGAAAAGCGGCGGGCCGCGCATGGTTGTGACCGGTTTTGCCAATGGCATGGTTGAATGCCGTTGGTATGACGGCTATGCCGTTAGGCGCGAGGCGTTCCGTGAAGATGAGTTGGTTCGTGGGGGAGGGGGCGCGGAATAGCTCTCCCGATCCCAATAACGCCCGGCTTATACCGGGCGTTTTGTCATTGTATGGCCCGGCTTTCCGACAGGTCGCGTGGATGGCGTTTGTTTCTATGATGGTACTGCGAGAGCACAATGAATAAGCCGCTGTGGGGGAGAAAACTTCGCCGCCTTTCGAGCCCGGGACACGTGGTAAATTTTTGTTTTGTTGTGGTGCTATTTTTTTCTACGCTACTGATATGGCGAGAAATAATGGTGCTGGAGGAGGCGTATGTCGATAACCAGCACAACAACCTCGAAAACGTCGTTCATGAAATGGATGGCCTGCTGCAGTTTAACACCGACCGGATGATCTTTTTCCGCAACGGGATGCAGTCAGCGCTGGAAACGCCGTTAGATTTTATGATCCTGCGTAAGGCCGAGCAGGAGTACATCAGCAGGCGCCATGAAGCGATATGGTCGGTGGCGTTACACAATCGGCGTACGCTGCCGGTCTACGGCGTATCCGATACTTTCGTCGATAAAGCTCCGACCCTGTCCCGAGACAATGCCCTTTCCGGCAACGAGCTGATGGCTGCGCTTGAGCTGGGCTATCTGCTGCGCCTGACCAACAATAACCGTGGCTTCACCGAGCGTATGCTGTACGTATCGCGCAGCGGCTTTTTTGTGAGCACCGAAGCGCTAAAAAATACCGCCCAGGCGCTGGCGCTTTATAGCGCTGCCACCCGCTCTCCGTGGTTTACCCGTCAGGCCCAGCGAACGAATCCCGGACGCGGCGTAGTCTGGCAAACCTTTCCCGAGGAGGGAGCGCTGGGCGATGCCCAGGTGGTGACCGCCTCCATACCGCTGGACTTCCGCCACTACTGGCACGGCGTGCTGGCGATGGACTTCTCGGTTCGCGAAATGAAGGCCTTTCTGGTGAACGCGGCGAAGGGCGGGCAGGACGGCGAATATCAGCTGTACGACAACCGGCTGAACCTGATTGCCTCTTCCGCACCGGGCAATGTGCTCACTCTGCTCTCGCCCCGCGAGCAGGAGACGCTGAGCTACGCCTTCTTGCACGACAACAAGGGCGGCATTCGTCTGCTAACCCGCTATATCAGCTGGGAAAAACTGAATAATTTTGATGGCGTCCTGCTGCGTATCCACACCCTGCAGGAAGGGGTCCGCGGTGAGTTTGGATCGATTACCATCGCGCTGATGCTGATGTGGCTGCTGTTTACCTCAATGCTGATTATCTCCTGGCTGGTTATTCTGCGTATGGTGCGCAATATGAGCGAGCTGCAAACGTCGCTGGAGTGGAGGGCGTGGCACGACGCATTAACGCGGCTGTTAAACCGCGGCGGGCTGTTTGAAAGAGCCATTGCCGCTGCCGGAGAGTGCGAGCGCGGGAAGCGCCCGTTCGCCGTGATCCAGCTCGATCTGGATTACTTCAAGCGGGTGAACGACCTCCACGGTCATCAGTCCGGCGATCGGGTGCTGTCGCTGGTTGCCAGCACGATAGCCAGCAACATCCGCGAAGGCGATCTCGCCGGGCGCGTGGGCGGGGAGGAGTTTTGCGTGGTCATGCCGGATACCACCCTGCAGGAAGCGACTGCGATAGCGGAGCGTATCCGCGTTCGCATTAACAGCCGCGAAATACTGCTCTGCAACAATACGAGCCTGCGCATCAGCGCCTCGCTGGGCGTCAGCAGCAGCGACGATTGCGCGGAGGTTAACTTTGAAAACCTGCAGTCGATAGCCGATCGCCGGCTCTATCTTGCGAAACAGAATGGCCGCAACCGGGTCTGTTCTGCGGGGTAAGCGTCCGGAGCTGGCCGTCTTCATCCGTTCACCGCGGCGCGGTAAAGTACTGATATGAGATTTATCTTAAAAGAGGGCGGGGGTGAAACGCGATTTGTGGCGCAGGGGCATCAACGAAGCCTTCTGCCACCTGGGTTATCCAGGGGCCCGGCGTTATTGACTATGTGTCTCAATTATTTTCTTCATCAATAGCTCTTGTCATGCAAAATAATTGAGGATAATGTTTTCCACGCATCGGATCTCCCGGTGTAACGAATTTTCAAGTGCTTCTTGCATTAGCAAGTTTCATCCCGACTCCTGCGAGTCGGGATTTTTTTGCCTGCGCCTAGCGGTTGACTTCGGTGACGCTAAAGTCGTGGATATCGAGCTCAAAGGCTTCCGCTAGCTCGCGCCAGGTATGGTAATCGCGACCATCAATGCTCACGTGATGGGGATCGTCGCGGGTGCGCTGCACTTCGCTTTCGCTAATTTCATTAATTGCCGCCAGCAGGGCGTCAACATTGACGCTACCCCCGCCGCTACCCAAACTGCTCTCTTTGGCGGATTTCATCATCGCTACCTCGCTTGGCTCCGACAGTGCCTCTTCAAGTATAGACCGTCTATAAAAACAGCGCTCATCGGGCGGGACGCTGCGCATCCGCCGGTTTTGTTCTACACTGGCTCAAAAATAGAGGAGACGAGTTATGCAGGTGAACGATCGTGTCACGGTAAAGACCGACGGTGGCCCACGTCGATCGGGGGTAGTACTGGCAATAGAGTCGTTTAGCGAAGGAACAATGTATCTGGTTTCGCTGGAAGACTACCCGCTGGGGATCTGGTTTTTCAACGAGAAAGGGCATCCGGACGGCGTCTTTGTTGAGAAGGTTGACTAGGCTGTCGGCAATCAAAACTGGCGGTGACTGCCGCCAGTTCTTTCATCGCATGTTGACGTAAATCCCTGAGGTAATGTTTTCCGTCAGACGGACAATATGGTAAATCACCTGTTTATTGTGGGTCTGGATTTTCTTTTTAATATTGCCTTTGTGCGACGATACGGTCTTAGCCTTGATGTTCATCTGCGTCGATATTTGCGATGTCCCGTGCCCGGCCATCCACATTTGCAGCATATTTGATTCGGCCCGGCTTAATGACAGCGTGGGAATATTGATGCGTCCGGCGCTGAAGCTATCGTATTTCAGATGATTACCCAGAATATCATCAAGGTCTTTTGGCGTAAGCGACTTCGAGCTAATAAGTAAATTTTTGCGCACCAGCAGATAGTGGTCAAAATGAACGTTAGCCAGCGCCATAAAGATGATAAATAGCGTTCCGGGATAATCCATAATGATTTGTCGGATAAGCTGATTACTATCTTCGCGATGAATAAAGCAATCTTCGTTGAGAAACACCACCGCCGGGCGGGACGATTCGCAGCTCTCTTTCAGGCTTGCCGCCGTTTGCACTTCGCTGATGTCACGCTTTCTTATTCCTCTGCTTGTCAGATACCCGGTCAATCCCAGTCGGGTATAGCTGCACAAATCCATGATAATCGTTGACATGACCCATCCTCAATCAACACGTAACGATAATTCATCCTTCGCCGGTGAGCGCGATGAAGTCCATTTAAGTGGGTAATAAAACAAGGTACAGTGTGGAAACCATTAAGTAACCTGAACTATTCCGTAATATTGCCCATAATTTGCCAGGAATACTCCCAAAGTAAAGGCGTGCATCATGTTACGTCGGGGAATTAAAAGCAAAAACTTCCAGTTACAGATAAGGTTGCCGGCCGGGAGTTATTCTCTTTTCGGATTATCCTTATGCTGGCTGGATAAATTCTCACCTCACCAATATGGCCGTTTCATCAAAAACATTAATTAATAGCCGAATAAACCGAACGCCATTTAGCGCTACCGGCGATCGGCCTGGATTGACGGCCGCTGGGCGCCGCTTTTCGCCCGCTGCAAGAGAGGTGGCAGGCTTAACGCTTTAATGCCACAATACTTTTTTATCGGTGTGTGGGATGAATGATGAAAAAGATAGTAATTGCTGGCGCGCTGTTGACTCTCGCCGGATGCGTGCAGGTAGATAATTACAACGAGGTTGTCAAAGCGCCAGCGCCCGCCGGGTTAGAGGGATACTGGCAGTCAAAAGGTCCGCAGAGCGAAATGATGAGCCCGGATGCGATTGCCAGCCTGATTGTGACCAAAAATGGCGATACGCTCGATTGTCGTCAGTGGCAGCGGGTTATCGCCACGCAGGGTAAATTAATGCAGCGTGACGATCGGGTTTACAACGTGACCTCAGGTCTGGATATCTATCCTGTCGAACGCACCGGTAATACCCTGGAGTATGACCGCATGACCCTGACTCGCGTCGATCGCCTCACGCCTGAGTGCGAGCAGGCGTGGAATAAAGCCGCCGCCGCGACGAAAAGCGCGCACTAGGGCACCGACGGGCTGGCAGCGCGTCCAGCCCGCGATACGCACCTGATTTATAACGTCTCTTCGATAACCCACACGCTGACGCTCCCGCCGCGGCAGGTAAACGTCGCGCAGCCTTCGTCGTCGGTTTCCACCTGTTCCTCCCGGTTGCCGAGAAAATCTTTCCAGCGCTTATTGCCGTAATTGGCGCCAAGAGTCAGCGATTTCTCACCGTCATCACCGTTCGACAACACCACCACGCATCCCGGATCGTCATCGGTGCCGCTGCGGCTGAAGGCGATACAGTTCGGATGATCGAACCACAGCGTCTGCACGCCGTGGGCAAAGCGCTGGCGGGCATCAATCAGCTCGTGCAGCTGTTCGATAACCGGCATCTCGATAGCGTAAGTCTGGCCATCTCCGCCGGTATCTTCATAGCTGGCGCCGAAGAGATCGGCATAAAAGACCGACGGCACGCCGTTCTCGCGCAG
This sequence comes from Klebsiella sp. BIGb0149, assembly GCF_004362605.1. Lineage (NCBI taxonomy): Bacteria > Pseudomonadati > Pseudomonadota > Gammaproteobacteria > Enterobacterales > Enterobacteriaceae > Klebsiella > Klebsiella sp. BIGb0149. Next base: position 437,596 of record NZ_SNYG01000002.1, on the reverse strand, counting down.
CAGAATAAGCGCATAGGCCAGCGGCTTAAACCACGGCTCAACCGGCGCCTCCAGCGCCTGCAGCGGCTGCGTATCGTGGTTGGTCACCAGGGTGACGGCGTGGAACGGATCGGCTTCAACCAGCGTACCGCTAAAGATCTGGCTCATATCGTAATCGCGGCCCTGGCGCGAGGCCTCGTGAAACTTCATCTGCAGAGGAGCGTCGAACAGCAGCGTATTGCCATCAACCATCGCGATATACTGCTGCAGCTTTTCAACTTCGTGCGACCAGTATTCCGCGACGATAAACAGCGGCTTTGTCGCCACTTCCTGGACGTGATCGATCCACTCCTTATAAAACCAGGCCGGAATATGCTTCACCGCGTCGAGGCGAAAACCGTCGCAGCCGGTCTGCTCCATCGCCCAGCGTGCCCAGTATTTGAGCTCTTCGGTAACCGCATGATTGCGGAAATCGATATTCTCGCCCATCAGGTAGTCGAAGTTGCCCATCTCATCATCGACCTGATCGTTCCAGCCTTCGCCGGTATAGTCGTTAACGATTTTAAAAACGCCGTCTTCGTCCGGGTTCTCAATATGATCGATGCCGCTAAAGCATTTATAATCCCAGACGAACTGCGAATATTTACCGGCACGGGCGGGGAAGTCGTAGCGGGTCCAGGCCTCGCACTCCACCACCTCTTCGGCAATTTGCGTACGATCCTGCTCGTCCACGCGCTGAACGCGGATGCTCTCTTTTTTATCGGCGCCCATTTTGTGGTTGACTACCACGTCGAGCAGGACGGCGATGTCGTGCTGTCGCAGCGCGGCAATGGCCGCCAGCAGCTGCGCCTTGTCGCCGTATTTGGTGGCGATGGAGCCCTTTTGGTCGAACTCGCCAAGGTCAAAAAGATCGTAGCTGTCGTAGCCGACGGAGTAGCCGCCGGAAGCTCCTTTATACGCGGGTGGGAGCCAAATCATATTGACGCCGATTTCGTTCAGGTTAGGTGCCAGCGCCTCGACTTCACGCCATAACTCGCCGCCGGTGGGGTAATACCAATGAAAGCACTGCAATAACGTGGGGTTTTTCATCTTCCGTGCTCCAGACGTCATCAAGCTGACTCTTGCAGTATGAGAGATCTCCAGCAAATACGATCAATTTTGCGCGCGTTTTTCACTATGCCATAAACGGCATCGTATATAATAAATTGGAATAAGATGTAGCGGATAGATGTTGGTCCATCCGCATAAACGCCTTACACTACAAAAAAATATCACTCTGTGGGGTCTCTATGAAATTAGCACTTCTGGGCCGCCAGGCGCTGATGGGCGCAATGGCTGTGGTTTTGATGACTGGCGTTAGCGTAAAAACGTTTGCAGCAGAAAACCTGTTTAACCAAATTAAAGAGCGCGGCACGCTGCGCGTGGGTCTGGAAGGCACCTATCCTCCGTTCAGCTATCAGGGTGATGACGGTAAGCTGGCCGGTTTTGAGGTCGACTTTGCCAACGAGCTGGCGAAGCATCTGGGAGTGAAGGCCGATCTGAAACCGACCAAATGGGACGGAATGCTGGCCTCGCTGGACTCTAAACGCATCGACGTGGTGATTAACCAGGTCACCATTTCCGACCAGCGTAAGAAAAAATATGATTTCTCCACGCCGTACACCGTCTCTGGCGTGCAGGCGCTGGTGAAAAAGGGCAATGAAGGCGTTATCAAAACGGCGGCCGACCTGAAAGGTAAAAAAGTCGGCGTGGGTCTGGGCACCAACTACGAAGAGTGGCTGCGTCAGAACGTGCAGGGCGTGGATATCCGTACCTATGATGACGACCCGACTAAATATCAGGATCTGCGCGTAGGCCGCATCGACGCCATTCTGGTCGATCGTCTGGCTGCGCTGGATCTGGTGAAGAAAACCGGCAATACCCTGGCCGTCACCGGCGAAGCGTTCTCGCGTCAGGAGTCCGGCGTGGCGCTGCGTAAAGGTAACGAAGATCTGCTGAAAGCGGTGGATGGTGCGATTGCCGACATGCAAAAAGACGGCAGCCTGAAAGCGCTGTCGGAAAAATGGTTTGGCGCTGACGTGACGAAATAACGGCCGGCGGTGAAAAAAGGCGCTCATCGAGGCGCCTTTTTTTATTTCGTCGGCAACTACGTGCATAATAAAAACAAAGGGCCTGTTTCGTCAGGCTATTTTATGGGCCAGTTTGCCTGGAATAATAACGCCTGAGGGATTGGCTCTCAGTCAGGAGATATCATGTCACTGCAAAATTTAACGCGTTTCCCGCGCCTGGAGCTGATTGGCGCGCCGACGCCGCTGGAATACCTGCCGCGCCTGTCGGATCATCTCGGTCGCGAAATTTTTATCAAACGCGACGACGTGACCCCGCTTGCTATGGGCGGCAATAAGCTGCGCAAGCTGGAGTTCCTGGCGGCCGATGCGCTGCGGGAAGGCGCCGATACGCTGATCACCGCCGGCGCAATTCAATCTAACCACGTTCGTCAAACCGCGGCGGTGGCGGCTAAGCTTGGCCTGCACTGCGTGGCCCTGCTGGAAAACCCGATTGGCACCCGTGCGGAAAACTACCTGACTAACGGCAACCGCCTGCTGCTGGATCTGTTCAATACCCAGGTCGAGATGTGCGATGCGCTGACCGACCCCAATGCGCAGCTGGAAGAGCTGGCGACGCGTATCGAGGCGCAGGGCTATCGGCCGTACGTGATCCCGGTCGGCGGCTCCAATGCGCTAGGCGCGCTGGGCTACGTTGAAAGCGCGCTGGAAATCGCCCAGCAGTGCGAAGGCGCGGTAGAGCTGTCGTCCGTCGTGGTGGCATCCGGCAGCGCCGGCACCCATGCCGGTCTGGCGGTGGGTCTGGAACAGCTGATGCCGGGGGCCGAACTGATTGGCGTCACCGTGTCGCGCAAGGTGGCGGACCAGCTGCCGAAAGTCGTTGCCCTGCAGCAGGCGGTAGCGAACAGCCTCGAGCTGCAGGCAAAAGCCGACATTACGCTGTGGGACGACTATTTCGCGCCAGGCTACGGCACGCCGAATGACGAAGGCATGGAAGCGGTAAAACTGTTGGCACAGCTTGAGGGTATCCTGCTGGATCCGGTCTATACCGGGAAGGCGATGGCCGGGCTGATTGACGGTATTCAGCAGAAACGCTTTAAGGATGAAGGGCCGATCTTATTTATACACACCGGCGGAGCGCCGGCGCTGTTTGCCTACCATCCTCATATCTAAAGCAGAACAAACAGAATGCAAGAGAGTATCCAACTGGTTTTTGATTCCGCACCTTTTCTCCTCAAGGGGGCGGTATTTACGCTGCAGCTGAGCATCGGCGGCATGTTCTTTGGCCTGGTGCTGGGCTTTATCCTTGCGCTGATGCGGATGTCGCCCCTTTGGCCGGTAAAGTGGCTGGCGCGGGTCTATATTTCTATTTTCCGCGGTACGCCGCTTATCGCCCAGCTGTTTATGATTTACTACGGCCTGCCGCAGTTTGGTATTGAGCTGGATCCCATTCCGGCGGCGATGATTGGCCTGTCGCTGAACACCGCGGCGTATGCCGCCGAAACGCTGCGCGCGGCGATTGCCTCTATTGATAAAGGGCAGTGGGAAGCGGCGGCAAGTATCGGCATGACGCCGTGGCAGACTCTGCGTCGGGCGGTGCTGCCGCAGGCCGCGCGCGTCGCTCTGCCGCCGCTCTCTAACAGCTTTATCAGCCTGGTGAAAGATACGTCGCTGGCGGCGACTATCCAGGTACCGGAACTGTTCCGCCAGGCGCAGCTTATTACCTCCCGTACGCTGGAAGTTTTCACCATGTATCTGGCCGCATCGCTGATTTACTGGGTGATGGCGACGGTGCTGTCGACGCTGCAAAACTATTTTGAAAATCAGCTGAATCGCCAGGAGCGTGATCCAAAATGAGTGCCATTGAAGTCAAAAACCTGGTGAAAAAGTTCCACGGACAGACGGTACTGCACGGTATTGACCTCGAGGTGGCGGAGGGCGAAGTGGTGGCGATTATCGGCCCCAGCGGCTCCGGTAAAACGACCCTTCTGCGCAGCATCAACCTGCTGGAACAGCCGGAGAGCGGCACCATTCGGGTGGGCGACGTCACTATCGATACCGCGCGCAGCCTCAGCCAGCAGAAGGGGCTGATTCGCCGCCTGCGTCAGCACGTCGGCTTCGTCTTCCAGAACTTCAACCTGTTCCCGCACCGCACGGTAATGGAGAACATTATCGAAGGGCCGGTTATCGTCAAGGGTGAAGATAAAAACGAATCGATCGTCCGGGCGCGCGAACTGCTGGCGAAGGTTGGGCTAAACGGGAAAGAGAATAGCTACCCGCGCCGTCTTTCCGGCGGCCAGCAGCAGCGCGTGGCGATTGCCCGCGCGCTGGCGATGCGCCCGGACGTCATTTTGTTTGATGAACCTACGTCCGCTCTGGATCCTGAGCTGGTGGGCGAAGTGCTGAATACCATTCGCCAGTTGGCACAGGAGAAGCGCACCATGGTTATCGTAACCCATGAAATGAGCTTTGCCCGCGACGTGGCCGACCGGGCTATCTTTATGGATCAGGGACGCATCGTCGAGCAGGGCAAGGCTAAGGCGCTGTTTGCCAATCCGCAGCAGCCGCGCACGCGCCAGTTCCTCGAAAAATTCCTGATGCAGTAACGGCTACCGGACTGCGGTCGCGGGATCCGGTGAAAAGGGCGGGGGGCCAGGCTACCGGCGTTCCCGCCAGCCGCAAAGAATAGCGCAGGCGTTTGGCCAGCCCGAGCGCCTGGGCCGCGAAGTGGAAACCTTTCTGAACGATCGGGGCGATAGCGCTGAACGATAGCGTCCTGTGAGAGATCAGAACTATTAAACGCTGCTTATCGATTGGTATTTTTATATTCAGCCGCGCCGGGCGTTTTCCCGAAACAATCCCTTTTTCCGCCGTCGGTGGAGGCCAGCCTGCGGGAACGATACGTCGTATCTTATCGCTGAGGGTAAGACAGCGGCGCTTGAGAGAAGGCAATATCGGCAGCAGGATTGGCGCTAAACGCCTCCTACAATTGAGAATATATCGTCGGCAGAGATAAATCATGCGACATTCTCTTCTTCCATCATCGCTGAATAGCACCAGTAACGATCTAATATGTGCGCTGTATACGATATTTTATACATATAAATAAGATTTATGTGTTAGTTTTTGTATTTGTAATAATGATAATTACTCAGGAGTTATTTGGTCGGTTATGAGGGACAATGATTTTTTCAGCTGGCGGCGGGAAATGCTGCAACAATTTCAGGCAATTTCGGCGGGAGAGGGGGTTTATAATCTCCTGCAGCAGCAGGCGGAAGAGCTGGAATATGACTATTTTGCTCTCTGCGTGCGCCATCCCGTGCCCTTTACGCGCCCTAAGGTGACGCTGCAGACGACCTATCCGCAGGCGTGGATGGCGCATTATCAAGCCGAGAACTATTTCGCCATCGATCCGGTGCTGCGCCCGGAAAATTTCCTTCGCGGTCACCTGCCGTGGAACGACGGGCTATTCCGTGACGCCCCGCAGCTCTGGGACGGCGCGCGCGATCACGGGCTGGTGAAGGGGATTACTCAGTGCCTCACCTTACCCAACCACGCGCAGGGCTTTCTCTCTGTCTCAGGGCAGAATCGTAGCGTCGGGCCCTATCCGGCAGACGAATTAGAAATGCGTTTGAGAATGCTGATTGAGCTCAGCCTGTTGACGCTGTTACGCCTGCAGGACGCGATGGTGATGCCGCCGGAAATGAAGTTCAGCCGGCGTGAGCTGGAGATTTTGAAATGGACTGCGGAAGGGAAGACCTCGGCAGAGGTCGCGATAATTCTGTCTATCTCAGAAAATACCGTCAATTTTCATCAAAAAAATATGCAGCGAAAATTCAACGCACCAAATAAAACGCAAATAGCCTGCTATGCGGTTGCCACTGGCTTAATTTGAGCTAGCCCATCGTTCTGCGTGCCAGACGTGAAACCGGCTGTCAGTTATACTTCCAGCCGGTTTATTGTTACTGACGGTAAGCCTGTTTAATTTGCTTAACGGTGCTGGAGAATACGGCAGCCTGAGCCTCATCTTCCATCTGCGTGATTTGCCTTTCCATCTTAATAATCACCCGACCCGCATCGGCCTGGCCCATGGCCTGGAGCATCAGCGTCAGCAGCGTTTTCAGGCAGGTCACTTCCTGCGCCAGTTCTTGATTATTTTCTGCAGTGGAAAAATCTGGTGTGCTCATCGATATCCTCGTTTGCTATCGGCGCTTTTGCGCAATACTAAATCTTAAAGCGGCGCAGTATACCACAAGCGGCAGAAAAAAAAGGAGCGCGTAATTTGCGTTCTCTGATCGGAGCTGTGAGGGGTTTAATTGCCTGAATAAAGCCCGCTGCGGCGCCCGCAAATTGTTAATTTTTGGTATGATTTTTAGAGTTAATTATTGTTACATATTTTCTTTCGTATTTTATCAACTACGTATTGTGTTATGTTTATTACGTTTTCTGTATGACGAATGTTAAAAATACCACCTTATACAACTCTCTGTTATGTATGGGTTTCCACCATGTGTGCAAACAACTTGCCATAAAGGACAGATAAATCCTCTGAAGAACACTTTTGGCTTTTAAAATTACGCCAAAACCCGGTAATATGGGTTCGATAAACTATCCGTTGTGTTATCCCTAATTCTGGAGATTATTCCTTTGATCAACGTCCTTCTTGTTGATGACCACGAACTGGTGCGCGCAGGGATACGACGCATTCTGGAAGATATAAAAGGGATTAACGTCGTGGGCGAATGTTGCTGCGGCGAGGATGCCGTTAAATGGTGTCGGGCGAATCCCGTTGACGTTGTCCTGATGGACATGAATATGCCCGGGATCGGCGGTCTTGAGGCAACGCGTAAAATTGCGCGAGCCATTGTCGATACCAAAGTCATTATGCTCACCGTTCATACTGAAAACCCGCTGCCGGCGAGGGTGATGCAGGCAGGCGCTGCGGGCTACCTGAGCAAAGGCGCCGCGCCGCAGGAAGTGGTCAATGCGATTCGCTGCGTGGCATCAGGTCAGCGCTATATCGCTTCGGATATCGCCCAGCAGATGGCGCTCAGCCAGATCGAGCCGGAAAAAACGGAATCGCCGTTTGCCAGTTTGTCTGAACGAGAATTGCAGATTATGCTGATGATCACTAAAGGTCAGAAGGTCAATGAGATCTCAGAGCAGCTGAATCTGAGCCCCAAGACGGTGAACAGCTATCGCTATCGGATGTTCAGTAAATTAAACATCCACGGTGACGTTGAGCTGACCCACCTGGCAATCCGCCATGGCCTGTGTAATGCGGAGTCGTTAGCAAGTCTGTGAGTGATGTTTTTGATGCCAAAGCTTTCCTGAAGACAGTAACCAGCCAGCCGGGCGTCTATCGGATGTACGATGCTGGCGGTACCGTTATCTACGTTGGTAAAGCAAAAGATCTGAAAAAGCGGCTAAGCAGCTATTTTCGCAGCAACCTGGCTTCGCGTAAAACCGAAGCCCTGGTGGCGCTGATAGCGCAAATAGACGTGACGGTAACCCATACCGAAACGGAAGCCCTGCTGCTTGAACATAACTATATCAAGCTGTATCAGCCGCGCTACAACGTGCTGCTGCGTGATGACAAATCCTACCCCTTTATTTTTCTCAGCGCCGATACCCATCCGCGGCTGGCGACCCATCGCGGCGCTAAGCACGCTAAAGGGGAATATTTCGGTCCTTTCCCGAACGGCTATGCGGTTCGCGAAACCTTAGCGCTGCTGCAAAAAATCTTTCCCGTTCGCCAGTGTGAAAATAGCGTCTATCGCAACCGCTCGCGTCCGTGCCTGCAGTATCAGATTGGCCGCTGTCTGGGCCCCTGCGTAGCGGGGCTGGTTAGCGAAGAGGAGTATGCCCAGCAGGTTGAATACGTGCGGCTGTTCCTTGCCGGCAAAGACGATCAGGTTCTGACGCAGCTTATTGCCCGCATGGAGAAGGCCAGCCAGGCGCTGGAGTTTGAAGAGGCGGCGCGCATTCGCGATCAGATCCAGGCCGTGCGTCGGGTGACGGAGAAGCAGTTTGTCTCAAATAGTGGCGACGATCTGGACGTTATCGGCGTCGCCTTTGATTCGGGCATGGCCTGCGTTCACGTGCTGTTTATTCGCCAGGGGAAAGTGCTGGGTAGCCGCAGCTATTTCCCTAAGGTCCCCGGCGGTACCGAGCTCGGGGAAGTGGTGGAGACCTTCGTCGGTCAGTTCTATCTGCAGGGGAGCCAGATGCGCACCCTGCCGGGGGAGATTCTGCTCGACTTTAACCTTGGCGATAAAACCCTGCTCGCCGACTCGCTCTCAGAGCTGGCGGGGCGGCGCGTGAATGTGCAGACGAAACCCCGCGGCGATCGCGCGCGCTATCTTAAGCTGGCGCGCACCAATGCCGCGACGGCGCTGACGACCAAACTGTCCCAGCAGTCCACCATCCATCAGCGCCTGCAGGCGCTGGCGACGCTGCTCAGGCTGCCGGCGGTGAAGCGCATGGAGTGCTTTGATATCAGCCACACGATGGGCGAACAGACCGTCGCTTCGTGCGTGGTGTTTGACAGCAACGGGCCGCTGCGCGCCGAGTATCGCCGCTACAATATTACCGGGATCACGCCGGGGGATGACTATGCGGCGATGAATCAGGTTCTGCGTCGGCGCTACGGTAAAGCTATCGAAGAGAACAAGATCCCTGACGTTATCCTGATAGATGGCGGTAAAGGGCAGCTTGGGCAGGCGAAAAGCGTGTTTGCCGAGCTGGACGTGGCCTGGGATAAACATCATCCTCTATTATTAGGGGTAGCAAAAGGTAGCGATCGTAAGGCGGGCCTGGAAACGCTATTCTTTGAGCCCGAGGGCGAAGGTTTTAGCCTGCCGCCGGACTCTCCCGCGCTGCACGTCATTCAGCATATCCGCGATGAGTCGCACGATCATGCCATCGCCGGGCATCGTAAAAAGCGGGCAAAAGTGAAAAGTACCAGCACGCTGGAGACTATCGAAGGAGTAGGGCCAAAGCGTCGGCAGATGCTGCTGAAGTATATGGGCGGTCTGCAGGGGCTACAGAAAGCCAGCGTCGAAGAGATAGCCAAAGTACCGGGTATATCTCACGGTCTGGCAGAAAAGATCTTCTACTCGTTGAAACATTAGGGGCTCTGTAGCAACATAGGGCTAATTTTTACTTCTAACAGATAGTTACCCGTCACTATGCAATTTAATATCCCTACATTGCTTACTCTGTTTCGCGTCATCCTGATACCGTTCTTTGTGCTGGCGTTTTACCTTCCCGTGGTATGGGCACCGTTTGCCTGTGCGCTGATCTTCTTTGTCGCCGCGGTAACCGACTGGTTTGATGGTTATCTGGCGCGCCGCTGGAATCAGAGCACCCGTTTTGGCGCGTTTCTCGACCCGGTAGCGGATAAGGTTATGGTGGCAATTGCGATGGTGCTGGTTGCCGAGCATTACCACACCTGGTGGGTCACTCTGCCGGCGGCGACGATGATCGCCCGTGAAATCATTATCTCTGCGCTGCGCGAATGGATGGCCGAGCTGGGTAAACGCAGCAGCGTAGCGGTTTCCTGGATCGGTAAAGTCAAAACGACGGCGCAGATGACGGCGCTGGTGTGGATGCTGTGGCGGCCAAATGAGTGGGTTGAAGGGGCTGGGATCGCGCTGTTCCTCGTTGCGGCGGTGCTGACTCTGTGGTCGATGCTGCAATATTTGAACGCGGCGCGCGGCGATTTGCTTGATCAGTGATCGTTTCGGCGTAATTTTCAGCAAACGACGCAAGGTTTTAAAAAATATCGTTGACTCATTGCGCCAGGTAAGTAGAATGCAACGCATCGAACGGCAGCACGGCTTGCCAGACGATAACAAAATCAAGTGATTAGCAAATTAGCTTGATAATGCGGGAATAGCTCAGTTGGTAGAGCACGACCTTGCCAAGGTCGGGGTCGCGAGTTCGAGTCTCGTTTCCCGCTCCAGTTTAAAAGCATCGGCAGTTGCGGGTGTTGCAGCATTAAAGGCGCGTTAGCAAAGCGGTTATGTAGCGGATTGCAAATCCGTCTAGTCCGGTTCGACTCCGGAACGCGCCTCCAATTTACATCCCGAGCCCGGATGGTGGAATCGGTAGACACAAGGGATTTAAAATCCCTCGGCCATAGGCTGTACGAGTTCAAGTCTCGTTCCGGGTACCATTGGGATAAAAGCAGAATAATCAAAGCAATAAGCAGTGTCGTGAAACCACCTACGGGTGGTTTTTTTGTGCCTGCAGCTCGCCATTCATAATATCACCTCATCATATTATCCTGCCCTTCAGCCGATTCCCTCGTTGCGCGAGGCTTCGCCCGGCAACCCTGTTACTATCCGTAAGGCCGCATCCACTACAAAAGCACAAGGAATTCTGATGCCCGCTTCAGGCCAGACTAAGAGCCGCAAAATATTTATTGGTGATATTCATGGCCAGTACGGCAAGCTTTCCGCCCTGCTGGCTCATTTGCGATCCCGGGAAGATCTGCATCGCAGCCTGCTGATTTTTGTCGGCGATCTTATTGATAATCAGCCGGGGAGCCACATCGACCATCCGTCGGTGCTGGAGCAGGTGAGGAGAGAGGTTGCCGAGGGTCGCGCCATTTGCCTGATGGGCAATCACGAATTTAACGCCGTTGGCTGGCTGATGCGCCATCCGCAGACGGCTCAGCCCCTGCGTCCGCATACGGCCAATAACCGCCGTCAGCATCAGGCCTTCCTCAACGACGTCACGGAAGACAGCGCTCAGCACCTGCTGTGGGTCGAGTGGTTTAAAACCCTGCCGCTGTTCGTTGATTTTGGCGATGTCCGCGCGGTGCACGCGTGCTGGGACGAGAACGCTATTGCCCGGCTTCGCCCGTGGCTCGACGAAGAAAACCGGCTGAAGCCGGAGAGTTGGGTACACGCCTTCGATAAACAGCACGTCCTGTTCCACCTGCTGGAGACGATACTCAAGGGGCCAGAGCTGGCGCTGCCTGCGGGCTACAGCTTCGAGGATAAAACCGGGATCGAGCGGCGCCATATTCGCATCCGCTGGTGGCTTAACGAGGCCACAACCTACCGGCAGGTTGCCCAGGTTCAGCCCGAGATGGTTAGCAGCATCCCGGATATCGCGCTGGGAAAAAGCGCTTACGTTTTGCCCGAGGTTCCGGTTGTCGTTGGGCACTATACCCTATCTGGCGAACCGGCGGCGCTGAGCGAGCGGGTAGTGTGCGTTGACTATAATGCGGCAAAAGCGAACCATCCGCTGCGGGCGTGGATCTATGACGCCGGTCAGACGGAAGTGGCAAACGGACGCTTCGTCAGCGTATGAGGCTGGTTTGCCGCATTATCGTCATGGCGCCTGGCGGTCAAGCCCTCAGTTTTCTCCGGCACATTTCGGGAAAACTGCGGTAAAATAGCGCTCCGGCGCGCGCCTGCGGCCGGATAAACCGCCTTTGGGACAATATGCCGTCACGGCAATAATAATTATTTTTAATGAGGGATCTTATGGCCACGTTGCTTGAAAGCTACGGTAACTGTTTTCGCAAATATGCCACCTTTCGCGGCCGCTCGGCGCGCAAAGAGTACGCCGTATTTACCGTCGCTAACTTTGTGCTGTCCGCGGTACTGGGGCTGATCCCGGTTATCGGCGGGCTGTTTAGCCTGATTATTATTATTCCTGGTATCGCGGTGGCGGTACGACGCCTGCACGATCTGAACAAATCCGGCTGGTGGCTGCTGGCGCCTTTCCTGATCCTGATTATCGGCCTGATTGGCGTTGCCGGCACCGTTGAAGAAGGCGGAGCGGCAGCATGGGTATGGCTGATGGTCGCTGGCGGAATCATGTCGCTGGTGATGTCCATCTGGCTGCTGTTTGCCCGAGGAACCGACGGGTCTAACCGCTTTGGCGACGTTCAGCAGGATAACGACGGCAGCGCACCTCCCGGCGCGCAGAGCGCCCCGGTTTCTTCCGCCGAAGATGTCAGAGCGCGCCTGGCCCAGGCAACAAAGATGCGCGATGACGGTACGATCAGCGAAAGTGAATATGAAACCATGCGCTCGAGCATTATTAAGGATATTTAACCCGCGCAGAATGCCCGCGCCGGGTGGTTTTCTCCCGGCATTTCCGCTACTGTATGCGCCATTTTTCTAAGACGACGAGCCTGTTTATGAAAACCGGACCCCTGAACGAAAGCGAACTTGAATGGCTGGACGATATCCTGTCGAAATACGCCACCGACGGCGCCATCCTTGATGTCTCCGAGCTTGATGGCCTGCTGACGGCGATCCTCTCCGGGCCAGCCGAGATTGAACCCGCCCAGTGGCTGCTGGCTATCTGGGGCGGTGCCGGCAACGTACCGCGCTGGGCCAACGATCGCGAGCGTGACCGCTTCGTTAACCTCACCCTGCAGCATATGAGCGATGTTGCCGAGCGCCTGGACGACTATCCGGAGCAGTTCGAGCCGCTGTTCGGCACGCGGGAAGAGGAAGGCCAGGAGCTGACTATCGTTGGCGAGTGGTGCTTTGGCTATATGCGCGGCGTCGGCCTGGGCAACTGGCCCGCTTTACCTGCGGAGCTGCAGGCCGAGCTGGATATCATCGCTTTGCACGGGACGGAAGCGCAGTTCCCGGCGGTTGAAGCGCTCTCTGTCGATGATTTTCTCGCCAGCGTAGAGCGTATTAAACCCGCGGCGCTGGCGCTTTATCAATACTGGACGGAGCATGCGCAGCCGGCAGAGGTGCCGCAGCCGATCAGAAATGATGCCAAAGTTGGACGGAACGATCCCTGCCCGTGCGGCAGCGGTAAGAAATATAAGCAGTGCTGCTTAGCGAAATAAAATAAGGGGCCGACAGGCCCCTTACTCTTTTATCCGACGGCAGGCAAAACGCCGATCGCGATACAAACCTGAATCAACACGATAGCGATACCGCACAGCAGGACCAGCCACAGCGCCGGCGTTCCGCCGATAACCCGCCACGTCGCGTGCGGATGCTGCTGACGACTCTTCATGACCAGCAGCGCAGGCAGCATCAGCGCCAGCACGGCGAGGGCAACGCCCGCATAGCCCAGCGCCATTACGAAGCCGCGAGGGTAGAACAGCGAGAAGGCCAGCGGCGGTACAAAGGTGATGACGCCGCTTTGCACGCGCCCGCCCGGCGTATTTTTACGCTGAAACAGGTCGGCCAGATAATCAAATAACCCCAACGCGACGCCGAGGAACGACGTGGCCAGCGCCAGATCGGCAAACAGATGCACCGCCAGCTCAACGTGCGGTGAGGCGACGACTTCTCTGATAGCCTCCAGCAGGCCGTTCAGCCCTGCATGCTGTCCCAGAAGGGCGGCAAAGGTTGGAGAGCTAATGCTGCCCAGCGTCGCCAGCTGCCAGAAAATATAGGCCACCAGTGGGATAAAGCTGCCGATGATAAACACCCGCCGCAGCTTACGAATATCGCCGTTAAGGTAGCTGACGATGCTCGGCACGCTGCCGTGAAAACCAAAAGAGGTAAAGATAACCGGGATCGCCGAGAGCGCCAGCCCCTGCTGAAGCGGTAGGGTCAGCAGGTTTATCTGATGAATGTGCGGCAGCAGCAGGGCCAGCATAATGGCGAGAAAAATAATCTTGGCGCTGAATAAAAAGCGGTTGAACAGATCGACCAGCGAGGTCCCGAGGCAAACCACCGCTCCGCCAATGCCGGTAAACAGCAGCACCCCGCCCGCCGGCGGAAGGTTCCACTGCAGCCACTGGTTCAGGCTGGAGGCCAACAGCTCTCCCGCACCGCTGATGTAGGCGGCGGTCAGGGCGTACATCAGGAACAGCATGCAAAAACCGGTGATCCACTGCCCGTAGCGCCCGAGGTAGCGGGCGGCGAGCGAGCCCAGCCCCATATCCGCCGGGACGTGCTGGTAGACCTCCAGCAGCAGCAGCGCGGTATAGCACATCAAAGCCCACAGGGCGATCAGCAGCCCGAGCGTGACGCCGAAGCCGACCCCAGCGGATGCCAGAGGCATTGCCAGCATCCCTGCGCCAATAGTGGTCCCTGCCACGATTAAAATACTACCTAGAGTGCGGTTCTTCACGTTTCTCTCTATCCATGAAGGAATTAACAATAAAATATGTCGCGCAGAGTATGTGAAATCAGCAGATTCGTCAAATGAGGGTTACAGCTCTTGTCAGTAAAACTTTACAGTCCGGGAGCCGCGCTAATGCTGCGCTGGCGCAAAGCCTGAAACCATAAGGTGGTTTATCGTGGATGCTTTACAGGAGGAGTTATGCAATCTATTCACGGTCATGAAGTACTGCAGATGATGATCGCTTCGGGCGAACCCTACAGCGTTGCCAGCCTGGAAGCGGCGATAGTCGCTCGCTTTGGCGACGAGGCCCGTTTTCACACCTGTTCGGCGGAAAACCTCACCGCTGGGGAGCTGGTGATATTTCTACAGAAGAAGGGCAAGTTTATTGCCGCAGACGCCGGGTTTAATACCAGCGAAAGTAAAATCTGCCAACATTAGCGGGGCGACAATGCCGAAGCATCGTCGCCGGCATAATTATTTCTGCGTATCGAGCGTTGCCAGATCTTTATCAATAAAGTACAGACCTTCACCGCTTTTACCGGCGAGGGTCAGTTTATCAATAACGGATTTAAACAGTTTCTCTTCTTCGTGCTGCTCGGCAACATACCACTGCAGGAAATTAAAGGTCGGATAGTCCTGTGCAGACATCGCGGCGTGGGCCAGGGCGTTAATTTGCTGCGTAATCAGCTGCTCGTGTTCGTAGGTAACGCGGAACAGCTCATCCAGCGATGCGTACTCGGCAAACGGCGAGGCAATGGCGTTGATGCAAGGCAGGCTGCCGGTGTCGGTGAGGTAGTCGAACAGGCGCTGCATATGGGTCATCTCTTCCTGAGCGTGACGACGAAGAAACGCCGCCGCACCTTCGAAGCTATGGTAGCTGCACCATGCGCTCATTTGCTGATAAAGCAAAGAGGAATAGAGTTCAAGGTTCATCTGTTCATTGAGCTTATCGATCATTTCTGTTTTCAGCATAGCGCGTGCTCCGAAAATATAGGTAATTAAGATTATTGTGCTCTCACTATAATTTGTTATTTATTTATTTGCAAAAAGTAAATTAAAAACTTTATTTATTAAAAATGCAAATGGGAATAAAACGCATTGGCAATTTAATAATTAATGAGAATGGTTTTAATTGATATTTAATAAATAGCGCCGGGTCAGCTCAATATGTGCAACCGAATGACGAGCGGCTGAGGGCCTCGCGCGGGTTTTGCCGATCGGGGAGCGGCAGGGAAGCGGAGGCGCAAAGAGCGGGGGACGGGGTTGGATGGCAAAAGTGTGAAGCGCTACGTAATTTATAAAACAACTTTTCATAAAATTTGAAAGTGCGTTTGTTAAGTAGTAATGTCATACCAACGTTAACGACCTATCGCGGAAGTACCCGCAAAGCATTCAGGAGAGTAAAGCATGAAAATTGCACTGATGATGGAAAACAGCCAGGCAAACAAAAATGCCATCATCCTCAACGAGCTCAACGCCGTTGCCGACGAGAAAGGCTTCCCGGTTTACAACGTGGGTATGAGCGATGAGCACGATCATCACCTGACCTATATTCATCTGGGCATCATGGCCAGCATTCTGCTGAATTCCAAAGCGGTGGACTTCGTGGTCACCGGCTGCGGCACCGGCCAGGGCGCACTGATGTCTTTGAATATCCATCCGGGCGTGGTGTGCGGCTACTGTATCGATCCTGCCGACGCTTTCCTGTTTGCCCAGATCAACAACGGCAACGCGCTCTCTCTGCCGTTTGCGAAAGGTTTCGGCTGGGGCGCAGAGCTGAACGTGCGCTTTATTTTCGAAAAAGCGTTCACCGGCCGTAACGGGGAAGGCTATCCGCCGGAGCGTAAAGAGCCGCAGGTGCGCAATGCCGGTATTCTGAATACGGTGAAAGCGGCGGTGGTGAAAGAGAATTACCTCGACACGCTGCGCGCTATCGACCCGGAACTGGTTAAAACCGCCGTCTCAGGTCCGCGCTTCCAGCAGTGCTTCTTCGAGAATTGCCAGGACAAAGAGATCGAAACGTTCGTTCGCCACATTGTCGGTTAATCCTCGACAAGGCCAGCCGCGGCTGGCCTTGCTTTCGCTTACGTTTTCTTGTTCGACACGCTGCTTCCGGCATCCGCCGTCAGCTTCAGGCTATCCACCATTCCCACCAGACAAATCAGCGCAATAAACACAAACGAGAGTCGAAAGCTGATGCCGGGCAGATTCGACAGGCTTAGCCATTCGCTCAGCTTTTCCCCGATACGAATACCTATCGCGCCAAGCGTTATCCCTAAACCAACCGCCAGCTGCGACGCGGTGCTGAACAGGGTGTTGGCGTAGCTCATCTGCGGGGAGGGCACATCGGCAAAGGCCAGCGTGCTGATGCCGGTGAACTGAATCGATCGGAAAACGCCGCCGAGGAACAGGATCAGCAGGATTAACCACACCGGCGTTTGCGGAGTCAAAAATGCGCAGGCCAGTAGCGACAGAACGTTGAGCGCGCCGTTAATCAGCAGCAGGCGGCGAAAGCCGAGCCAGCGGATAAGCGGCGTGGTGGCGGGTTTAATCGTGAAGTTACCGACGAACACGGCGAGCACCAGCAGCCCCGAGTGGAACGGATCCATGCCGAATCCCACCTGGAACAGCAGCGGCAGCAGGAAAGGCACGGCGCTGATGGAGGCGCGAAACAGCGAGCCGCCGTACATGGTGACCCTGAATGTGGGGACCCGCAGCGCATCGAGGCGCACCATGGGCCAGGCGGCGCGGCGGAAGTGGCGCAGCGAGAACAGCATGCAGCCGATCCCAAGCCCCAGCAGCGCCAGGGTTTGCCAGCCCTCGGGCCGGTTGTCGCCGAGGATCTCCATGGCGCTGACCAGGCTGACCATGGCAACAGAGGTGGCCAGGAAGCCGGGAAGGTCGAACGGGCGCCGCTCCTCCTCGCGAATATCGGGAATAATGCGCAGCGACAGCGCCATCGCCGCGAGACCCAGCGGGACGTTAATAAAGAAAATCCAGTGCCAGCTGGCGTAGCTGGTAATAAAGCCGCCCAGCGGCGGGCCAATAATCGGCGCCACCAGCGCGGGCCAGGTCAGCGTCGCAATGGCCTTAATCAGCTGGTGCTTGGGGGTGGTACGCAGCACCGCCAGCCGGCCGACCGGGACCATCAACGCGCCGCCCATTCCCTGCAGAATACGCATGGCGACGAAGGTATCGACGCTGGTGGAAAGGCCGCAAAACACCGAGGCAAGGGTAAAAATCGCCAGCGCGAGGGTGAAGACCCTGCGCGCGCCGAAGCGATCGGCTATCCAGCCGCTGGCCGGGATCAACACCGCCAGCGTAATCAGGTAGGCGCTGATCCCGATATTGAGATCCACCGCCGCCACGCCAAAATCTTTCGCCATGTCCGGTAGCGCGGTGGCGATCACCGTTCCGTCGAGAAACTCCATGAAAAAGGCCCCGGCGACCAGCAGCGCTGGCGCCGAGAACGCCCGGTCTTCCCGGGCGGAGATGTTTGTCGTCATTATGTTGTTGCCATAGCATGCTGAGATCGTGAGCAGGAGAGGGGGAAGGCTCCGGCTCCGCTCGTTTTTTGTTAAATTTAAAATTCAGTCTGCAATTATTTTTGTGATTTGGCGCACATTTAAATTGATTTTTGTGATGGCGGTCATATTATAGTCGAGCGAGCATTAACACCTGCATAACAAAAACGGAGTGACGTCATGAAGCTGCGCAAGATTCTGAAAAGCATTTTTGACACCTACTGCAAGACCTTCAAAGATGTGCCGCCAGCCGGCATGTTCTGATAAAAAAACCTGCTGCGGCAGGTTTTTTTATCTCAGCAGATTTAGGGTACTATTACGCTCCTGCAAAAAGGAGCAAAAAATGTCTCAACACCTTACCGAACAAGACGAGCTGGTTTCCGACGTGGTTGCCTGTCAGCTGGTTATCAAACAGATCCTCGATGTCATTGACGTTATCGCCCCTGTAGAGGTCCGCGAAAAGATGGCGACTCAGCTTAAAGCGATTGATTTTTCAAGCCATCCTTCATCGTCCGACCCGGTTACGATGCGTGCGGTGCAAAAAGCGATTGCCCTGATTGAGCTGAAGTTCACCCCGCAAAGCGAAGCCCACTAATTGGTTTTACCCCGCCACGCGTGGTGGCGGGGTGTCCATCAGGCCTGGTGGGAGACTGCGGAACGGGCCGGGGTCGCCTCTTCACTCCTAAACAGCTTGCTGTTACCCCAGCACTCTTCGTAGCGATGGCCGACGAGATCCTCAACGACAACCCGTACCTCCGGCGCGATATCGCCGATTTTGCCTCCTGCTTTAATCCGTGCAACCTCCTGTAAGACCACCATATGGGCTTTGCGATCCAGCTTCATCTGCTTGCTGAATACGATCGCGGCCAGAGCCAGCAGCACCACTCCGCTACAGAACACCACGGCAATCGCCGTAACCGCGCTTTCCGGCTGGGCGTGCGCCTTCGACTGGAAGCCGTAGAAGCTGAGAATAGCTCCCATGGTGAAGACGATGATAGAGCGCAGTATTTTCCCGGAGAAGGTCATGGCGCCGGCATAAATTCCCTCGCGACGGCGGCCGGTGTAAATCTCATCTACATCGGCAAGGAAGGTATAAACGGTCCATGGGATGTAGTACACGCCGCCGGTTCCGAGGCCAAACAGGACGGTGATCCCGAACATCAGCACGGTAGCGAGGTGCGCCGGAAGATGGAAAAACCACAGCGAGGTGTAGAGCAGTACCGAGAAAATAACCACGCTCAGCGCGAGGATATAGGGCTTGCTGAAGCCTTTTTTCACGCACAGTCCGATGAACAGCGCGGTAGAGACCAGCTGCAGAATCGAGTTCAGGCTGTTCAGCCCGGCAACCATCGCCGGATCGTGCTGCAGAACGAAGATAACAAAATAGGTAAAGATGGAGGCAAACAGCCATTCCGCGCCAAAACCACACAGGTACATGCCGAGATGCTTGCGGAAGACGCGTAAATAAAAAGTCGAACGCATATCTTTAGCCAGCAGCAGCAGCGTATTGAGCAGCCCTCTCTTCTCGCTGACGCTGCTCTCCTCTTCCCGCGGACGCTCCCAGCTGCAGTACCACAGGCAGGAGATAGCGACGATCAGAATGATGCCGTAGGTCAGGCCGGTCAGGAAGAACGGGGTGGCGGAATCCTTGCCGTACAGCAGGATGAACTGGCCCGGAATAAAGGCCGCGAGGAAGTTTGCCAGCTTGCCAAAAATGGCTTTATAACCGGTGAGCTTAGAACGTAATGAGAAATCGTCGGTCATTTCGGTGGCCAACGTTTCGTAAGGTACCATGATTGAGGTATAAATAATCTCGAAGATCACGTAGGTGCTGAGGTAGTACCAAAAGCCGAGACCCTCTACCCACAGCAGCGGGTAAAACATCATCAGCGGAATGCCGATGAGCAAAAAGAAGCGCCGCCGGCCAAAGCGTTTGCCGAGCCGGGTTTTACCGAAGTTATCCGTAAGATAGCCCATTAACGGGTTACTAATGGCGTCGATAATGCTGGCGATCGAGAAAATTAGCGAGGCCTCGATCAGCGTCAGCCCGCAAAATGTCGTATAAAAATAGAGTAACCAGGCGCCGCTGATTGCCAGCGCGCCGCTCCCCAGTAAGTTGCCGCCGCCGTAGGCGAGCTGATGGCGTAACAAAATCGGTCTTCCCTGCAGCCCTTGCGAGGCTGAAGCCGCGTATCTTGCCATTAATATAAACCTCTTGTTTTAAATTTTTGAAACAGCGTTTTTATATTATTAACTCACGGCTTAAAAAGTGATCCCCGTCACTAATCATCGGTCAGGCGATTTAGCTGCGCAGTAATGCGATCGGCTTAAAAGTTTTTAATGCTTTTTAGGAATAACAAACGGCTGCGAAGCGCCAAAATGCCGGGGCGGGGGAGCGTGCGGGCCATGCGGGAGGAGGCCTGAAACGATGCCGAAGGCTGGCCGCTGGGTTCTCAGACGGGACTGGCGATAGCAGAACGGAGCGGGAGGTGAATTATCGGGCACCTTTCATTAATAGCCTGAACGGTGCCCTATAGCGGTGGTTCCCTCTGACTTTAGCCAGCCTGAAGGCGTTTACCTAAGCCGGATTAATGGCGCTGCTGCGCCACCAGATCCATCAGGCGGCGGTCGGTTTGCTGCAGACAGATACCGGCTTTATCGGCGCTACGCACTTCATCGAGAACGGTTTGCAGGAGAATGCCGTCCTGCTGCTGCTCTTTCTCTAAGAGGGTCAAAAAGCGCCAGGTGGAATCATCGCTTTGCGCTTTAGCTTCTTCTGCCAGACCGGCGAGCAGGCTGCTGCGCTGTTCATAGTCGGCAAGAGTCTGGGTAAACAGATCTTCGAGGGAGCTGCACTCCTGATGATAGGTCCCTTCGGCCTTCACGATAGGCCACTCGCCGCCCTTTTTCATAAATTCGAATACCCGCATCATCAGCGTGACGCAGGACTGCGCCTGGGTGCGGAGAAACGTCGCGGTGCCGTTCAGGCGCTGCTGTGCACACCACTCGCTCAGATGCAGATACGAGTTCGACGCGCGGAACTCAAGATTCATCTGGTTATTCAGCTTTTGAGCCATTCCTGCAACTACCATAAAATATCCTTATTAATCTGGAAGGGGGTCTTCGCGGGTTAAGAGCTTTCGCCCCCAACAGCTTCATTACGAGACCTTCACACGAAAGTTTACTGGCGGAATAATATAATTCCGCGCTCTCCATGAGTGGCCAGAAATGATATTTCCGATATCCACAAATATAGAATACTCTCAGAATTTACTTAAGAAAACTCTTAACCGGAAGGATTTACGTTTAGTTACACCATCCGCTGATAGCAGGCTATTTATTAGCATATTTATTAAATTGAGTGTCATTTAAGGTGTTGATTATATTTGATTTTTATCGGATTATTCGTCAGTCTTATCAAACCCTTCAGTCATATTACGTAGTTGTATGATATTTACATGAGCAGCGCTTAATTAAAATAAACGCGTCGCATGTTTAACTGCGTCATGTAATTGTCACGGTTCTGCTGGCGCAACATTGCGCTGGATCATTTTTTAATTTTTATTGCTGAACACCGTGAAATAATATTTCAAGGCAATGACGATTGTGTCAATAAATCGTGATGTCGTGCGTAGCGCCTGATATCGCCGGGAGGAGGGGGCCGGGGGAGGGCAACCGCTGGCGTCGATTGCGGTTCCGCATGCCGGGCGCGCTGCGCTAAATGCGTCACAGGGATAACTCTGCTGGTGATATGGATAATACTGCTTATGACTGCACTAATTGTCTGACAATTAGCGCTTTTTTTATGTCATTTTTCGCTGAATTTATGCACTCAATTACTGTAATTCCGCGATGTGATAATGCTCTCGTATGGAGAATTGATTTCCGGCTATTACTATTTCAACAACGGCATCGTTGGATGAGATTTTTCTAATACCTTGTTTTAAGTCTGATAAAAATTTTTAGATCCGATATTTCCCTACATAAAAGCGAATTTAAGCTGGAGTTTACCATGCACAAATTTACTAAAGCGCTGGCGGCGATCGGTCTCGCTGCGGTTATGTCACAATCAGCTATGGCGGAAACGCTTAAGCTCGGTTTTCTGGTCAAGCAGCCGGAAGAGCCGTGGTTTCAAACTGAATGGAAATTTGCCGATAAGGCCGGTAAAGATTTAGGTTTTGAGGTTGTTAAAATCGCCGTACCGGACGGCGAAAAAACGCTTAACGCGATCGACAGCCTGGCCGCCAGCGGCGCGAAGGGGTTTGTTATTTGTACGCCGGATCCGAAGCTCGGGGCGGCGATTGTCGCCAAAGCTCGCGGCTATGACATGAAGGTCATCACCGTCGACGATCAGTTCGTTAACGCCAAAGGCAAGCCGATGGAGAGCGTTCCGCTGGTGATGATGGCGGCCAGCGAGATTGGCGCTCGTCAGGGCCAGGAGCTCTATAAGGAGATGCAAAAACGCGGCTGGGAGGTGAAGGATACCGGGGTGATGGCGATCACCGCCGATGAGCTCGATACCGCGCGTCGCCGCACCACCGGTTCGCTGGATGCCCTGAAAGCCGCCGGCTTCCCGGATAAACAGATCTACCGCGTGCCGACGAAATCCAACGATATCCCCGGCGCCTTCGATGCCGGCAACTCGATGCTGGTCCAGCACCCGCAGGTCAAACACTGGCTGATCGTCGGGATGAACGATAACACCGTCCTGGGCGGCGTTCGCGCTACCGAAGGGCAGGGCTTCAAGGCTCCGGATGTGATTGGTATCGGTATTAACGGCGTGGATGCGGTCAACGAGCTCTCCAAGGCGCAGGCCACCGGCTTCTACGGCTCTCTGCTGCCGAGCCCGGATATTCACGGCTACAAAACCAGCGAGATGCTCTACAACTGGGTAACCAAGGGCGTCGAACCGCCGAAATTCACGGCGGTCACCGACGTCGTGTTGATTACCCGCGATAACTTCAAAGAAGAGCTGGCGAAAAAAGGGCTGTAAGGCCTGCTAACCATGCCTCCCGCAGCCGCGGGAGGCTGAGCGCAGTAGAGCGGAGTCGTTATGCAACAGTCTACCCCTTATCTCTCATTTCGCGGCATCACCATGACTTTCCCGGGCGTTAAGGCGCTGTCCGATATTAGCTTTGACTGCTATGCCGGCCAGGTTCACGCCCTGATGGGAGAAAACGGCGCCGGAAAATCCACGCTGCTGAAGATCCTCAGCGGCAACTATATACCAACCGCGGGCAGCCTGGAGGTTCGCGGCCAGCAGATGGCGTTTAGCAACACCACCGAGGCGCTTAACGCCGGGATCGCCATTATTTACCAGGAGCTGCACCTGATACCGGAAATGACCGTCGCGGAAAATATCTACCTCGGCCAGCTTCCGCACAAATACGGCATGGTGGACCGCAAGCTTCTTAACTACGAAGCGCGGCTGCAGCTGGAGCATCTGGGGCTGGATATCGATCCGCAAACGCCGCTGAAGTACCTCTCCATCGGCCAATGGCAAATGGTGGAGATCGCCAAGGCGCTGACGCGCAACGCCAAGGTTATCGCTTTTGACGAACCGACCAGCTCCCTTTCCGCCCGTGAAATCGACAACCTGTTCCGGGTTATTCGCGAGCTGCGTGAGGAGGGGCGGGTCATTATTTACGTCTCGCACCGCATGGAGGAGATCTTTGCCCTGAGCGACGCGATCACCGTTTTCAAGGACGGCCGCTATGTGCGGACCTTCGACGATATGCAGACGGTGAACCACGATGCGCTGGTGCAGGCGATGGTGGGGCGCGATTTAGGGGACGTCTACGGCTGGAAGCCGCGCGAGTACGGCAGCGAGCGCCTGCGCCTGGAGCAGGTAAAAGCGCCGGGCGTAAGAACGCCGGTGAGCCTGGCGGTGCGCAGCGGAGAAATCGTCGGCCTCTTTGGCCTGGTGGGCGCCGGGCGCAGCGAGCTGCTGAAAGGTCTGTTTGGCGGAACCCGCATCACCGGCGGTCAGGTCTACATCGACGGGGAAGCCATCGATATTCGTAAACCGGCGCAGGCGATTCAGGCCGGGATGATGCTGTGTCCGGAGGATCGTAAAGCCGAAGGCATTATTCCGGTGCACTCGGTGCGCGACAATATCAACATCAGCGCCCGACGTAAGCATATTCACGCCGGCTGCCTGATCAACAACGGCTGGGAGGCGCAGAACGCCGACCGCCATATTCAGTCCCTTAATATTAAAACGCCGGGACCCGAGCAGCTGATTATGAACCTCTCCGGCGGTAATCAGCAGAAGGCGATTTTGGGGCGCTGGCTCTCCGAGGAGATGAAGGTGATCCTGCTCGATGAGCCGACCCGCGGGATAGACGTCGGCGCCAGGCATGAAATTTACAACGTCATCTACGCGCTGGCGGCATCCGGCGTGGCCGTCGTCTTTGCCTCCAGCGATTTACCCGAAGTGCTTGGCGTTGCGGACCGCATCGTCGTGATGCGCGAAGGGGAAGTGGCGGGTGAACTGCTGCATGAAGATGCGAATGAACAGCAGGCGTTAAGCCTTGCGATGCCAAAAGTGAGCCAGGCGGTCGCCTGAGTAAAGGAGTCAATGATGTCCTCTGTTACCACCTCAAATACCCGTCGATCCGCCTTCAGCTTTGCCCGTGTCTGGGATCAGTTTGGAATGCTGGTCGTCTTTGCCGTGCTGTTTATCGGCTGCGTGATTTTTGTGCCGAACTTTGCCTCTTTCATCAATATGAAAGGCCTCGGGCTGGCGATTTCGATGTCCGGCATGGTGGCCTGCGGGATGCTGTTTTGCCTGGCATCCGGCGATTTCGATCTCTCGATTGCGTCGGTTATCGCCTGCGCGGGCGTGACCACCGCGGTGGTTATCAACCTCACCGAAAGCATGTGGATCGGCATTGCCGCCGGCCTGCTGCTGGGGGCGTTAAGCGGCCTGGTCAACGGTTTTGTTATCGCCCGGCTGAAAATCAACGCCCTGATAACCACCCTGGCGACGATGCAGATTGTTCGCGGGCTGGCCTATATTATCTCCGATGGCAAAGCGGTGGGCATTGAAGATGAGCGCTTCTTCACCCTCGGCTACGCCAACTGGTTCGGCCTGCCGGCGCCTATTTGGCTGACCGTGGGCTGCCTGATAATCTTTGGTCTGCTGCTGAACAAAACCACCTTTGGCCGTAATACTCTGGCAATCGGTGGCAATGAAGAGGCCGCGCGTCTGGCAGGGGTGCCGGTCGTGCGCACCAGGATTATTATCTTCGTTATCTCCGGTCTGGTTTCTGCCGCGGCGGGGATTATTCTGGCATCGCGAATGACCAGCGGTCAGCCGATGACCTCGATTGGCTATGAGCTGATTGTGATCTCCGCCTGCGTGCTGGGCGGCGTGTCGCTAAAAGGGGGGATCGGCAAGATTTCGTACGTGATCGCCGGGATCCTGATCCTCGGCACCGTCGAGAATGCGATGAACCTGCTCAATATCTCGCCTTTCTCGCAGTATGTGGTGCGCGGCGTGATCCTGCTGGCGGCGGTTATCTTCGATCGTTACAAGCAGAAGGCAAAGCGTAGCGTGTAAATACTCCAACCTTTCAGTTTAATCCTGGAATATCACCGGCGCCCGCTGCGCTGGTGATTACTATCAAAAATGGCGAGCTCCGTCACACTGTCTATACTTACATGGCTAACAATTCGTTAACAGCCAGCGAAACGCTGGCCATGAAAGGAGGAGTTCAGGGTGGCTGACCAGATATCTGTACCGCCTGTACCAAGCGAAAATTGCGCATTTTTCTTTGACCTCGACGGTACTCTTGCCGATATCAAACCTCATCCCGATCAGGTTGTTATCCCGGTTAACGCTCTTCAGGCGCTGCGGCAGCTCGTGCAGCAGCAGAGTGGGGCGGTGGCATTGATTTCAGGGCGCTCAATGGCTGAGCTCGATGAGCTTATCCGTCCTCACCGGCTGCCGCTGGCCGGCGTCCACGGAGCTGAGCGCCGTGATATCAATGGGAATACGCATATCGTTTCTCTGCCGGATGCGCTGCAGAAGGAGCTTCACGGCCGGCTGGCGCTGGCGCTTGAGGCGCTGCCGGGCTGTGAGCTCGAGCATAAAGGGATGGCTTTTGCGCTGCACTACCGTCAGGCGCCGCGGCATCAAAGTGCGGTGCTGACGCTGGCCCAGGAGGTGGTGAAGAGCTATCCGCTGCTGGCGCTGCAGCTGGGCAAGTGCGTGGTCGAGATAAAACCGCGCGGAGTGAACAAAGGCGAGGCGATCGCCGCCTTTATGCAGGAGGCGCCGTTCGCAGGACGCAGGCCGGTATTTGTCGGTGACGACTTAACCGATGAAGCGGGTTTTGGCATCGTTAACCAGCTGGGCGGCGTTTCGGTAAAAGTCGGCAGCGGCGACACCCAGGCACGCTGGCGTTTGCCGGACGTCGCGGCGGTGCACCAGTGGCTAAATAATATTGCGAATAATGGACAGCAACCAGACGCGCTAACCGACAGGAGAGATGGCTATGAGTCGCTTAGTCGTAGTATCTAATCGTATTGCTCCCCCGGATGATAAAAAGGCCAGCGCCGGTGGCCTGGCCGTGGGGATTATGGGGGCCTTAAAAGCGGCCGGTGGGCTGTGGTTCGGCTGGAGCGGGGAAATTGGCGACGATAGTCAGCCGCTGAAAAAGGTCACTCAGGGAAACATTACCTGGGCCTCCTTTAACCTCAGCGAGCAGGACCACGACGAGTACTACAACCGCTTTTCCAACGCGGTGCTGTGGCCCGCGTTTCACTATCGTCTCGATCTGGTCGATTTTCAGCGCGACGCCTGGGAGGGCTATCAGCGCGTAAACGCGACGCTGGCGGATAAACTGCTGCCGCTGATTGAGCCTGACGACATAGTGTGGATCCATGATTACCATCTGCTGCCCCTGGCGCACGAGCTGCGTCAGCGCGGAGTTAATAATCGGGTCGGCTTCTTTTTACATATTCCCTTCCCGACCCCGGAAATATTTAACGCGCTGCCGCCGCACGCCGAGCTGCTTGAACAGCTCTGCGACTACGATCTGCTGGGCTTCCAGACCGAGAGCGATCGGCAGGCGTTTCTTGACTGCATCGCGGTACAGACCCGCCTGACCACCCGCAGCGGAAACGCTCATGTCGCCTGGGGCAAACCGTTCCAGACCGAGGTCTACCCGATTGGCATCGACCCCGATGAGATCGCGCGTAGCGCAAAAGGGCCGCTGCCGCCGAAGCTGGCGCAGCTCAAAAGCGAACTCAAGAGCGTGCAGAATATCTTTTCCGTTGAGCGGCTGGACTACTCGAAAGGGCTGCCGGAGCGCTTCCTGGCCTATGAGGCCCTGCTGGAGAAATATCCCCAGCATCATGGCAAGATTCGCTACACCCAGATTGCCCCGACCTCGCGCGGCGATGTCCAGGCCTACCAGGACATCCGCCACCAGCTGGAGACCGCCGCCGGGCGCATTAACGGCCAGTATGGTCAGCTGGGCTGGACGCCGCTCTACTACCTGAATCAGCATTTTGAACGCAAGCTGCTGATGAAAATCTTCCGCTATTCCGACGTCGGGCTGGTGACGCCGCTGCGCGACGGGATGAATCTGGTGGCGAAGGAGTTTGTTGCCGCCCAGGATCCGCAGAATCCCGGGGTTCTGGTGCTGTCGCAGTTTGCCGGCGCGGCAAACGAGCTGCCGACGGCGCTCATCGTCAATCCCTACGATCGTGATGAGGTCGCCGCGGCGTTGGACACCGCGCTCACCATGCCGCTGGCAGAACGTATTGCGCGCCACTCGGCGATGCTGGCGGTGGTTAAGGACAACGATATCCACCGCTGGCAGGAGCGGTTTATCGCCGACCTAAAGCGGATAGAAGCGAGAAATGAGGAGAGTCACCTGCAGCGTAAGGTGGCGACCTTCCCCAAACTGGCCTAGTTCGGCCCTCAGGCTGGCGCTTCGGCGCTAGCCTTTCTCCAGCGATACCAGCAGCACGTCAACGCCGCTGCTGCCGACGATACTTTTCGCCGAGCAGGTGGCGCGGGAAAACAGGCTGTGGTTGTGGTTGCCGCAAATCACCAGATCCACCCGATGCTGCTGACAAAAATCCTTCACGTGATGGCCAAGTTCGCCGCTGGCGATGGTGATTTTCTCAATCGGATAGCCGGCATCCTGAGCCAGACCGTTGAGAAAGCCGCGGGTTTCTTCATACATCAGATCCCGCAGGTTCTCTAACATCGGCGCCGCAAACTGGTTATACATTTCCGGGTCCGTTGCCAGCGTTATCAGGCTAATTTTGGCCTCAAGCGGGCGCGCGATAGAGACCGCCTTGTTGATAAGCGTCCGACTTTCCGGCGTTGGGGCAACGGCTACAAGCAGATGTGAGTAGGGCATCAAGCCTCCTTAAGATACGCAAAATAACCCTTCTTCTTTTCTTTACTCCGATTTCCCTGTTCCCGCAAGGGCTATTGTTTGCTACCAGGCCCGCCGCTGCGCGGGGCGCGAAATAGCGATTCTGGCAGCTCTCTCGCAAAAATGGTCTTTGGTTTTGCCATAAAAGAAAAGCTGTTTTATAAATCGGTGATGCGCGTTCACCCTCTCTTTGCGTTTTTGCCATTGCCGGGTCAGGGCTGGCAAAAATGAAAAGGTAACCCCGTTTCCATCCTTTTACTGTAGCCAGGTACCTACTCCCTTTTGGCCTGGCCAGAAAGATTGTCGGAGTTCACTAAAAATAACGACACAGGATTTACGGCGATGAAAACACGTAAAATCGGTTTGGCTAACTACCTTGCCTATGGATCGGGCGATTTCCTTGGCGCAGGAACCACCGCGCTCACCGCGGCATGGCTGCTCTATTTTTACACCACCTTTTGCGGCCTGTCTCCGATTCAGGCAACCCTTATCTTTGCCACCGCCAGGGTTCTGGATGCGGTCATTAGCCCGCTGATGGGCTTCCTGACCGATAACTTTGGCACCACCCGGCTCGGCAAACGCTTCGGCAGACGAAAGTTCTTTATCCTGCTGGGGATCCCCTGCGTATTCAGCTACTCAATGATGTGGGTAGGCGATATGGGGTTCTGGTACTACCTGCTCACCTATCTGCTGTTTGATATGGTCTACACCATGATTCTGGTGCCGTACGAAACTCTGGTTCCGGAAATGACCGATGATTTTAAACAGAAAACAAAATTCTCCGGGGCGCGTATTTCGATGGCGCAAATGTCGGCAATCCTCGCCTCATTCCTACCGGGCGTGCTGCTTACCCACTTTGGTAAGGACAATGCCGTCTCCTTCTTTTACGCAAGCCTGGTGTTCTCGGTCCTGTGCGCGGTGATGCTGACGTTCGTCTGGTTCTTTACCTGGGAACGCTCTCGCGATGCGTGGTCGGAGACGGCGCTGCGGGCCGAGGAGGAGAAGCGTAATCTCTCGCTGGCGCAGAGCCTCAATCGCCTGTTTATCGAGCTCACCTCGACGCTGCGCATTAAGATCTTCCGCCAGCATCTGGGCATGTATCTTGGCGGCTATATTGCTCAGGACGTGTTTAACGCCGTCTTCACCTACTACGTCGTCTTCGTGCTGATGCAGGAAGCCGCGGTGGCATCCAACCTGCTCGGCACTATGGCCATCTTCCAGTTTATTGCGGTCATTGCCATGATCCCGCTGTGCATCCGCTTTGGGCCGGCGCCGTCCTATCGGATGGTGGTTATCCTGTTTGGCCTCGGCTCGCTCTCCTATGCGCTGCTTTACTACGCGGGGCTGAGCGACGTTTATTCGCTGCTGCTGCTGGTTTCCGCCATTGCCGGCCTCGGCCGCGGCGGGATCAACTATGTTCCGTGGAACACCTACACCTATATTGCCGACGTCGACGAGGCGATCACCGGCCAGCGTCGGGAGGGCATTTTCGCCGGCATCATGACGCTGACCCGCAAGGCCTCTCAGGCCGGGGCGGTGATGCTGGTGGGCATCATTATGCAGCTCTCCGGCTTTGTCTCCGGGCAGAAAATGCAGCCCGACGAGGTCAGCCACACCATACTGCTCATTCTGAGCGTAGGCACGCTGGCGGTGCTGGCCTGCGGGTTCCTCGTCTCCCTGCGCTTTAAGCTCAACCTCGAGACCCACGGCGTGCTGCAGGCCGAGACGCGCAAAATGCGCCAATCGGGCCGGGCGCAGCCGGAGCTCACCTGTGCCGAGGATCGGGCGGTGGTGGAGATGCTGGCCGGTATGCCTTACGCATGCCTGTGGGGAAATAACAACATCGGCTATCTGAATCGTAATAAGCCTGCCGCGCCGTCCCTCAGGCAGGGTGCTGAAATGAACTCAACATGGAACAGAGGTTAATAATATGAAGGTTTGGCCTGTCAAACAGAGTCCCTTACTGCGTCAGCCGGAGCGCTTTATTGCGCGCAACGAGCTGCAGGCGCTGATCGAGAAAGTGACCGACAATCTGGTCAATATTAAGGATGAAACGGGCGCGTTTCTGCTACGGCTGGACGATGGGCGGGTCATTGATACCAAAGGGTGGGCCGGCTGGGAGTGGACCCACGGCGTCGGTTTATACGGGATCTATCAGTACTACCAGCAGACCGGAGATATCGCGATGCGCGATATTATCGACAGCTGGTTTGCGGACCGCTTCGCTGAAGGCGCGACCAGCAAAAACGTCAACACCATGGCGCCATTCCTGACCCTGGCCTGGCGCTATGAGGAGACCGGCAGGCAGGAATATCTGCCGTGGCTCGACGGCTGGGGCGAATGGGCAATGCACGAGATGCCGCGCACCCGTCACGGCGGGATGCAGCACATCACCCTGGCGGAGGAGAATCATCAGCAGATGTGGGACGACACGCTGATGATGACCGTGCTGCCGCTGGCGAAAATCGGTAAATTGCTCAACCGGCCGCAGTATGTGGAAGAGGCGACATACCAGTTTTTACTCCACGTGCAGAACCTGATGGACCGGGAGAGCGGGCTGTGGTTCCACGGCTGGAGCTATGAGGGCCAGCATAATTTCGCCCGCGCCCGCTGGGCGCGCGGCAACAGCTGGCTGACGATGGCGATCCCGGACTTTCTCGAGCTGGTGGATCTCCCCGAGCACAGCGCGGTGCGGCGCTATCTGCTTCAGGTGCTGAATGCGCAAATTGCGGCGCTGGCAGCGTGCCAGCACGAGAGCGGTCTGTGGCATACGCTGCTGGACGATCCGGATTCGTATCTGGAGGCGTCGGCAACCGCCGGTTTTGCCTACGGTATCCTGAAGGCGGTACGCAAACGCTACGTGAGCCGGGAGTATGAGCGCGTCGCGGAGCAGGCCATGCGCGGGATCGTGCAAAATATCTCCCCGCAGGGGGAGCTGCTGCAAACCTCATTCGGCACCGGAATGGGCTCGAATCTCGACTTCTATCGCCAGATCCCGCTCACCTCGATGCCCTACGGGCAGGCGATGGCGATCCTGTGCATGACGGAATATCTGCGCCGGTATTTCTGACGGCGAACTTTACCGGCTCTGCGTCGCGCGGCCGGAGGAGGGCGCAAAAAAAGAAACCGGCATAAGCCGGTTTCTTTATCGTTTATCAGAGCGGTATTACATCCGCTCGACGGTTTCAATACCTAAGGTATCCAGACCGGTCTTCAGGGTTTTGGCGGTCAGCTGCGCCAGTTTCAGGCGGCTGTTGCGCGTCTCTTCGCTTTCCGCGGAGAGGATCGGGCAGTGCTCGTAGAAGCCGGAGAACAGGCCGGCCAGATCGTACAGGTAGGCGCACATGACGTGCGGGGTCCCTTCGCGGGCAACGACGGTCAGCGTCTCTTCAAACTGCAGCAGGCGTGCGGCCAGCTGCGCTTCGCGATCTTCGGTGATGATGACCGGCGCCGCGGCCAGCGCGCTTTCGTCGATCTCCGCTTTACGGAATACTGACAGCACGCGGGTATAGGCATACTGCATGTAAGGCGCGGTGTTGCCTTCGAACGCCAGCATGTTGTCCCAGTCGAAGATGTAGTCGGTGGTGCGGTTCTTGGACAGATCCGCATATTTTACCGCCCCGATCCCAACCGCGTTAGCCAGCTTCTCCAGCTCGTCGGCAGGCATATCCGGGTTTTTCTCGGCAACCAGGCGACGCGCGCGCTCCAGCGCTTCGTCCAGCAGGTCGGCAAGCTTCACGGTACCGCCGGCGCGGGTTTTAAACGGCTTACCGTCTTTACCGAGCATCATGCCAAACATATGGTGCTCCAGCGGGACGGAACCCGGCACGTAGCCCGCTTTACGCACGATGGTCCACGCCTGCATCAGGTGCTGGTGCTGGCGGGAGTCGATGTAGTAGAGCACGCGATCGGCGTGCAGGGTTTCGTAGCGGTATTTTGCGCAGGCGATATCGGTGGTGGTGTAGAGATAGCCGCCATCCTTTTTCTGGATGATAACGCCCATCGGTTCGCCGTCCTTGTTTTTGTACTCATCAAGGAATACTACGGTGGCGCCTTCGCTCTCAACGGCCAGGCCCTGCGCTTTCAGATCGGCAACGATACCCGGCAGCATCGGGTTGTACAGGCTTTCACCCATTACGTCGTCGCGAGTCAGGGTCACGTTCAGGCGGTCATAGGTAATCTGGTTTTGCGACATGGTAATGTCGACCAGCTGGCGCCACATCTGGCGGAAGTACTCGTCGCCGCCCTGCAGTTTAACCACGTAGCTGCGGGCGCGCTCGGCGAAGGCTTCGTCTTCGTCGTAGTGCTTTTTCGCTTCACGGTAAAAGCCTTCGAGGTCCGCCAGCGCCATTTCGCCGGCATTTTCCTGCTGCTGCTTTTCGAGCCAGGCGATCAGCATCCCAAACTGGGTGCCCCAGTCGCCGACGTGGTTAGCGCGAATCACCTTGTGGCCGAGGAACTCGAGGGTGCGCACCGCGGCATCGCCAATGATGGTGGAGCGCAGGTGGCCGACGTGCATCTCTTTTGCCACGTTGGGCGCAGAATAGTCGATGACAATAGTCTGCGCCTGCGGCTGGGCAACGCCAAGGCGCTCTGCGGACAGCGCCTGGCTAACGTTGGCGGCTAAAAACGCCGTGTCGAGGAAAATATTGATGAAGCCAGGCCCGGCGATTTCGACCTTACTGGCAATGCCGTTCAGATCGAGATGAGACAGCACCTGCTCTGCCAGTTGTCGCGGTGCCATACCCAGTTTTTTAGCGACCGCCATCACGCCGTTGGCCTGATAGTCACCGAACTGGATTTTTGCTGACTGGCGAACCTGCGGTTCGCAATCGGCAGGGGCGCCTGCCGCGATCAGGGCGTGGCTGACTTTTTCTGAGAGAAGAGCCTGAATATTCACCGGAATACCTTACGTTTAAGGCGCCGTAACCCCTGCAGGGTGGCGCCGGAATGTGGACAAATTAGGGCAGGAGTATACTGCATTTGCACCCCTGCGTCAGCCCTGCGCGCGCGTTGCCGGGCGGCGTGCTTAACGAATAACCAGCGCGGGCAGGATAAAGAAGATTGCGGGTTGGTCGCCGCCGGGAAACGCGATAAATTAGCCCCTTTAGCGAGCGTCGAGGTCAAGAATGGCGAACTGGCAGCAAATTGATGAACTTCAGGATATTACCGCGGATCTGCCGCGCTTCACCGAGGCGTTAGGCCAGCTGGCCGCGCGGCTCGGGCTGGATATTGCGCCCCTGTCTGCGGACCACATCTCGCTGCGCTGTCATCAGAATACAACCGCGGCGCGCTGGCGCCTCGGGCTTGAGCAGTGCGGCACGCTGCTGTCGGAAAACACCATTAACGGTCGGCCAATCTGCCTGTTTAAGCTGGATGAACCTGTCATCGTGGCGCACTGGCGCTTTAGCGTGGTTGAGCTGCCGTGGCCCGGGGAAAAGCGCTACCCGCACGAGGGCTGGGAGCACGTTGAGATTGTGCTCGCCGGCGAGCCGGAAACGCTTAATGCCCGCGCGCTGGCGCTGCTCTCCGACGACGGCCTCAGCCAGCCGGGGATCTTCGTCAAAACCAGCTCGCCGAAAGGGGAGAACGAACGCCTGGCAAATCCGACGCTGGCGGTGACGGACGGGAGCGTGACGATCAAGTTTCACCCGTGGTCCATCGAGCAAATTATCGCCAGTGAAAAAACGGATGCGTAACAGTGTGAAGCTACGCGGTTTCTGAGCGGAAAAATCGTGACATGCTGTGTTGCCCGCGGCGTGAATGGAGAATGGAATGACGCTACTGGAAGTATGTTGTTACAGCACGGAGTGCGCCGAGGAGGCGCAGCAACGCGGTGCAGACCGCATCGAACTGTGTGCTGCGCCGCAGGAGGGAGGGCTAACGCCGTCGCTGGGCGTGCTCAAAGCGGCCCGCAGGGCGCTGACCATCCCGGTGCATCCGATTATTCGCCCGCGCGGCGGTGATTTTTGCTACACCGAGGGCGAGTTTGCGGCGATGCTCGACGACGTGGCGACGGTACGGGAACTGGGTTTTCCGGGCCTCGTGACTGGCGTTCTGGACGCCGACGGTCGGGTTGATACCGCGCGGATGCGTAAAATTATGGCCGCGGCGGGACCGCTGGCGGTTACCTTCCACCGGGCTTTCGATATGTGCGCAAACCCGCATCAGGCCTACGCTGCGCTGGCTGAATTAGGCGTTGCGCGGATCCTGACATCCGGCCAGCAGGCGAGCGCAGAAAAAGGTATTTCATTAATTTTGGAACTTATTGCCCTGGGCGATACTCCAATCATTATGGCCGGAGCAGGGGTGCGGGCAGCGAACCTGTCGCAGTTCCTGGAAGCCGGCGTAAAAGAAGTGCACAGTTCCGCCGGCCAGTGGCTGCCTTCGCCGATGCGCTTTCGTAATTCCAGGCTGTCGATGTCTACGGATGCCGAAGCAGATGAATATTCACGCTATGCCGTTAACGGCGCAGCGGTGGCGGAAATGAAGAGCATTATTTCCGCCTGAGTGCCCGCGTTGTTTGCACCCAGCCTGCGGGCTGGTCAGCACAACGGCCGTGGGCAGAGAGAGAAAACCGTTTTTTGCTGCACATC
This sequence comes from Klebsiella sp. BIGb0149, assembly GCF_004362605.1. Lineage (NCBI taxonomy): Bacteria > Pseudomonadati > Pseudomonadota > Gammaproteobacteria > Enterobacterales > Enterobacteriaceae > Klebsiella > Klebsiella sp. BIGb0149. Next base: position 402,965 of record NZ_SNYG01000002.1, on the reverse strand, counting down.
ATGTCGCCCAATATGATGATTGCCCGTACCAGGCCCCTGCAATTTCAACAGGGGCCTTTTTTTATGCAAAATTTGGCGACCGATCGCCGGGGCGCGATGCCCGAGCGATCCTGACCGGGCGGCGTTAGCGCGCTTTTTTTGCCAGCGACTGCTGCGTTTCGGGCCTGGTGGCGATAATCACCGCGCGCAGCGGCGCGGGATAGCCTTCGAGGGTTTTGCTGCTGTCGTTCGGATCGAGGAAATCCGCCAGCGATTCGGTGGTCATCCATTCGGTGCGGCGCTGCTCTTCGGTACTGGTCACGCAGACGTCAACGATCCGCACGTCGACAAAGCCGCATTTTTCCAGCCACATTTTCAGCGCAGCCGCCGAAGGAATAAAGTAGACGTTGCGCATTTGCGCGTAGCGATCGCCCGGTACCAGCACGGTATTTTCGTCACCTTCAACAACCAGCGTCTCCAGCACCAGCTCGCCGCCCTCAACCAGCTGATCTTTGAGCTGCCACAGATGGTCGAGCGGGGAGCGGCGGTGGTAAAGCACGCCCATTGAAAATACGGTGTCAAAGGCGTTCAGCGCCGGCAGCTGCTCAATGCCCAGCGGCAGCAGATGGGCGCGCTGGTCGTTGCCCAGCAGCTTGCGCACCGCTTCAAACTGACATAAAAACAGCTGCGTAGGGTCGATACCCACCGCCAGATGCGCGCCGGCGCCGATCATCCGCCACATGTGATAGCCGCTGCCGCAGCCGACGTCGAGGATCGTTCGACCGGTCAAATCGGAAAGATGCGGCAGAACGCGATCCCACTTCCAGTCAGAGCGCCATTCGGTGTCGATATCCACGCCATACAGCGACCACGGGCCTTTGCGCCACGGCATCAGGTTGCGCAGCAGGTTTTCAATCCGCAGCCGATGCCCTTCGCTCAGCGGGACTTCGCTTTCCGCGGTCACGCTGTGCAGCAGGTCGAGACGATAGGGCGAAAGCTCAGGGAGAAACTCAACGGCCCGCTCCCATTCACGGTACTTACCGTGCAGGGCCTCGCGCTGCCAGGCGGCAACCTGGGCGGGAAGCGTCTCCAGCCAGTGGGATAGCGGACCTTTGGCGATACGCTGATAAAAATTGCTGAAATCGATCATGCCTTTTCCCCGGACTTCACCGCCACCAGCGAGCCAAAGTTAAAGCACTGGAACCACAGTTCGGCGTGTTCGAATCCGGCCTTGCGCAGCCGCGCTTTATGGGTTTCTACCGAGTCGGTGAGCATAACGTTTTCCAGCATGCTGCGCTTCTGGCTGATTTCCAGCTCGCTGTAGCCGTTGGCGCGCTTAAAGTCGTGATGCATGTTAAACAGCAGTTCGCCGACGTTGGCATCTTCAAAGCTGAATTTTTCCGACAGCACCAGCGCGCCGCCCGGGTTCAGCCCCTGATAGACCTTATCCAGAATCGCCTGGCGTTCGTCGGGCTCAAGGAACTGAATGGTGAAATTGAGCACCACCATTGAGGCGTTTTCGATGGTGACGTGGCGAATATCGCCTTCCACCACCTCAACCGGCGTCGGCGCCTTGTAGGCGTCGATATGGCGGCGGCAGCGCTCAACCATCGCCGGGGAGTTATCCACGGCCACAATCCGGCAGCCGGCGTGGGAAATATTACGCCGTATCGAGAGCGTGGCTGCGCCAAGGGAGCAGCCGAGATCGTAGACCTGAGTATCAGGCTGCACAAAGCGCTCGGCCAGCATGCCAATCATCGAAATAATGTTGGAGTAGCCAGGAACGGAGCGCTGGATCATATCCGGGAAGACTTCAGCAACCCGTTCATCAAAGGTCCAGTCGCCGAGGCTGGCGATCGGCGCGGAAAAAAGGGTATCGCGGTGAGACATAAGGTTAAACCCGAAAAAACGAAAACGGCGTATTGTGCGCTAATGTAAGGAGAAAACCAACTCCCAGGGCATATACCACAGGTTCGCGAGCACCATCAGCACCAGCGCGCACCAGGTGGCGCTCATGCCGGAACGACGCCAGCTGTAGAGCCGGTGATGGAAACCGTAAGAGTGCATCAGCCGGCCGGCGATAAGCAGGATACCGCAAAGGTGCACCATCCAGTTCTGCGCGCCGTCCATCTCGACAAACAGCAGCAGGATAAGCCCGATCGGCAGGTACTCAACCGCATTGCCGTGCACGCGGATAGCGACCTGTAGCTCGCTAAAGCCGCCGTCGCCGTATCCGACGTGGTACTGCGTGCGCAGGCGTACGACGTCAAAAGAAAACTTGATTAACAATAACGCACCCAGGACGGCATACAGCGCGCTGACCATACAAAAAACTCCCTTTCACTGTGTCAGATGGCTCCGACTATCATAGCAGGATATCAGAAAAGAGAGGTCTGCTGAGGAATTGACGGTGCCGGGCCGACGTCGGGCAGCACCGCGCGTAAATCGGCCCACAGGGTGTCGACCAGCGCCGGCGCGTGGGCGATATCCGGCGTATGCAGGAACAGGTAGGGCGTGGTCGATTGGCTCCACTTCGGCAGCGTCTGCAGCCAGATGCGAAACAGCTCGTGGTTCTGCGCCATATCGTCGCTGCCGATGAAGCGCACCAGCGGATGATGGGCGGTGACCACCGCGTGGACCGGGAGCCGCGGCTTTTTACGCTGCGCGTCGAGCGCGGCCGGGCTGCGGGCGGTCACGCTGTGCACCGGACGGCTATCGAGGATCACCCGGTTAACGGCGCGCTGGTGCAGGCCGCGGTTGAGCTGCTGCTCGTCGTCGCCCTTGGCAAAAAACGCCGGATGCCGTACCTCGACGCCGTAGGTGAAGCCGGCGGGCAGCGCGTCGAGAAACTGCCACAGGGCGGGGAGGTCGCGCGGCCCGAAGGTCGCAGGCAGCTGCAGCCAGTACTGGCCGATACGCGTCTCAAGCGGCGCGAGCCGGGTAAAAAACTCGCGGCTTAAATCGCCGCAGTTGCGCAGCGCCGCCTGATGCGAAATGGTGGCCGGAAACTTAAAGCAGAAGCGAAAGTCATCGTGGGTTTGCTCGAACCAGCGGGCCACTATCTCGGCTTTCGGCAGCGCGTAGAGGGTCGTATTCCCCTCCACGCAGTTAAAGTGGCGAGCGTACTGTTCCAGACTGGTTATGCCAAGGCGCACCCATTTCGGATGCGACCATTGCGGGAGCCCAATATAGATCATAGCGCGGCGAGAATGTCCTCAGTGCTGCGCACGCGGGCAATGCGCGGGAAGATGTTCGTCATGCTGCCCTGGTGCTGCTCGGCGGAGGCCGCGCTGCAGGCGTCCTCGGCGATCAGCAGATTGAAGCCCAGCTCCCAGGCGTTGCGTGCGGTGGATTCAACGCCGATATTGGTTGAGATCCCGCACAGAATAATGGTGTCGATACCGCGGCGGCGCAGCTGCAGTTCGAGATCGGTGCCGTAAAACGCGCCCCACTGACGTTTGGTGACTTCGATATCGCCATCCTGTTTGCCCAGCGCAAGCGGCCAGGTCCACCAGTTGTCCGGCAGCGCGTGCGCGCCCGTCTGCGCATCAACCGGCTGTTTTAACGCTTCGCCAAAGTCGGCAGACCAGCCGACGCGGACCATGATCACCGGCGAGCCCTGCTGACGACATTTCTCCGCCAGACGAGCGGCGCGAGCGACTACCTCATCGGCGCGGTGTGGGCCGCCGGCGAACGGCAAAATGCCTTCCTGCAGGTCGATGACCACAAGCGCCGTTTTTTTCGCATTGAGTTCTGGCATAGTATCCCCGTATCTTCTGTAGTTTGGCCGTTACAATACCGTTGCCATTCGCGCTCCAGGGTAACAAATTTTGTTAATTTTTGTGAGCGTAGCCAATAAGCGCGCAGCAAAGCAACGTACAAACTGCGTCGGGCTTATCGTGCGGCAGAATTTCCAGTATAATAGCCGCCTTTTTTCATTCAGTTGTGACATTCAGCTAAAGCCGCAACTTCGTGGCCTGCAGAGCAGGCAACAATCCGCCAGTGGCTAAGTTAAGGGATATCTCATGCGTACAGAATATTGCGGGCAGCTGCGTCTGTCCCACGTGGGGCAGCAGGTGACTCTGTGTGGTTGGGTCAACCGTCGTCGTGATCTTGGTAGCCTTATCTTCATTGATATGCGTGACCGCGAAGGCATCGTACAGGTGTTTTTCGATCCGGAACGTGCGGATGCATTAAAGCTGGCCTCCGAACTGCGTAATGAGTTCTGTATCCAGGTGACGGGCACCGTGCGTGCGCGTGACGAAAAAAACGTCAACGGCGATATGGCTACCGGCGCCATCGAAGTGCTGGCTTCCGATCTGACCATCATCAACCGCTCAGAAGCGCTGCCGCTGGATTCCAACCACGTCAACACCGAAGAAGCGCGACTGAAATACCGCTATCTGGATCTGCGTCGTCCGGAAATGGCCCAGCGTCTGAAAACGCGGGCAAAAATCACCAGCCTGGTCCGTCGCTTTATGGACGAGCACGGTTTCCTCGATATCGAAACCCCGATGCTGACCAAGGCCACGCCGGAAGGCGCGCGCGACTATCTGGTTCCGAGCCGCGTGCATAAAGGCAAATTCTACGCGCTGCCGCAGTCTCCTCAGCTCTTCAAACAGCTGCTGATGATGTCCGGCTTCGACCGTTACTATCAGATCGTCAAATGCTTCCGTGATGAAGACCTGCGCGCCGACCGCCAGCCGGAATTCACCCAGATCGACGTGGAAACCTCCTTCATGACCGCACCTCAGGTGCGCGAAGTGATGGAAGCGCTGGTTCACGAGCTGTGGCTGAACGTGAAGGGCGTGGATCTGGGCGAGTTCCCGATCATGACCTTTGCCGAGGCCGAGCGTCGCTACGGTTCCGATAAGCCGGACCTGCGCAACCCGCTGGAGCTGGTGGATATTGCTGACCTGGTGAAAGCGGTTGAATTTGCCGTCTTCTCCGGCCCGGCAAATGATGCCAAAGGTCGCGTTGCCGCACTGCGCGTGCCGGGCGGCGCGGCGCTGACCCGTAAGCAGATCGATGAATACGGCAAGTTCGTGCAGATTTATGGCGCCAAAGGCCTGGCGTATATGAAGGTCAACGAGCGCGCAAAAGGCCTCGAAGGCATCAACAGCCCGGTGGCTAAATTCCTCAACGCGGAAATCGTCGACGCTATTCTCGAGCGCACCGCTGCGCAGGACGGCGATATGATTTTCTTCGGCGCCGATAATAAGAAAGTGGTTGCCGACGCTCTGGGCGCGCTGCGCCTGAAGCTGGGTAAAGACCTCAGCCTCACCGATGAAGCTAAATGGGCGCCGCTGTGGGTTATCGACTTCCCGATGTTTGAAGACGATGGCGAAGGCGGCCTGACCGCGATGCACCACCCGTTCACCTCCCCGCGCGATATGACCGCGGACGAGCTGAAAGCCGCTCCGGAAACGGCGATTGCCAACGCCTACGATATGGTCATTAACGGTTACGAAGTCGGCGGCGGCTCGGTGCGTATTCACAGCGGTGAAATGCAGCAGACCGTGTTCGGCATCCTCGGGATCAACGAGCAGGAACAGCGGGAGAAGTTTGGCTTCCTGCTGGATGCGTTGAAATACGGTACGCCGCCGCACGCGGGCCTCGCATTCGGCCTTGACCGTCTGACGATGCTGCTGACCGGCACCGATAACATCCGCGACGTTATCGCTTTCCCGAAAACCACCGCCGCCGCCTGTCTGATGACCGAAGCACCGAGCTTCGCCAATCCGGCCTCGCTGGGTGAATTAGGTATTCAGGTTGTGGCGAAAGAGACAAAAGAGTCTCTGGAGAATAAGTAAGATGTCATTCAAGCTCCCCGTTTCTGTACTGGTGGTGATTTATGCCGAAGATACAAAGCGGGTGCTGATGCTGCAGCGGCGCGATGATTCCGCTTTCTGGCAGTCGGTAACCGGCAGCCTGGAAGCGGGGGAAACCGCGCTGCAAGCCGCCGCGCGCGAAGTAAAGGAAGAGGTCGCAATAGATGTTGCCGATGAGCATCTGGCCTTAATTGACTGTCAGCGTACGGTGGAGTTCGAGATTTTTTCTCATTTACGTCATCGCTATGCGCCGGGCGTTGAGCGCAATACGGAATTTTGGTTCCGCCTTGCGCTCCCTCATGAACGCCAGATTGTGTTTACCGAACATCTGGATTACCGCTGGGTCGCCGCGACGGAAGCCGCCGCGTTGACCAAGTCGTGGAGTAACCGGCAGGCGATTGAAGAATTTGTAATTAACGCCAACTAATATTCCCCGCCTCCTGCTGGTCAGAAGGCTTCGGGAAAACGGCATTTTTGGAGAGTTTTTTATGGCAGGTCATAGTAAGTGGGCCAACACCAAGCACCGCAAAGCGGCACAGGATGCCAAACGCGGTAAGATCTTCACTAAAATCATTCGCGAACTGGTCACCGCCGCGCGTTTAGGCGGCGGCGATGCGGCTTCTAACCCGCGTCTGCGCGCAGCAATTGATAAAGCGCTGTCCAACAACATGACCCGCGATACCCTGAACCGCGCTATCGCCCGTGGCGTAGGCGGCGATGATGACGCGAACATGGAAACCATCATTTATGAAGGCTACGGCCCTGGCGGCACGGCGGTGATGGTTGAGTGCCTGAGCGACAACCGCAACCGTACCGTTGCCGAAGTGCGTCACGCCTTCACCAAAACCGGCGGTAACCTCGGCACCGACGGCTCGGTGGCCTATCTGTTCAGCAAAAAAGGGGTGATCTCCTTCGAAGCTGGCGACGAAGACGTGATTATGGAAGCGGCTCTGGAAGCGGGTGCGGAAGACGTTGTGACCTATGACGACGGCGCGATTGACGTCTACACCGCGTGGGAAGATATGGGCGCCGTACGCGACGCGCTGGAAGCGGCTGGCCTGAAAGCTGACGCGGCCGAAGTCTCAATGATCCCGTCGACGAAAGCCGATATGGATGCGGAGACCGCGCCGAAGCTGCTGCGTCTGATCGATATGCTGGAAGATTGCGACGACGTGCAGGAAGTTTATCATAACGGCGAGATCTCTGATGAGGTCGCCGCAACGCTGTGATTCCCGTAATCCTTCAGCCCACAGCGGCGTTGGCTCTCCTCGCTTACCCCGGTTACGTAGTGAATCTACGCTTCCGGGGATGCGCTGCGTGGTCGTCTGGCTGTGAACTGAAATATTTAGGGTCTCAGGGATTCGTTATTACCGGAGATGCGTGATGGCTATTATTCTCGGTATTGACCCGGGTTCGCGCATTACCGGCTATGGCGTTATCCGCCAGGTCGGGCGGCAGTTAAGCTATCTTGGCAGCGGATGCATTCGCACTAAGGTAGACGATCTGCCGTCGCGCCTGAAGCTGATCTACGCGGGCGTGACGGAAATTATCACCCAGTTCCAGCCGGACTATTTCGCGATTGAACAGGTGTTTATGGCGAAAAACGCCGACTCGGCGCTGAAGCTGGGGCAGGCGCGCGGGGTGGCTATCGTCGCGGCGACCAATCAGGATCTGCCGGTCTTTGAGTACGCCGCGAGGCAGGTCAAGCAAACCGTGGTCGGCATCGGCAGCGCGGAAAAAAGCCAGGTGCAGCATATGGTGCGCACCCTGCTGAAGCTGGCGGCTAACCCGCAGGCGGATGCGGCGGATGCGTTGGCCATTGCGATTACCCACTGCCACGTGAGTCAAAACGCGACGCAGATAGGCGATAGTCGGCTAAACCTGGCGCGCGGACGCTTGCGATAACCTCAAATCAGGCTGGATATTTATCCAGCCTTTTTTTATGATACCGGCAGATACTTTAGCCCTTAATGCAGGAGTAGCATGTGATAGGCAGACTCAGAGGCATCGTTCTCGAAAAACAACCCCCGCTGGTATTACTGGAAACGGGAGGCGTTGGCTATGAAGTGCATATGCCTATGACCTGCTTTTACGAACTGCCGGAAGTAGGCAAAGAGGCGGTCGTATTTACCCATTTTGTGGTTCGCGAAGACGCGCAGCTGCTGTTTGGTTTTAATAACAAACAGGAACGCACGCTGTTCCGCGAGCTGGTTAAGACCAACGGCGTAGGGCCGAAGCTGGCGCTGGCGATCCTTTCCGGCATGTCGGCGCAGCAGTTCGTTAACGCCGTCGAGCGCGAAGAGGCCGCGGCGCTGGTTAAGCTGCCAGGAATTGGCAAGAAAACCGCCGATCGCCTGATCGTTGAAATGAAAGATCGTTTCAAAGGGCTGCACGGCGACCTGTTTACTCCGGCGGCGGATCTGGTGCTGACCTCGCCGGCCGGCCCGTCCGATGACGACGCCGAACAGGAAGCGGTTGCCGCCCTGGTGGCGCTGGGCTATAAACCTCAGGAGGCCAGCCGAATGGTGAGTAAAATCGCGCGTCCGGATGCCAACAGTGAAACGCTAATCCGCGAAGCGCTGCGCGCCGCGTTGTGAGGTAGGGGATGATTGAAGCAGACAGGCTGGTATCGGCAGACAGCACCGGGTTTGAAGAGACGGTCGATCGCGCAATCCGCCCTAAATTACTGGCAGAGTACGTGGGCCAGCCGCAGGTGCGCTCGCAAATGGAGATCTTTATCCAGGCGGCTAAGCTGCGCGGAGACGCGCTCGATCATCTGCTGATCTTCGGCCCTCCGGGGCTGGGGAAAACCACGCTGGCCAACATCGTCGCCAATGAGATGGGCGTCAACCTGCGCACCACCTCCGGGCCGGTGCTGGAGAAAGCGGGTGACCTGGCGGCGATGTTGACCAACCTCGAACCCCACGACGTGCTGTTTATCGATGAGATTCACCGCCTTTCGCCGGTGGTGGAAGAGGTGCTCTATCCGGCGATGGAGGACTATCAGCTGGATATCATGATTGGGGAAGGTCCCGCGGCGCGTTCGATAAAAATCGACCTGCCGCCGTTCACCCTGATTGGCGCGACCACGCGGGCCGGTTCGTTAACCTCGCCGCTGCGCGACCGCTTCGGCATCGTCCAGCGGCTGGAGTTTTATCAGATTGCCGATCTGCAGCATATTGTGAGCCGCAGCGCCCGCTACATGGGGCTGGAGATGAGCGAAGAGGGCGCGCTGGAAGTGGCGCGTCGCGCGCGGGGCACCCCGCGTATAGCCAACCGCCTGCTGCGGCGGGTGCGCGACTTCGCGGAGGTGCGTCACGACGGCAGCATCTCCCTCGACATTGCCGCCCAGGCGCTGGATATGCTTAACGTTGATGCCGAAGGCTTTGACTATATGGACCGCAAGCTGCTGCTGGCGGTGATCGATAAATTCTTCGGTGGTCCGGTCGGCCTGGATAACCTGGCGGCGGCCATTGGCGAAGAGCGCGAAACCATTGAAGACGTGCTGGAGCCGTATCTTATCCAGCAGGGCTTCCTACAGCGAACGCCGCGGGGACGCATGGCAACGGTTCGCGCCTGGAACCACTTCGGCATCAAGCCGCCGGAAATGCCCTAGCCGGGCGCCTCAGCCGGTAGCGCTGCCCGGCGCAGCGCTACCGGAAGAAGAGTGCTCAGGCGGCCGCTTTCTTCATCATGCTGAAGATAAACAGCACCGCAGCGCACAGCACCACCGACGGGCCGGCCGGCGTGTCGTAGAACGCCGAGAAGGTCAATCCTCCGGTGACCGCGATCGCCCCGATGCCAACGGCGATAGCCGCCATCTGCTCCGGCGTACGTGCAAAACGGCGCGCCGTGGCGGCGGGGATGATCAGCAGCGAGGTGATGATCAGCGCCCCGACAAACTTCATCGCCACGCCGATAGTCAGGGCAGTGACCAGCATCAGCAGCAGCTTCACCCGCTGCAGCTTCACGCCGTCAACGAATGCCAGGTCGGGACTGATCGTCATTGACAGCAGGTTGCGCCACTGCCAGAGCAAAATGGTCAGCACGATCGCCACGCCAATGGCAATTGAGATCAGATCCTCCGGCGTCACCGCCAGCAGATCGCCAAACAGGTAGGCCATCAGGTCGACGCGGACGTTCGACATCAAGCTGACCACCACCAGACCCAGCGACAGCGCGCTGTGGGCCATAATCCCCAGTAGCGTATCGATGGCGAGGTGAGGGCGCTTCTCCAGCCATACCAGCCCCCCCGCCAGCAGCAGCGTGATAGCGATAACGGCGTAGAAGGGGTTGACGTTGAGCAGCAGGCCAAAAGCGACGCCGAGCAGCGAGGCGTGGGCGAGCGTATCGCCAAAATAGGACATCCGGCGCCAGACGACAAACGAGCCCAGCGGGCCGGCGGCGCAGGCGAGCATCACCCCGGCCAGCCAGCCGGGTAACAGTAGTTCAATCATCAGCGGTCATTTCCCCGACGCAGTACAATCCGCCCCTGCAGGTCGTGGCGGTGATTATGATGGTGACGATAAATACCCAGCTGTTCCGCGCCGCGCTGGCCGAACATTGAGATAAACTGCGGGTGCATCGAGACCACTTCCGGCGTGCCAGAGCAGCAGATATGCTGATTTAGGCACAATACTTCATCGGTTTTCGCCATTACCAGGTGCAGGTCGTGGGAGACCATCAGCACCGAGCAGTTAAGCTCCTGGCGCAGCTGGTTGATCAGGTCATACAGCGCTACCTGGCCGTTGACGTCGACGCCCTGCGTCGGCTCATCAAGCACCAGCAGCTGCGGCTGATTTAGCAGCGCCCGCGCGAGCAGCACGCGCTGCGTTTCACCTCCGGAGAGTTTCTGCATCGGGGCATCGATAAGATGTCCGGCCTGGACACGCTTCAGCGCCGGCAGAATATCCTGCTTACGCGTCTGCGGACGCAGGCGTAAAAAGCGGCTGACGGTGAGCGGCATCGTGGCATCAAGGTGTAATTTTTGTGGGACATAGCCAATGCGCAGCTTTCCCTCTCGTTTGATAACACCGTCAGTTGGTGCTACCAGCCCGAGAACGACCCGTACAAGCGTGGATTTACCGGCGCCGTTCGGGCCGAGTAAGGTCAAAATTTTGCCTGGCTTAAGCGTGAGCGAAATGTCAGACAGCACGCGCCGTTGGCCGAAGGCCACCGAGACGTTTTGCAAAGTTACAAGATTTGTCATGTCAAATTAAGGGTTGCACAAGCTAGTGAATGTTATAATATCACATCTTTCTCATTCATTACGACGATCAGACGCATTATGTTACATAAAAATACGCTTCTTTGCGCTGGACTTAGCGCCGTTTTTTTGTTCACCCAGACCTCCGCGGCGAATGCCGCCGTGGTTGCCTCAATGAAACCTCTTGGCTTTATCGCTTCCGCTATCGCTGACGGGGTCACCGACACCCAGGTGCTGCTGCCAGATGGCGCCTCCGAGCACGACTATTCTCTGCGCCCTTCAGATGCAAAACGCTTACAGAACGCAGACTTAGTGGTGTGGATTGGCCCTGAGATGGAAGCCTTTATGGATAAGTCAACGCAAAGCATTGCGACAAACAAAAAGGTGACGATCGCCCAGCTTGACGGCGTGAAACCGCTGCTCATGAAAGGCGCGGATGATGACGATGACCACGACGGCCACGGTCACGCTGCAGGTGGAAAAAGTGACGACGATCACCATCACGGCGAATACAACATGCATCTGTGGTTATCCCCAGAGATAGCGCGGCTTTCGGCGGTTGCAATCCACGATAAATTATTGGAACTTATGCCGCAGAGTCGAGCCAAACTTGACGCTAACCTGAAGGAGTTTGAGGCAAAATTAGCCTCGACCGATAAACAGGTGAGTCACGAGCTGGCACCGCTGCAAGGAAAAGGGTATTTCGTTTTTCATGACGCCTACGGCTACTTTGAAAAACACTACGGTCTGACATCGCTTGGTCATTTCACCGTCAACCCTGAAATTCAGCCTGGTGCGCAGCGTTTACACGAAATCAGAACACAGCTGGTTGAGCAAAAAGCGACCTGCGTTTTTGCTGAGCCACAGTTCAGGCCAGCCGTTATAGAAGCTGTCGCCAGAGGTACCTCCGTGCGCATGGGAACCCTCGATCCGCTGGGTACAGGAATTAAGCTGGGTAAAGATAGTTACCCGCAGTTCCTGAATCAGCTGGCGAACCAGTATTCGAGCTGCCTGAAAGGAGATTAACGAGGAAGTGAATACGTGCAACAGATAGCCCGCGCTGTCACTCAGGCATTTAACAATTTGCCACGACCTCACCGCGTAATGCTGGGGTCGTTGAGCGTTCTAACCTTAGCGGTCGCCGTCTGGCGACCGTACATCTACCACCACGAATCAGCCCCTATCGTCAGAACGATTGAGCTGGAAAAAAGCGAAATCCGTTCCCTGCTGCCGGAAGCCTCTGAACCTATCGATCAGGCCGCGCAGGAGGAAGAAGCTATCCCTCAGGACGAGCTGGACGATAAGGCCGACGGCGATTCAGGCGGCCATGAGTACGTCGTATCAACCGGCGATACGCTCAGCAGCATCCTCAATCAGTACGGTATCGAAATGGGCGATATCTCCCTTTTATCGACCGCTGATAAAGAGCTGCGCAACCTCAAAATTGGCCAGCAGCTTTCATGGACCCTGACGGCGGATGGCGATCTGCAAAGCCTGACCTGGGAAATGTCCCGTCGTGAAACCCGCACCTATAATCGCGTGGGTAACGGCTTCAAGATGAGCAGCGAGCTGCAGGAAGGGGACTGGGTCAACAACGTGCTGAAAGGCACCGTTGGCGCCAGCTTCGTCTCCAGCGCGCGTAACGCGGGCCTCACCAGTACCGAAGTCAGCGCGGTTATTAAAGCCATGCAGTGGCAGATGGACTTCCGCAAGCTGAAAAAGGGCGACGAGTTCTCGGTGCTGATGTCGCGCGAAATGCTTAACGGCAAGCGGGAGCAGAGCCAGCTGCTGGGCGTGCGTTTACGTTCAGACGGCAAGGATTACTACGCCATCCGTGCCGAAGACGGCAAGTTCTACGATCGCAACGGTACCGGCCTGGCGAAGGGCTTTATGCGCTTCCCAACCGCGCGCCAGTTCCGCGTGTCGTCAAACTTTAACCCGCGTCGCCTCAATCCGGTGACCGGGCGCGTCGCGCCACACCGCGGCGTAGACTTCGCGATGCCGCAGGGCACGCCGGTACTTTCCGTCGGTGACGGCGAGGTGGTGGTGGCCAAACGCAGCGGCGCGGCGGGGTACTATGTTGCCGTGCGCCACGGCCGTACCTACACCACCCGCTATATGCATCTGCGTAAGCTGCTGGTGAAACCCGGGCAGAAGGTGAAGCGCGGTGACCGTATTGCGCTGTCGGGTAACACCGGCCGCTCTACCGGGCCGCATCTGCATTATGAAGTATGGATTAACCAGCAGGCGGTAAACCCGCTGACGGCGAAGCTGCCGCGTACGGAAGGGCTGAGCGGTTCCGACCGCACGGATTATCTGGCGCAGGTGAAAGAAGTGATGCCGCAGCTGCGATTCGACTAACGCGCTGTTAATAAAAGCCGGTGCCAGCGCGCGCCGGCTTTTTCTTTTGTACCTTCCCCAACGTGTCGCTAAACTATAGCCTTAAGTATCTCCTTATCTTTATTCAGCACCATTTTTGCGGATCGGGCATGGAAACGAAAAAAAATAATATTGAGTTTATTCCAAAATTTGAGAAATCCTTTTTACTCCCGCGCTACTGGGGCGCGTGGCTGGGCGTTATTGCTTTTGCGGGGATTGCGCTGACGCCCCCGTCGTTCCGCGATCCGATTCTCGGCAAGCTGGGGCGCTTTGTTGGCAGGCTGGCCAAAAGCTCGCGCCGCCGCGCGCAGATAAACCTGCTGTACTGTTTCCCGGAAAAGAGCGAGCAGGAGCGCGAAGCGATTATTGATGAGATGTACGCCTCTGCGCCTCAGGCGATGGTCATGATGGCAGAGCTGGGCCTGCGCGATCCGCAGCGCATTCTTTCCCGCGTCGACTGGCAGGGAAAAGAGATCATCGACGAGATGCAGCGCAATAACGAAAAGGTGATCTTCCTGGTGCCGCACGCCTGGGGCGTGGATATCCCGGCTATGCTGATGGCGTCCGGCGGACAAAAAATGGCGGCGATGTTCCATAATCAGGGCAATCCGGTATTTGATTACGTGTGGAATACCGTCCGCCGCCGCTTTGGCGGGCGCATGCACGCGCGTAATGACGGCATCAAGCCGTTTATCCAGTCGGTGCGTCAGGGCTACTGGGGCTACTATCTGCCCGATCAGGATCACGGCGCCGAGCACAGCGAGTTCGTAGATTTCTTTGCCACCTATAAAGCCACGCTGCCGGCGATCGGCCGCCTGATGAAGGTCTGTCGGGCGCGGGTGGTTCCGCTGTTCCCGGTCTATGATGGTAAAACCCATCGTCTGACGGTGCTGGTACGCCCGCCGATGGACGACCTGCTGGAGGCCGATGACAATACGATTGCCCGGCGGATGAACGAAGAGGTGGAAATTTTCGTCAAGCCGCATAGCGAGCAGTACACCTGGATCCTCAAGCTGCTGAAAACCCGCAAACCCGGAGAAATCGAACCCTATAAGCGCAAAGAGCTCTTTCCGAAGAAGAAATAGCGCCGCCTGTCGCTCAAGGTAACGATTATTTAGCCACTGTACGCCGACGCGTCAGTGGCTAAATTGTTTAAGCAGTGAGTCGTGCTCCACAATCAGCCGATAGCGGTACTCCGGCCTCCCCGTGGCGCCGTAGTGGTTGCTGGTGTGCAGAATATCGATCTGCGCCAGCCAGAGCAGATACTTGCGGCAGGATACCCGGGAAATATCCAGCTGCGCCGCCAGCTCGTTGGTTGAAAATTCGGCCTCAGGATGAGCGCCTATCCAGCGGCACACCGTGCGCAGCGTTTCGGCGGTCAACCCTTTTGGCAGGCGACGGCTCTCCGCGCGCTGCCGCGAAGCGTGATTGAGCAGGTCGTCAATGTCCGACTGCTGGTAACAGGGCACGGCGTGGCGCTGGCTACGCTTGTGGCTCCAGGCGATCAGCGCCTCTTCAAAGCGGGAGAACTGGAAGGGCTTGATGAGGTAATCCACCACCCCGTAGCGCATTGCGCTCTGCACGGTGAGCGCGTCGGCGGCGGAGGTGATCATGATGACGTCAATATCGTGCGCCGCCCGGCGCAGCGCCGGCAGCAGGTCCAGCCCGTTTTCCTTATGCATGTAAACATCGAGCAGGATCAGGTCAATGCCCTGCGGCCGTTCGCTGATGATGCGCTGCGCTTCGCCGAGGGTCGGGGCGATACCGCAGCAGCAAAAGCCGCTAAGCCGGCTGAGAAACAGGCGGTTTAGCTCAGCGACCATCGGATCGTCATCGATAATAAGGACATTTATCACGCAGGCCTCTCTTAAGGCCGGGAGGCTATCTGCCTCCCGGATATCACATTACCAGCCGGACCCGTCTTTTCAGAACGATGAGCGTTTATAGGCGGTGTAGCGCGCCTGCCAGTAGGTTTGTTCGATGCGGGCAAGCAGCTGCTCTTCGCTGAGCTGCGGCGCCACGCCCTCCTGCTGGGCGACCTTCGCGATAGCCAGGGCAATGGCGCGCGATATCGTTTCGATCTCCGCCACCGGCGGCAGCAGCCCGCCGCTTTCCGCCGCTGCCAGCGGGGAGTGAGCGGCCAGGGTGCGGCTTGCGGCGGTGAGCATCTTTTCCGTTATCCGCTCGACCTTGCCGGCCAGCACGCCGAGCCCGAGGCCGGGGAAGATATAGGCGTTATTACATTGGGCAATATCGTAGGTTTTACCCGCGTAAACCACCGGGGAAAAGGGGCTGCCGGTGGCGACCAGCGCGGCTCCTTCCGTCCAGGCGATCAGATCCGCTGGCTGGGCCTCGGCGCGAGAGGTTGGGTTCGAGAGCGGCATGATAATCGGGCGGGCGCAGTACCGGTGCATCTCTTTGACAATCTCTTCGCTGAACAGACCGGGCTGCCCTGAAACGCCGATCAGTACGGTCGGATGCGCATTGCGCACAACGTCGAGCAGCGAGACGGGGCCGGTGCCGACGTCCCAGTGGGCAATGCTGTGTCGGGAGGTGACCAGCTTTTGCTGGAAATCGAGCAGCTCGGGGATCGCGTCCGTCAGCAGGCCGCAGCGATCGACCATAAACACCCGGCCGCGGGCCTCGTGCTCGGACAGCCCCTCATCGACCATCATCGCCACGATCTTTTCCGCGATACCGCAGCCCGCGGAGCCGCTGCCTAAGAAGACCACGCGCTGATCGCATAAGCGGCTGCCGGCCGCCTGGGCGGCAGCGATGAGGGTACCCGTCGTCACGGCGGCAGTACCCTGAATATCATCGTTGAAGCAGCACAGCCGATCGCGATAGCGCTGCAGGAGGCGGGTGGCGTTCTTTTGGGCAAAATCTTCGAACTGCAGCAGCACGTCAGGCCAGCGGCGCTTCACCGCTTCAATAAACATATCCATAAACTCGAGGTAGCTGTCGTCGTCGATGCGCGGGTGGCGCCAGCCCATATAGAGCGGATTGTCGATCAGCTGCGCGTTGTTGGTGCCAACGTCGAGCATGATTGGCAGGGTAGAGGCCGGATGAATACCGCCGCAGGCGGTATAGAGCGAGAGTTTGCCAATCGGGATGCCCATTCCGCCAACGCCCTGGTCGCCTAGGCCGAGAATGCGCTCGCCGTCGGTGACCACGATGACCCGGATATCGTTGCGCGAGAAGCTTTGCAGCATCTCATCAATTTGGTGGCGGTCCGGCCATGAAATAAACAGGCCCCTGGCGCGGCGATAAATTTCCGAAAAGTGCTCACAGGCCTCGCCGACCGTCGGGGTATAGACGATAGGCAGGGTATCGGTCATATGCGTGCGCAGAACGTTATAAAACAAGGTCTCGTTAGTATCCTGAATATTGCGCAGATAGACGTGGCGTGAAATATCGCGTTTAAACTGACAAAACTGTTCCCAGGCTCTTGCCGTTTGCTCCTCAATCGTTTCCACCTTTTGCGGCAGAAAACCGTGCAGGCCAAAGGCGTCGCGTTCGCCGTCGGTAAATGCCAGCCCTTTATTTAGTAACGGGTTTTCCAGTAATACGGAGCCGTTATAGGGAGTGTAAATAGTTTCCTGGTTTAACATGGGTTACTCCTGAATATGTATTATGCAAAGAATACCGATCAAAAATTTATAGCTAATTAATAGCGCGGAGACCGCCGGGCATAATTTAGGAAATTAAATAGATCATTATGCCCTCCGTCACCACGCCGAGAGCGGTGCCGATTAAAATCGATGAGGATGCTGATTCAATATAGGTATCGCTGCGCAGGGCAAACATTCCGGCGGCAATTGCGGATGGGGTGGCGCCGATAATAATAACCTGCTGCATTAGGCTATGGCTCAGACCCAGCGCCAGCCCGGCCGTCGCCATCATTCCCGGTTGGATCAGGTTTTTAATTCCGATATTGGTAAATACCTGACGATTTAACGCCGGGCGTTCACCGTAAAACAGCAGGCCGAGGGCAAACAGGGAGAGGCCGCCGGCAATTTTACCGACCATTTCAATCGGGGCGCTCAGGAGGTGCGGCAGCTTTATTCCGGCAAGGCTTAACAGGACGCCTAGTATCGGGATCCAGACAATCGGATTTCTGACCGCCTTCATCAGATTTTGCCATACCAGCATCGCGGGGTTCAGCTGCGGCTCCTGTGCCGCGGCGTTTTTATCGCCGAGGCGAATAAGGATAATCGTCAGCGGGATCATAAACACGCTGGTGATGAGATTGCCGATCAGCACGCCAAGGAAGCCTTCCGGCCCGATAAGTACCGCCAGCACGGGCGCGCCAAAATAGGCCATGTCGGGGAACGAACAGACCAGGGACTGGATCGCGCTGGTCTTGATATCGTGGCGGAACACGTAGCGTGAAAGCAGCAGGGTCAGAAAATAAGAGCCCATCAGGCCAATAACCAGCACCGCCATAAAAGTAAAGTTTTTAATTTTATCGGGGTTGGTGTTTAAGGCGCCAATAAAGAGATGAAAGGGCAGCGCGAAGCGAATAACCACGGTCGCTAAAACCGTGGCATCCTCTCGGCGGGTATAGCCGAGCTTGCCGCTGATCCATCCGAGCAGCATGATAAATACCAGCGGGAACAGTGATTCTAATAATAGTGAGGGCATAGGGTATCCTGATAAAGTATGGTCTGCGACTACTGTTTTTTAAATCTAACAATCCCTCGTGCGCCGCAGGGTGATAGAAATCACAGTCTGTTTTGTTTAAATACTTTTACGCCGAGGACTTTACTTACAAATATAGGCGGGAAGGTAACCTGATGTTTTCATTGAGGGCGGTTAAAAATACTCGCCGCGATAATTTTAATTACAAAAGGCCGACTTAAATTACTTAACGTTGAGATTCAAGGTCAATCACAAAAGCATCATTAGAAATGGCGCATGGCTTTTTTATGCCCGACGGCTGTGCTACTTTTTTTTAGGTTCAATGTGCTCGATGTACTATTTTATTCTCGATTTTACTCTGGTTGAATAACATTATTGTTATTTATGCCCCTACCTGGCTATTTATAAAAAATAAGGTGCAAGATGGAAAATAATTCACTAAATCATCCTGTTGATAATTCACTGCC
The DNA here is from genome assembly GCF_004362605.1 of Klebsiella sp. BIGb0149. Taxonomy (NCBI): domain Bacteria; kingdom Pseudomonadati; phylum Pseudomonadota; class Gammaproteobacteria; order Enterobacterales; family Enterobacteriaceae; genus Klebsiella; species Klebsiella sp. BIGb0149. Next base: position 384,462 of record NZ_SNYG01000002.1, on the reverse strand, counting down.
TGCGCGACCCGCGCTCAGAATGCTGGGAAGTGCGGAAGTGGGATCCGTTCCGCTGGTGCTGTTTGTCGGTATTGCGATCGTTGTGGCCGTTGCCGCCTACGCCAGCGTATTGCCAAAAAATATGATCGGCGGCCTGGCGGTGATTATGACCCTGGGCTTTGCGTTTGCCAAAATCGGCCGCATGGTTCCGGTACTGAAAGATATCGGTGGCCCGGCGATACTTTGCCTGATGGTGCCTTCGGCGCTGGTCTACTTTGAAATGTTTGCCCCGCACACGCTAGCGACGGTGCATCTGCTGATGAAAGAAGCCAATCTGCTTTATTTCGTTATTGCCTGTCTGGTGGTGGGCAGCATCCTGGGGATGAATCGGGTGATCCTGATTCAGGGGATGGTCAGAATGTTTGTCCCGCTGGTTGTCGGGACGTTTGCCGCTATCCTCACCGGCCTGCTGGTGGGGACGCTGTTTGGCTACAGCCTGTACCACACCTTTTTCTTTATCATCGTGCCGATCATCGGCGGAGGGATCGGCGAGGGCATTCTCCCGCTTTCGCTGGCCTATTCGGCGATCCTTGGGCAAACCCCCGACGTCTACGTTGCGCAGCTGGCTCCGGCGGCGGTCGTCGGCAACATCTTTGCGATTATTTGCGCCGGAGTACTGGCGAGACTGGGCGTTCGTCGCCCGGAGCTGTCCGGGAGCGGGATGCTGATCCGCAGCCGTGAGGATAACAGCGTCTTCACTCAGGCTCAGGGCCCGCAGCAAACCGACTTTCAGCTGATGGGCGGCGGGCTGCTGATGATTTGCGCCTTTTTCATCGTCGGCGGGCTATTGGAGAAGCTGGTGCATATTCCCGGCCCGGTGCTGATGATCCTTGCCGCCGTCATTTGTAAATATACCAAAGCGATCCCGGCGGCGATGGAGGTGGGTGCCTACAGCTGCTACAAATTTGTCTCCGCGGCGCTGGTATGGCCGCTGATGATCGGGCTTGGGATGCTGTACGTGCCGCTGGAAAGCGTGGTGGCGGTATTCTCCGTCGGCTACGTGGTGGTGTGCGGGTCGATCGTTATCGCCATGGCGCTGAGCGGGTTCTTGATTGCATCGCGCCTCAATATGTACCCCGTGGAAGCGGCGATCGTCACCAGCTGCCATAGCGGCCTTGGCGGGACCGGAGACGTCGCGATCCTGTCGGCCTCTAACCGAATGTCGCTGATGCCGTTTGCACAGATTGCGACCCGTATCGGCGGGGCGTCGACGGTGATTGCCGCCACGCTGCTGATGAACTGGGTGGTGTGATGTCTTTGCCCGGCGAGCGCCCGCGCACAGCCGGGATAAAAAAATACCTGCCGATTTTACGTCGGCAGGTAGGTGGTACGCGGGGTCCGTTGCGCGATGGCTTATTCGACGGTCAGGATCCGCGTGGTGTTGGTGCTACCGATGGTGCTCATGACGTCGCCCTGGGTGACGATAACGAGGTCGCCAGAGACCAGATAGCCTTTATCACGCAGCAGGTTTACCGCATCGTGGGCGGCGGCAACGCCATCGTTGGTGCTGTCAAAATAAACCGGCGTCACGCCGCGGTACAGCGCGGTCAGGTTAAGAGTGCGCTCGTGGCGAGAGAGGGCAAAAATCGGCAGGCCGGAGCTGATGCGCGAGGTCATCAGCGCGGTGCGGCCGGATTCGGTCATGGTGATGATAGCGGTTACACCTTTCAGGTGGTTCGCAGCATACATCGCCGACATGGCGATCGCTTCCTCCACGTTGTCGAACTGAATGTCCAGACGGTGTTTGGAGACGTTGAGGCTCGGGATTTTTTCCGCGCCGAGGCAGACGCGGGCCATGGCGGCAACGGTTTCCGACGGATACTGGCCGGCTGCGGTTTCAGCCGAAAGCATCACCGCATCGGTGCCGTCCAGCACGGCGTTGGCTACGTCCATGACTTCTGCACGAGTCGGCATCGGGTTGGTGATCATCGACTCCATCATCTGGGTGGCGGTGATGACCGAGCGATTCAGCTGACGGGCGCGGCGGATCAGGGCCTTCTGAATACCCACCAGCTCCGGATCGCCGATCTCGACGCCCAGATCGCCACGGGCGACCATCACGACGTCGGAGGCGAGAATAACGTCGTCCATCGCGTCCTGATCGCAAACGGCTTCCGCACGTTCCACTTTAGCCACGATCTTCGCGTCGCAGCCCGCTTCACGCGCCAGGCGGCGAGCGTAGTTCAGATCTTCCCCGCAGCGCGGGAAGGAGACGGCCAGATAGTCAACGCCAATTTTTGCCGCGGTGATGATATCGGCTTTGTCTTTTTCGGTCAGCGCTTCGGCGGAGAGGCCGCCGCCCAGCTTGTTGATGCCCTTGTTGTTGGACAGCGGTCCGCCGACGGTGACTTCGGTGAACACCTTCAGGCCCTGAACTTCCAGCACTTTCAGCTGAACGCGGCCATCGTCAAGCAGCAGGATATCGCCAGGCACGACGTCCGCCGGCAGTCCTTTATAGTCAATACCGACTTTTTCTTTGTCGCCTTCGCCTTTGCCAAGCTCGGCGTCCAGCAGGAATTTATCGCCGACATTGAGGAAAATTTTGCCTTCTTTGAAGGTCGAAACGCGAATTTTCGGCCCCTGCAGATCGCCGAGGATTGCCACGTGGCGGCCCAGTCTGGCCGCGATCACGCGGACTTTATCCGCGCGAATCTGATGATCTTCCGGGGTACCGTGAGAGAAGTTCATGCGTACGACGTTAGCGCCTGCAGCGATAACCTTTTCCAGGTTGTTGTCGCGGTCGGTTGCCGGGCCTAAAGTGGTAACGATTTTGGTTCTGCGAAGCCTTCTGGACATGTAATACTCCGTTGACTAAAACAACTTTGGTGTTGCGTGAACATGGAATCGGTCGTGCCAGCCGGTAAAGTTGCTATGCTGAAACGTAACCGAAGGTGTAATGGGTCACTACTTATTATCTGGTTTTATGGGTTGTCGCTGTGTACGGGCAGTTCTTTATCAAAACGCGATTCTTTCAACGCTTCCTTGACCCTCTTCAAGTTATCTCTGAATTTTGCGCCGCGGCGCAGGGTAAAGCCGGTAGCCAGCACGTCGATGAGGGTCAGCTGGGCGAGGCGCGAGACCATCGGCATATAAATATCGGTATCTTCGGGAACATCAAGCGTAATGGAGAGCGTCGCCTCACGCGCCAGCGGCGTTCCCGCCGAGGTGATCGCGATAACCATGGCATCGTTTTCACGGGCCAGCTGCGCCAGCTCAACCTGACTTTTCGTTCTGCCGGTGTGGGAGATTATCACCACCACGTCATCATCATTGCAGTTCATACAGCTCATGCGTTGCAGGACAATGTCATCGGAGTAGATTACCGGCACGTTGAAGCGAAAAAATTTATTCATCGCGTCATGGGCCACGGCGGCCGAGGAGCCGAGGCCGAAGAAGGCGATTTTTTTCGCCTGGGTTAAAAGATCGACGGCACGATTAACCGCGGACATATCGAGAGAATGGTGGACCTGATCTAAACTGGCCATCGCGGACTCGAAAATTTTTCCGGTGTAAGACTCTACGCTGTCGTCTTCATCGACATTGCGGTTAACATAGAGGGTGCCGTGCGCCAGACTTTGCGCCAGATGCAGTTTAAAATCAGGGAAGCCGCGGGTTTCAAGGCTGCGGCAAAAGCGGTTGACGGTGGGTTCGCTGACGCCGGCTTCCAGGGCGAGCGCGGCAATGCTTGAGTGGATGGCCTGCGCGGGCTCCGCAAGAATGACCTCGGCCACTTTGCGTTCGGATTTGCTAAGGTGTTCCAGCCGGGACTGAATTTTTTCCAGCATATTCATGGTAACAAGGCGCTCATCAATGGAAGCGATTTCATTAATGGGTGAAATCATCAGGCGTTTTAGCAAGAATATACCCCTCCGCAATCGTCAGCGGGGAGGAATGACCTAAAAAAATGTTGTTTTTTTTCATTACATGATCAGAGTCGTATTTTATTAACTGATAACCGGTCGAAACAACGAACAATATTAGCCGTCTGCCCAAATTGTCGCCTGAAGTTTTCTCCTCGTGCGGTTTAGCGCCTGGAAAGGGGGGCCGAGGCTTTCGGGAAAATCGTAAACACAGTACAGTGCAGTGTAAGAAAATTACAAATTATAGCCTGGCATAAGCACCAGACTATCAACTGAGGAGAATGACATGGCGGTAACGCAAACGGCCCAGGCATGCGATCTGGTCATTTTCGGCGCGAAGGGTGACCTGGCGCGTCGTAAATTGTTGCCTTCCCTGTATCAGCTTGAGAAGGCTGGCCAGATCAACCCGGATACCCGCATCATCGGGGTGGGACGCGCTGACTGGGATAAAGATGCTTACACCAAGGTAGTTCGTGAAGCGCTGGAAACCTTCATGAAGGAAAAGATTGATGAAGCGCTGTGGGATACTCTGAGCGGGCGCTTGGAGTTCTGCAACCTTGATGTTAACGACACCAAAGCTTTTACCCGTCTGGGCAAAATGCTCGACCAGAAAAATCGCGTCACCATCAACTACTTTGCCATGCCGCCAAGCACCTTTGGCGCCATCTGCAAAGGCCTTGGCGAAGCGAAGCTGAACGCTAAGCCGGCGCGCGTGGTGATGGAAAAACCGCTGGGAACCTCTCTCGATACCTCCCGCGAGATCAACGACCAGGTCGGCGAATTCTTTGAAGAGTGCCAGGTTTACCGTATCGACCACTATCTCGGTAAAGAAACGGTCCTCAACCTGCTGGCGCTGCGCTTCGCCAACTCCCTGTTCGTCAACAACTGGGACTGCCGCACCATCGACCATGTGGAGATCACCGTAGCGGAAGAGGTGGGTATTGAAGGACGCTGGGGCTACTTCGATCAGGCCGGGCAGATGCGCGACATGATCCAGAACCACCTGCTGCAGATCCTGTGCATGATCGCCATGTCCCCGCCGTCGGACCTCAGCGCAGATAGCATCCGCGATGAGAAAGTTAAGGTCCTGAAGTCGCTGCGTCGTATCGATCGCGCCAACGTGCGTGAGAAAACGGTACGCGGCCAGTACACCGCGGGCTTTGCGCAGGGTAAAAAAGTGCCTGGCTACCTTGAAGAAGAGGGGGCTAACAAATCCAGCAATACCGAAACCTTCGTGGCGATCCGCGTTGATATCGACAACTGGCGCTGGGCCGGCGTGCCGTTCTACCTGCGTACCGGTAAACGTCTGCCGACCAAATGCTCTGAAGTCGTGGTTTACTTCAAGACGCCGGAGCTGAACCTGTTCAAAGAGAACTGGCAGGAGCTGCCGCAGAACAAGCTGACCATTCGCCTGCAGCCGGATGAAGGCGTCGATATCCAGGTGCTGAACAAAGTGCCGGGCCTTGACCACAAGCACAATCTGCAGATCACCAAGCTCGACCTGAGCTACTCGGAAACCTTCAATCAAACGCACCTCGCCGACGCCTACGAGCGTCTGCTGCTGGAAACCATGCGTGGGATCCAGGCGCTGTTCGTGCGCCGGGATGAGGTTGAAGAGGCGTGGAAGTGGGTTGACTCCATTACCGAAGCCTGGGCCGCCGACCGTGATGCGCCGAAGCCTTATCAGGCGGGTACCTGGGGACCGGTTGCCTCGGTGGCGATGATCACCCGCGACGGGCGTTCATGGAACGAATTCGAGTAAGCGCTCGTTATCCGGAGGAGTTATTTTACCGGTAACATGATCTGGCGCAGAAAGCCGCATAATTTTTAATCTTTTAAGCTCCGGGAGGATTCACCCCCGGAGCTTTTTTTATTACACTGCGGGCAGACATTTTGCCTCTGAGCTGCAGCATTGGTGCCTTTTACATCTTCTGATATCGTAAAAATGCCGCAGCCGGACAGATAAATTTTTAGGAGCCTTTATGAATTCGACAATGTTACGGGTAACAAATCGCATTATCGAACGGTCGCGCGATACCCGTGCTGCCTACCTCGCACGGATTAACCAGGCCAAAACGGATACCGTCCATCGCGCCCAGCTGGCGTGCGGTAATCTGGCCCACGGTTTTGCTGCCTGTCAGTCGGATGATAAAGCCTCGCTGAAGAGCATGCTGCGTAACAATATTGCCATCATCACCTCCTATAACGACATGCTGTCCGCGCATCAGCCCTACGAGTCCTATCCCAATATCATCCGCAGGGCGCTGCATTCGGTGAACGCGGTTGGCCAGGTTGCCGGCGGCGTGCCGGCGATGTGCGACGGGGTCACCCAGGGGCAGGACGGAATGGAGCTCTCGCTGCTGAGCCGCGAAGTGATCGCCATGTCTGCGGCCATCGGCCTGTCGCACAATATGTTCGACGGCGCGCTGTATCTTGGCGTCTGCGATAAAATCGTCCCCGGCCTGACGATGGCCGCGCTCTCCTTTGGCCATCTGCCGTCCGTATTCATTCCGTCTGGCCCGATGGCCAGCGGTCTGGCGAATAAAGAGAAGGTGCGTATTCGCCAGCTGTACGCTGAAGGTAAGGTCGATCGAATGGCGCTGCTGGAGTCGGAAGCCGCCTCTTACCACGCGCCGGGCACCTGTACGTTCTACGGCACGGCTAACACCAACCAGATGGTGGTGGAGTTTATGGGCATGCAGCTCCCGGGCTCTTCGTTCGTGCATCCGGATGCTGAACTGCGCGAAGCGCTGACCGTCGCCGCCGCGCGTCAGGTCACCCGCCTGACCGGCAACGGCAACGAGTGGATGCCGCTGGGCAAAATGTTCGACGAGAAAGTGGTGGTTAACGGCATCGTGGCGCTGCTGGCGACCGGCGGCTCAACCAACCATACGATGCACCTGGTAGCCATGGCGCGCGCCGCGGGCATCATCATCAACTGGGATGACTTCTCCGAACTGTCGGACGTGGTGCCGCTGCTGGCGCGCCTCTACCCGAACGGTCCGGCGGATATCAACCACTTCCAGGCAGCAGGCGGCGTGCCGGTGCTGATCCGCGAGCTGCTGAAAGGCGGGCTGCTGCACGAAGATGTCAACACCGTGGCCGGCTTTGGGCTGTCGCATTACACCATGGAGCCATGGCTGAACAACGGCGAACTGGACTGGCGTGAAGGGGCAAGCGCGCCGCTTGACGACCAGGTTATCGCAACCTTCGACAAGCCGTTTTCTCGCCACGGCGGCACCAAAGTCCTGAGCGGCAACCTCGGCCGTGCGGTGATGAAAACCTCGGCGGTGCCGGTGGAAAACCAGGTTATCGAAGCGCCGGCGGTTATTTTTGAGAGCCAGCACGACGTGCTGCCCGCTTTTGAAGCCGGGATGCTGGACAAAGATTGCGTGGTGGTGGTTCGCCATCAGGGGCCAAAAGCGAACGGCATGCCAGAATTACATAAACTTATGCCGCCACTTGGTGTATTATTGGACCGCCGTTTCAAAATAGCGCTAGTCACCGATGGGCGACTCTCTGGCGCATCAGGCAAAGTTCCGTCAGCCATCCACGTCACGCCTGAAGCTTACGACGGCGGGCTGCTGGCGAAGGTCCGCGATGGCGATATCATTCGCGTCAACGGCCAGACCGGCGAGCTGACGCTGCTGGTGGACGATGCCGAACTGGCCGCGCGGCAGCCGCATATTCCTGACCTGAGCGGTTCGCGAGTCGGGACCGGTCGTGAAATGTTCTCTGCGCTGCGTGAGAAACTCTCCGGAGCCGAACAGGGCGCAACCTGCATCACTTTTTAAGACCATACAATTTGTAGATCTGGCGAGAGAGAAACTCTGATGAAAAACTGGAAAACAACTGCAGAAGCAATCCTCACCTCCGGCCCGGTTGTCCCGGTGATCGTGGTGAAAAAGCTGGAACACGCCGTGCCGATGGCAAAAGCGCTGGTTGCAGGCGGCGTACGCGTACTGGAAGTGACCCTGCGCACCGAATGCGCGCTGGATGCCATCCGCGCTATCGCTAAAGAAGTCCCGGACGCGATTGTCGGCGCCGGTACCGTAACTAACGCGGCTCAGCTGAAAGAAGTGACCGAGGCGGGAGCACAGTTTGCGATCAGCCCGGGCCTGACAGATTCTCTGCTCAAGGCGGCAACTGAAGAGGGGACGATTCCGCTGATCCCGGGTATCAGCACCGTATCCGAGCTGATGCTGGGCATGCAGTACGGCCTGAAAGAGTTTAAATTCTTCCCGGCTGAAGCCAACGGCGGCGTGAAGGCGCTGCAGGCGATTGGCGGTCCGTTCGCCCACATTCGTTTCTGCCCGACCGGCGGGATCTCTCCGGCTAACTACCGCGACTACCTGGCGCTGAACAGCGTCCTGTGTATCGGCGGTTCATGGCTGGTACCGGCGGATGCGCTGGAAGCAGGCGATTACGACCGCATCACCACTCTGGCTCGTGAAGCGGTAGAAGGCGCGAAGTAATTTCCGCGCCTCAGTTCTGACCCGGTAAGCGGCAACGCTACCGGGTTTTTTTATCCCTCAACCACCACCGCTGACGCCGCGGCTTTGGCGCGCGCCACCGCTTCATCGACGCTCTCCGCTACCGCCAGCGTGACGCCCAGACGACGGGAACCGTCAATTTCTGGCTTAGCGAACAGGCGCACCTGCAGGCCCGCGCCGACCGCGGCCTGAAGGTTGCCGAAGGTGACGTTTTGACTGGTGAGCTGCGGCAGAATCACCGCCGAAGCCGCCGGGCCATACTGGCGAATCGCCCCCACAGGCAGGCCGAGGAAGGCGCGGACGTGGAGGGCGAACTCCGACAGATCCTGCGAAATGAGCGTCACCATTCCGGTATCGTGCGGACGCGGCGAGACTTCGCTAAAAATCACCTCATCGCCGCACACGAACAGCTCGACGCCGAACAGGCCGTAACCGCCGAGCGCCAGCACCACGTTGCGGGCAATTTCCTGCGCGCGGGCCAGCGCCAGCTCGCTCATCTGCTGAGGTTGCCAGGATTCGCGATAGTCGCCGTCTTCCTGACGGTGGCCGACCGGGGCGCAGAAGTGCACGCCGTCGACCGCGCTGACGGTGAGCAGGGTGATTTCAAAATCGAAGTTCACCACGCCTTCGACAATAACGCGACCGGCGCCGGCGCGGCCGCCCTGCTGGGCGTACTGCCACGCTTCGGCCAGCTGTTCATGACGGCGGATAAAGCTTTGTCCTTTGCCGGAGGAGCTCATCACCGGCTTGACGATACACGGCAGGCCAATTTCGCTTACCGCGTCGCGAAAGGCGGCTTCACTGTCGGCAAAACGATAGGCCGAGGTTGGAAGCTGCAGCTCTTCAGCGGCCAGGCGGCGAATGCCTTCGCGGTTCATGGTCAGCTTTGCGGCGCGCGCGGTGGGAACGACTTTTTGCCCGCACTGCTCCAGTTCAACCAGGGTATCGGTGGCGATGGCTTCAATTTCCGGCACGATAAAGTCGGGTTTTTCTTGTTCAATTAAGGCGCGCAGGGCATCGCCGTGCAGCATGTTGACGACATGCGAACGGTGCGCGACCTGCATGGCCGGCGCGTCAGGGTAGCGATCGACGGCGATGGTCTCAATGCCCAGACGTTGACACTCGATGGCGACTTCCTTACCCAGCTCGCCGGAACCTAACAGCATAACTCGCGTCGCCGCAGGGCGCAGCGCTGTGCCTAATACAGTCATGACTCTCTTCCGCAGTAAAAAACATGCGCCGTAGTATAAACGAAAACGTTTGCGTCTGTCTTTATGCGCGTGAGTTGAGTCCTGGCCCTAAATTTGCTATACTGTATATAAACACAGTATAAAAAAGGGGCTGCACAATGGCGGTTGAAATCAAATATGTGGTGATTCGCGAAGGTGAGGAAAAAATGTCTTTTACCAGCAAAAAAGAGGCCGATGCTTACGACAAAATGCTCGATCTTGCCGAGGTCCTTAACGACTGGCTGGTAGACTGCCCGCTGACGCTTGACGAAGCCCAGCGTGATGAGATGGCGATGTGGCTGGCGGAGCGCAAAGACACCTTACATCACATTATGAAGTCCGGAAAACTCCCCGAAGCGGAAGAGCACGCCGCCGGGCAGGGGGATGACGAAGAGCAGGCGTCGTCTGACGCCAGCGATGACGCCATCAGCGCCGGAGCGGACGACGGCGCGGCGGAAAAAGCGGCGCCCAAACCGCGCAAGGTGAAAGCGGCCTGAGCCACCCGGAATTTGCGCATCTTTAGCCATGGATAACATTTCCTGACATCGCGTCGTTTAGGCTGATGACACCGCCTATTGTGCAACGAGGAAATCATGGCTAACTGGCTTAACCAACTTCAGTCTCTGCTGGGTCAGCAGGGGCAAACTTCTTCATCTGACGATCGCTCTGGCGGTAAAAATCTGCTGCTGCCCGGCGCGCTGGGCGGCCTGGCGGGACTGCTGGTCGCCAGCAAATCGTCGCGTAAACTGCTGGCGAAATACGGCACCAGCGCGCTGCTGGTTGGCGGCGGCGCGGTGGCAGGAAGCGTGCTGTGGAACAAGTATCAGCAGAAGATGCGCGCCGCTTCGCCGCAGCCGGAGCCGGCCGGGCAGGTTCCGGCGTCACCTGAGCCTGATGCCCGCAGCGAGCGGCTGATCCAGGCGCTGGTTTTTGCCGCCAAAAGCGACGGGCATATTGATGAAAACGAACGCGCGAGCATCGAAGAGCAGCTGCGCGCGGCCAATATCGACGTGCAGGGGCGGGTGCTTATCGATCGCGCATTGACTCAGCCCCTCGATCCGCAGCGGCTGGCGCAGGGTATCAGCAGCGAGCAGGACGCGCTCGAGGTCTACTATCTGAGCTGTGCGGTGATTGATATTGACCACTTTATGGAGCGCAGCTACCTCAACGCCCTGGGCGAAGCGCTGAAGATCCCTGCGGAGGTGCGCGCTGAGATCGAACAGGATATTCAGGCACAAAAGCAGGCTCTTTCCTCTTAAATCATCACGTTCCGCTTGCATCGCCGGCGACTTTTGCCACCCTTTATATACAAGTCATCTCTTAGCCTGACGTCGCGCAGGCCGGGGATGACCCTCTCTCCGGCACTATCTCACCCGCGGCCGGGCGTCACAGCGCCGTGGCCGTTTTCAAACCCCCGGACAGAGCGATTGATGCCGGGAAGATTTCTTGTCTTGCCGTCCGGACGCGCGTCGATTAACGTTGTGCGCATAAATTAAGCCGAAGAAGAACAAAGAGATGCTACCAAAAGCGAAACGGATCCCCCACGCTATGGCCTTACATGGCGATACGCGTATTGATAACTACTTCTGGCTACGTGATGACGACCGCGCGCAGCCGGCGGTTCTGGAGTATCTGCGCGAGGAGAATGCCTACGGCAAAGCGGTGATGGAGACCCAGCGCAGCCTGCAGGACCGGGTGCTGAAGGAGATCATCGATCGCATCCCCCAGCGCGAAGTCTCCGCGCCTTATAGTAAAAATGGCTATCGCTATCGTCAGGTTTATGAGCCGGGCTGCGAATACGCCATTTACCAGCGCCAGTCGGTGCTGAAAGAGGAGTGGGACCCGTGGGAGCTGCTGCTCGATAGCAACCAGCGCGCGGCGAAAAGCGAGTTCTACACCCTCGGTGGGCTGGGGATCTCTCCGGACAACGGTCTGATGGCGCTGGCGGAGGATTACCTCTCCCGGCGGCAGTACAGCCTGCGTTTGTGCAACCTCGCCGACGGCAGCTGGTATCCCGAAGTGCTGGAGAACGTCTCCCCGGAATTCGCCTGGAGCAACGATTCACGCACCCTGTGGTATGTCCGTAAACACCCCACCACGCTGCTGCCGTATCAGGTCTGGCGACATACCGTCGGCACCCCGACGGACGCGGACGTGCTGGTGTACGAAGAGCAGGATGAAACCTTTTACGTCAGCGTGCACAAGACCACCTCGCAGCAGTTCGTGGTTATCTATCTTGCCAGCGCGACCACCAGCGAAGTGCGGCTGCTGAATGCTGAAATGCCCGACGCCGAGCCGGTGTGCTTTCTGCCGCGGCGCAAAGATCATGAATACAGCCTCGATCACTATCAGCACGCGTTCTACCTGCGCTCAAATCGTGAAGGCAAAAACTTCGGTCTCTACATTACGCATCAGCGCGACGAGCAGCAGTGGCAGGCCCTGATCCCGCCGCGCGATGACGTGATGCTGGAAGGTTTTACGCTGTTTACCGACTGGCTGGTGGTGGAGGAGCGCCAGCACGGGCTTACCAGCCTGCGGCAGATCAACCGTAAGACCCGGGAAGCGGTGGGGATTGCCTTTGATGACCCGGCCTACGTCACCTGGCTTGCCTATAATCCGGAGCCGGAAACCGCGCGCTTACGCTACGGCTACTCCTCGATGACCACGCCGGATACGCTATTTGAGCTCGATATGGATACCGGTGAACGGCGGGTGCTTAAGCAGCAGGAGGTTAAAGGTTTCGATGCCAGCCATTACCGCAGCGAGCATCTGTGGATCCGGGCCCGCGACGGCGTTGAGGTGCCGGTCTCGCTGGTCTACCGACACGAATATTTCCGCCGCGGCGCCAGCCCGCTGCTGGTCTACGCCTACGGTTCCTACGGCGCCAGCGAGGATGCGGATTTCAGCGCCAGCCGCCTGAGCCTGCTCGACCGCGGCTTCGTTTTCGCCATCGCCCACGTGCGCGGCGGCGGCGAGCTGGGGCAGCAGTGGTATGAAGACGGCAAGTTTCTTTGCAAGAACAACACCTTCAATGATTACCTCGACGTCTGCGATGCGCTGCTCAAGCAGGGCTACGGCGATCCGCAGCTGTGCTACGGTATGGGCGGCAGCGCCGGTGGGATGCTAATGGGCGTGGCCATCAACCAGCGCCCGGAGCTGTTTCACGGCGTGGTGGCGCAGGTACCCTTTGTTGACGTGCTCACCACCATGCTCGACGAGTCCATTCCGCTAACGACCGGGGAGTTTGAAGAGTGGGGCAACCCGCAGGATGAGACCTATTATCGCTATATGAAGGGCTACAGCCCCTACGATAACGTTACGGCTCAGGCCTATCCGCATATGCTGGTAACCACCGGGCTACACGACTCCCAGGTGCAGTACTGGGAGCCGGCAAAATGGGTCGCGAAGCTGCGTGAGCTGAAGACGAACGATAATCTGCTGCTGCTGTGTACCGATATGGACTCAGGGCACGGCGGGAAATCGGGGCGTTTTAAAAGCTATGAGGGCGTGGCTCTCGAGTACGCGTTTCTGATAGGCCTGGCGCAGGGCACGCTGCCAGGCCAGGCCGACGTCTAGGGGGGCGCTTAGTCCCCGAGATAGTGCTTGAGGGTTAAGCGCAGCTCGGGGCTCATCCGATCCAGATTGTTGAACAGCCAGCGAAGATAGCCCGGATCGTTTTCCGCCACTTCCGCCACCGGCTTGCCGCGATACTTGCCAAAGGTAAAGGTCGTCAACAGCGCCGGACGGCCGGTAATGGTCGCCATATCGTCAGGCGACCAGCCGGAGACGTTGATAATATCAAGCAGCAGCGCAGCGGTGATATAGCAGTCATAGAGCGCGCGGTGGTGATGCAGGCCGGCGGGCGTGGCGACGTTCAGCTTGCGCGACTTATAGAGCCCCATGTTGCTGTATTTAATCCCCGGCCACAGGCGGCGCGCCAGCTTCATGGTGCAAATCCAGTCGCCGTGCATCTCCGGCAACACCCGCCGGTCAAAGCTGGCGTTGTGGGCGACGTACCACGGGCTGCCCAAATAGTGCGGGACAATCTCTTCAATCCACGGCTGGTCGGCGACCATCTCTTCGGTGATGTGATGAATAGCCATCGCCTGCGGGCTGATAGGGCGATCGGGGCGGACCAGATGGCTCATCGGATTGGTTATCTGGCCATCGACAATATCGACAGAGGCGATCTCTACGATGCCGCCCTGCAGTCCGCAGGTTTCTGTATCGATTACGCGTAGCATAGCGCGCTCCTGGTCAAAGGGGTCAGCGTAATAGAATGTGCCGGTCTTGCCAACCCGGGTCTCCACGGGAGGGCTGAATTATTTTGTTTTGGGTTCATAGGGCAGGCGCGAGAGCGAAACGGATGCCAGTCGATGGGCGATCAGGCGTTCGCGGAACCAGTCCCGGAGATGAGCAGGCTGCTCTCTTTCGACCAAATCGGCGACCACCGGCATATTATAACGTTCTTTAAAGGCGACGCTGGCCGCCGCAAGATCGACGTTGACCTTGTCCATCTCGTCCTGCGAGATTTTTGCCAGATTATTTTCCATTGGGTTTCTCCTGGATGATGCCGAAAGCTTGCCGAGCGTGACCTAAGACTGATACGCATGGCTCGACTACGCCATTATACAGGGTTATTCTCTGTGCTACATACATAACGAAAAGGAATGACGATTATGCGTATTCTCACCGCAGGCGCGCTGCGCGCTGCCGCTCTTCTCGCCGGTTTGCTGGCCAGCGCTGGAGCTTTGGCCCACGCGCACCTGCAGCAGCAAACTCCCGCCGCGGACTCGACGGTGAACGCCTCGCCGCAGGCGCTGACGCTGAGCTTTTCCGAGGGCATCGAAACCCGCTTCAGCGGCGTGACGCTTAGCGGCCCTCAGCAAAACGCGGTGGCGACCGGCAAGCTGGCGCTTAGCAATGATAATAAAGCGCAGCTGGTGGTCCCGCTGGCGCAGCCCTTAACGCCGGGTGACTATACCGTTGACTGGCACGTGGTCTCCGTCGACGGTCATAAGACCAAAGGGCAGTACCACTTTACCGTTAAATAAACGATGCTCGCGTCACTCTATATCACCCTACGGTTTGTACACTTCGGCTCGCTGATGGTGGCCTTCGGCTGCGTGCTGTACGGCGCGTGGTGGGCGCCATCGACGCTGCGTCGCCTGCTGATGCAGCGATTTTATCCGCTGCTGCGCCATCTGCTGTTGATTAGCGCGCTTTCAGCGCTGCTGATGCTAATGGTGCAGGGCGGCCTGATGGGCGAGGGCTGGCCCGATGTCTGGCAGCCCGCTATCTGGCAGGCCGTCGCCGGCACGCGATTTGGCAGCGTCTGGGTATGGCAAATTCTGCTAGCCTGGGTGACGCTTATCGTCGTCTGGCTTAAGCCGCACCATTCGGCGCGACTGCTGCTGGTGCTGCTTTGCGGCCAGCTGCTTTTACTGGCGGGCGTGGGCCATGCGGCGATGAGCGAAGGCGGGCTGGGGGTGCTGCAGCGCGCCAATCATGCCGTGCATCTGTTCTGCGTCGCCGGCTGGTTTGGCGGGCTGCTGCCGTTTATCTACTGCCTGCGTCTGCTGCAGGGGCGCTGGCGGCAGGCGGCAATTGGCGCCATGATGCGCTTTTCGCGCTACGGGCATCTGGCGGTGGCTGGCACCATTGCCAGCGGCGTGGTGAATACGCTGCTGATCCAGGGCGGATTTTTCAGCGCTTCGCCGTGGGGCAGAATGCTGTTGATCAAATGTGCTCTGGTCGCGGGGATGGTGGCAATCGCGCTGGTGAACCGGTATGTTCTGGTACCTCGAATGTCGCTGAACGACGCGCGGGCAGAGCGGCTCATTTTGCGTACCACGCAGGTGGAGATGGCGCTGGGGGCGCTGGCGCTGCTGGCCGTCAGCCTGTTTGCTACCTGGGAACCTTATTGAATTAACTGGTTAAATCATGAAAAAAATTGTTCTGACACTGATGTTACTGGCAAGCTCCGGCGCCGCGCTTGCGGCCCCGCAGGTTATTACCGTTAGCCGCTTTGAGGTCGGTAAGGAGAGCTGGGCGTTTAACCGTGAAGAGGTGATGCTGACCTGTCGCCCGGGAAATGCGCTGTTCGCCATCAACCCCAGCACGCTGGTGCAGTATCCGTTAAATGATATTGCTATCGAGCAGGTTAAGGCCGGTAAAACCAGCGGTCAGCCGATTTCTGTGATCCAGGTCGATGATCCCCAGCATCCGGGGCAAAAAATGAGCCTGGCGCCCTTTATCGAGCGAGCGCAAAAACTCTGCTGATTTTTGGAACTATCTGACTGTATTAAAATGAAAAAACCGCCGTATTCCTGCGACAGGAACGGCGGTTTTTTTATGCGTTTCCGCGATTTTACCGGGAATTATTGGCCCACTTTTGTTGCGGACTGGAAAACCTGACGCGGTAAACTATTCTTATAAGGCAAGGCGACTTAGCCTGCATTAATGCCAACTTTTAGCGCACGGCTCTCTCCCAAGAGCCATTTCCCTGGACCGAATACAGGAATCGTGTTCGGTCTCTTTTTATCTTTATCTTTCAAGCAATTATCCAGGAAGGCCCGAGACGATCCCTCATTTCCCGACGCGACCTTTTCCCCTTATACCACAACAAAAAACGCATTCACATTTCCTTTACAGAAAAACGCGGCGTAAGCGTTCACCACGAGACGGTCACGGTGACGGTATCGCTGTAGGTCCCGGCCGGCTTGCTGGTTTGAGCCGGATTTATTTTTAGGGTGTAGTTTACGTCCTGAGATACGCCGGTGCCGCTAACGCTAAGGTTATTGGTCTGAGTCCACGCGCTGCCGGAAGGCTGGTAAAACTGATACTGCAGCCCGTAGCTGGTCTGGTTAATCGTCGCCATCAGCTGGCGCCAGCCGTCGCTGACGGGATTGGTGCTGGTGAGGTTAACGGTATAGGCGGCGTTCTTCGTACAGCGTACGGAGAATTTGCCGCTCAGGTTGGCAAAGCTGGAGGGAAGGGAGGCGGGCGCAAAGGCCACGTCCGGCGCGCTGTCGAGGAAGCAGTAGTTGGTCACCTTCAGCGTAACGTTAAGCACCACCTGCTGATGGCCGGTGGCGTAGTTGCACGAAATGATGCCGGAGACGCAAATCCTGTAATCCCACAGGATGTTGATATTGTCGGTATAGGTTCCCGCGGGCATATTGAGCCCGGCGGGGATTTTCAGAAAAATGGGCAGCGAACCATCGCTGGCGTTGAACAGCCCCAGCAGCCCGATAAGCGAGGTGATGCTCCAGGTTTTGGTATAGCCGATGGGGTAAATCTCGGAGCAGGTGTTATCTGAGCAGAGGGTGTAGGGCACAAAATCGGTGCCGCTGGCGCTCATCATCTGCGGAATAGAGCCATTTGGATGATCCGATGAGACGATTTTAGCGCTAATGGTATTGGTGCTGAGCAGCGACAGCGCGCTGCCGGAACAGGCAAATCCGGATGCCGACTTTACCGTCTGCGGCGTATTCGCAAGGGTAAAGGAGTCTACTGAACCAAAGCTTGCCGCGCTGGTGAGCTGAAATGAACAGCTGATATCCGCCCGGGCAAGCGGGCTTAATAAAAACAGCAGGGTGCATAAAATAAGGATGCGTTTCAACATCGTCTCCGGGTTGTTCATTTGCAGCTTATCGGCCCCACCCGCTGCGGGACCGGCGTTTGTTCAGGTAGTTTGAAGTGCACAACGCACTCCCCGTTGCCGGCGCTGACGACCAGCTTATTCTCCCGATTCAGGTGTGAAAGCCAGACGATCCCGTCGTATCCCACCACGCTGGCCTGACGGCTGGTGGTTTCCTCAATCGGGGTACCGAGCGCTAAAGGCTGGCCTGCGCCATCGACAAGGACGATCGTTGCCGAGCGAACCCGACGAACCGGGAACTCCACCAGCGCACCGCTGGCCTCACGCACGGCGATACGCTGTTCGACCAGCGCGACTTCGGTATCGGTCGGCAGGGGCAGAGTGTCCAGCGTCACTTTGCCCGGGTACCACGCCGTGGCCCATGGAATAAGAAGGTGACCACTCTTATCGGTGGTGCCAACTTTGCGGTTTTCATAGTTCACCGCGACGCCAGGGTAGCCGCCGGTCGAGACCAGGATAAACGCGTCGTTAATACGGCGGGCGAAAAACAGGCTGTTATCCATCACGATCGCCGAACCTGCGGCCTCAAGCCAGCCGTGGCGATCGTCGCGCGATCCGAAATAGCCGCCGCTCAGCGTTGCCCGACTATTTATCCACGTCACGTCGGCCTGGCCGTAATCATCACCGCTGATCGAGTGAGCGATATTCCAGCCGACTCCGCCCTCAACGGGAGCGGAGCGGCTGTAGGCAACGTTTTGCCCCCACTCGCCGGAGCTTGAGCGCTGGCCGCTGGTTTGCACGGTACCCAGGGCGTCAAAGGGAACAATAAGCTGCAGCATGCTGGAGTATGTGTTGGCCTGCAGATCCCGGTTAACGCTGATATTCATGCTGCTGTTTTTCCACAGGCTCCGGCTCCATGACAGGTTCATCAGGCGCGTGCGGCTGCTATCCTGCGCCTGAATATCGAAGTAGCCGAGGCTGAACGAGCCCAGCAGCCGACCCCACGGGCTTAAGCTCAGCGTCGCCTGATCCGACTGGCGGCTAAGGGTGGCGGTTGAGCGATAGCTGCTGAGGTTGTCGAAGTTAGCGCTACGCTGAATATGCTGATAGTTGATCCCCCAGGCGCTGCTGTAGTAGGAGTAGCCTGAGGTCAACTGGTTACCTTTGCCTTCGCCCTGGCTGGCGCTGGCGGAGAGGCTCAGGGTGCCTAACGTCCCGACGCTAATATCGCTGCCGAAGCCCGCGTTGGTTAGCCCCTCGCGATCCTCGGTGTGCGTTGATAGCGTCAGCCAGTTGCTCACGCCGTAACGATATATGGCGCTGACGGCGCCCGCGCCATAGTCGGCATTCTTGATCCCGTAGTTATTGCGCAGCGCGCCGATGGAGAAGTCAAAATCGCTGAGGCCTTTGCGCAGCAGGGTGTTAGAGACGTAAAAGGGGACGCTGGTTGTGACCTGGCGACCCAGCGCATCGGTGGTTACCACCGTGGCTTCACCCGCCCCGCTGATGTAGGGCACGTTCGTCAGGGTATAGGGTCCGCCGTTAATTTGGGTTGAGCTCGTCTTATAGCCGTTGATAAAGAGATCGACGCTCGATGGGACCTCCGCGCTGCCGGAAAGGTTGAGCAGCGGGTAGGTGACCAGGTCCGGGCGAACGCTGAAGTTACGGCTAAAGCGCAGGCCGCCAAGGCGGACGGAGCTACTCCAGGTTAACGCGTCGCTGACCACGTCCCCGGCCTGGTAGCTCAGCATTCGCTCGGTATCGCTATATTTCCACAGCGAGTCGTAGCGGATATAGCCCTGCTGTTCGTCGTCTCCTGAAGTCCAGTTCTGCCGTATCACGGCGAAGTTGGAAAAGGTGCCTGCGGCGCCGAAAAAGCGCGTTTCCGTCGACGTGCTGGTGGTTTTGCTGCCGTCGGAGGAGGCGAGGCTATAGGAGTCATAGTTAAAGAGCAGGCCAGGGGTGCTGAGCGGCGGGTAGTAATTCTGCCCGGTCGTATTATCAATGCGCTGTTCCGGTAGCCAGCTCTCGGGAACCTTGAGCCTGAGCAGCTGACCGGCCCGATCGTACTCGACCTGTACCGAAGGAATAAGGGAAACGTCGACCAGCGCTTCGCCTTCCGCTAGCGGAATATGGGCCTGCCGCAGGACGGAGGCCGGGACCCAATAGCGATCGTCAATAACTTTTACCGGAACCGTGCCGGCCGGCGTGTTGCCGTTCACGGAGATGCCCAGATACAGCACATACTCCCGCTTCGGGCTAAAAGAAGCCATCGGCGCCGGTAAGCTATCGTAGGTTGCTGCCAGGCCGGCTGCCGATGTTAACGCCAGCAGCCCACCTGCTGCGGTCCATGCCAGAAGCCTCATAATCAACGGGATGGCGAAATCTCCACCGCCTGACTATTGTCGGTCAATCTGGCAAACAGGCGCAGGCCTGGCGATACCGCCGCTTTTCCTGCCAGCGGGAAGCAGACGCTGCGCTGGGCCAGAACGTAGCCGAGCAGCCCCTCCGTCTGGGTGACCTCCGCCTTACCGGCGGCTTTCGCCCAATAGACGTTGCTTAGCCTCGCGTGCTGGTTGCCCGCATTCTTAATGCACAGCGCCCGGCGACCCTGCTGGCTGGAAAGCGTCCAGCTCAGGGTGGCCCTTACCGGCTCGACGGGGCTTTCTAGCTTCAGCGGTGCGAGGCCTTGTCCATAGGTAAATAGCGGCAGCACGTAGCGCATGCGCATTTTCAGCCCTGCGGAGCTTTTATCGGTTTGCACCGCCGGCTGGCTGGAGGGGACTTCATCTATCACAATACGATACGATTTTTCCCTGCCGGCAGAGACGGGAGCGATACGCATCAGGCGCACCAGCTGGCGCTGTCCGGGCTGTACGGTGGTGAAGGGCGGGCTGGCAACCACCTCGCTCTGATCGGCATAGACATCGGAAGAGTCCTTCTGATCCCAGGCGAAAACCCGCAGCTGCAGGTTGACCGCCCCCGTACCGCGATTTTCCAGCCAAAGTTCGGATCCCTTTTCGCTATCGCTGATGGTTTGATAAATGGGCCACACCAGAACGGAGCTGGCGGCGTGCGCGGTGGTGAAGAGAGAAGAGGTGAGCAAAAACAGGGCAACACTACTGCGAATCATATTTAACCTGCTAATTATCTAATATGTCAGTGTGACCGTGACCGTGTCGGTATACGAACCCTGCGCCGGGAAGCCATTCGTGGCAAAAAGGCGGCCATAAACCGTATAGGTTTGTGTGGTGTTCGGAAATGAGGCAACGCTGTATGCCAGGGCGTTCGTCCCCCAAACGCTGGAGCGGTTGATGTCCTGGAAGAGCTGATAGGCAAGGGTATTACCGCTGCCGTTTACCATGTAACGCTGCGTGGCTGAGCCGCCGTTGACGCCGTAGTCGAGCGCAATAGAGACGGCCATGCCCGGCGTGCAGGCCACGACGATAGAGCCAGCCCCTGCGGAGCTGGCAACATCGACGTTATTGTAAAGAGAAGACATCGACCCGAAGCTCAGCGTGCCGAAATCCGCTGCTGGCGCACCGCCGCCGCTGCCTAACAGGCAGCCCGTCGTAATTTGTGCCGAGACCTTAAAGTTCTTCTGGGCTACGTCAGCATAAGCGCCTGCGCTCATGAGCATTAATGCGACTAGCCACTCCGTTCGAAGCATGACGTCCGTTTCCTCGTGCCGTTACCAGGTCAGGGTGGCAATAACCATATCCTGATAGAGACCTGCAGACGGTGCCGTTACCCCACCCTGATCCGTTGGCAGAATGCGCGCGAAAATAGGGATTTCCTTTTCGCCCCCGGTCAAGGCTACCGTAAACGCGGTATCCATTAGGAGTGGATTTTGGCGAGCGCTATCGGAATAGAGGCGATAAGCGATTTTCGCCGTACCTGCATCATTTTCCATATAGCGCAGGGGGCCGGAACCGCCGTGTGCGCCGCCGTTGAGCGTCAGATTCGGGCTAATGCCGGTGCTGCATTTTATGGTGATAGCACTCCTACCACCGCTGCCTATCATACCGGCGTCGATGGCGTAGCTCAGATCGCTATATGAGCCGAAATCAATGGTGCCCCAGCTGTTGGTGCTGTCCGCGTTAGTACCGTTCGTTACCGTACAGCCTGCGCCGATGGTCAACTGCACTCCCACCTGGCCGGTCAAGGTTCCGGTTTCTAACGGGTCCGCGGCAAGCGCCGAATGAGCCACAACCATAGCGCCGAATAAGCCACCTAATACGCTGCCTGTAATCGTTTTGACGTTCATGGTGAACCTCTTTTTAATTTGAAAGCCGCTGAGAGAAATCGAAGCACAACGAGAAACCTTGCCGATCGTTCAATGAGAACCGTCCTATTTTTTTAACGTATAACCACTTCCCATGAATAAGTGTAATTTTATGTGAATGGCTGATTTTTTTTGTTATTACTGATTTTTTATTCTGTATTTTTTGATTTTAATGGTTTTATGATTTGCTTAATGCGCTAATTGTTGGTTTTTTGTTTTGATTGTTAACGTATTGCGGCTAGTGAGAATTGTGAATATTTTTAAAAATCTGCATCTGGTGCAAAGTTCAGAACAAAAAATCTGGACAAAAGTGAGGTTACAGATACGGGGATGTACGACGAGGATCAATTCTAAACGGATGATTCAACGAGGGAAGAGCGTATCCGCTTCGGCGCAAACATCAGATACCTGCGCAGTCAGCGGAGCGTAAATTGACCGGGTGAATTAATCGGCCGGTGGCGGAGTAAAACCGTCATGATTTTTCTTATTTATGCGCTGTTATGCCGCGAAAAAATGAGGATGTGAGAAAAAACGCGCATATAGCGTGTGTAAATAAAGAGGGGTTATTCCGGAGCGACTAAAGAGGGATATAGCCGCGTTTCCAGATAACTGACGAGGGACCAGATTTCGCCGCTGAAAATAAACCACAGGGAAGCCGTCAAAATAATCAGGACGATAGCCAACAGCACTGCTTCTGCTTTACTCATAACTTCAATGGCTACCTGAACGGAAACGAAGAAGTGATGATAGTAACGAAACCGCAGGATAAGATGCAAACGCCGTTGCGAAAACGGCGTTTATTTATTGGCAAGCTACGCCTGCCGGGAGCCGGCGGTGAGGGCGATAACCTCGGCATTCAGATCGTCGAGCAGCTGGAAGCGGCGGCGATACTCAGCCCGTTTTTTGCTGGCAATCTCGTCCAAAGACTTGCGCTCAAGGCGCAGCGGTAAACGCCAGCGCCACGCGCCGTCGGCCTCGCCCTCAATAGACTTCCAGAACTCGTCATAGCTGGCGTGGAAGTGGCGTCCTTTACTTAAGCGATAGCGCAATGCTCTGAAAACGTGGCCGTTATCGCTCACGCCATAAATTGCCTGGATATTGCTTTGCGCCGCCAGCGCCCAGATAAACTCCAGCAGCAGGCGCTTAGGAAACAGGCCGTAGCAGGCGCGGGTAGCCTGTTTGATCACCTCGTGCGGGACGTTGCGCCGCGGCCCCTGCAGCCCGCCGATGGTCAGCTGCCACTGCTCCTGGTCGCGCACCACGCTAAACGTCGCGCTGGCCAGCAGCGTCTGGTTCCCGTCGCGCAGCCAAAGCGTGGTTTCGCCTTCGCGCTCGGCTTTCCCGGCAGAGGAGGCCGACAGCGTAAACCGGGCGTCATCTTTGCCCCGCAGCTCCAGCAGCGGCATCTCCTGCACCGCGGTCATGGCGGCACCCAGCCGGCCGGCGGGTAAGGTATCAATATACTGATAGTGGCTGACGATCGCCGCGGCGCGCTGGCCGGCGTTGAGCCCGCGCCTCAGGTACTGACGATGAACTTTTCCCGGCAGCGTCACCTGAGCGGCGAGCAGCTGGCTGAAGTTGGGTCGCGCCGCGAGATTATCCAGCATGGTCCGGGTTGGCGTATAAAATAATGCGGTTCGCAGCAGGAACTTAAGCCGGTAATTACGCTTTTGCCAGATTGGCGCGGGAATAAGTCTGCCCATCACCAGATCGGTAATTAGATTTGTGTGTGGCTGTAGTATGTAAGCTGAATGCAGGCTATTGTCCGTCACGATGAATACCTCGGCGTTATTTAGCTTCTATTTTAATGAGAGTCAGGCGCGAGATTAATGCCCTGGCGGACTATATTTCCGTTTCGTTTAAATTTTATTGAAGTGTGTTTCAGGGAGGAGAACAGGAGAAATAGTTCGCTATAATTGTGGCAGGAGGATCAATATGTATCAGCATCTTGATGGTTCAGTCTGGCGTAATATTTGGCTCGTCGGAGACCTGCACGGCTGCCTTGCGCTGCTGGCGGCAAAGCTGCGGCTGCTCAGGTTTGACCCGTACCAGGATCTGCTTATCTCCGTGGGCGATCTGATCGATCGCGGGCCGCAAAGCGCGGCAACGCTGGGCCTCCTTGATCGTCGCTGGTTTCGCGCGGTGCGGGGCAACCACGAGCAGATGGCGCTGGAGGCGCAGGAGAGCGGGAAGATGGCGCTGTGGATGCTCAACGGCGGGCGCTGGTATCAGGAGAGTTCGTCGCAGGCGCGGCGGCAGATGGCGCCGCTCTTTGCCCGCTGTCGTCGGCTGCCGTTGATTATTGAGCTCCGCGCCGGCTCGCAGACCCACGTTATTGCCCACGCGGACTATCCGGCGGCGTGCTATCGCTGGCAGCAGCCGGTGGATGCTACCCAGGTCCTGTGGAACCGTCAGCGCCTGACGGACCATCTGGCCGGGCGACACGGGGCGATTGGCGGTGCCGATCATTTCTGGTTTG
This sequence comes from Klebsiella sp. BIGb0149, assembly GCF_004362605.1. Taxonomy (NCBI): domain Bacteria; kingdom Pseudomonadati; phylum Pseudomonadota; class Gammaproteobacteria; order Enterobacterales; family Enterobacteriaceae; genus Klebsiella; species Klebsiella sp. BIGb0149. Next base: position 360,474 of record NZ_SNYG01000002.1, on the reverse strand, counting down.
GCCATACGCCGCTCAGGCAGCGCTACGACGGCGATAACCAGCACTATATTGATACCGGAGCCGTCTTTGGCGGCGAGCTGACCCTCGTGCAGCTGCAGCAGGCAGGCTAGAAATCGCTGTATTCGCTGGCGGGGCGCCAGAAGCCGTCGATAAAGTCTTCTACCGGAAAGCAGCCGCCCTGGCGGATCCGCTGATCGTCCATCGCGACCACGCAGCGTCGTTCGTCGTCGTAAACATCCACGACAATATCCTCGCAGCCGCCGTCCAGGTAACAAATGAACAAAACTAAGGCAAACATCCTGGCCACATGTTCAGGTTAACATGCTAATAAGTATAGGGGAGTTTAGCGAGTGCGGGGGGTAAATAACCCGTCTCAGGCGACGGGTTCTTTTTGAGTCAGGCTACGCGCATGACCCAGGCGTCAGATTGTTGATCGTAGTGCTTACGGTAGAGAACGGAATGTCGGCCATCGAGAATGGCCGGAACGCTGGTGTCAGCATCCCAACCGTCGAGCTGCATACACAAATCCGGATCGGATTTGCAGGGAATGCTTAACGTTCGCTCCCCCTGCTGTTCAGCGTGCAGTTCGGCGTCGTCTATCTCAAACGCGCCGATGCGTATGTTTGTTTTACTCATAAATTCACCCCGTTTGTCTGCTGAATTGTGGTACGACCAGTTAAGGCCGCCATTTTTCAGCGTAGACAATGGGGCGCAAATAGCCAGTGAAAAAGTGCTGTTTTTTTGCGCTCAATCACACCTTGCCGGCAAATAGCTTCCCGTCACGCACCAGCTCTCGGGGATAGCTGTTCTTCAGGCGTGAACCCACTTTTTTCGCCAGGCCGAGGGTTGCGCCCTGGTAAGTGACGATCGCTTCGTCCTGCTGCGGCGGGGTTTGCGGGTAAATATCGCGGCCGCGATACCACTCTTCGGCCTCACTCTCCGTCAGCGCAAAAGGCGTCCCGGATGCGGCAAGGGCGATGACCGCCTCGTGCTGCCAGCGGAAGCCCTTGTTGTGCGTTTCCGCCAGCCGGATGCCAATTCGCGAAAAGCGGATCCTGCCAATAAACGCTTCCATGGCCTGCGGGAACAGCCAAATTTCCTTATCGCGCTGCCAGAGGGTATGGCTCTCATCCCAGCGCAGACCCACGGCCGCCGCGGCGTCCGACACGGCGGCGCTTTCCCGGTGCTTCATCGGGATAAACGGAAACTTACCCACCTTGTAGCCCGGCGCCGGCAGCGGTTCAACGGCGGCGGTTTTACGCAGACGGGCAACGAAGAAGCCCTCGCAGTCATAAATCTGCGGGAAGACGTGAAGAAAGCCCTCCGCCGTCAGGGCCTCGCTGGCCTGGGGGAAGAGCGAGCCGAGAGGCAGCGTCTCCACCGCCTGCGGATAGCGCGCCAGCAGCCACTGCACCACGTCCTCATTTTCTTCGCGGTTCAGGGTGCAGGTTGAGTACACCAGCGTACCGCCCGGTTGCAGGGCGTGAAAGGCGCTATCGATAAGCTCGCGCTGGGTTGCCGCGATCTGCTGGTTGCTTTCCGGGGACCAGTTTTTCAAGGCCTCGGGATCCTTGCGCACCACGCCTTCACCGGAGCAGGGGGCGTCGAGCAGGATCGCATCGAAGCTCTCCGGCAGCGCGGCGCCAAATACCCGGCCATCGAAATGCGTTAGCGCAACGTTGCTTATTCCGCAGCGGCTGATATTGGCATGCAGGACCTTGACCCGGCTGGCGGAATATTCGTTGGCGAGGATCCCGCCTTTATTCCCCATCCTGGCGGCGATTTGCGTGGTTTTTGACCCCGGCGCGGCGGCGACATCCATCACCCGCTGCGGCATATCGCCATCGGCAAACAGGGCGGCCACCGGCAGCATTGAGCTGGCTTCCTGAATATAGAAGAGTCCGCTGAGATGCTCGGCGGTGCTGCCTAACGGCAGGGACTCCTCGTCCTCGCGCTCTATCCAAAATCCCTCTGCGCACCACGGCACCGGCGTAAGCTGCCAGCCGTAGGGGGCGACCAGCTGTAGAAAGTCGCCTACGCTGGTTTTCAGCGTGTTAACGCGGATGCTGCGGCGTAGCGGACGTTGGCAGGCGGCAATAAAATCATCGAAAGAGAGATGTGTCGGCATTGCCGCACGCATTTGAGCGAGGAATTCGTCAGGAAAAAAGACAGCGTTTTGAGCCACTGGAGCGCACCACAAGAAAAAAGGGTGCGCAGTTTACCATAAACGCTCCGGCATCGGACACCGGAGCGTTCAGCCAGCGCGGAGCTCAGGCGTCGGGGCGGCGGCTGAGCTCCAACAACCTGCGGGCTAGCGCGGCAGGGCGGTGCCCCATTCGCGCCACTCTTTCGGTTCGCTCTCCAGCAGCAGGAAGTGTTTATCATCCTGCGCTTTTGGCGCCAGCGGCGTGCCCGGCGGGGTGGCAAAGGAGATGCCGCCGCGAATGAACTGATTGAAGGTCCCGGTTTTCACCACTCCGCCAATCAGGCCAAAGTCGAGGTTGTAGCCGGAAGAGAGCCAGAACACCGAGTTGTTACGCACCAGATACTGGTAACGCTTGCTGATCCGCAGTTTGACCATTACGCGGTCCGACAGCGATCCCAGCGTCAGCCCGGTGACCGTCCCCACCTCGAGGCCGCGGAACAGCACCGGCGTGCCGATATCCAGCGAACCGGCTTCCGGAACCTCAACCACGATGCTCAGGCCGTCGATATAGCGCGAGTCGCTAATGGTCGTTTCCTGGATTTCGAAGTCGCGGCGCGGCGTGCCCCGACCTGGCTCAACGTTGATATACGGCTGGAAGATGGTATCCAGGTGCTCGACGCCCGCCGCGGAAATTTGCGGGGTGATCACCGAGAATCGGGTGCCTCCGCGGGCGAAGGTATCCACGTACTCCGGGTAGAGCACGGCTTTCGCCTGCACTTCGTTTTTGGCGGTGATCAGGTTCAGCGATTGGATCTGGCCGATGTTAATCCCCAGGTAGCGGATAGGCATGCCGGAGGAGAGTTTTCCCGCATCGAAGGCGTGCAGGGTTATCTGCCCGCCCACCGCGCGGGCGGCGGTCTCTGAAGCATACAGAATACGTTTATTACCGCTGCGTGCCCGGGCGCTGGTGCCGCTCAGATCGTCAAAGCTGATCGCCCCTTTAAGGGCGCGAGCCAGCGGCGAGGCCTGCACGGTCAGGCCGTTGCCGTCGAGCTGGACCTTCGCGCCGCCTTCCGCCCAGAACACGCTATTGCCGGTGAGCAGATGACGATATTCTGGCTGAATGTGCAGATCGATATCAAACGCGTCGCTGCGCGGCCTGACGGAGGTCACCTCGCCAACGGCAAACTTGCGGTAGAGCACCACCGAGCCTTCCTGCACATCCGGCAGCGTTTCCGCCGTGAGGCTCAGGGTGGTGGTCGGGACGTCGCTCAGGCTATTCTCCTGCGCTTTTTCCATATTGGCATACAGCGGATAGCTGGACTGAATCGCCCCTTTGGCGCCTGGAATAATGCGGATACCGCCGTCAACCCATTCGCTGGCGCTGGCACCAAGCACCTTAATGCCGTCGAGGCCAACCTTAACGTCGAGGCGGCTGTTAACCACAAATTTACTGTCTCCGTGCACCAGATCGCGATATTCCGGCGTAATGGCCACCTGGAAGGTGACGCCTTTCGCCGTCAGCCTGCGCTCCAGCACCTGGCCGATTTTCACGCCGTGCAGCACCAGCGGCTGTCCGGCGTCAATGCCGAAGCTCTCCGCTGCCGTCAGCGTGATGGCGGCGACGTTGGGCTCCTCCAGCAGCGATTTATCCGCCGGCAGCACCACGAAGTGGCTGCGCGCCTCTCCCTCTCCCGGAACCAGCTCAAAGGTATTGCCGGTCAGCAGGGCGCTGAGGCTTGGGTTATCCAGCGAAATTTTCGGCTTTTTCATCTGAATAAGCGTCTTATCGCGCAGCAGGGTTACGACGCTGGGATCGACGGTCATCTCGCCGGTGACTTTACTCCCCGGCTGGAGGTTGAGCTTAGTCAGCTGTCCGACCTCGAGACCCTGGTACATCAGCGGCGTAGAGCCGGCTTTCAGCCCCGCGCCGTCGGGTAAATCGAGCGTCACCAGTACGCCGCGCTGGCTGTGGGCCAAATCTTCGTAAAGCCCGTATTCATCGTTTTGCTGAGCGACTTTGGAATCGTCGGGGGAATCGAAGGCAATCGCCCCGTTAACCAGGGCCGAAAGGCTTTCCAGCTCCACTTTAGCGCCGCTAATTCCGACGTCGGCCTTGACGCCGGAAACGTTCCAGAAGCGGGTGCCTTTTTTGACCAGATTGGTAAAGCGGCGCTCGATCAGCACGTCAATGGTGACGCCCTGGTTGTTATCGTTGAGCGCATAGTCGTAAACCCGGCCAACGGGAATTTTGCGGAAATAGACCAGCGACCCGCTGGTCAGCGAGCCGAGATCCGCGGCGTGGAGATGAATCATCAGCTCGCCGTTGTTGATACGGTATTTCGGCTGGGTATCGAGGGCGACAAAGTGGTCCTCAGGTTCGCCCCGACCCGGCATCATGCCGATATAGTTCCCGCCGACCAGCGCATCAAGGCCGGAAACGCCAGCCAGGGAGGCTTTCGGCGTGACCAGCCAGAACTGCGTGTCCTTGCGCAGGGCGTCTTTCATATCGCTTTTGACGCTGGCCGAAACCTCTATCTTGCTCAGGTCTTTACTCAGCGAGATATTCTGCACCGTGCCCACTTCTACCCCCTGATAGCGGATAGGCGTGCGTCCGGGGACAATCCCGTTAGCCGACTGAAAGTCGATAGTGATCGTCGTCCCGCGATCGCTATAGCTGGTCCAGATCAGCCAGATGGCGATCATCAGCGCGATGACCGGCAGCAGCCAGAATGGCGAGATGCGACGTTTGGTTTTAATTTTGGCTTCAGTCGGCGAAGCGGGCGTTTCCTGACTCATGTGCGTCCCAAAGTAAGCGGCTGTCCAGCCATTCAACAGCAAGGATAGTTAATATTACCGCGGCGCCGAAATATACCGCAGCAGGCCCCATCGTAAAAGCGAGGAGTTGATCGCGGTTTATCAGCGACATGGTTAATGAGATAACGAAAAGATCGAGCATCGACCAGCGGCCAATCCAGGTAATCAGCCGCAGCAGCAGGATGCGGGTGCGCAGTCCCTGTTCGCACCTGAATTGTATGCTGACCAGCAGCGTAAACAACACAATAACTTTGGTAAACGGCACCAGAATACTGGCGATAAACACCACGCCGGCAATGGCGACGTTGCTGTTGGCCAGCGACATAATCCCGGAGAGGATCGTATCGTCCTGGCGCGCGCCGTTAACGTAGATAATCGAGATCGGCAGCAGGTTGGCGGGGAGCAGGAACATCACCGAGGCAATCAGCGCCGCCCAGCTCTTCTGCAGGCTCTGCGGCCGACGGTGGCGTAGCGGCGTATGGCAGCGACGGCAGCGTCCGCGGGAGTCGCGGTGCCCGGTGTAGTGGCAGCCGGTGCACACCTGTAGATTCGGGTCCGGGCGCAGCGCCGGGCGTTCGGGATAGAATCGCTCCCACAGCTCTTCGACGTTCATGTGAATGAGCGTGAGGATGCTGAGCAGCGTCAATGACACAAAGGCGATAAGCCCGACGCCGGGCTGCAGGAACGCGTAATCCTGGACCTTGATCGAGGCCACGCCGATGCCCACCAGGTAGATATCAAGCATCACCCACTCTTTAAGCCGCTCCAGCATCAGCAGCACCGGGCGCAGGTTCATCCCCAGCACGTTGCCTAGCCAAAGATAGGCGATGGAGATAACCAGCAGGGCCGGCGCGCCAATGGCGCAAAATAGCACCATCGCCGCCGTCAGCGGATCCCCCTGGTCGGTCATTTGCCAGATGCCCTGTAATACGTTAGCGTCGATACGCACGCCGAGCAGGTGCAAACGCAGTAAAGGCTCCATCCAGGCGAAAGGCATCAGCAGCATCATGGCGATCGCCATACTGCCAAGGCGCGAAAGCGACCAGTCGCGGCCGTCGCGTATTTTGGCGCTGCAGCGTGGGCACCAGGCGCTCTGATTGCGCTTAAGCACCGGCAGGCGAAACAGAATGTCGCACTGCGGGCAGCGGTGATAGTGGGCCTGAGGCAGCGGCGAACCGACCGCATGTACGGTCATCTTTTTCGCTGGCGTGATCTGGGGTGTTTTTAGTGGCATTTATTACGTACGGCAATGAATGTATTTCACTATATTAACCCAGGAATGAATTCATCTTGAGCCTGAACGCATTTAATGCTTATTTTATTAGGCAGTCGGTGTACGAGAGTAAGACAACTAAGTGATTATATAATGAACAAAACAGAATTTTACGCGGATCTGAACCGTGATTTTCAGGCATTAATGGCAGGTGAAACCAGTTTTCTGGCCACGATCTCTAATACCAGCGCGCTGCTGTTTGAGCGGCTGACCGAGGTTAACTGGGCCGGGTTCTACCTACTCGAAGGCGATACGCTGGTGCTGGGGCCCTTCCAGGGCAAGCTGGCCTGCGTGCGAATTCCGGTTGGGCGGGGCGTTTGCGGTTCTGCCGTTTCGCAGAATCGCGTGCAGCGCGTGGAGGATGTTCACGCCTTTGACGGGCATATCGCATGTGATGCCGCCAGCAATTCGGAGATTGTCTTCCCGCTGCGGGTGAACGGTCAGATTATTGGCGTCCTGGATATCGACAGCACCGCGTACGCCCGCTTCACCGCTGAGGATGAACAAGGGCTTACGGAACTGGTAGCGCAGCTGGAAAAACTCATTTCTGCGACCGACTATCAAAAAATATTCACCCACGTCGCAGGATAATCAACGGATAACGTAGCATTTAGCGATGGCGTCATTATAATGGCGCCTGTTCATGCCTGCGGCTTGTTGGCTACGTCCGTTGTAATCAGGAAATTTCATGGAAAATCAACCTAAGTTGAATAGCAGTAAAGAAGTTATCGCATTTCTGGCCGAACGTTTCCCACAGTGCTTCAGCGCTGAAGGTGAAGCTCGCCCCCTGAAAGTCGGTATTTTTCAGGATCTCGTTGAGCGCGTTGGGGGTGAGATGAATCTCAGCAAAACCCAGCTTCGTGCCGCTTTACGTCTTTATACTTCGAGCTGGCGCTATCTGTACGGCGTTAAGCCAGGGGCGATTCGCGTCGACCTCGACGGCAACCCGTGCGGCGAACTGGAAGAGCAGCACGTTGCTCATGCCCGTCAGCAGCTCGAAGAAGCAAAAGCTCGCGTCCAGGCACAGCGTGCAGGCCAGCAGGCCAAAAAACGCGAAGCCGCAGCTGCCGCTGCAGGTCAGCAGGAAGACGGCACCCGTCGTGAGCGTAAGCCGCGTCCTCAGGTTCGCCGCAAAGAAGGCACCGAACAGCGTAAGCCGCGTCCTGCCGTTGCGAAAGCACCGCGCGAAGAGCGTCATACTCCTGTATCAGATCTGACCGTGCTGTCCGTCGGCCAGGCTCTGAAGGTGAAAGCAGGCAATAACGCAATGGACGCCACCGTTCTGGAAATCACCAAAGATGGCGTTCGTGTACAGCTGACTTCTGGTATGTCAATGATTGTACGCGCAGAACACCTGGTGTTCTGAAACGGAGGCCGGGCCAGGCATGAACACATTCTTTAAGCTCACCGCGCTTGCGGGCCTGCTAGCAATAGCAGGCCATGCGTTTGCCGCGGATGATATTACCCGAGCCGATCAAATCCCCGTGCTGAAAGAAGAGCCGCAGCACGCGACGGTGAGTGAGCGCGTAACCTCGCGCTTTACTCGTTCGCACTATCGACAGTTCGATCTCGATAACGCCTTCTCGGCAAAAATTTTTGACCGTTATCTGAACCTGCTGGATTACAGCCACAACGTGCTGCTGGCCAGCGACGTTGCCCAGTTTGCCGCCAGGAAAAATCAAATCGGCGACGAGCTGCGCAGCGGAAAACTGGACGTTTTTTACGACCTGTATAACCTGGGACAGAAGCGGCGTTTCGAACGCTACCAGTACGCATTGAAGGTGCTGGAGCGTCCGATGGACTTTACCGGCAACGATAACTTCAACCTTGACCGCAGCAAGTCGCCCTGGCCGAAAGACGAGGCCGAGCTGAACGCGCTGTGGGATGCCAAGGTGAAGTTTGACCAGCTGAGCCTGAAGCTTGCGGGTAAAGACGACAAAGAGATCCGCGAAACGCTGACCCGCCGCTATAAGTTTGCTATTCGCCGTCTGGCGCAAACCAATAGTGAAGATGTGTTCTCGCTGGTTATGACCTCCTTTGCCCGTGAAATCGACCCGCATACCAACTACCTGTCGCCGCGCAATACCGAGCAGTTCAATACCGAAATGAGCCTTTCGTTAGAAGGGATCGGCGCGGTGCTGCAGATGGACGACGACTATACGGTGATTAACTCGCTGGTGGCCGGCGGCCCGGCGGCGAAGAGCAAGTCAATTAGCGTTGGCGACCGTATCGTCGGGGTTGGCCAGGCCGGCAAGGGCATGGTTGACGTGATCGGCTGGCGTCTTGACGACGTGGTGGCGCTGATTAAAGGGCCGAAGGGCAGTAAGGTTCGTCTTGAAGTGCTGCCTGCGGGCAAGGGCGCGAAAACGCGCATCGTCACGCTAACCCGCGAGCGAATTCGTCTCGAAGATCGCGCGGTTAAAATGTCGGTGAAAACCGTTGGTAAAGAAAAAATCGGCGTGCTGGATATCCCCGGTTTCTACGTTGGCCTGACGGATGACGTCAAGGTTCAGCTGCAGAAGCTGGAAAAACAGAACGTCAGCAGTATCGTTATCGACCTGCGCAGCAACGGCGGCGGGGCGCTGACCGAGGCGGTATCGCTTTCCGGCCTGTTTATCCCGTCTGGCCCGGTAGTGCAGGTTCGTGATAACAACGGTAAAGTGCGTGAAGACAGCGATACCGACGGCGTCGTGTACTACAAAGGCCCGCTGGTTGTACTGGTTGACCGCTTCAGCGCTTCGGCTTCTGAAATCTTCGCCGCGGCGATGCAGGACTACGGGCGCGGACTGATCGTCGGTGAGCCAACCTTCGGTAAAGGCACCGTGCAGCAGTACCGCTCCCTGAACCGTATTTACGATCAGATGCTGCGTCCTGACTGGCCGGCGCTGGGTTCCGTGCAGTACACCATCCAGAAGTTCTACCGCATAAACGGCGGCAGTACTCAGCGTAAGGGCGTAACGCCGGACATCATGATGCCAACCGGCACCGAAGATCGCGAGACCGGCGAGCAGTATGAAGATAACGCCCTGCCGTGGGATAGCGTGAATGCAGCGACCTACGTCAAGTCCGGCGACTTAACGCCGTTCGGCCCCGGTTTGCTGAAGCTGCATGATGAGCGGATTGCCAAAGATCCGGAATTCCAGTACATCATGAAGGACATTGCTCGCTATAACGCGATGAAAGACAAGCGCAATATCGTTTCTCTGAACTACGCCCAGCGTGAGAAAGAGAACGAAGAGGATGATGCGACTCGTCTGGCCCGCATTAACGATCGCCTGAAGCGTGAAGGCAAACCGCAGCTTAAGAAGCTGGACGATCTGCCGAAGGATTACCAGGAGCCGGATCCGTATCTTGATGAAACGGTCCATATCGCGCTCGACCTGGCCCATCTGGAGAAAGACCAGCCGGCGGTGGAGCCACCGGTTAGCAAATAAGCACCCGACGGGCACACATGTTGTGCCCGTTTTTTTATCCGATCCTGCGGTCAAAAACCTCGATTCCCCCGCGCGCGATGTCAATATATTATGCAGATGTCAGCGATATGCTACAAAATGTAAAGTTGTGTCTTTCTCGTGACTTAGCGGGGGAGGATGGTTGAAAATTAACGTTGTACCCCTACGATATGGGGAATCGCATAGTGCGTTTTGTTAAATCGAGGTTAGAAGAAAATTATGATGCGAATCGCGCTCTTCCTGTTGACCAACCTGGCCGTTATGGCGGTGTTCGGGCTGGTGCTAAGCCTGACGGGAATACAGTCAAGCAGCATGACCGGGCTAATGATCATGGCGCTGCTTTTTGGTTTTGGTGGTTCGATCGTTTCGCTGCTGATGTCGAAATGGATGGCGCTAAAATCGGTGGGTGGGGAAGTCATTGAGCAGCCGCGTAACGAAACCGAACGCTGGCTGATGAATACCGTCGCGCAGCAGGCGCAGCAGGCGGGCATCGGCATGCCGCAGGTTGCTATCTACCATGCGCCGGATATTAACGCCTTTGCCACCGGCGCACGCCGTGATGCTTCGCTGGTTGCCGTCAGCACCGGGCTACTGCAAAACATGAGCCGTGACGAGGCGGAAGCCGTTATTGCCCATGAAATCAGCCACATTGCCAACGGCGATATGGTGACCATGACCCTGATTCAGGGGGTGGTGAACACCTTCGTTATCTTTATCTCGCGCGTTATCGCGCAAATTGCCGCAGGATTCCTTAGCGGCAACCGCGATGAAGGCGAGAGCAGCAACGGCAACCCGCTGGTTTACTTTGCCGTCGCTACCGTTCTGGAGCTGGTGTTTGGGATTCTGGCCAGCATCATCACCATGTGGTTCTCGCGCTATCGTGAGTTCCATGCGGACGCGGGCTCTGCCCGTCTGGTCGGTCGCGAGAAAATGATCGCCGCCCTGCAGCGTTTGAAAACCAGCTACGAGCCGCAGGAAGCCAGCAGCATGATGGCGCTATGCATCAACGGCAAAGCGAAATCGATGAGCGAGCTGTTTATGACGCACCCGCCGCTGGACAAACGTATCGAAGCTCTGCGCAGCGGGGAATATCTGAAGTAACATTCTTCTTTAGAGCGCAGAAACAAAAACCGCAGCCTTAATCGGGCTGCGGTTTTTTTTGTGCCGTAATCGGGCGGGCTATTGTCCGGGGCGCGGCTGGGTGACGCGCAGGCCGCTAACGGTAGCCGCAACCACCGCCAGTCCTCCGGCCAGCAGCAGCGCGGTATGGGTGCCGCCGTTACCCTGCAGATTGAACAGCAGCGCGACCAGCGCCGCGCCGGTGCTTTGTCCCAGCAGTCGGGCGGTGCCGAGCATTCCGCTGGCCCCTCCGCTGCGGTGGCTCGGGGCCGATGAGACTATAGTGTGGTTATTCGGCGACTGGAACAGGCCGAAGCCCGCGCCGCAGAGCGCCATGCGCCAGATAATATCGAGGTCGGACGGCGATGAGGGCAGCAGCGCCAGGCCAAACAGACCGCAGGCCATGACCGCCAGACCGACCGCTCCCAGCAGCCCCGCGTGAATTTTCTCAATCAGATAACCCGCCAGCGGCGCCATCACCATGGTCGCGAGCGGCCAGGGCGTCAGCAGAAGTCCCGTCTCGACCTCGCTGCGTCCAATCGTCGCCTGCAGGAAGAAGGGCAGCGAAACCAGCGCCAGCATCTGGGCGCAGAAGGAGCAGATTGAGGTGCAGATGGAGAGCGAGAAAAGCGGAATACGCAGCAGATCAACCGGCAGCAGCGGCACCGGCATCCGCAGCTGGCGGCGAATGAAGAAGAACCCGATAACCAGCATAGTGGCCAATTCAGCGAGCACCAGCCGGCCGGACTGCCCCTGCGCAAAGCCGCCGAGCGCGACGATCAGCAGGCCAAACGTCAGCGCATTCATGATAGCGCTGGGGAGATCGAAGCGGGTGATCCTGCTGCGGCCGCTGTTGGCCGGCAGGTAGCGCACGGCGAGCGTCAGCGAAATAATCCCCAGCGGAATGTTGATTAAAAACAGCCACTGCCAGGAGGCGACGGAGAGGATAGCGGCGGCAATCGTCGGGCCGGCTGCGGATGAGACGGCGACCACAAACGAGTTGATCCCCATTCCCCGTCCGAGGAAGCGCTTCGGGAAGATAAGACGAATGAGCGCGGTATTCACGCTCATCAGCGCGGCGCCGCCGAGGCCCTGGGCTACGCGGGCGAGAGTCAGCATCTCCAGCGAGTGGGATAGGGCGCAGGCCAGTGAGGTAAAGGTAAACACCAGTAACCCGATTTTATAGATGCGTCGATAGCCGAACATATCACCCAGAAAGGAGAGCGGCAGGAGCGCAATGACGATGGCGATTTGGTAAGCGTTGACTATCCAGATTGAGGCGGCGGGCGAAGCGTTAAGGTCGGTGGCGATGGTCGGCAGGGCCACGTTGGCAATGGCGCCGTCGAGTACCGCCATCGCGATGCCTAAAACAATGGTCAGAATGGCGCCGTAACGCTGCGGCAGGGGCAGACCATCGGAAACGTTTTTATCCATGTTAAGCTTATGTCTTTATCGTAACTATTCTCTGGATAATGATTTTAGCATTGATTATTCGGCTGTATGTCGCAGATTTGTAACGAATGGGCAGAAGAACGATTGCGGGCATCGGGTTGCGAATTTATAATAAAAACCGGTTCTAATTTTTATAAAACAGTAGCGATGAGGTGATAAATGGCAGTTGCAGATTTGGATAAACAGCCAGATTCTGTCTCTTCAGTATTGAAGGTTTTTGGCATCCTGCAGGCGCTTGGCGAAGAGCGTGAAATTGGTATTACCGAACTATCTCAGCGCGTTATGATGTCAAAAAGCACCGTTTATCGCTTTTTGCAGACCATGAAGTCTCTGGGCTACGTTGCCCAGGAAGGGGAGTCTGAGAAATACTCCCTGACGCTGAAGCTGTTCGAGCTGGGCGCGCGCGCGCTGCAGAATGTCGATCTGGTGCGCAGTGCGGATATTCAGATGCGCGAGCTGTCGCGCCTGACGAAAGAGACTATTCATCTGGGCGCGCTGGACGAAGACAGTATCGTCTACATCCATAAAATCGATTCGATGTACAACCTGCGCATGTATTCGCGCATCGGCCGCCGCAACCCGCTGTACAGTACCGCCATCGGCAAAGTGCTGCTGGCGTGGCGCGACCGCGCCGAGGTGGAGCAGATCCTCGAAGACGTCGAGTATAAGCGCAGCACCGACCGGACAATTACCAGCACCGAAGAGCTGCTGGGGGTTCTGGACAGCGTTCGTCAGCAGGGCTACGGCGAAGACAACGAAGAGCAGGAAGAGGGGCTACGCTGCATTGGCGTACCGGTCTTCGACCGCTTTGGCGTAGTGATTGCCGGGTTGAGTATCTCTTTCCCGACGCTGCGCTTCTCGGAGGAGCGTCTGCATGAATACGTTGCAATGCTGCACACCGCGGCGCGTAAAATTTCTGAGCAGATGGGCTATAACGACTATCCGTTCTGACAGCGGCGGGCGCTAGCTGCGGCGGCTACAGCGAGAAGAGGCTTCCTGCTGTAGCCCGCAGTGGATTAACCTTTGTCGATAACGGTTTCGCTTTTACGCAGAACCGGACAGTCGGTCAGACCAATAATACCGCTGTCAGAGTGAACGTACTGCACGGTTGTGGTACCGCGAGCGGTCAGATATTTACACTGGAGGCCCAGCCCCGCTGCGTTCTCATTGCTGCCAATCAACATGCCGTAGCCGCTTAATAATACGCCAATCCATAAGATAGCCAGTACTACAATCGTACGAATGATCAATCGCATTGTTGCCTCATAATTTGCATTATCCTCGGCGTTTATTTTGACAGGTACACGAGTTGAAACAAGTCTATGATTCTGAAACTTGCGTTTCGTATTACAGTTAGCCGCGGTTTAAGATGAGCGTGCTATCCTGGCAACATCTGGTATTGATGCGGAGTGTGGAGTGAAAAAATTACGCTGGGTTTTGCTGATTGTTGTCATAGCGGGCTGTTTGTTGCTGTGGACTCAGATGCTTAACGTAATGTGCGATCAGGATGTGCAGTTTTTCAGCGGCATCTGCACCATCAACAAATTCATCCCCTGGTAAGACATTTTTATGACGACTGATTTTCTTCTGCTGCGCGGGTGGTAGAATAAACGCCTTCTCTTTGAGGTGGTGAAATGAGTGAGTTACTAAGTCCTGGGATCGTAAATCTGGCATCGCTGGCGCTTTCCATTGTGCTGTTGCTTGTCGGCCTGTTGTTATGGTTTTTTGTTAATCGCGCAAGTTCGCGCGCTAACGAGCAGATTGCGCTGCTGCAGGCTCTGCTGGATCAGCAAAAGCGCCAAAATGCGCTGCTGCGTCGTCTCTGCGAAGCCAATGAGCCTGAGAAGGAAGAGGTTGCCGAACCTTCAGCCGTTGAGAAGGGGAAGGACGACGACGACTTTATCCGTCTCGTCGCTGAACGGTAGCTGATAAACGGGTGTACACCGCGCTGGTGTACACCTGCCTCATCGCCTTACGCAATAACTTATTCTTATCCTTCCGCGCTTATTGCCACATTTCTTATGTCACTTAATGTGTTAGCGATCGCAATTTTATCCAATAAGCTATGGATTTTTGAGCTATTCAAATAAAATAATAACATCGTGATTTAATTGCATGATGAAAGTGTGTGTCATCGAAATTTCATTATTAAGATGCAATATAAACACTATTTGTCGCGTGGCTAACAGCATTTAATTAACCCTGCATATTCTCGGCCTAAGCCAATTTTCAACTATCAATATGCGCGTTTATGCGCATCGTTATGCAGCTATGCGCACGTAACCCCTCAAAATTGGCAGGGTGCATGCATGGCGGGCTGGACGGAGCGAAGTTGTTGAGCTGTGGTGAAAAAGTTGCAGCTATCATCCATGCATAATCGGATGTTTGCCGCGCGCCCCGGGATTAACGGCAGGCGAGAAAAGGCGCATAAACGTGCAGTTGGTCAAATGATTCCCTTATATTTTGTGCGAAGGATCGAGAGCCGTTTAAAAATGGCTTGCCATTATTAACGTTGTATGTGATAACACCTTTCGGGTTAAACGAGGTACAGTTCTGTTTATGTGTGGCATTTTCAGTAAAGAAGTCCTGAGTAAACACGTTGTCGTTGAATACCGCTTCTCTGCCGAACCTTATATTAGTGCCTCATGCAGTAGTGTGTCAGTTTTATCTATGTAAGCGCCTGCGGGCGAAGAAAACAGTCTAAGGAATTTTGCAAATGGCAAAGATTAAAGGTCAAGTTAAGTGGTTCAACGAGTCTAAAGGTTTTGGCTTTATTACTCCGGCTGATGGCAGCAAAGACGTGTTCGTACACTTCTCCGCTATCCAGGGTAATGGCTTCAAAACTCTGGCTGAAGGCCAGAACGTTGAGTTCGAAATTCAGGACGGCCAGAAAGGTCCGGCAGCAGTTAACGTAACTGCTATCTGATTCAAGACCACTCAGCTTGTAAAGAAAGCCTCGCCTTTGCGGGGCTTTTTAGCGTTTATTGCAAAACATTTCCGATTTCCCCCCTCCGTTGCGCTTTGTTGCAAAACAACACCTTTATTAGCACTGTTTCGCATCCTGTTTTGTCGATTTTCTGTTAAATCAGAGGGTTGCAAAATAATGCTGGAGCTACGGTGCAAAAGAACAAAACTAAAACAGGCGCGAATTTCACCCCGATTCGCTTTGGGCTACTGTGCGCAGCGATCCTCAGCTGCCTTGGGCTGCTTTTAGGCCGGGTGGGATGGCTGCAGATTGTCTCCCCCGATAATCTGGTTAAGCAAGAGGATATGCGTTCGCTGCGCGAAGAGCCTATTGACGTTCAGCGCGGGATGATAAGCGACCGCGAGAATCGCCCGCTGGCGGTCAGCGTACCGGTTAGCGCTATCTGGGCCGACCCGCAAACGATCCTCGAGAAAGGGGGCGTCGGCTATGGTCCGCGCTGGCAGGCGATGGCGGAAGCGCTGCACCTTAACCTGAGCGACCTGGCGAAACGGGTTCAGGCTCATCCCCATATGCGCTTTGTCTATCTGGCGCGCCAGGTTAACCCGGAGCAGGCCGAGTGGATCGATAAGCTGCATCTGCCGGGGATTAACCTGCGCGACGAATCCCGACGCTTTTATCCGGCTGGTCACGTTGCGGCCAACCTGCTTGGTTTTACCAATATCGATAATCAGGGCATTGAAGGGGTTGAAAAAAGCTTCAACGCCCAGCTGACCGGAAAGGCCGGGCGTCGGCTGGTGCGTAAAGATCGCCACGGCCACGTGATTGAAAATATCACCGAGGTGGCGGCGGTTCCGGCGCACAATTTACAGCTGAGTATCGACGAGCGGCTGCAGACGGTCACCGAGGATGCGCTGGATAATGCGGTCAGCTGGAACAAGGCCGAGTCCGGAGCGGCGGTGCTCATTAAGATTGATACCGGCGAAATCCTGTCGATGGCCAGCTATCCGGACTTTAACCCCAATAATCGCGATAACGCCCGGCTGGATGATTTCCGTAATCGCGCCATCAGCGATACCTTTGAGCCAGGCTCGACGGTGAAGCCGCTGGTGCTGATGACGGCGCTGCAGCAGGGGATTGTGCAGCCTGACAGCGTGGTGGATACCCATCCTTTCGTTCTTGACGGTCACCGCATTCGCGATGTCGGCTACTATCCGGAGCTGACCCTCACCGGCATTCTGCAAAAATCCAGCGATGTCGGCGTCTCGCACCTGTCTCTGGCTATGCCGGTCCAGCACCTGATCGACACCTATAAGGCCTTTGGCTTTGGCGACCCGACGGGCCTCGGGCTCACCGGGGAAAGCACGGGGCTGATGCCCCAGCGCCGCTACTGGGGCCAGTTGGATCGCGCGACTTTCTCTTTTGGCTACGGCCTGATGGTCACCCCGCTGCAGCTGGCGCACGTCTACGCCACCATCGGCGGCTTCGGCATCGAGCGGCCGCTGTCGATTACCCGCATCGATCCGCCGGTTATCGGCACGCGAGTGATGCCGGAACAGATCGTCCATGAAGTAGAGCATATGATGGAGAGCGTGGCGTTGCCGGGCGGCGGCGGGACAAAAGCGGCCGTCCGCGACTATCGGATTGCGGTAAAAACCGGGACCGCGAAAAAAATTGGCCCGGACGGCAAGTACATCGATAAATATGTTGCCTATACCGCGGGCGTGGCGCCGGCCAGCAACCCGCAGTTTGCGCTGGTGGTGGTGATCAACGACCCCAGCAACGGCTCCTATTACGGCGGGGCCGTTTCGGCGCCGGTATTTAGCCAGATAATGGGCGACGTCCTGCGTCTCGAAAACGTGATGCCGGACGGAATGCCGGCGGGCTCGGACAATCTTATCGTTATGCACAACGACGAGAGCCTGCCTCCGGCGCTGTAACAGTGGTCTGAAAGAGCGAATAACGCTACACTTTCGCTCTTTCAGCGACACCGGAGTTGTCATGTCTTACAGTTGCCCCCTTTGCCACGCGCCGCTTGAGCGCCGCGAAAATAGCTATATCTGCCCGCAGCGGCACCAGTTTGATTTAGCGAAGGAGGGATACGTTAACCTGCTGCCGGTGCAGTTCAAGCGCTCGCGCGATCCGGGCGACAGTGCGGAAATGATGCAGGCGCGACGCGCCTTTCTCGATGCCGGCCACTACCAGCCGCTGCGTGATGCGATCGGCGAGTTTCTGCAGACCTGTGCGCCAGCCGACCTGCTGGACATCGGCTGCGGCGAGGGTTACTACACCCACGCGTTTGCCGCTATTTCAGCCCGCTGCTGGGGCCTCGACGTCTCTAAATCAGCGGTTCGCGCGGCGGCCAAACGCTATCCGCAGGTGAATTTCTGCGTCGCTTCCAGCCAGCGTCTGCCGTTTGCTGATGCCAGCTTTGATGCGGTGGTGCGGATCTACGCTCCCTGCAACGCGCTCGAGCTGGCGCGGGTGGTCAGACCCGGGGGCTGGGTGGTTACCGCGACGCCGGGTCCGAAGCATCTGCTTGAGCTGAAAGGCCTGATTTACGACGAGGTGCATCTGCACGAGCAGAATACGGAAGAGATGACCGGTTTTTCCCTGCGCCATGAGCAGCAGCTGGCTTATCCCATGACGCTAAGCGGAAGTGAGGCCGAGGCGCTGCTGCAGATGACGCCGTTTGCATGGCGGGCGAAACCGCCGGTGCGTGAGACGCTGCGCCAGCAGGCGCTATTCGGCTGCCAGACAGATTTTATGATCCACTGCTGGCAGCGTGATGCCTGATAGCTAACCGGCGAAATGGCTCCAGAGAATTTCTGCCCCGATCCCGATCAGCACAATCCCGCCGAGAATTTCAGCCCGTTTGCCAAGCAGCGGGCCGATAAACCGCCCCAGCATAATACCCAGCGTTGACATCACCATCGTCGCGCAGCCAATCGCCAGCGCGGTGGCAATGATGTTCACCTGCAGGAATGCCAGACCGACGCCAACGGCCATCGCGTCAAGGCTGGTAGCAATGGCGGTGGTGACCAGCAGCCAAAAGCCGTGACGATGGGGCGCTTCGCACTCATCGTCAACGCCGCCGCGAAATCCTTCAATGACCATTCGGCCACCGAGGAAAACCAGCAGCACAAAGGCAATCCAGTGATTCCACTCGAGGACGAACTGGCTGGCAAGCATCCCCATTCCCCAGCCGACAAGCGGGGTCAGCGTTTCAATCGCGCCGAAGATAAGCCCGGTGCGTAACGCTTCGGAAAATTTAGGTTTGTGGAGGGTGGCACCCTTACCGATAGAGGCGGCGAAGGCGTCCATGGACATGCCAAAGGCCAGAAGAATCGTTGCGGATAAGTTCATGAGTGCGTCCTGACCGGGGATATTCCATATGACACATCGCTGCCCCCAGTAAATATACGCAATAACTCTAATGACTATATATTGCGCACCGCAGTGATGTGCCTATGGTCTCGCCTGATTGAATGCGTTCTTCAACCCGTACGTGCCACGTTTTGCAACGAGTATGTTGACACGTACATCTTCTGGCCTGGCGGACAGAAGATCGGCTACTCCCCAACGACGGGCGCAACCTTAACATATTTTGAGAATATAAAACAATAACACGATTTAGATATTTTAATAACCAAATGATAACGATTTTCATTTGAATTTAGGTGTCAAGAATTGGTTAATAAATATCAGTGAAGTGGGCAGAGGGAATATAGCAATGGCTATATTCCCTCTGCCGAAATGGGCTGAAATATAGCGCAGGCTATATTTTTAACTTATTGAGTAGAAACGAGAAGTTTGTATATTTTTTCCAGATCGTCGATATTTCGTACGCGAATAAGCAGGCGTCTTTGCTCTAATTGCATCACCAGCACGCCGTCTTCCGATAAATTCATCTCTTTAATACGCTTATATTCAATCCAGATATTGGCGAAGAAAAAGCCAGCCGGCTTGAAGATGATCTTTGGCGTGCGGATCCAGAACAGGTAGAGTCCCATTAATGCCAGAGCAGATAACAACCAGGTGGTGATGAGCGCGCCGTGGCTAACAATGTTGTTATAAATCAGGATGGCGGTGAGGCCGACGAAGATTATCCCGTCAACGCGGCTGCGGCGGAGCAGGGGAATGGCCAGCAGCTGCGGGCCGTTGCGGCGCGGCATAATAAACTGGTCATAAATCGCAAATGCCAGCAGAAGCAAAATAAACAGCACCAGCACCAGATCCGTGAGAGTCATCCATCCTCCGAACAAAAGCTAAAAAAAAAGCCGGGGGCAGGCCCCCGGCGTACAGCAGGATAATTACAGCCCCAGCAGGCCGATGGCGTAGCCAACGATACCGATGACGAAGAAGCCAACGATGATCCACAGGGCGTTAACTTTCTTACGCAGCAGCCACATACAGGCGAAGGTCAGCAGCAGAGGCACCAGGCCCGGCATCAGCTGGTCAAGGATAGTCTGCACGGTGGTCACGCGAGTCTGGCCATCCTGACCGGTGATGGTGGATACCACCAGCGGGATGTTCACGTGCGTCCACTTGTTAACCAGTGCCCCCATGACAAACAGGCCGAGAATCGATGCCCCCTCGGTCAGTTTCTGCAGGAAGCCGCCGCCCATATCCTTAACGATGTCGATACCTTTACGGTAACCGTACGCGACGCCGTAGTAACGGGTCAGCAGACGTACCGCGTTAAACAGGATAAAGAACAGCAGAGGACCGAGCAGGCTGCCGCTCATCGCGATACCGGCGCCCAGCGCCGCGAATACCGGACGCACGGTACCCCAGAAGATCGGGTCGCCTACGCCTGCCAGCGGACCCATCAGGCCGACTTTGATACCGTTGATGGCACCATCGTCGATCTCCGCGCCGTTAGCACGCTGCTCTTCCATCGCCAGCGTTACGCCGAGAACCGGCGCCGCAACGTAAGGGTGAGTGTTAAAGAACTCAAGGTGACGCTTAATCGCCTGTTTACGCGCATCGTTATTCTCCGGGTACAGGCGACGAATTGCCGGCACCATAGAGAAGCAGAAGCCCAGCGCCTGCATACGTTCGAAGTTCCATGAACCCTGGAACAGGTTAGAACGAATGAACACGCCACGAATATCACTCTGAGTGAGTTTTTTCTCGGTGGTATTTTTAGTCATATCAACCATTTCGCTCACCTGTTAGTCCAGTTCGTTATCGAGATCGTTATTACCAGCAGCCTGCGCTGGCGCACCCGCTACGCGGTTGTATTTCGGGCTAAGCTGGATGTAGAGGATGGCCATTACGGTACCAATCACGCCCAGAGCAACCAGGTTGAAGTTGGTGAACGCAGCGGTAACGAAGCCGAGGTAGAAGAACGGCATCAGATAGCCTGCGCGCATCATGTTGATGACCATCGCGTAACCAACGACCACGATCATGCCACCCGCGATGTTCAGACCGCCGGTGACCACTTCAGGAATGGCGTTCAGCAGGCCCTGGACTTCGCTGGTACCGACGGAGATAGCGACGATAACGGCCGGGATAGCGATACGCATGGCCTGCAGGAACAGAGACGAAACGTGAAGCCAGGAAATGGCCGTCAGGTTTCCGCTCTCCGCCGCTTTATCCGCAGCGTGCTGGAAGGCAACGGTGATCGTACGAACGATAATGGTCAGAACCTGGCCTGCTGCTGCCAGCGGGATAGCCAGCGCGATACCGGCACCAATGCTCTGGTGGCCGGCGATAACCAGCACGGTCGAGATGATGGACGCGAGGGCGGCATCCGGCGCAACGGCGGCGCCGATGTTCATCCAGCCCAGGGCGATCATTTCCAGGGTACCACCGATGATAATACCGGTTTTCATATCCCCGAGAACGGCGCCAATCAGCGTACAGGCCACCAGAGGACGGTGGAACTGAAATTCATCAAGTACCGACTCCATACCCGCAATACACGCGACGATGAACACCAGCACAATCTGAAGAAGGGTAATCTCCATTGTACTTCTCCTGTTGATTAAGTCTTAAGTTGAAAAGTCAGGCGCGAGCGCAGGGTTATTTATTAACCTTGGCGATCAGGTCCATCATTTTCAGTTTCTGGTCGGTGGAAACTTTTCGTGCTTCCAGTTCGATACCGCGGGCGTTCAGCTTCCTGAACGCTTCAATATCTTTCTCATCGACCGAAATCGCGTTGTTCACCTGCGTTTTGCCCTGGCGGAAAGCCATGCCGCCGATGTTAACGGTGGTGATATTCACGCCACCTTCAACAACGCGTTCAACGTCAGTTGGGTTAGTGAACAGCAGCATAATGCGCTCGCCGGCGTATTTGGGGTTGTTGTAGACGCGGATCATTTTAGCCACATCGACAACGTGGGCGGTGACGCCCGGAGGTGCAACCTGAGTCAGCAACGTTTTGCGTACGGTATCGGCGGCGACTTCATCGCTGACGACAATAATACGGGTGACGTTGGTTTCTTTGGTCCAGCGGGTCGCGACCTGTCCGTGGATAAGACGATCGTCGATACGCGCCAGGCCGATAACCATGTAATCGTTTGGACCCATCGGTTTAGCTGGGGTTGCCGCTTGCGGCGCTGCCGCCTGAACGGGAGCCGGAGCCGCTTTTTCTACCGCTTTCGCTTTCAGCGCCTTAACGCCTTCACGACCGGTTTCCACCGCTAACGCCACCAGCTCGTCGAACGACGGATCGTCGTCACGGGCCATCAGCGTTTCAACCAGCATTGGAATGTTAACGCCGGCGATGACTTCGTAGTGTTCTTTATCGACGACAATGCGGCTCGCCGCGTTGAACGGGCTGCCTCCCCACGTATCGACGAGAAACAACGCGCCTTTAGTCGTGTCCAGCTTCGCCAGCTGTGCGTTGTACTTCTCGATCAGCGTTTCGGCGTTTTCACCGGGAACGAAATCAATCCAGCCAACGTTTTCCTGCTCGCCCAACAGCATTTCTGCCGTCTTCAGCAGCTGTTCTGCAGCCCAACCATGTGTGCCTATTACAATAGCAATCGTCACTTGCTACCTCCTTTATTATGGTGAATGCATCATCTGTTGTGATACATCCTGAATCACTCTTGCGAACAAAATCGATTCAGTAAGGGTGTAAGATCTAAAATAATCACTACAGCGAATTATTTTAGATAGTGAAAAAATAATTAATGTGATGAAGATCCGTTAATCACGCATCTACGAATAATAATTTCGCGGCGCAAAAAATAGCCTTAGCTATTGCAAAAACAGGTAAATTTTTTTCCAATCCGCTTCTGTTTTTTGCTATGTTTAGCTTCCGTTTAACTACTCAGGAGTATAGGGCATAAGCCCGCTGTATGGACCCTCATCGACGTCTTTTCACCCTTTGGCACCTTTCTGCCACCGCTACCTGCTACGCTTTTTTACCAGCAACAATTGTCTCGCCTGTGCATGACATAGCGATGACTGCGTCCGTCGTTAACTGGAGCAACTCATGGAATTCTTAATGGATCCCTCTATTTGGGTCGGCCTGTTGACGCTGGTCGTCCTCGAGATCGTGCTCGGTATCGACAACCTGGTATTTATCGCCATCCTTGCGGATAAACTGCCGCCAAAGCAGCGTGATAAAGCACGCCTGATTGGCCTGTCGCTGGCGCTGTTCATGCGTCTGGGGCTGCTGTCGGTTATTTCGTGGATGGTGACCTTAACCAAACCGCTGTTCAGCATCGCTGATTTTTCCTTCTCCGGGCGCGATCTTATTATGCTGCTGGGGGGGATATTCCTGCTGTTCAAGGCGACGACCGAGCTGCACGAGCGGCTGGAAAACCGCCAGCACGATGCCGGTCATGGGAAAGGTTACGCCAGCTTCTGGGTGGTGGTGCTGCAGATTGTCGTGCTTGATGCCGTGTTCTCGCTGGATGCGGTGATTACCGCCGTGGGCATGGTGAACCATCTCCCGGTGATGATGGCGGCGGTGGTGATTGCGATGATGGTAATGCTGCTGGCCTCGAAGCCGCTGACCCGCTTCGTGAACCAGCATCCGACGGTGGTGGTGCTGTGCCTTAGCTTCCTGCTGATGATTGGCCTGAGCCTGGTGGCTGAAGGCTTTGGTTTCCATATACCGAAAGGCTACCTGTACGCCGCGATTGGCTTCTCGATAACCATCGAGTTCTTCAACCAGGTGGCGCGCCGTAACTTTATCCGCCATCAGTCGACGCTGCCGCTGCGCGCGCGAACCGCCGATGCGATCCTGCGCCTGATGGGCAGCCGCAAGCAGAATCAGGTCACGCACGATGGCGACATGCCTTCTGCGGTACCGGTACCGGAAGGCGAGTTTGCCGAGGAAGAGCGCTACATGATTAACGGCGTGCTGACGCTTGCCCAGCGCTCGCTGCGCGGCATCATGACGCCGCGCGGTGAAATCAGCTGGGTTGACGCCGAGCAGAGCGAAGATGAGATTCGCCGCCAGCTGCTCTCTTCCCCGCACAGCCTGTTCCCGGTGTGCCGGGGCGAGCTGGATGAGATCATCGGCATCGTTCGTGCCAAAGAGATGCTGGTGGCCCTGGAGGCCGGTGAGAACGTGGCGGCGCTCGCTTCGGCGTCGCCGGCGATTGTGGTTCCGGAAACCCTGGACCCGATCAATCTGCTGGGCGTTCTGCGCCGGGCCCGCGGCAGCTTCGTCATTGTCACCAACGAGTTCGGAGTGGTGCAGGGGCTGGTGACGCCGCTGGACGTGCTGGAGGCGATTGCCGGCGAGTTCCCGGATGCCGATGAGACGCCGGAGATCGTTGCCGATGGCGACGGCTGGCTGATCAAAGGCTCGACCGATCTCCACGCGCTGCAGCAGACGCTGGGGCTGGATGATATCGTCAACGAAGAAGAGGATATTGCGACGGTTGCCGGGCTGGTTATCGCCGTCAACGGCCATATCCCGCGCACCGGCGACGTCGTTGAGCTGGCGCCGCTGCAGTTCACTATCGTTGAGGCTAACAGCTATCGTGTCGATCTGGTCCGCGTCGTCAAAACGCGCCACGAGCACGACGAAGAAGAGTAATCCCGCCGACCTGCCGGCCTCCGCAAGGGGCCGGCAGGCTATTCGCTATCCTTTTCCCCCACAGTCGCCAGGCTGTGCATCGCCAGCCATTGCGGGAATTCGTTTATCGGCATCGGCCGGGCGTAGCGAAACCCCTGCAGGATATCGACGCCCTGGTCACGCAAATACTCCGCCTGCTCATGCGTTTCAACGCCTTCCGCGATAGTGACAATTTCCAGGCGATGCGCGAGGGCAATAATCATATCCGTTACCGTCGAATTTACGCTGTCGATGCCGATAGCGCTGGTGAAGGACTTATCAATTTTTAAGATATCGGGGCGCAGTTTTTTCAGCCATGACAGCGAGCTGTTGCCGGTACCGAAATCATCGATTGCCAGCTGCACGCCTTTGTAATGCAGGTGTTCGGCCATATGACGATCGCCATCCTGCAGCACGTCGCGCTCCGTCAGCTCCACCACCAGCTGCTGGATGGGATGAGCGCTAAACCAGTAGTGATGCAGATCGCGCAGCAGCTCGCCGTTAGCAAAGTGGCGGGCGGCGACGTTGATCGAAATATGGAAGCGCTTGTCCTGGGGGAAGAGGTTGAGCTGGCGCGCGGTCTCCGCGATGACGTAGCGGGTGAGGGGAACGATAAGATTATAGCCCTCGGCAATGGGAATAAAAACGTCGGGGGAAATTTTCCCGCGACGCGGATTGTTCCAGCGCAGCAGGATCTCGACTCCGCAGCACCTTTGGCTGCGCGCATCCTCCAGCGGCTGGCACCAAAGCTCGAACTCGCGAGAAGCGATCCCGAGGCTGATTTCACGGGAGAAGCTGAGCCTGCCGGCGGTGGTTAGCCAGGCAATGCCGGTCATCAACAGCGTAAGGATCAGCGCCAGCGGCAGCTCGGCGGGCAGGTCGTTGAGGGCGATGGCCGAGGCGCCCGGGCCGCTGACGTTGATGGTAAAGGGAAACTGCGAAGAGCTCTGGCGATAGATAATGCGCTCGCCGGGAATGGCGTCGCGGTCCACCAGGCCGAGGCCGTAAATAAAGCTTTTATCTCCCACCTGCAGCCCAATACCGGTAATCAGCGGTGATTTCGCGTTGAGAATTAACTCCCCCAGCAGCTCAATGTTAATCATCAGCATGACGCCGTCGGCGCCGCTGAGAGAGACCGGATACCAGCGAATTAATACCGGCGAGCCGACCAGCAGCGACCCGTCGGTGGAGAAGGCCAGAAGAGGGCGGTTGCTCGGCAGCATGGGCTGCCGCTGATGAAGGTTAATATTACGTTCGCCATAAATACTGGAGCAGTAAAGAATATCGGATTTCACCAGCGCGATGGTGCGTACCGTCTGCAGCGAGGCCGCCAGCTTGCGTAAAGGCAGGTGAATATCCCGACACGGCTGGCCGACGAAACTGAGCATCGAGGCGTGGTGGCTCTCAAGCGGGAGAAGAATTTTATCCATGGCCAGCACCATCTGGTCGGTGACGGTCTGGATCCGCTGCTGATTTAGGCTACGCTGCGAAATAAATCGGATAACCAGCGTGGTTGTTAGCGTTAATAACGCAACAATCAAACAGACGGTAATACGTTTGCGGCGGTATGTCGTGATGACCTTATGTGCAGTCTGCATGCGCGACACCCTGTCGACTCTGAGTAACCTTCAGAATATCAATCGTCAGAGAGTAAGTGTAGTGGATGTAAATGAATAGCAGAAGAAAAATGCGCCGGTTAGGGCGCATTTCGTTTGAGATGGTTTAGTCACACTGTACTTTGATGGCCAGA
This sequence comes from Klebsiella sp. BIGb0149, assembly GCF_004362605.1. NCBI lineage: Bacteria > Pseudomonadati > Pseudomonadota > Gammaproteobacteria > Enterobacterales > Enterobacteriaceae > Klebsiella > Klebsiella sp. BIGb0149. Next base: position 334,511 of record NZ_SNYG01000002.1, on the reverse strand, counting down.
CCGCCGCGGGAGGTCTCGCGATATTTGGCGTTCATGTCCTTGCCGGTTTCGTACATCGTCTCGATAACTTTATCGAGGGAGACGCGCGGTTCGCTGGTGCGGCGCATCGCCATACGCGCGGCGTTAATCGCTTTAACCGATGCGATAGCGTTGCGTTCGATGCACGGCACCTGGACCTGGCCGGCGACGGGATCGCAGGTAAGGCCAAGATTGTGCTCCATGCCGATCTCTGCCGCCACGCACACCTGCTCCGGGCTGGCGCCGAGCAGCTCTGCAAGACCGGCGGCGGCCATCGAGCACGCCACGCCAACCTCGCCCTGACAGCCCACTTCCGCGCCTGAAATAGAGGCATTCATCTTGTACAGCGCGCCCACGGCGCCGGAGGCCATAAAGTAGCGAATGTAGATATCAGGGCTGACCGATTCAATAAAGTGGTCGTAGTAGGCCAGCACCGCGGGCACAATCCCGCAGGCGCCGTTGGTCGGGGCCGTAACCACGCGGCCGCCGGCGGCGTTCTCTTCGTTGACGGCGAGGGCAAACATGTTCACCCAGTCAATGACGTTCATCGGGTCGCTGGAGAGCTTATCGCTGGCCACCAGCAGGCGGCGCAGCGCCGAGGCGCGACGCGGTACGCGCAGCGGCCCTGGCAGTACCCCTTCGGTATTCATGCCGCGATCGATACAGGCGCGCATGGTCTGCCAGACGTTGGCAAAATAGTCTTCGATCTCTTTTTTGTCGTGCAGCGCCAGTTCGTTCTGCATCACCATTCCGGAGAGCGACAGTCCGGTCTCTTTGCAGTAGCTCAGCATCTCCTGCGCCGATTTAAACGGGTAAGGTACGCTGAGCTCGCCCGCATTTTCTTTGCCGAAATGCTCTTCGTCGACGATAAAACCGCCGCCGATGGAGTAGTAAGTTTTGCTGTAGATTTCTTTGTCGCCGGCCCAGGCATGAATCGTCATCCCGTTCTCGTGCAGCGGAAGGTTGTCGCTGCGAAAACGCATGCCGTCATCCTGCGGGAAATCGACTTCCTGCTGCCCTTGCGCCAGCAGCAGGCGTCCGCGCGCTTCTACGTCGCGAATAAATGCCGGAATCGCGTCAATGTCGACCGTATCGGGCTGATTGCCCGCCAGCCCCATGATAATGGCGATGTCCGTGTGGTGGCCTTTGCCGGTTAATGACAGCGAGCCGTAGACGTCAACCGCCACGCGCGTTACGTCATTAAGTAGTCCCTTTTCGACCAGGTCATCGACGAACTGTTTACCGGCCTTCATCGGCCCTACAGTATGGGAAGATGAGGGACCAATCCCCACCTTGAACATGTCGAATATACTAATCACCATAACACTCCAGTACAGGGTTGCCACGGCTGCGGCAACGATGTGATAACTGCGCATAGTGTAAGAGGGAACCGTAGCATCAGCTTAACTATTCACATGAATTAAACTAATGGATAACCATGAATTTACTAATGCTGAGAGCGCCGTCATATTTAAGTATATACCCTAAGTAACGGGCCCGACGGGGGAGCCGCAAGAGGGGGGCGCAAAGGGCGGTGCGGGGGAGTTCGGCGAGCGAACGCAGCCGCAAGAAGGGCTGCGCAAAGTCGATTAAGGCGTCAGGGCTTGACGCCGATTTGCAGGGCCAGCTCGCGGATAATCCCCGCGGTCATTCCCCAGACAAAATAATGCTGATACCAGGAAAGCCAGACCCGATGCGAGTTCCCGCGGCGATGGATATCCAGAGGGTGATAGCGGCCCAGGCGCAGCGCTTCGGCCAGCGGCATTTCAAAGACCGCCGCCACCTCATCCTGGCTGGCGTGATAGCGCAGGTTAGGCGGAATGATCCCCACCACCGGGGTGACCTGAAAGCCGGTCACGCTATCCACCGGCGGCAGAACGCCGATGATTTCCACCTGTTCAGGGGGAATAGCCACCTCTTCCTGCGCCTCGCGGAGCGCGGCGGCAATCAGCGACGCGTCGCTGTTATCGACCGCTCCGCCCGGGAAGGCCACCTGGCCGGCGTGCTTACGCATCCGCGGCGAGCGCTGGGTAAGCAGCAGCCCCGGCTGCGGGCGACGGACAATCGGTACCAGCACCGCGGCCTGGCGCTGATTGAGGGCGCCTTGCGAAGGCTGCGGGCGCAGTAATTGAAAGCGCGAAAGAAAGTCGTCCAGCTCAAGGGCGCTATCCGCCATATCTTAACTCTCCAGTTGGTGCAGAATGCGGTTAACTTTATCAAAGGTTTCCTGGTATTCAGCGTCTTCTTCGCTATCTGCGACAATCCCGCCGCCCGCAGAGCAGTATAGCTGTCCCTGCCACGCCGTCAGCGTGCGGATCGTAATGCTGGTATCCATATTTCCGCACAGGCTGAGATAGCCGATGCTGCCGCACCACGCGTTGCGCCGCTGCGGCTCCAGGCTATCGATAATTTGCATCGCGCGCACCTTGGGGGCGCCGGTAATGGAGCCGCCGGGAAACGCCGCACGCAGCAGGTCGCTGGCGTGAAGATGGGCCGGTAGCCTGGCGGTAATGGTGCTGACCAGATGGTGGACCGCCGGGAACGGCTCAACGACGAAGAGCTCGGGTACGCGAACGCTGCCGGGCTCGGCAACCCGGCCAATATCGTTGCGCATCAAATCGACGATCATCAAATTTTCAGCGCGATCCTTTGGCGAGTTAGCCAGCCTTTCTGCCTGGCGGGCGTCCTGCTGCGGATCGGCCAGCCGCGGTAGGGTGCCTTTAATCGGCCGGGTCTGGATTTCACCCTGATGGAGCCGGATAAAACGCTCCGGAGAGAGGCTCAGCACCGCGCCGTCCTCGAGGCGAATAAAGGCGCTGAACGGGGCTCTGTTAGCGCGGTTAAGCTGACAAAATGCCTGCCACTCGTCGCCCTGATAGCGGGCCTGGAAGCGCTGGGCCAGGTTGACCTGGTAGCAGTCACCGCTCTGCAGCCACGCCTGTACCTGGCGAAATTTCTCGCCGTACTGCTCGCGGCTCATGTTAGAGCGCCAGGCCGAGGTCAGGCTAAAAGGGGCCGCCGCTGGGGCAGCTTGTGCCGTCAGCCAGCGCAGGCGCGCGTGGGGATCGTCGTAGCTCAGCAGAGAGACCTCACGCTGCTGGTGATCGACGATCAGCGCCCAGTCGTAAATACCGACCGCCATATCCGGCAGGGCAATATCCGCGTCGGCATGAGACGGCAGCTTTTCGAAGCGGCGCCCCAGATCGTAGCCGAACAGCCCCAGCGCGCCGCCAAGGAACGGCAGGTGCGGATGGGCCTGCGGCGCGAGTCCACACTGCGCCAGCTGCTGCTCCACTATTGTTAGCGGATCGTCAGCCGAAGTCGTCAACGTTTGGCCGTCGTTCACCGTGGTGATACCGCCGCGGGTCGTCAGGGTTGCGCGCGGCTCGGCGACGATAATATCAAAACGGTTGTGCGGATGATCGGCAAAGCCTGAGTGCAGCAGCATCGCCCAGGGCGCTGCGCTTATCGGCGCAAAGTAGCGCTCGGCGGCATCCGGATGCCAGGGCAGGGTAATAATAGCGGGGGACAACATCTTCCTCGATCCTGATCGTTACCGCCCGCTGGCTAATAAGGGGACGGCGTGAAATAATTACGCCCCACAATGTAGCAGGAGTCAGTTATGTTTGCAGGTTTACCTTCGCTGAGCCACGAGCAGCAGCAAAAAGCAGTAGAGCGTATCCAGGAGCTGATGTCGCAGGGGATGAGCAGCGGTGAGGCGATTCGCCTGGTGGCCAACGAACTGCGCGCCACGCATACCGGGGACCGGATCGTAGCGCGCTTTGAAGATGATGAAGACGATGAGTAAGTAAATAGCGTCTTTGATATATCAGCAGGGGAGCCCGTTCCCTGACAGTCCCCCCTTCGGGCCGATGATTACCGGCGAAAAAAGTTAAACGCGCCCTCCGTTACCGGAAGGCGGCGGGTCAAATAATCGCATCTGGCAGCAGGCCGGGATCTTCATGCAGCGTTACGTGGGTCACGCGCTCACCACGCCAGAAGTTCAACTGAGTACCGAGGGGCGTGTGATGTACGCTCACTTCGGTCAGCGGTGACGTTTTCGCCAGATCCCAAACACAACAAAAACGCGCCTGCGGCAGATGGTTGCGTAATACCAGATAGCTGAGGTCGTCGATCGCCGGATTATCGGGAGCCAGCCCTTGCCACAGTTCACCGTCACCGGCTAGCCACAGGGCAAAGGTGTCGTTCTCGCGGGCAAAGTGGCGCGGCTGACAGCCGTGAAGCGGCGTCACGGTTGAGTCCCGCATATTACGCAGCGGCCCTTTGAGCGAAAAGGGTTGCGGCATGCCGCTTTGGTCGAGCGCCTTCGCGGCCAGATGCAGCGTCCAGTCGAGCTGCTGACGATGCGGGTTTTCCACCGTTGACAGGTCAATCAGCACATCCTCCAGCCACAGCAGGCGACGGCGAAAGCGCACTTCGCGCCATGCCTCGACATCCCATTCTACCCGCGTATGGCTGTTAAGCGTTGGCGGCGGCTTCTTCCAGTTAACTTCGGCGTCGATCCAGTGATAATCATCGCCCATATGCCAGCCTAAGACCTCGGTGTTGGCAGGCGGCTGATTGGTCTGGTTGACGGACAGCGTGTTGTGGGTGGCGCTGTTTTTGTAATAATCGTAGTGCATTTTCGCACCGTAGCCCGTGGTGCCGAGATCCGGAAGTAACCAGCCGTTGCGTTGCCACAGCATCAGACTCAGCCGATCGTAGTGATCGTGCTCGCCGCCCCAGGGGCTGTGTTTGATCAACACCGCCAACTGCTGCTGCGGGCGTCGCCACAGCGTCAGCCCGGCGCCCGGAGCAAAGATCGAGCGTTGCGGGATCGGATTGATTGTGGTTTCAGGCAGCGCCCGGTCGCGCCACAGCAGCGTCTCCCGCCAATCCGCGTCATCTTCAGTCAACTGCAGGACCGACGCGTAGAGCGGGTCATGCCAGATAAACCAGGCAAATTCGTACAGATCGCGGTGATACAGCTTCTCTTGTCCGGCGAGGCAATCGTTCAGTCGTGGGAAGGTACCGTCAGGGAGCACAAGCGAGAGTGGGAAACTGAGCATTCGTGGATACCACGGGCCATCAAGCAGGCTCCAGCGGGTGCCACGCGCCAGCTTCTCAAAGGCAAAGAACCCCTGCAGCGCGTAGTAGTGGTAGTGAATCGAACCTTCAAACCATAAACCTTCAGCCAGTAATCCATGCTCGAGCTGCCAGCGTAGGCCGTAGGGCTGATTTACGGCAAAATCCAGCAGGCGCTCATCTTCCAGCACAAACCCCAGCACCCCGAGCGCCGCGCTGATTTTCACTTCATGGTTATGGATTTGTGGGCTGCGATGCGCGCGCAGAAACGTTGCCGCGCAGCGCAGCAGGGTCTCGCCAATGTGCTGCTGCTCATCGGGCGGTAAGCTGTCGCGAATAAAATCATATCCTAGCGCCATATCCAGAATGCAGTTGGCTTCGCACAGCGTCTGGGCATTCATTTTGCCAGGACCATTGTGCGGGATATCGCCATGGACTTTATAGTCGGGATAAACATCCGCATAGCCCATTAGCAGCGTGCGGACTTTGTCGCGGTACGGCGTTTCCCCGGTCAGACGCCAGAGCAGCCCCAGCTGCTGGCAGGCGCTGGCGTTGCGACCGTTCATTTCACGCCACCATGCGCCGTCCCAGGGCTCGCCGCTGAATGTTTCGCCATCCACCGGGCAAGCGTGCTGGTGGGGAGAGTCCGCCTGCCACGTCAGCCGCACCCCATGGTGCGGACAAAAGTAATAAAGATTCCAGCTGGCTATCCCGGTTTGCGGGATGCGAACGGCGGCTTCAAGTATCGGTTGTGCATCCTTCACGAGCCGTTCAATCTGCTCGACATTACCGGCTGCACGTCTGGCGATGTCGGGCCATAGCCCAGAAAATTGTTTCATTATTGGTTATCCCTGACCTCGGTTGACGCAGGAAGCGGGGCGATGAGCGTGGTGATATCGTCAGGATATTTCGCTCTCAGCCAGCGCGCTTTCTCGCTAAATAGCGGATTGTTCGGCCATGCGTGGGCGGCGCTCGCAATGTTGCGTAGCGCTTTTTTATCGTCCATTTTGTCGAGGTCTTTCCATGGCCACGGCGTACCGCTGTTAATAAAGCCAGCCACATATTGATAGCCTTTTTGCAGGCTATGGTCGTCGAGGGTAAAGTTCCAGATATCGACACCGGCTTTTTCGCCCAGACGTCCCAGACGGTTATAGGCTTCGAGGTTGAAGTTGCTGTAGTGCCACGGACGGGTGCGCTCAAGCTCAGCCATCTGGCGGCCTTGCATATCAAACTGCCCGGCGATACGGCGCAATTGAGTGATGTACAGGCGCTTTTTCGCTTCTTCGATTTTGCCGCTGAACAGCGCAAAGGTGGCGGCTTGCATATCAAAATAAGTGCCGTGATTGTTGTGCCAGTTCTCTTCTTCAAAGCCGTTCTGGCTGGTGGTCATCCAGTGATAAAACTCGCCGAACCACTGTTTAAGCGCCGTTACGTCCGTTTCACTCAGCGCGCTGGATGATTGCAGCAGGGCGATGGCATCAACCACCTCAACCAGCGCCCGGCTATCGATAATGCCAATGCCACGTCCGGTATTAATCCCGGGGATGGCCTGCGCGTATTGCAGGTTCGGGGTCATGCGGGTATTGGCGTCGAGGAACCAGCTTTTAATCTGTTGAACGGCCTTCTGCGCGTAGCGTTCATCCTGAGAGAAATACCATGCCAGCGCCAGCGTCGAGACATCGTTGCTCATTTTCACCAGGCGATTTTTATCAGTGGCATTACTGTTTGCGTCCGGGTTAGTTTGCCCATCTTTGCGGATGTACGGCAGACCGTCTTTGGTCTCCGGGTTTGGCCACCAGTACGGCGGAAAGCTGTAGTAATCGTGCTTATTGCCGCTGGCGGCGACCAGCGTTTTATCCATCACCGAAAGCAGCGGATGTTTAAGCGCCAGATCCGCCTTGTTGAACAGCGCGCTTGCTGCCTGCACGAACAGCGGGTCTTTAGCCGCTATCTGCTGGCGGCTATAGGCTAAATCTTTACCGTCAAGGGTATAGGGTTCAGCGGCATACAGGGATGCACTGACGCTACAACAGAGAAGCGTAATGCCTAATATTCCTCGGCGAGGTATTGAATACATAGTAATAACCCTTCTTCAAATATGAGAAAAGATAACAAGAGAATTATGCCTGTTGCGTATTTCCATGACGCAAAAGGTAGGCGGATTAATTAAAAAATAATGCTTTGATGAATAGCATGGCGTGCAGTGTAAAAGACAAAGTAATTTTTTTTGTGATGTTCATCATGATTGTTGCGGCGGATGAGAAATGACTCATTTAATGCGGTATAGTTCACGGTTTTCGATGTTTTTCAATTTTTATTGATAAATTTAACAAAATAAATAAGTTTATAACTGATTGATTTTTAAATATTAAGTTTTTATGTCACTTTTTGTGTCACTCTTTTATGTGATCTGATTCAACTTTTAAGTTTTTGAAATGCGATTTCTTTTTTGTGTGGTTGTATTGAGAAATACATTTCTATTTAATGTTTGGAAATACTTTTTTATGCATATTGAATTAATGCCGCGATGTTAATCGCGCTCACAGAAAAACAGCTGTTGCGAATTTAATTACCGTTGTGCCCTACAATAAAGGATATGCAATCATGTCTGCGAATAAATTACGTTCATTATTACTTGTTACTGCTCTGGGCGTTGGCGTCGGGCAAAGCTACGCCGCCACGACCCTTAACGTGTGGATCCGTGCAAGCAATGACTCCAAAAATATCTATAAACAAGAGGCTGAAAAGTTCGAAGAGAATACCGGCATTAAAATTGAGTATTTCAACGCCACGACTGATTTTGAACAGCGCCTGGCGAGGGCGACGGCGGGCAACGCCTTACCGGACCTGATTTTTAACGATGCGGCATCGCTGGGACAGTTTATTCAACTGGGCATTGCGGAAGAGATCGACCCCTCAGGTATTAAGGGGGGTGACCAGCTGTATCAGACCGCCTGGAACAGTACCCGCTATATCGACGGCAAATACTATGGCGTTCCAACATCCGCGCAAACCTTCGCGCTATTTGTGCGCAAGGACTGGCGCGAGAAATTAGGCCTGCCGCAGCCGAAAAGTTGGGATGATATTCAAACGCTGGCCAAAGCCTTTACCACCCAGGACCCGGACGGGAACGGCAAAAACGACACTTACGGATTTGTTGTTCCGGCGTCCACGACCCGTGGCTATGCCAGCTGGTTTATGAGCAGCTTTATCTGGCAGGCGGGCGGTGATTTTGTCAAAGAGAATAACGGCAAGTTCAGCGCCTCGCTGCAAACCCCGCAAGTCGCGCAGGCGTTGACGTTTATGCGTACCATGATGTGTGAAAAAGTCACCCAGCCGGGGGCGATTAACGCCACCACCGCCGACGTTATCCCATCCTTCCGTTCCGGACAAAGCGGCATGTTCTTTAGCGGCCCATACCACATCGCGCTGTTTGATAAAGACCCGGGCAAAGACAGCTTTGAGGTCTTGCCGGTGGTGGGGCCAAAAGGGGAAGCGACTCTGGCTGAAGGGACCTCCGTCTTTATGATGAAAAGCAGCAAGCAAAAAGAGGCGGCGCGTAAATTTATCGAATTTATGATTTCGACCGAAGGCCAGGAAATTGGCATGGGTAAAGGCAGCAAGCACATTCCGGTGGTACGCCTGCCGGTAAATAAAAATGTCGATGTCAAAGCAGTCTATCAGGACCCGCGCTGGGAAACCTTCGCTCGGCTCTACAACGAGCAGGGCCGTTACGTACCGCAAATTCCGAACTGGACGCCGGTTCGTCAGGTGGCTGCCGATGGCTTTAACCGTATTTTCGCCGATTGCAACAGCGATATTGCCGCTGAGCTGAAAGCGATAGATGGCAAGGTCGACGCCGAGTTGCAAAAGCAAAATGTGCTGGCTAAGTGAGGGAGTAAGTTATGACGCTGCATGAGACGAAGTCTTCGCCGCTAAAGCAAACCGCTTCGCCTGACGCCACCGGATGGTTGACGCCAAAGCGCAAGCGGGCGCTGATTCCGTGGCTGTTTTTAGCCCCGGCGCTGATTATTTTTAGCTGGTTTAAGTTCATCCCGATGATTCAGGGGCTGGTGATGAGCTTTTACAAGGTTAACTTTAACCAGCCGGACGAGTGGGTGGGATTGGCGAACTTTACCCGCGCTTTCGCCGACGTTGAGCTACATGCGGCAGTGGTGAATACCCTGCTGTACGTGGTGGCGACCATGTTTGCCGCCGCAATCCTGGCGTTTTTCCTCGCCATGCTGCTTGAAGGGCCAGCGCGCCACCTGCGATTTATTCGCACCGCCATCTTTTTACCGGCAGTGACCAGCGCGGCAATTGTCGCCGAAATGTGGCGCATCCTGTTTAACCCTACGCCAAACGGGGTGGTAAACCATATTCTGAGCTGGTTTGGCGTAGCCGATCAGGGTTTCCTTGCCAGCTCCGATCAGGCGCTGGGGGTTATCATGTTGCTGCATATCTGGAAAGCAGTGCCCTACAACATGGTGATTTTTATTGCCGGGCTGGCGGGCATCAGCCGCGATCTGTACGACGCCTCGAACGTTGACGGCGCAAACTGGTGGAACCGCCTGCGTTACGTCACCCTGCCCGGAATGATCCCGGCGCTGTCGGTGGTGCTGATGCTCTCCTTTATTCGTGGTTTCCGCGTCTTTGCGGAAGTGTACGCCACCACCGGCGGCGGGCCCTCTAACGCCACGGAAATGGTCATGACCCACATCTATAAACTGGGTTTTGAGCAGTTCGACTATGGCTACGCCTCGGCGGTGTCGTTCCTGCTGTTCACCTTTACGGTGATCTTAACCATCTGTCATTTAACGCTAAAAAAACGTATCGCACGTTACTAAGGAGCCGTGATGTTAAGTAAACGTTGGGATACCGCAGGACGCTGGTGCATTTACGCGCTGTTGTTGATTGTTTTTGTCGGCCCGTTCTGGGGCATCGTCGCCACCGCGTTCAGCGGCGCGCCGGTCAAGCCGGGCGAACTGTTGGCCTGGCCGCATCAGTTCTCCTTCGATAACTTTATCTTCGCCTGGATGGATATCGGCGTCTGGCAGTACCTGCTGAACTCAGTGCTGGTGGTGTTCTTCGGCACAGTTTTGCAGGTCTCGGTGAGCGCGCTGGCGGCCTACGCGCTGGCACGCAAAAAGTTTCGCGGCGTGGCGCTGGTCAGTCTGGTGATTTTGTCCACCATGATGCTGCCGGAAGAGGTTATCGCCATTCCGCTGTACATGATTATTAACTGGCGGCTGCCGTTTATCGATGCGTCGCTCTACAACAGCTACCTCGGGATGATTCTGCCGGTGGTGGGCTGGGCATTCTCCATCTTTGTGCTGACCGAGTTTATGTCGGCCATCCCGAAAGAGCTGGAAGAGGCGGCACGCATCGACGGCGCTAACGAATGGCAAATCTTCTTCCATGTGATCCTCCCGCTGGTGAAACCGGCGCTCGGCACGGTAGTAACCTTTGGCTTCATCATGATTTGGGACCAGTACCTGCTGCCGCTGATTGTGGTTAACCAGGACAGCCTGAACACCATTCCGGTGATCCTCGGTACGCTGCGTACCGATGAGAGCATCACACCGAACATTTTTATCGCCATTACGCTACTGGCGATGCTGCCAAGCATCATCGTCTATCTGGGTCTGCAAAAACATTTCAATCGCGGGATTATGTCCGGCGCGGTCAAAGGATAAGGAGTTACCTATGGGATCTGTTGTATTGAATAGCGTGCGGAAGTCTTATGGTGATGCGCACGTCATTAAAGACGTGTCGCTGACTATCCCGGACGGTGAGTTCTGCGTCCTTGTCGGGCCAAGCGGCTGCGGCAAATCGACCCTGCTGCGCATGATTGCCGGGCTGGAAGAGATATCCGCTGGTGAAGTGCATATTAATGAACGCAACGTCACCGATGTGGAACCGAAGCGGCGTGATATCGCGATGGTGTTCCAGAGCTACGCGCTGTATCCGCAGATGACGGTGCGCGAAAACATGGGCTTTGCGCTGAAAATGTCGCGGTTGCCGAAGGCGGAAATCAACCAGAAGGTTAACGATGCGGCGGCGTTGTTGGGGCTGGAACCGCTGCTTGAGCGTTTGCCAAAAGATCTCTCCGGCGGTCAACGTCAACGTGTGGCGATGGGACGCGCCATTGTACGTAAGCCGCAGGTATTCTTGTTTGATGAACCGTTATCAAACCTCGATGCCAAGCTGCGTACCCAGGTGCGCGGTGAAATCCGCGAGCTGCATCGTCGGTTGAAAACCACCTCGGTATACGTGACGCACGATCAGATTGAAGCCATGACCATGGGGCAAATGATCGTCGTGCTGCGCGACGGGCGAATCGAGCAGGCGGGCACCCCGCTGGCGCTGTACGACCAGCCGGCGAACCTGTTTGTCGCCGGTTTTATCGGCTCACCGGAGATCAACCAGCTGCAGGGCGAAGTGGTGCTTAACGGCAACATCGCCGCTCTGCGTCTGAAGGACGGTTCGCTGCTGGCGCTGCCTGCGGGATCGCGGGTGCAAAACGGGCAGCAGGTGGTCTACGCTATTCGCCCGGAGCAGGTCAACGTGGTGCACGAAGCGCGCGACGACGCGCTGGCGGCAAAGGTCACGGCGGTGGAGAATACCGGCTCGGATATGCAGCTGTTCTGCGATACCGGCGGCGGGGCATTCACTTCGGTGTTCAAACAGCGTCTGGCGGTCAAGGAGGGCGATAATATCTGGCTGCAGCCGAAGCTTTCCGGCGTGCATCTGTTTGATGCGCAAAGCGGCCTGCGCATCGCCTGTGCGGAGGATGAATAAGGTGGCGATGAAGCTGTACACCCTTGATGAAAGCTGTCTTGAGAATGCCCGCGCGGGACTAAAGCAGCCATTTTCTCCACTCCAGCAGGCGCTCGGGAAACTGGTGACGGAAGCGGACTTGCTGCGCCGCGAGCCGCCGGAAAGCGTGGTGCATAAAAAACTGCGTCCGGCGAGCGGCGACGCCCATGATTACTACAGTCTTGGTACCTACTGGTGGCCTAATCCGCGGCGGCCCAGCGGGCTGCCCTATATTCGCCGCGACGGGCATATCAATCCGCAGTGCGAAAATAACGACACCGACACCACGCGCATTATCCGCATGTGCGAACGTTGCCTGACGCTGGGGCTGGCCTGGTATTTCACCGGCCAGCGACAGTACGCGCAGGCCGCCGCGCAGCAGATCCGCTGCTGGTTTCTTGATGCGGATACGCGGATGAACCCGCATCTGAACTACGGTCAGGCGATCCCGGGGATTGTCTCCGGTCGCGGTACCGGGCTTATCGACACGCGCCTGCTATGGATGGTGGTTGACACCATCGGACTGATTAATGCGGCAAGCGTGCTGGATACGGATGATATCATCGGCCTGCACCAGTGGTTCCGCGACTTCAACCATTGGATGTATTACAGCGAAATAGGCCATTCTGAGTATGTCTGGCACAACAACCACGGCACCTGGTATGACGCCCAGCGTGCGGTGAACGCGCTGTTCTATGGCGATAAAGGCCTGGTGGCGCGGATAATCGAGCAGGGCATTACCCAACGGATGGCGGCGCAAATCGACCAGGACGGCAAGCAGACGATGGAACTGGAGCGCACCATTCCGTTTCACTATTCGCTGTTTAACCTGGAAGCGCATCTGCTGCTTAACCGCTACGCTGAACACGTTGAGTTCGATCGCTGGAATACAGTCCGCGACGGGCGAGGGGTGAAGCAGGGGATTGATTATCTGGTGCCGTTTATCCGTGAGCCGGACCTGTGGCCGTATAGCGACTTGCAGGGAATTGTCTGGGATAGCGCGCTAAGAGTGTTACTGCAGTCGGCGCGGGGATATCCGCAGCAGCTGGCAACCTATCGCGAAGCCCTGAAGTGCTTGCCTTCGGAGACGTTACCGTTAAAAGAGCAGTTGATGTGGTGCCCGGCCAGATAGGGCAGGTACCTTTCCGGGCGAGGCGCCTGCGCCGACCCCGGAAAGGCTCAGCGTAAAAGTGCTTACGCCGCGGCGATAATTTTAATTTCGACTTTGTATTCTGCTTTCATCAGCGCGGCCTGCACGGTGCAGCGAACCGGCGCGTGACCGGCAACAACCCAGGCGTCCCAGGCTCTGTTCATCGCGGCAAAATCGCTTTTGTCCGCAAGGAAAATGGTGGCGTCGAGAATACGCGACTTGTTGCTGCCCTGTTTCTCAAGCACCGCGTCAATCTGCGCCAGGGTGTTGGCGGTTTGCTCTTCAGCGCCCGCGTCGAGATTTGCCGGCACGCCGGTGTAGTACAGGGTCTGGTTGTGGATCACCACATCAGACCAGCGGGCTTCCGCATCGATACGCGTAATAGTCATTTCAGTTTCCTCTCAATCCAATGAATTTCAGGCGGCGTTGCCGGCAGAACCGGCGCGGGAACCGCCCGAAAGACGACGGGTATATCCGTTTGACGGGGGCAAGACTGCCATAATGTTCCGCTCGCGTCACTACCCGGGCTGGTGAAAAGAGCTCCTCCCTGACATAATCACTGTCCAAATAACCAGGGGGCATTGTGATCGACGATTTTGCAGCAGACGGCCAGTTGGCCAACGCGATTCCGGGATTCAAACCGCGCGAGCCGCAGCGCCTGATGGCGGTGGCGGTGACGCAGGCTATTGAGGAAACGCGGCCTCTGGTGGTTGAAGCGGGGACCGGAACCGGTAAAACCTACGCCTACCTGGCGCCCGCGCTGCGGGCCAACAAAAAGGTGATTATCTCCACCGGCTCGAAGGCGCTGCAGGATCAGCTCTACAGCCGCGACCTGCCTACCGTCGCTACGGCGCTGAAATTTACCGGCAAGCTGGCGCTGCTGAAAGGGCGGTCGAACTACCTGTGCCTGGAGCGTCTCGAGCAGCAGGCGCTGGCCGGGGGCGATCTGCCGGTGCAGGTTCTGAGCGATGTCATCCTGCTGCGATCTTGGTCTAACCAAACGATTGACGGCGACGTCAGCACCTGCGTCAGCGTGGCGGAGGACTCGCAGGCCTGGCCGCTGGTCACCAGCACCAACGACAACTGCCTTGGCAGCGATTGCCCGCTGTATAAAGAGTGCTTTGTGGTTAAGGCGCGTAAAAAGGCGATGGATGCCGACGTGGTGGTGGTCAACCATCACCTGTTCCTCGCCGATATGGTGGTTAAAGAGAGCGGCTTCGCCGAGCTCATCCCCGAGGCTGAAGTGATGATCTTCGATGAAGCGCATCAGCTGCCGGATATCGCCAGCCAGTATTTTGGCCAGTCGCTCTCCAGCCGCCAGCTGCAGGACCTGGCGAAAGACATCACCATCGCCTACCGCACCGAACTGAAAGATACCCAGCAGCTGCAAAAATGCGCCGATCGCCTGGCCCAGAGCGCGCAGGATTTTCGCCTGCAGCTCGGGGACCCCGGCTATCGCGGCAACCTGCGCGACCTGCTGGCCGATAGCCATATCCAGCGCGCGCTGCTGCTGCTCGATGACGCGCTGGAGCTCTGTTACGACGTGGCGAAGCTCTCCCTTGGGCGCTCCGCGCTGCTGGATGCCGCCTTTGAGCGGGCGACGGTTTACCGCGCGCGGCTCAAGCGGCTGAAAGAGATTAACCAGCCGGGCTTCAGCTACTGGTACGAGTGCACCTCGCGCCACTTTACGCTGGCCTTGACCCCGCTGACCGTCGCCGAAAAGTTTAAAGAAGTGATGGCGCAAAAGCCCGGCAGCTGGATTTTCACCTCGGCAACGCTGTCGGTAAATGACGATCTGCGCCACTTTACCTCTCGCCTCGGGATTGAAGAGGCCGAGTCGCTGCTGCTGCCCAGCCCGTTTGATTATGCTCACCAGACGCTGCTCTGCGTGCCGCGCAATCTTCCGCTGCCGAATCAGCCCGGCGCGGCGCGTCACCTGGCGGCGATGCTCAAGCCGCTGATTGAGGCTAACGACGGGCGCTGCTTTATGCTGTGCACCTCCCACGCTATGATGCGCGATCTGGCGGAGCAGTTCCGCGCCACCATGACGCTGCCGGTTCTCCTGCAGGGGGAAACCAGCAAAGGCCAGCTGCTGCAGCAGTTCGTCAGCGCCGGCAACGCGCTGCTGGTGGCGACCAGCAGCTTCTGGGAAGGGGTCGACGTGCGCGGCGATGCGCTCTCTTTGGTGATTATCGACAAGCTTCCCTTCACCTCTCCCGACGATCCGCTGCTGAAAGCGCGAATGGAAGACTGCCGGCTGCGCGGCGGAGACCCGTTCGACGAGGTTCAGCTGCCGGATGCGGTGATCACCCTCAAGCAGGGCGTAGGGCGACTGATCCGCGATATTGACGACCGCGGCGTGCTGGTCATTTGCGATAACCGTCTGGTGATGCGCCCCTACGGCGCGGTATTCCTCGCCAGCCTGCCCCCGGCGCCGCGAACCCGCGATATCCGCCGGGCGGTGCGCTTTCTCGCCGTGCCGCCGGGGCGGTGATCCGGCGTAAAATGTGATAAACTGCGCGCCATTTTGTCAATCTGCTATAGCGAGAGCGCGACAACCCATGCGAATTTTAGCTATCGATACCGCCACGGAGGCCTGCTCCGCGGCGCTGTGGAATGATGGCACCCTTTGTGCTCATTTTGAAATCTGCCCCCGCGAACATACGCAACGTATTCTGCCTCTGGTGCAGGATGTCCTTAACGAAAGCAACGTCCTGCTGACCGACCTGGATGCGCTGGCGTTCGGCCGCGGGCCGGGTAGCTTTACCGGCGTGCGCATCGGCATCGGCATTGCGCAGGGCCTGGCGCTTGGCGCCGAACTGCCGATGATCGGCGTTTCTACGCTGGCCACCATGGCGCAGGGCGCATGGCGTAAAACCGGCGCTACCCGCGTGCTGGCAGCCATTGATGCCCGCATGGGCGAGGTTTACTGGGCGGAATATCAGCGCGACGAACGGGGCGTCTGGCACGGCGAAGAGACCGAAGCGGTCCTCAAGCCGGAGGCCGTCAGCGAGCGTCTGCAGCAGCTGGAGGGAAGCTGGGCAACGGTTGGCACCGGCTGGCCGGCGTGGCCCGATCTGGCGAAGGACTCCTCGCTGACCTTAACCGACGGCGAAATTGAGCTGCCGGCAGCGGAAGACATGCTGCCGCTGGCCTGCCATCTGCTTTCCGTTGGAAAAACCGTTGCCGTAGAGCACGCCGAGCCGGTTTATTTGCGTAACAACGTGGCCTGGAAGAAACTTCCTGGCCGTGGATGAATCTCAGTAAGCATAAGACTGAGAGAAGGAGTCGCATCATGGCGGGTCAAACTAAAGTAGTACGTTGGCTGTTGGCGGGCGCCGCTGCCGCCGCGTTAAGTGGCTGCGTTTCGGTACCGGATGCCATCAAAGGCTCTACCCCGACGCCGCAGCAGGATTTAGTGCGGGTTATGGCCGCACCGCAGCTGTACGTTGGCCAGGAAGCTCGCTTTGGCGGCAAAGTGGTCAACATCACGAATCAGCAGGGCAAAACCCGCTTAGAAATTGCCACGGTGCCGCTGGACAGCGCTGCCCGGCCGGAGCTGGGCGAGCCTTCGCGCGGGCGTATCCTCGCCGACGTTAACGGCTTCCTCGACCCGGTCGACTTCCGCGGTCACCTGGTGACGGTAGTTGGCCCGATTACCGGCGTTGTCGACGGTAAGGTCGGCGGCACGCCGTACAAGTTTATGCAGATGAACGCCACCGGCTATAAGCGCTGGAACGTTGTGCAGCAGGTGGTTATGCCGCCGCAGCCGATTGACCCGTGGATGGTCGGCCCGCGTCCGTGGCGCTACGGCTACGGCTACGGTTATGGCGGCTGGGGCTACGGTGGAATGGGCTGGTATAATCCGGGTCCTGCGGAAGTAAGAAATGTGGTAACCGAATGATTTTGCGGTTTTTATAAGCTATTTGAAAGCTAAAAGAAACAGCGGCCTGCCCGCTGTTTCGTCATTTTTGGTCTGATAAGAAAAATAAATAGTGACGCGCTTCGCAACCTGCAAAACGCCTAATTAATAAACTGGTACGCTGAGTTAATATAATGTTAACAGAATGTTTGTTGATCAGGGGCTGTGATGACGACGAATAACTATTTCAGAGGTGATGCAGTGAAAAAGGTTTGGCTAAACCGTTATCCCGCCGATGTTCCTGCGGAGATAAATCCTGACCGCTATCAATCCCTGGTTGAATTGTTTGAACACGCCGCCACGCGCTATGCCGACCAGCCGGCGTTTATCAACATGGGTGAGGTGATGACCTATCGTAAGCTGGAGGAGCGCAGCCGCGCCTTCGCCGCTTACCTTCAGCAGGGCCTGGGGCTGCAAAAGGGCGACCGCGTGGCGCTGATGATGCCTAACCTGCTGCAGTACCCCATTGCGCTGTTCGGGATCCTGCGCGCCGGGATGATCGTGGTTAACGTCAACCCGCTGTATACGCCGCGCGAGCTTGAGCATCAGCTTAACGACAGCGGCGCCGCGGCGATTGTGATCGTCTCAAACTTTGCGCATACCCTCGAGAAGGTGGTCGATAAAACCCAGGTCAGGCACGTTATCCTGACGCGAATGGGCGATCAGCTGTCGACGGCGAAAGGGACCCTGGTTAACTTTGTCGTCAAGTATATCAAGCGGCTGGTGCCGAAATATCATCTGCCCGACGCTATTTCGTTTCGCAGCGCGCTGCAGCACGGCTACCGGATGCAGTACGTCAAACCGGAAATCGTCTGTGAAGACCTGGCATTCCTGCAGTACACCGGCGGGACAACCGGCGTAGCGAAAGGGGCCATGCTGACCCATCGCAATATGCTGGCCAACCTTGAGCAGGTCAACGCCACCTACGGGCCGCTGCTGCACCGGGGTAAAGAGCTGGTGGTGACGGCTTTACCGCTGTACCACATTTTTGCGCTGACCATGAACTGCCTGCTGTTTATCGAGCTTGGCGGGCAGAACCTGCTGATTACCAACCCGCGTGACATTCCGGGGCTGGTGAAGGAGCTGGCTAAATATCCGTTTACCGCGATGACCGGGGTCAATACCCTGTTTAACGCCTTACTGAATAACAAAGAGTTTCAGCAGCTCGATTTCTCCACGCTGCACCTCTCCGCCGGCGGCGGGATGCCGGTCCAGCAGGTGGTGGCCGAACGCTGGGTGAAGCTTACCGGACAGTATCTGCTGGAGGGCTACGGCCTCACCGAGTGCGCGCCGCTGGTTAGCGTTAACCCGCACGATATTGACTACCACAGCGGAAGCATCGGGCTTCCGGTGCCGTCGACCGAAGCGAAGCTGGTGGACGATGACGATAACGAAGTCGCCCCGGGCGAGCCGGGCGAGCTGTGCGTGAAAGGCCCGCAGGTGATGCTGGGTTACTGGCAGCGTCCGGACGCCACCGCGGAGATCATCAAAGACGGCTGGCTGCACACCGGCGATATCGCGGTGATGGACGACGATGGCTTCCTGCGGATTGTCGATCGTAAGAAAGATATGATTCTGGTTTCCGGATTTAACGTCTACCCCAACGAAATTGAAGACGTGGTGATGCAGCACTCCGGCGTTCAGGAAGTGGCTGCGGTCGGCGTACCGTCCGGCAGCAGCGGCGAAGCGGTGAAGATTTTTGTCGTCAAGAAAGAGGCGACGCTGAGCGAAGAGGCGCTGATCGCCTTCTGCCGCCGCCAGCTGACGGGCTATAAGGTTCCCAAGCTGGTTGAGTTTCGTGATGAGCTGCCAAAATCGAACGTCGGGAAAATTTTACGGCGAGAACTTCGTGACGAAGCTCGCGCTAAAGTAGACAATAAAGCCTGAGCTAAGAGTGAATCGCCAGACGCCGGCTAAGCCGGCGTTTTTTATGGGCGCCAGTTAAGAGAGCATGATTTGAACTATCAGATGATTACCACCAACGACGGTCTTCGCGCCGTCTGTGAAGCGGCAAGCGCGGCAGCTGCGGTTGCGCTGGATACGGAATTTGTCCGCACCCGTACCTATTATCCACAGCTGGGACTGCTGCAGCTGTTTGATGGCGAGCAGGTTTCGCTCATCGATCCGCTGGAAATCACCGATTGGGCGCCGATGCGTGAACTGCTGCTGAATCAAAACGTCACCAAATACCTCCACGCCGGCAGTGAAGATCTGGAAGTGTTCCTCAACACCTTCAGCCTGATGCCGCAGCCGCTGATTGACACCCAAATTCTGGCGGCCTTCTGCGGGCGCCCGATGTCGTGGGGCTTTGCCTCGATGGTCGAGGAGTACTCCGGCGTGGCGCTGGATAAGAGCGAGTCGCGTACCGACTGGCTGGCCCGCCCGCTGACCGAACGCCAGTGCGACTATGCCGCGGCGGACGTCTGGTACCTGCTGCCCATCGCCAGCAGGCTGATGGCCGAAACCGAAGCCGCCGGCTGGCTGCCCGCTGCGCTGGACGAGTGTCGCCTGATGCAGCAGCGCCGCCAGGAAATACAGGACCCGTCGCAGGCGTGGCGCGAGATCGGCAACGCCTGGCAGCTGCGCACCCGCCAGCTCGGCTGCCTGCAGCTGCTGGCGGAGTGGCGGCTGCGCAAAGCGCGCGATCGCGACATGGCGGTGAATTTCGTCGTGCGTGAAGAGCATCTGTGGAGCGTGGCGCGCTATATGCCCGGCAGCCTCGGCGAGCTCGATAGCCTCGGGCTGTCGGGCAGCGAAATTCGTTTTCACGGCAAGACGCTGATAAGCCTGGTGGCGAAGGCGCAGGAGCTGCCGGAAGAGGCGTTGCCTGAGCCGCTGCAAAACCTGATCGATATGCCGGGATACCGCAAGGTCTTCAAAGAGATTAAGGCGCTGGTGCAGGAAGTGAGTAGCGAAACGGGGCTAAGCGCCGAGCTGCTGGCGTCAAGAAGGCAGATTAACCAGCTGCTGAACTGGCACTGGCAGCTGAAGAGCGGAAATGCGCTGCCGGAGCTGATTTCCGGCTGGCGTAGTGAACTGATGGCCGATCGCCTGCGGGCGCTGCTCAGCGAATATCCGCGCTAGGTCACGGCAGCGCTAAGCTACGGCAAATAGCCCGGGAGATCTCCGGGCTATGCAACAAACTGGCCCGACGGCGCGAGGCTATCGGGCGCATCCAGCGTCAGGATTTCGACTCTTCCGGTTCTGGTAAAGTCACGTTCAACTCCAGAATCGAAATATCACCGTCTCGCTGCTCCAGCTGCACGCTGACCATTTCCGGGTCGATCTGCACGTACTTACAGATGACTTCCAGAATATCTTTTCGTAGCTGCGGCAGGTAATGCGGTTCAGCATCGCCGCGACGACGCTCCGCAACGATGATTTGCAGGCGCTCTTTCGCAATGTTGGCCGTGTTCTTTTTCCGCGAGAGAAAAAAGTCGAGTAATGCCATAATTTATCCTCCGAACAGGCGTTTGAGGAAACCTTTCTTCTCTTCTTCAATGAAGCGGAAAGGACGTTCTTCTCCGAGCAGACGTTCGACGGTGTCGGCATAGGCCTTACCTGCGTCCGACGCATCATCCAGAATAACCGGCTCACCCTGGTTTGACGCGCGCAGCACGGACTGATCTTCCGGGATCACGCCTACCAGATTGATACGCAGGATCTCCAGCACGTCTTCCATGCTCAGCATGTCGCCCTTATTGACGCGACCTGGGTTGTAGCGGGTCAGCAGCAGATGCTCTTTAATCGGCTCTTCGCCATTTTCCGCACGGCGGGATTTGGACGCAAGAATACCGAGGATGCGGTCGGAGTCACGAACGGAGGAGACTTCCGGGTTAGTGGTGATGATGGCTTCGTCAGCGAAGTACAGCGCCATCAGCGCACCGGTTTCGATGCCTGCAGGGGAATCGCAGACAACAAAATCGAAATTCATTTTTTTCAGTTCTTCAAGAACCTTGTCTACGCCTTCGCGGGTCAGCGCGTCTTTATCACGCGTCTGGGAAGCGGGGAGGATGTAGAGGTTTTCGGTGCGCTTATCTTTGATTAACGCCTGGTTCAGCGTGGCGTCACCCTGAATAACGTTAACGAAGTCATAAACCACCCGGCGCTCGCAGCCCATGATCAGATCAAGGTTACGCAGGCCAATGTCGAAGTCGATAACGACGGTCTTCTTTCCCTTCTGGGCCAAACCAGTAGCGATGGCCGCGCTGGAGGTGGTCTTGCCAACGCCCCCTTTACCCGAAGTCACAACAATAATGCGTGCCATAGAAATTCCTTGTTAAAAAGGGACTAACTCAACGGTTGAATAGTCAAAGCGTTATCGCCCAGACGCAGACGCGCCGCTTTGCCATAAAATCCGGCCGGGATATTATCACTCAGCCAGTATTCCCCAGCGATGGACACCAGCTCCGCCGCGAGGTGTGAACAAAATATTTGGGCTTCCCTGTCGCCGCCTGCGCCTGCGAGTGCGCGACCTCGCATCGTGCCATATACATGGATATTACCGTCGGCGATAAGTTCCGCACCGGCACTCACATGGTTTGTAACAATTAGATCACAGTGTGGTGCATAAATGCGCTGACCGGAACGTACCGGCAGGTCAATCAAACGCGTTTTTGTGATCTGATTAACAACTGGCGGGGCGACAACCGGTTCTGGCGGCGCCTGACGAGGCATTTTTTCTTTCCCTTCCGTCAGTAAAGGGATCCCGGTGCGGTCGATTTCTGCTTTCAGCCGCGGGACCTTGCAGCCGCTCACGCCGATAATACGTAAACCGGTGGTGGCGATGGCTTCCTGCATGGTGCGCCAGTCGACGACATTTTCGATGCTGCTAATATTCACAACGACCGGGGCGTGACGTAAAAACGCAGGGGCCTGGGCGATTTTGTCTTCTAACGCCTGACGAATAACCTCGGGATTTGCGTCGTGCAAATGAACGACAGATAAGGTGAAGCTACTGCCCTTAAGTTCGATTGGCGTATTTGACATCCTGGCCTTACTCAATTTGCTGTTTATCACCTGCCGAAGTGCGGTGATATTCCGAAGACTAAAAGGCATGTTATAGTCACTCATATATTGAGGCAAGTGACCACGGGTCTAATTCCGAGTAAAACTATGTTTTGTGTGATCTATCGAAGTACTAAACGTGAGCAAACCTATTTATATGTCGAAAAAAAGGACGATTTCTCACGCGTGCCCCCGGAATTAATGAGCAGCTTCGGCACGCCGAAAATGACCATGCTGCTGCCGCTCGACGGGCGTAAAAAACTGGCTGGCGCTGACCTGGAAAAAGTAAAACAGGCGTTGAGCGAACAGGGCTATTATCTGCAGATTCCTCCACCGCCTGAGAATTTACTCAAGAAGCATCTGGCGGAACAGGGGAATAATCCTTAAATAATTCAGACTGCGGGAAGGGGAACGTCGTTCGCGCCGGAGCAGCCTGAAGGAAAAGGGTATCACTCTGATTCACCCACTAAGGGGAAATAATGTACCAACATCATAACTGGCAGGGAGCATTACTGGATTTTCCGGTAAGCAAAGTCGTTTGCGTGGGCAGCAACTATGCAAACCACATCAAGGAAATGGGCAGTGCGACGCCGGAAGAACCGGTGCTGTTTATTAAACCTGAGACGGCGTTGTGCGATATCCGCCAGCCGTTGGTGCTTCCTGAGGGGCTGGGGTCGGTGCATCACGAAGTGGAGCTGGCGGTGCTGATTGGCAGCACGCTGCGTCAGGCGACCGAAGAGCACGTGCTCAAAGGGATCGCGGGCTACGGCGTGGCGCTGGATCTGACCCTGCGCGATCTGCAGGGCAAGATGAAAAAAGCCGGCCAGCCGTGGGAGAAGGCTAAGGGGTTCGACAACTCCTGCCCGATCTCCGGTTTTATTCCCGCCGCCGAGTTCCACGGCGACCCGCAGAGCACCGCGCTGAGCCTGAAGGTGAACGGCGCTGTCCGCCAGCAGGGCACGACTGCCGATATGATCCATAAAATTGTGCCGCTGATTGCCTACATGTCGCGCTTCTTTACGCTGAAGGCCGGCGACGTGGTGCTGACCGGCACCCCGGAAGGCGTCGGCCCGCTGAATAGCGGCGACGAGCTCGAAGTCGGTTTTAACGGTTTCTCCCTGTCGACCCGCGTGCTGTAACCTCCTGTTGCCGCCTTCAGAGGCGGCAAAACTTGCATCGGCGTGCCAGACTGGTTATAAGGTGCACCCTGAATTGCAATGACGGACATCCCTATGAGCGAACAACTCTTCTGGCAACATAAAACGCTGGAGCAAATGACCGACGCGGAGTGGGAATCACTGTGCGACGGCTGCGGACAGTGCTGCCTGCATAAGCTGATGGATGAGGATACTGACGAAATCTATTTTACTAACGTCGCCTGCCGTCAGTTAAATATTAAAACCTGCCAGTGTCGTAACTATGAACGGCGCTTCGAGTATGAGCCGGACTGCATCAAGCTTACGCGGGATAATCTGCCGACCTTTGAGTGGCTGCCGCCAACCTGCGCCTATCGCCTGCTGGCGGAAGGCCAGCCGCTGCCGCACTGGCATCCTCTGCTGACCGGCTCGAAGGCGGCGATGCACGGCGAGCGCATTTCCGTGCGCCATATCGCGGTGAAAGAGTCCACCGTTAACGACTGGCAGGACCATATTTTAAACAAGCCTGACTGGGCGCAGTAGCGCCCGCTGCCCGCAGCGCTAAGCAGTACGGCTAAAACAAAAATCCCGCCAACGGCGGGGTTTTTATTTTAGCTCGATGGTCACCGATGATAAAATGTTTCCGTTTGCAATTAATGGAAACATAAAATGAAAAAAATACTAATGATAGCGATTACCGGGCTCCTGCTTGGCGGATGTTCGGCGAAATACAACACAGCAGAAGTCACCAAAAGTACCGAGCTGTTGCTGAAAAATAAAATGGTTGTTATTGCTCAGCCGGCAAATGGGGTTTATGAAACCAAAGTATACAACGGCTCCGGGGCAGCTACGGCCCTCGCGGTCCAGTCTGCGTTCTCCCGTTATACCGACAACGTATCCGTTGTTCTGGAGTGTACGACGCTGAGCTGCCTGAAGGATAAACGCCCGCTCAGTGAAGGCTATTATGTGGTTCCTCAAATACTGCATTGGGAAGACAGAGCGACAGAGTGGTCAGGAATTCCGGATAAAATTGAAGTGAAAATAACGGTCTATCATTCCGTCACGGATCGCGTGGTCGCCTCATCCATCCTGAGCGGTAAGAGTAAGTGGGCCACTTTCGGTGGCGATCATCCTCAGGATTTATTACCGCAACCGATTAATAGCTACGTTGCGGGCTTGTATTAATCACCACGTCCAGCGGCGTTCGAATTAGCCTTTCATCCCTGTCTGCAAAAACCCGCCAATCGGCGGGTTTTCTGTTTTCAGCCATCGGCAGGCGGGATTACGATTTTTTGCTGTGGAACAGCCCGTTTTCGCCGTCGGCGTCATCCTCAACCCAGAAGTTGATATTGAACTGGGCGTCGTCGCTTAATTCGATGCGGTGCCAGTACTGAGGCGGGCTGGTCGCAAACTGCCCGGCGTTAATCACCACTTTGACCTCCGGTTCCGTCGCCTGTTCGTCGGCGAAGCCGTAATACGTCACCGTCCCTTCCATCACGCAGAGCTGGCCGAAAACGGCGGCAGCGGTGTTGTGGTGGGTGAGCAGGGCGGCAGGTACGTTCTCTTTGGTAAAGAAGGGCGTGGAGCGTTTAACTTTCCAGTTAGCCGGAATACGCAGGTGAGACATCGTGAGCTCCTTAGCGGATGCGAATAAGATGTATTTAATATGCAACTTATGGGGCCTGACGTCAACTCGCGGGAGAGAAAAATACCCTAAAGGCGCGGTGCCGGCGGTCGGGGTCCGCTGCGCTCAACGAACGTCGGACAGAAGCTGCGGCCTCCCCGGGTCTTTTCATCGCCGAACCTTCGGCATCGTGGAGAGCTGCTGGGGGGCGAGGCAAAAAAAACCTGCCAGCGATTGCTCTGACAGGTTTTACTCTTAGCGGTGCGGCTTTAGCGCAGCGGGGTTAGCGGCCGAACAGATCGCGTTTTTTCGGTTTGAACGGCTGAGCAATCAGAACCAGCACGGCCACAACCAGATAGGCGGCAAAGATCCCCACCAGCCACTGCGGCATCTCCAGCGTCAGAAACTCCCACTGACGCACGGAACAGTCGCCGCTGGCCACGAACATCTGCGGCAGCCACTTATCCAGCGGCAGCCACGTTGGGAAACGGGCGGCAAAGTCGCAGGTCTGGAACGGAGAAGGGTGAAGCTGAATCATGGTATGTTCCCACGCCAGCTGCAGCCCCCGCAGCGCGCTGTAGAGCCAGATAACCAGCGCCACGTAGCGCAGCGGCGTTTTCGGGGCGATAGCGCCGACAATACCGGCTGCCATAATGCCTAATAGCGCACAGCGTTCGTAAATACACATTACGCAGGGCTGCAGCAGCATAACGTGCTGGAACCACAGCGCAACCATCTCAAGCGCGAAAGCGGTGAACGCCATCAGGAGCCAGGCTCCGCGTCCTCTTGAGCACTGGTTTAAATATCGCAACATAGTCTTTTCCCTGAAAAATGCTAAATCATGGCAGTGTAAACGAAAACCGAACCGACGCCAGCAGCTAGTCCGAAAATATTACGTAAAAATATTGCACATCCGCCGGTAGATTGCGGATGCGTCAATATCGCGTCAGGCTCAGGGAAGCTGCGGCGTCACGAGCCAGCCGTTTTCGAGCATCCACTGCGTCGCCGGCATCAGCGTAAACTCAACGCACAGCAGCCCGACCAGGGTCATCACGATGGTGTAAGGCAGCGCCATCCACACCATTCGCCCGTAGGAGAGGCGAATCAGCGGCGCCAGGGCAGAGGTCAGCAGGAACAGGAACGCCGCCTGGCCGTTAGGCGTGGCGACCGAAGGCAGGTTGGTGCCGGTATTGATAGCGACCGCCAGCAGCTCAAACTGCGGCAGGCTGATGTTGCCCTGCTGGAGCGCGGTTTTGGCCTCGTTGATATAGACCGTGCCGACGAAGACGTTATCGGAAATGGATGACAGCAGGCCGTTAAACAGATAGAACAGCGACAGCTGGGCGTGCGGGGACGCCTGCAGCACGAACTGAATCAGCGGCGAGAACAGGTGCTGGTCGATAATCACCGCGACCACGGCGAAAAAGACCGTCAGCAGCGCGGTGAACGGCAGCGCCTCGGTAAAGGCTTTACCGATAGCGTGCTCGTCGGTCACGCCGGAGAAGGTGGTCGCCAGAACGATCACCGACAGGCCGATCAGCCCGACCTCCCCAAGATGCAGGGCCAGCGCGGTAATCAGCCAGATGCCGATAATTCCCTGGGCGATAAGCCGCAGGCGATCCTGACGGCTGCGCTGCTGGCGGCTGCGATCGTCGTAATCCTGCAGAACCTTACGCACCGCCGGCGGCAGGGGTTCCCCGTAGCCGAACAGGCCGAACTTCTCTACCAGCAGGCAGGTGAGCAGGCCGCAGACGATGACCGGCAGCGTCACCGGTGCCATGCGTAAGAAGAACTCGCCGAAGTGCCATCCGGCCGCTTTGGCGATGATCAGGTTTTGCGGTTCGCCCACCATGGTCATCACGCCGCCCAGCGCGGTACCGACGCCCGCATGCATCATCAGGCTGCGCAAAAAGCCGCGGAACTGCTCCAGCACGTCGCGATAGTGCTGGTCGATGTGGCTATCGTCCAGAAGATCGAGATCGTCGGGGCGCGCGGAGGCCACGCGATGATAAATGCCGTAAAATCCCACCGCGACGCTAATCACCACCGCCACCACGGTTAACGCGTCGAGGAAGGCGGAGAGGAACGCCGCCGCCAGGCAAAAGGCCAGCGACAGCAGCATCTTGCTGCGGATCCCCAGCAGCAGGCGGGTAAAGATAAACAGCAGCAGCTGCTTCATAAAGTAGATCCCGGCCACCATAAATATCAGCAGCAGGATCACCTCGAGGTTGCCGGCGATCTCATCGCGAATATGCTCTGCGGTAGTCATCCCGATAAATACCGCTTCGATAGCCAGCAGGCCACCGGGCAGCAGCGGATAGCACTTGAGCGCCATCGCCAGGGTAAAAATAAACTCAACAACCAGCAGCCAGCCGGCGACGAACGGATTGAGGTAGAACGCCAGCGGGTTAATGATTAAGAAGATAATTAAGGTGAGCTTATACCAGTCCGGAGACTGGCCAAGAAAATTACGCCACAGGGCGCGGCCATAAGACATTTCCACGACAGACATCCTTCCCCGTCAAATATTGACATGAATTTACGTATTGCGATTGGCAAGACTACCAGCTGAGCAAAAGGGGAGGCAACCTGGTTCGCATTGTGCCCGACCTCTGTCAAACGCGAAGAGCAAAATCTCAAAATGAAACGGCGATCCCTTTTTAATTACCTCCTGGCGCTATCTGCCCCATAGCGGCTCTGGTATGATGAGTAGAATTTGCAACGCTGTGTAATGGAAATCTTACTATGGTCATTAAGGCGCAGAGCCCTGCGGGTTTCGCGGAAGAGTACATCATTGAAAGTATATGGAATAACCGCTTTCCCCCGGGCACCATTCTCCCCGCCGAACGTGAGCTTTCTGAACTTATTGGTGTGACCCGTACGACCTTACGCGAAGTTTTGCAACGTCTGGCCCGTGACGGTTGGTTAACGATACAGCACGGCAAACCGACGAAGGTGAACAATTTCTGGGAAACGTCGGGTCTGAATATTCTCGAAACGCTGGCGCGCCTCGATCACGACAGCGTTCCGCAGCTGATCGATAACCTGCTGTCGGTGCGGACCAATATCTCCACTATCTTTATCCGCACGGCCTTCCGTCAGCATCCTGAAAACGCCCTGCAGGTTCTCGCCGCGGCGCGTGAGGTGGAAGACCACGGCGATGCGTTCGCCGATCTCGACTACGGCATCTTCCGCGGCCTGGCCTTTGCCTCCGGTAACCCGATCTACGGCCTGATCCTCAACGGCATGAAGGGCCTGTATACCCGCATTGGCCGTCACTATTTTGCCAATCCGGAAGCGCGCAGCCTGGCGCTGGGCTTCTATCACCAGCTGGCTAAAGTCTGTGAAGAAGGGCAGCACGAGCAGGTTTATGAGATCGTCCGTCGCTACGGACATGACAGCGGTGAAATCTGGCATCGTATGCAGAAAACGCTGCCGGGTGATTTAGTCATCGGTATGCGCTAAGTCCCGCAGTAAGATAAAAAACGCCCGGCGATTATGCCGGGCGTTTTGCTTTATGCGATTTAGCGCCGCGCGATTTACAGCGCGTTTTGCCGCGGCGGGCTGCGCTCCAGCAGTTCGATGCTGCCATCGGCATTTTGCTGCTCCAGCAGGATGTCGAATCCCCACAGGCGATGGACGTGCTTGAGCACCTCACGGCGGCCCTTATCCAGCGGTACGCGGTTATGCGGCACGTAGCGCAGCGTCAGCGAACGGTCGCCGCGAAGGTCGACGTTCCACACCTGAATATTCGGCTCGAGGTTGCTCAGGTTGTACTGGGCGGAAAGCTTGGCGCGAATCTCCCGATACCCCTCCTCGTTATGGATGGCCGAAATCTCCAGGTAGTTGTGATGGTCGTCATCGAGCACCGTAAAGAAGCGGAAATCACGCATAATTTTCGGTGACAGGAACTGGCTGATAAAGCTCTCATCCTTGAAGTCGCGCATGGCAAAGTGCAGCGTCTCCAGCCAGTCGGAACCGGCGATGTCCGGGAACCAGTATTTGTCCTCTTCGGTCGGCGACTGACAAATGCGCTTAATATCCTGGAACATGGCAAAGCCCAGCGCGTAGGGGTTAATCCCGTTGTACCACTGGCTGTTATAGGGCGGCTGGTAGATAACGTTGGTGTGGCTGTGCAGAAACTCCAGCATAAAGCGTTCCGTCACCTTGCCTTCATCGTACAGGTGGTTGAGGATCGTGTAGTGCCAGAAGGTCGCCCAGCCCTCGTTCATCACCTGGGTCTGCTTCTGCGGATAGAAATACTGGCTCACTTTACGCACGATACGCAGGATTTCACGCTGCCATGACTCCAGCAGCGGGGCGTTCTTCTCCATAAAGTAGAGCAGGTTTTCCTGCGGCTCCGAAGGGTAGCGGCGCGCGGTTTCGATGGCTTTCTCTTCTTCCCGCTTAGGCAGGGTGCGCCACAGCATATTCACCTGGCTTTGCAGATACTCTTCCCGGCTTTTCTGCCGCGCCTTCTCCTCCTGCAGCGAGATTTTCTGCGGACGCTTGTAGCGGTCGACGCCGTAGTTCATCAGCGCGTGGCAGGAGTCGAGCAGTTTCTCCACCTCATCAACGCCGTAACGCTCCTCGCACTCGGTGATGTATTTGCGGGCGAAGATCAGGTAGTCGATTATCGAGCTGGCATCGGTCCAACTGCGGAACAGGTAGTTATTCTTGAAAAAGGAGTTGTGCCCGTAGCAGGCGTGAGCCATCACCAGCGCCTGCATGGTGATGGTGTTCTCCTCCATCAGGTAGGCGATGCAGGGATTAGAGTTGATGACGATTTCGTAGGCCAGCCCCTGCTGGCCGTGCTTATACGCCTGCTCGGTTTCGATAAATTTCTTACCAAACGACCAGTGCGGGTAGTTGATTGGCATGCCGACGCTGGAGTAGGCATCCATCATCTGCTCGGAAGTAATGACTTCGATCTGATGCGGGTAGGTGTCGAGACGATACAGCTTCGCCACCCGGTCAACCTCGGCGAGATAGGTTTCCAGCAGTTCAAAAGTCCAGTCGGGTCCATCGCTTAAACGAGTCGTGTCCCTGTTTATGGAATCAATCGTAGCCATTAGCGCGCCCTCATTGTCGGTGACTCTCTCTATACGGAGAGCCTCACAACAAGCATAGAACACGGCTCGGCAAACTGCGTCTGCGGACAATTTCTTTTCTTCGCGATTTAGCAATCTTAAAGGCCTGGTTTAGCCTTTAAAGCAGAATTTTATTCTGAGGAAAAATGAAGCGCAGCAGGAGATAGTAAATCTTCGGGGTCAGTGCTGGTGCGGTTCGGTGTGAGATAAGTCACCATAAATAAAGCGTATGTTGAATAATATTTTCAACTGAGTTATCAATTTGTAATCAGATGATTGTTCTTTAACTATTACGGAGTCGCTATGCGAGTCGTCATACTGGGAAGTGGGGTGGTTGGGGTAGCTAGTGCGTGGTATTTGAGTCAGGCAGGACATCAGGTCACGGTTATCGATCGTCAGCCGGGGCCGGCGGAAGAGACCAGCGCCGCCAACGCTGGACAAATTTCTCCGGGCTACGCCGCCCCCTGGGCCGCGCCCGGCGTGCCGCTGAAGGCCATTAAGTGGATGTTCCAGCGCCACGCGCCGCTGGCGATCGGCCTTGACGGCACGCAGTTCCAGCTCAAATGGATGTGGCAGATGCTGCGCAACTGCGATACCCGCCACTATATGGAAAACAAAGGCCGCATGGTGCGTCTGGCGGAGTACAGCCGCGACTGCCTGAAGGCGCTGCGCGAAAGCACCGGCATCCAGTATGAAGGGCGCCAGGGCGGGACGCTGCAGCTTTTCCGTACCGAAAAACAGTATGAGAACGCCACCCGCGACATCGCCGTGCTGCAGGATGCCGGCGTGCCGTATCAGCTGCTGGAGGCGAAACGTCTGCGGGAAGTTGAACCCGCCTTAGCCGAGGTGAGCCACAGGCTGACCGGCGGCCTGCGTTTGCCGAACGATGAAACCGGCGACTGCCAGCTGTTTACCACGCGCCTGGCGGCGATGGCGGAGCAGGCGGGCGTCATCTTCCGCTTTAATACCTCGGTTGATGCCCTGCTGTACGAAGGCGAGCAGATCGCCGGCGTGAAGTGCGGCGATGAAATTGTCAAAGGCGATGCCTACGTCATGGCCTTCGGCTCCTACTCAACGGCGATGCTGAAAGGGCTGGTGGACATTCCGGTTTACCCGCTGAAGGGCTACTCGCTGACGATCCCTATCGCCGAGGAGGACGGGGCGCCGGTATCGACTATCCTTGATGAGACTTACAAAATTGCGATTACCCGCTTTGACCAGCGGATCCGCGTCGGCGGGATGGCGGAAATAGTCGGCTTTAATAAGGAGCTGCTGCAGCCGCGTCGCGAAACGCTGGAGATGGTGGTGCGCGATCTGTTCCCGCGCGGCGGCCACGTAGAGCAGGCGACCTTCTGGACCGGCCTCCGTCCGATGACCCCGGACGGCACGCCGGTGGTCGGGCGCACGCCGTATAAAAACCTGTGGCTCAATACCGGGCACGGCACCCTCGGCTGGACCATGGCGTGCGGCTCGGGACAGCTTTTGAGCGATTTGATTTCGGGTCGCACTCCGGCTATTCCGTACGACGATCTTGCCGTCGCCCGCTATAGCCCGGGCTTCACTCCGGCGCGTGCTCAGCACCTGCACGGCGTTCACAACTAAGGAGTTTTCATGTCCCGTCCGGTACTGGCCAGCATTGATTTGTCGGCCCTGCGGCAGAATTTGCAGATTGTCCGGCGCGCGGCTCCGGGCTCGCGGCTGTGGGCGGTGGTGAAAGCCAACGCCTACGGCCACGGCCTGGCGCGCGTGTGGAATGCGCTCAGCGGCGCAGATGGCTTTGCGCTGCTGAACCTTGAAGAGGCGATCCTGCTACGCGAGCAGGGCTGGAAAGGGCCGATTCTGCTGCTCGAGGGTTTCTTCCACGCCGACGAGCTGGCGCTGTTTGATAAGTATCGCCTGACCACCAGCGTGCACAGCAACTGGCAAATTAAGGCGCTACAGCAGGCGAAGCTGCACGCTCCGCTGGATATCTACGTTAAGGTCAACAGCGGTATGAACCGGCTGGGCTTTATGCCGGAGCGCATCCATACCGTCTGGCAGCAGCTGCGGGCGCTGGGCAACGTCAGCGAAATGACTCTGATGTCGCACTTTGCCGACGCGGAAAACCCGCAGGGCATCGTCGAGCCAATGCGCCGCATCGAGCAGGCGGCGGAAGGGCTGGCGTGCTCGCGCTCGCTGGCGAACTCGGCGGCGACCCTCTGGCACCCGGAAGCGCATTTTGACTGGGTCAGGCCGGGGATCGTGCTGTACGGCGCCTCGCCGTCCGGCCAGTGGCAGGATATTGCCAACAGCGGCCTGAAGCCGGTGATGACCCTCAGCAGCGAGATTATTGCCGTGCAGAACCTGAAGGCGGGCGAGGCAGTGGGCTACGGCGGCCTCTACCGGACGACGGAGGAGCAGCGGATCGGCATCGTGGCCTGCGGCTATGCCGACGGCTATCCGCGCATCGCGCCGGCGGGAACGCCGGTGCTGGTTGACGGCGTGCGCACCACGCTGGTGGGGCGCGTGTCGATGGATATGCTGGCGGTAGACCTCACGCCATGCCCACAGGCCGGGATCGGCGCGCCGGTCGAACTGTGGGGCAAAGAGGTTAAAATCGACGACGTGGCCGCCGCCAGCGGTACCGTCGGCTATGAGCTGATGTGCGCTCTGGCGCCGCGCGTTCCCGTTGTGACCGTGTAACTTCTCGTGAGGCGGATTATTCCGCCTCATCTTCCGCTACGCGAACGCCCACCTTCAGAACGTGGTCCTCTTCTTTTTCCGCGACCGTCCACACCATTCCGGCAAACTCAACGTGGTCGCCCACCACCGGCGCGGCCCCGAGCTGGTGCTGCACCACGTCGCCCAGCGACTGCTGGCGATCGCGATACTCTTCCCCGCCGTCAAGGCCATAAATTTGCGCGACGTCGGCAAACTTAGCGCTGGCGTCAAGGATAAAGTCGCCGAAGAAGCGCTGATCGAGCGCCACCGGCGGCGACTGGCTGAACATTTTACCCAGCGCGGGCAGGTCGCGCTCGCGGCCGATAACGCACAGAATATCGCCTTCCAGCAGGCGGGTGCTGCCGGTGGGGTGCAGCAGCGCGTTATCGCGAAACAGGGCGGCAATGCGCGTTTCCGGCGGCATATGCAGATCGCGCAGCGCCGCGCCGACGCACCATTTATCCGCGCTGAGCTGATAGACGAACTGCTCCCACGGATTCTCCGGATGAATATCCAGCCCGACCCGGGAAATGGGCCAGCCCACCGGCGGGACCACCACTTTGGCTTTTTTCGCCGCCCACGACAGCGAGGTCCCCTGCAGCAGCAGCGAGACCAGCACCACGAAGAAGGCGACGTTGAAGAACAGCCGCGCATTCTCAAGCCCGGCCATCATCGGGAATACGGCGAGGATAATCGGTACCGCGCCGCGTAATCCCACCCAGCTGATAAATATCCGCTCGCGCAGGTTAAACCCGCGAAACGGCAGCAGGCCGGCGAAGACCGACAGCGGACGGGCGATAAAAATCATCCACATCGACAGCAGCAGCGCCGGGATCGCAATCGGCCACAGGTCCGACGGCGTCACCAGCAGGCCGAGCACCAGGAACATGGCGATTTGTGCCAGCCACGCCAGGCCGTCGAAGTTTTGCAGAATGCCGTGACGGTTGCGAATCGGCCGGTTGCCGAGCAGGAAGCCGCACAGATAGACCGCCAGGATGCCGCTGCCGTCCAGCGAGGTGGTGACGGCGAAAATCATAATTCCGCCGCTCAGCGCCAGCAGCGGATAGAGGCCGGTCGGCAGCACGATGCGGTTTATCATCTGCAGGAGCAGATAGCCGCCGCCGAGGCCGATGACGATCCCGAGGCCAAACTGCTGCACAATGTGCACCGCGAACATCCAGCTGAGGCCGGTTTGGTGCTGCTGAATCATCTCGATAAGCGTGATGGTCAGAAACACCGCCATCGGATCGTTGCTGCCGGATTCGATCTCCAGCGTTGAGCCGACGCGTTCGTTGAGGCCCTTGCCGCCGAGCAGGGAGAAGACCGCCGCGGCGTCGGTGGAGCCGACAATCGCGCCGATTAGCATCCCCTCAATCAGGTTGAGATGAAACAGCCACGCCGCCATCAGCCCGGTCAGGCAGGAGGTGATCAGTACCCCGACGGTGGCCAGCGAAAGCGCGGGCCACAGCGCCACGCGAAAGGAGCTGGCCTGGGTGCGCATCCCGCCGTCGAGCAGGATCACCGCCAGCGCCAGGTTACTCACCATATAGGCGAAAGGGTAGTTGTCAAAAGGGATGCCGCCGATACCGTCAACGCCCGCCAGCATGCCGATAGCCAGGAAGATGACCAGAATCGGAATGCCGAGACGTGAGGAAAAGGAACTCAATAAAATGCTACAGGTTACTAATACAGAACCCAGAATAAACAGACTAATAACCGCACCGGCATCCAATGTTCATGCACTCCTTACGCGTATGAAGATTTTGATAATTTGACATCATATTAACCATCCGCGGGGGATCCGGAAATGTGTCACGGAAAATTTTATTCCGTCAGCACCGGATGGCCGCTCAGCGTGAGGGTGGTGGTGGCCGCATTGTTCACCAGCAGCGCCCGCGCGCCGAGCGGCAGGGTGACGGTGCGCTGCTCGTGGCCGAAATCTAAGCCGTCGATCAGCGGAATAGCGAGCTGCGCGCGCAGGTAAGCGTAAACCGCCGGTAAATCGTATCCGGCGTCGTAATCGTTGGGCGCGGCGCCGCTGAAGCTGCCGAGGATAATCGCCCGCTGGCGCGCAAGAATGCCGCTGTGCAGCAGCTGCAGCAGCATGCGCTCGACGCGGAACGGATGTTCGTTGATATCTTCCAGCACCAGAATGCCGTCGGCAATCTGCGGCAGCCACGGCGTGCCGATAAGCGAGGTGAGCATCGCCAGGTTGCCGCCCCACAGCGTGCCCTGCGCGCGGCACTCCGGACCGTCTCCGTCCCATTCGAGGGTAAACTGCGGGCTGCTCAGCGCCTGCCAGAAGTGAAATTCCGTGAACGGATCCAGCGTTTCTGCACCAAAGTTACCTGCCAGCATCGGCCCGCTGAAGGTGATTATGCTACCCTTTGCCAGCAGACCCAGCTGGATCGCCGTGAAATCACTGTGGCCGCAGATCAGCAGCGGGTCCTGCCGCTGGCGCGCGGTCAGGCCCTGCCAGTCGATATGCGGGAGCAGGCGGCTGGCGCCGTAGCCGCCGCGCACCGGCATGACGATGCGGTTGCTGCCGTCGAGGGTGGCGAGCTGGTTGATATCGTCCAGGCGTTGCTGCTCAGTCCCGGCAAAGCGCTGCTGTCGGCGGGTAATGACCTGCTGGTTCATCACCTGGTGTCCTGCTTCCAGCAGACGGCTGACGCCGCGGGCCGCCGCCTGCTGGTTGGTGCAGTAGCCTGAGGGGGCAACCAGATAAAACTGAGACATGACAATTCCTTGCTAAGAATGAAAGGGTTATCATGCCGCCTGGAGCGATTATTGTCATCTCCAGGCGGCAAACTTCAGCCAATAAGGATAGATGTGTGAAATTGAGATGGTGCGTTTTTTTATTTGTGTTCCTGGCCGGCTGTAGCTCGAAACATGATTACCGCAATCCGCCGTGGAACGCCGAGGTTCCGGTGAAGCGGGCGATGCAGTGGATGCCAATCAGCGAAAAAGCCGGTGCGGCGTGGGGCGTTGATCCGCAGCTGGTGACGGCGATTATTGCCATTGAGTCCGGCGGTAATCCGACGGTAGTGAGTAAATCCGGCGCGGTTGGCCTGATGCAGCTGAAGCCTTCGACCTCCGGGCGCGATGTTTACCAGCGCATGGGCTGGCGCGGCGAGCCGTCGGTGAGCGAGCTGAAAAATCCGGAGCGCAATATTTCGATGGGCGCGGCCTATCTGAGCATTCTTGAGAACGGTCCGCTGGCCGGGATTAAAGATCCACAGGTGATGCGCTACGCGGTGGTGGTCTCCTACGCCAACGGCGCCGGCGCGCTGCTGCGCACCTTCTCGTCGAATCGCCAGGACGCGATTGACGAGATTAATGATATGGATGCCGACGACTTCTTCGAGCACGTAGCGAAAAAGCACCCGGCTCCGCAGGCGCCGCGCTATATCTGGAAGCTGCAGAAAGCGCTGGACGCGATGTAATCATCGCCGCCTTGCGCCACTCGCGCCGCGCTTAGCGGGACGACAGAACGCGTGATTCTGTCGCCCGCAGGCGCGGCATTTTAGACCAGAGCTTAGAAATCGTAGCCGACGGTGGCCGTCACGCTGCGCTCCGCACCCCAGTAGCAGTTACCGGTTCCGTAGCAGCCGGAGAGGTACTCCCGGTCGCTGAGGTTATTCGCATTCACCTGCACGAACGCCCCTTTCAGCGACGGCGACCAGACGCCGAGATCCGCACGCACCATGGCATCCAGCAGGGTCACCGACGGCAGACGCTCGGTATTGGCATCATCCGCCCACTGTTTCCCAATGTAGCGTACCCCCGCACCGGCGCTGATCCCCGCCGGGAACTGATAGCGCGCCCAGAAGGAAGCCATCTGATCCGGCGAGAGCTGCGGCGTATTATCGTTGGTACCGTCCCTGGTTTCCTGGAAGCGCAGGCGGTTCCAGGTATAGGAGGCGATGGTGCTGAGCTGCGGCGTAATTTGGTTATGCATCTCCAGCTCGACGCCCTGAGAGTGAACTTTCCCGGCCGGAACAAAGGTCGCGGTGGCGATATTCGGATCGCGGGTGGCCACGTCTTTCTGGGTTAAATCATAGATAGCGATACTGTACATATCGGCGCTGCCCGGCGGCTGGAACTTCAGACCCGCTTCTACCTGTTCCGCGGTCGTCGGTTTGAGCAGGGTGCCGTCGGCTCCCGGCAGCATCGCCGGAGTAATTGCCTGGCTGTAGCTCAGGTACGGCGAGAGGCCGTTTTCCAGAGCGTACAGCAGGGAGGCGCGGCCGCTGATATGGTCATCGGAACGGCGGCTGGAGGTGCCGAACGTGTCGCTGACCTGCTGGGAAACGATGCGATCGTAGCGGCCTGAGAGGTCCAGATGCCAGCGATTCCACACCATCTCATCCTGCAGATAGAGCCCGGTTTGATAGTAGCGGCGGTTATTGTTATCGCTGTAGGTGACGGTATGCCCGCTCTGAGCGGTATAGCCGCTAAACGGATCGAGCGGCGAGGCGCTGCCGGCTCCGGTCCATAAATCGTTGCGGAAGCGGTGATATTCCGCGCCGAGGATGAGGGTATGCGCCAGCTCGCCGGTATTAAAATCGGCGCGCAGGCGGTTATCAGTAGACCACGCGTCCAGCGAGCCGCGCGAGCCGCTGTAGCCGCGGGAGAGCATATTGCTATCGTCAACCCAGCCCACCTGATACACCTGGTCTAACGAGACGTTGGTGTGGGTATAGCTGCCGGCGGAGTAGGCCGACCAGACGTCGCTGAACTGATGATTAAACTCATAGCTGTAGATCTGCTCGCGACGCTGATAGCCATCGGCCGGATCGCCTTCGTTGGTGCTGGTGGAGAGCTTGCGCCCGTTGTGCGCGTAGCGGGTGCCGTCCAGCGGCAGCGATCCGTGATAGCCGCCCGACGGATCTTTTTGCAGATAGGCGCGCAGCAGCAGCGACGTGTCGCTATCCGGCTGCCAGAGCAGGGACGGCGAAATGGCGTAACGCTCTTCGCGGGAGTTGTCATACTGGGTATCGCTGGATCGCGTCATGCCGATGATCCGATAGGCCCACTGGTCGTTAATGGCATCGGTATAGTCGAAGGCGGCGCCTTTGGTATTTTGCGTTCCGCCGCTGAGGCGGAAATGGCCTTCGGAGGTGAACTGCGGGCGCTTCGAGGTCAGGTTGACCAGGCCGCCCGGCACGCTTTGCCCGTACAGCGCGGAGGAGGGGCCGCGAATAACGTCCACCCGCTCGATAAACCACGGGTCGACCTGAATGACGTTGTGGCTCCCGCCGTCGCTCATCAGGCGCATGCCGTCGAGGAACAGGTTGTCGACGTCGCCGCCGTGATAGCCGCGCAGGGAGACGGTATCAAAACGCGTCGCGCCGCCGCCAAAGCTCGAGTAGACGCCGGGCGTGTACTGCAGCGCCTGGCTAATCGTATTCGCGCCCTGATCGGCCATTTGCTGCCGGGTAATAACCGACACCGACTGGGCGGTAGTAATCAGCGGCTGATCGGTTTTGGTGGCCCCTGCGGAGGTCTTTGCGCTATAGCCCGCGGTTGGCGAGCTGGCGGAATCGACGGGCTGGGCGGTAACCACGACCGTCTCTTCCGCAAGGCCTGCGAGAGGGAAAGCGGTAGCGAGGGCGCACAGCAAGGCGGAGCGTTTGAAGGTGACGCGAGCGATCATTGCATAATCCTGATGTTACGCAGCCTGGTACTCCTGTACGCCGCCGCGTGAAAAAGCGAAAGTGTCAATTTTCGTCATAAAGTAATGCGAATTATTATTGTTTATCTTTTCGTTATCAAGGCGTAATTGGCGCGCAGAAAAGTAAAACCTCATGATAAATATGGTATTTATCGACACAGGCGCGGCGGGCGGGGAAGGGTGCGGCGAAAGCTGCCGCGCCGGGCTACCAGATTTGGTAGCCCGGCGCTAAGGAGCGGCGGGAGCTAAGAGCGGCTTTGCAGACGCAGCAGCGCCAGCGCTCTCCAGCCGTCGGCAAGGAACGGCATGGCCGAAAGCGCCAGCAGTTCCTCCGGCGTCCCGCCGTCGCTAAAGACAATGGCCTGCACCCGGCTAAGCGGCCAGCCGGCCGCCGGCCGATCGAGCAGCACAAAGCCGTCGCTGCAGCCGGTCTCGCCGGGGGTCAGCACCCGGTAAAACCAGCCGTTGCGCGACTGCTGGTGCATCAGCTCCGGCGCGTGAGGGTCCCTTAGCCGCTCGGCCATGGTCTGACAGGCCACGCGTCCCCAGGAGATCTGGATTTCAGCGCTGCCGAGGCGAAAAACATCCCCCGGACAGACGTTGGCTTCCGTCATCCCCCGAGTGGAAAAGTTCTCGCCGAACAGACCGATATGCAGCTGCTGTCCCGCCAGAGCCGGGTAGCGCTCGCGCCAGTAGTCGTAATGCTCCCGCGCGTAGTGCATCAGCGCGCAGTCGGGATCGGCAAAATGCTCCTCGATACCGTTCTCTGCCTGCAGGCCGTGGGTATTGAGAAACACGCGTCCGCTTAGCGCCGTTTTACGCAGGGAACCGTCCGCCTGGCGCTGATTGCCGAGAATGCTGCGCAGCATTACCGGAAAATCTGTCATCATGGTGCTCTCCTTGTTCTCCGCCGCGGCGGAGAAGGTCTCAGAATTTATACTCCACGCCGGCCCAAAAGTTACGCCCTTCCTCAATAAATCCTTCACCGTAGTAGTACCGGGTATCGAAGAGGTTATTAACCGAGGCGTTGACGCTAAAACCGTGGCCGATGGCGTAATCGGTCCGCAGATGGGTGATGGCAAATCCCGGCGCTTTTTGCGATCCGTCGCTGTTGCTGTAGCTGGAGGAACGCGCCTCTTCAGAGAGCGTGATTTGCAGCGGCTCGACGGGCTTGAACGTCAGCCAGGCGGTCAGCGTCTGCACCGGAAGGTCGGTGACCTTGCCCGCCTCTTCGCGTTTGGCATCCGCGTGAATCAGGCCGTAGCTTAGCCCGACGTCGAGCTGCTCGAACGGCGAGCCTTTGATCCCCAAATCCAGGCCGGTATAGTCAACCCGGCCGCTGTTCTGGTTCTGCACCGTATCGGCATCGATATTGATCGCCAGGATGGCGTCGCTGACCCGGTTATAGTAGGTGCTTATCTCGTAGGCCCAGCGGTCGTTGAGGCGTCCATTCCAGGTCAGGTCGACGCCGCGGGCGCGCTCGGCCTTGAGCTGCGGGTTGACCAGCGCAATCTGGTCTTTGGCGGGCTTCGAGGTGGTATAGCGCTCTTTAAGCGTCGGGAAGCGGGTGCGATCGGACCAGGAGAGCGAAAGGGTATCTTCGTTGCTAAAGCGGTAGCGAGCCATCGTTTCCCAGTTAAACGCGCTCTGCCGGTTGTCGTCGTAATGGGTCAGGCTGCCGTTCTTTTCGTGCTTCATTCCCTGAAGACTGTTGCGCCAGTCATAGCTCATCCCGGCGACGAGGTCGAGATTATCCGCCGCCGCCCACTGGTATTCGCTGGCGACGGACCAGGTGCGATCCTTATAGCGATCGTAAGGACCGTTGACGGCGCTCTTCTCCCGATGCACATCATCTTTCCAGTTAACGGCAAAAGAGAGCTGGTCGTTCTGGCGGACGTCGGCGGCGAGCTGCAGCCCCGCGCCGGTGCTGTAGTCGCTATAGTGGCTGTAGCTGCCGTTCTTATTGTGCAGGTCCGCCAATGAGTTATACATCAGCAGGGTATTTTTGAAAGTATCGTGGTAGAGGCGGCTCTTCAGGGTCAAGCTGTCGCCGAGGTGCGTCGTGCCCTGGTAGTAGTAGCTTTCTTTGTCGTACTCCGGCCACTGCCAGTAGCGAGATTTCTGGCTGCTGGTGCCGGCATAAGGCGGGTTCTGCTTCTCGCCATCCTGCTTGATATAGGTCAGGGCGTACTCGTCGTTTGCACGCGGCGTGAAGCCGAGCTTAATTATGCCGCGCTTATCGTCGCTGGCCGAGTTGACCAGCTTGCCGTCTTCCCCGGCGACGGGGTTATTCGTTCCGTGAGGCAGGCCGAGGAAATCCTGCTTCAGGCGGCTGCCGCTGAGCTGAATGTAGCCCAGATCGCCGCTGGCCCCAAGGGAGGCGTGGGTGTCATAGGCGTTAGTTTCGCTGCGGCTCCAGCCCTGACGATAGCCGATGCTGGCTTCCAGCGGTTTACTGGGGCGCGGGGTGGTGATGTTGATCGCCCCGCCCATTTGGTTGGGGCCCTGCAGCAGGGAAGAGTAGCCTTTTGATACCTCCACCGAGGCGATATCGGAAGTGAGAAACCGGCCCAGGTCGAGGTTGCCGTCGTAGGGGACGTAGATCGGTACGCCGTCAAAAAAAACCGGGACCTGACGGCCATCGAAGCCGCGGACCTTCACCTGCAGCTCGTTGCGGCTGCCGGATTTTTGTAACACCACGCCGGGCACCGCCGATAGCGCGTGGGCGACATCCTGCTTATCCAGACGCCTGATGCTCTCCTGTCCGAGGATATTGGTTGTTGCCGCCGGGACGGGGCTTGACCAGACGGTCATGGACTCCTCCGCCGGGTCTGCCCAGGCGGTTTGACCTAAGCTGAGGCTAATCAATGTGCAAAGATAGCGCTTCCTGATTTTCATTTTTATTGTTCCTGTTTTCGTTTTTTTTATCTTGAACTGTCCGGCTCCAGGCGAACCTGAATATCCGCCGGCGGCGCATACCACGGCGCCGAAGTAATAAACAGTTCAATCCCACAATCGAGGTAGTTGGTTAAGGTGGTTAAGGTAATTCCGCCCGTCAGTGCCAGCGTGCAGCGTGGGGCAATACGCTGCGCCAGGTCAGCAACCTGGCGCGCCTGCTGCGGGGTAAATTTATCCAGCTGCAGGATGTCGGGTTCCGCCTGCAGCGAGGCCAGCGCTTCTTCGAGCGTGTCGGCCTCAACGGCAACCTTTTTCTCCGGTGCCGATCGGCGCAGGAGCTGAACGGCGTGCCGCCAGTCGCCGCCGTCGGCGAGGAACCGGCGATGATTGGCGAACAGCAGCAGGGTTTCCGCGCAGCCGGCCCGGTGGATCAGCCCGCCGGCGGCGACGATGGCCTGGGTCCCGAGCAGCCGGGTACCGGGAATGGCTTTGCGGGTACAGGCGATGTGGGCGGCCGGGAGGCGGGCGCGCAGCAGCGTCAGCATTTCCGCGACGTAGGCCGATACGCCGCAGCTCCACTCCAGCACGTTCTGCGCCGCTTTCCAGCCCTGATGCAGCGCCTCCGCGCTGCCGGTCGCGCGCAGCAGCGGCGCATCGGGCGGGACGTGCGCGCCCTCTTCCTGGAGCGCGGTAACGGTTAATCCCAGGCTGCTCAGCATCTGTCCAGCCGGAGAGATACCGCTGACGCAGCCGCCCTGACGGTGGCTGAAGGTCATGACGCCGGGGCGCGCGCCAATCGCCAGCGCACGGGTGGTCAGGTCGCCGCCCTGAATATCCTCCATCAGCCACGCGTCGGTCAGCGCCTGGGGGAAGTAGATCATACGTTTTCCCCACACTCCCAGGAGATCAGCGCCCAGTCGCGGCTGGGCGGTGCGATGGCCTGCGGATCCTGCCGCTGATACCAGTGGCGCAGCCGCGCGCGGTCCTCTTCGCTGAGTACGCCAAGCGTCCATTTGACGTTCTCTTCAAAACGTTCAAAGGTGGCGTTATCCCGCTGGCAGCTGGGGCCGCGGATAAAATCGACCCGCGCGTGAATGCCCATTTGATACAGCACGTTTAGCGCGTAGATATAGTTCGGCAGTTCGACCACTTCGCGTCCCAGCGCGCGCTGGATTGCCGGCGGCATAAACGTCGGCTGGACGAGGTGGGTGGTATAGACGCGCAGCCGCGCCTGGCGGTTGAGCTTATCCATCGCCTGGCGCATATTGCCGACCAGCGTTGAGCGTGAGGCCACGGCAATATCACAGCGCGGAATATCGTGCCACGACTCCTCCCATGCCCGCAGATGCCAGCAGGCGTTGGCGATGCGCATCTGCGCCGCACGCTTTTCGGCTACCTCCAGCATTCCCTGGCTGTAGTCAACGCCGTGTACCGCAGCGAGTTTGTCCGCCAGCGCCAGGGCGACGGTTCCCGGCCCGCAGCCCATGTCAAACAGGCTGTGCGCATCGGTTAAGTCTATTTTCGCCAGCAGCTGGAGAAGATAGCCGTCCGTGGGCTGGGCGCAGCTGTCGGCCATTTTCTCCGCCCGGGCGTCCCAGTGGGCGGGGGATTTCTCGCTGCGGCCGGCGAGCCTCATCTGCTGTTGGTAAAGCCCGGCAAAATCAATTTCATCAATAAGCATAATTATTCCTGAAGGTGGGAGTGACCCAGGTGATGGCGGATCTGTGACGGCGTCACGCCGTACAGGGTGGCAAGCTTGTCCGCAGCGAGCTGCTCCGCCGCCGTCCCTTGGGTGACGAGGCCGCCTGGCTCGACCGCGATCACGCTATCGGCGATGGCGAGGGCGTGCAGCGGATGGTGGGTGGCCATAAACAGCGTCACCCCGGTTTGCCGCAGCTGGCGCAGGGTGTCGAGCAGGCGGATCTGGTGGCCGAAGTCGAGGCTTGAGGCCGGCTCATCCAGCAGCAGCAGGCGCGGGCGCTGGACCAGCGCGCGGGCAATTAAGGTCAGCTGGCGCTCGCCGCCGCTCAGCGTGGCCCAGTTCCGCCCGGCGAGATGTGCGATGCCCAGCGCCTCCAGCTGAGCCAGTGCGCTACTGCGATCGCTTCTGGCGGGCTGGGTGAAGGTACCGATATAGGGGCTAAGTCCCATCAGCACCATATCGAGGACGCTGAAGGCGAAGGCCCCGTCGTGCGCCTGCGGTACCCAGGCAATCGCGCGGGCGCGATCGCGGGAGCACAGCTGGGTTACCGGCAGGCCGTCAATCAGGATCTGGCCGTCGCGCAGAGGAAG
This sequence comes from Klebsiella sp. BIGb0149, assembly GCF_004362605.1. Taxonomy (NCBI): domain Bacteria; kingdom Pseudomonadati; phylum Pseudomonadota; class Gammaproteobacteria; order Enterobacterales; family Enterobacteriaceae; genus Klebsiella; species Klebsiella sp. BIGb0149. The sequence goes on along the minus strand of NZ_SNYG01000002.1, from coordinate 291,093 downwards.
GAGGCCGAGTACGCTGCGCATCAGCGTGGTTTTACCGCTGCCGTTGGCGCCGAGCAGGCAGCACAGCGTGCCCGGCAGCAGCGAAAACGAGACGTCGCGCAAAACGGCGCGTTTGGGATAGCCAATTTCGGCATGGCGTACCGTCAGCAGCGTCATGGGCGGCTCCTGCGCAGCAGCAGCGCCAGAAAGAACGGCGCGCCGATAAAAGAGGTCAGGATCCCGAGCGGGATTTCGCTGGCGCTCAGCCCGCGCGCCAGGGTGTCGGTTAAGAGCAGCAGCACGGCGCCAAGCCCCATCGCGACGGGCAGAAGGCGCTGATGATTGCTGCCGGTGAGCAGGCGTCCGATATGGGGGACGATCAGCCCCACCCAGCCGATAATGCCGGCAATAGCGACCGCGCTGGCGGTCGCGAGGGTTGCGCAGGCGACCACAATCAGCCGCAGGCGCGCGACGTTGATCCCCAGCGATCGCGCTTCGTCATCGGAGAGGGTCAGCAGATTGATGCGCCAGCGCAGCAGCCACAGCGGCAGGCAGCCGACGAGCATCAGCGGAGCGGCGACGGTCAGATCGCCGGGGGTAATATCGGAGAGCCCGCCCATCAGCCAGAAGGTGATCGAGGGCAGCTGGGTGTAGGGGTCGGCGAGGATTTTGATCAGCGAAATCCCGGCCCCGCATAGCGTGCCGAGGCAGATCCCCACCAGCACCAGCGTCAGCGCCGGATCGTGGCGGACGATGGCGCGAGAGACGACGCCGACGCCGGCGACCACCAGCAGGCCGCCGCAGAAGGCAAACAGCTGGATATAGAGCGTCGACATTCCGCACATCAGCGCCAGGCAGGCGCCGAGGCCGGCGCCTGCGGCGACGCCAAGGATATCCGGCGAGACCAGCGGATTGCGAAACATGCCCTGATAGGCGGCTCCGGCGGCGGAGAGCGACGCGCCGATGGCCAGCGCGGCGCCGATGCGCGGCAGGCGTATCTGCCAGAATACGATGCCGGCCTGCGGGGGAAGGGCGGCGCTATGCGGATCGAACAGCAGATCGAGCAGCCGTCCGAGGGTCAGGTTCCACGGGCCGGTTAGCAGGGCTGCCGAGAGGACCAGCAGGCCGGCAAGCAGCAGCGCGGCGCTCAACGTTGAAGGCTTCATGGACGATTCACCAGCCTCGTGTAGCGCTCGGGGGTTAACGCCGCGTGCCAGAATAGCGTGCTGTAGCGGGTTAAATCCTCCTGCAGCGTGGCGCGGACCTGCGGATCGAGCCAGGCGTGCAGGCGACGCATCCCGGCGAGGCGGTTGATCCCCGGCGGCGCGTCCAGCCAGCCAAACGGCAGACCGTCGAGCAGCAGAACCCGCCCCTGCGCCACGGCGCTGACGCCCTGCCAGGCGGGGTCCTGTAAAATTGCGTTTCGCGTGGTGGCCTGCTGGGTGAGGATGATATCCGGCTGCCATTCCAGCAGATTTTCCAGCGAGACCTGAGCCAGCCCGCTGCGTCCGCTCACCCGCGCGACGTTCTCTAATCCCAGCAGCTCCGCCGCCTCCGTGTGCAGCGAACCGGCGAGGCCCGTTTCCAGCCCTCGGGCGCCCCGGGCGGCGTAAAAACGCGTGCGCGCCCCGGCGCCGGAGGAGAAGGCGAGCGCCTCGGCGATAAACGTTTGCGCCAGCGCCGCCTGCCGCCGGGTGCGTTCGACGGTGCCGACGATATCGCCGATCGTCAGCAGCTGCTGCGCCGAGGAGGCCAGGGTGCCGGTAATCAGCACCCACGGAATATGGCTGCGGGCGTGAACCCGGCGCGCCTGCGAGATCCAGGTATCGTCCGCACTCCCGCAGTCCACCACCAGATCGGGCTCAAGGGCCAGCAGCCCCTCCAGCGACAGGGTGCTGGCGCGTCCGGCAAGACGGCCCGTTTTCGGCAGCCGGGCGATGCTATCGGGCAGCGGAGCGTCCGGGAAGAGGGCAAAATCAAATGAGGAAAACCCCAGCAGCTTTTCCGGCGCGGCGGCCAGCAGCAGCATATCGGCGGGTCCGCCCGCGCTGACAATCCGCCGGATAGCCGCAGGCGCAGGGCGTTCGCCAATGCTCAGGGCTAATGGCGTGGCGGCGCGACTCTTCTGGCCGGGGAAGCACAGCATGAGGCTTAAAGCCTGCAGGAACGTACGGCGCGAAAAAGGCATATGTTTCTATCCTGAAACAAAGTGATGAAAAAACCGATATATATTTACATATATAACGTTGATGAATTTGCCGGAGATCAAAAATCGACACATTAGTTTCCGCCTTACTCCATAAGGGTGAGATGAAGTCGGGGTGTCATTGGGCAGGTTATTCAGGAGGGAAAGCGCCCGGCATGGCTGAGCTGCCGGGCGTATGCTGGATGCGGTGAGGAGTTAATGCGCGGCGGCGGGCGCCGCTTTATCCGTGCCGCCTACGCTGTCGTTTGCCGCCGGCTTAGCGGCGGGCGCCGTTTTATCCGTTCCGCCTGCGCTGTCGTTCGCCGCCGGCTTATCCGTGCCGCCGGCGCCGTCGTTTGCCGCCGGTCGCGCGGCAGGGAGCGAATCGCAGGGCTTCTCTTTCGGGCACACCAGGTCGAGCATTTTCAAGGTCACGCCGTTGGTCCAGCCGAAGCCGTCCTGCAGCGGATACTCGCCGCCACCGCCGCCGGTGCCGGTTGAGCTGACGTCATACTTTTCCACCAGCTTCTGCTTGCTGTCATAGGTGTGCTGGACGTTGCTGAGGAAACGCCAGCTGACCTCCATCGCGATTTTCTGCTGGCCGTAGTTCTGCAGCCCTTCGGCGGCCACCCACTGCAGCGGCGCCCAGCCGTTCGGCGCATCCCACTGCTGGCCGCTGTTGACGGTGGTGGTGGTTAAACCGCCCGGTTTCAGCAGGCGAGACTGCGTCGCGGCGGCAACTTTGGCCGCCCGTTCGCTGGAGGCGGCGTTGACGTACAGCGGGAACAGGGCCGCGGCGGTGAGCTGATTGCGCACCTTGTGGCTTTTCAGATCGTAATCGGCGTACCAGCCCTCTTTGTCATTCCACAGGTATTTCTCCAGCGCCTTCTGGCGGTCGTTGGCCAGGGCGTCGTACTGCGCCGCTTTCGCACTATCGCCGGCGGCTTTGCTGGCGCGGGCGAGGGTTTTCTCCATGCGGAACATCAGCGAGTTAAGATCGACCGGAACGATGCTGGTGGTGCGAATGGTGCCCAGCTGCTGCGGGTTATCCATCCAGCGGGAGCTGAAGTCCCAGCCGGAGGCCGCGGCGGAGCGCAGATCGCGGTAGATCTCGGTCGCCGGACGGTTGGGGTTGTTTTTGGCGGTGGTCACGTCATCGAGCCAGGACTCAGGGCGCGGCGTATCGTTGTCGTCCCAGTAGCGGTTCAGCAGCGCGCCGTCTTCCATGCGCACCACGCGCTTATTGGCTTTGCCCGGCGACAGCGCATCGGCGCCCTCCATCCAGTATTGGTACTCTTTCTCCATCTGCGGCAGCCAGGCTTTCAGCGCCCGATCGCCGTCGTGGGTTGCCAGCAGCTCCACCATAAACGGGAAGAACGGCGGCTGCGAACGGCTCAGGTAGTAGCTGCGGTTGCCGTTGGGGATATGTCCCCAGGTATCGATCTCGTGGCCGAAGTTGGCCACCATATCGGCCACTTTATCCCAGTGTCCGCTTTCGGCGAGGCCCAGCATGGTGAAGTAGCTATCCCAGTAGTAGACCTCGCGAAAGCGGCCGCCCGGGACGACGTAAGGCCTGGGCAGCGGCAGCAGCGAATCCCACTTCTCGACCTCGACGGTGCTGCGGGTCAGCACCGGCCACAGGCCGTCAATATGCTGGCGCAGGGTTTGGCCCTTGGGCGGGACGTAGGTGTCGTTATCTTTCGGCAGCGCGAAGTTGAGCTCGACGAAGTGGCGCAGGTCGAAGCTGGCCTGATTTTTCTGCATCCGATAGTCGGCGAGGATCATCAGCGGATCGCCGTTCGGTACCGCGTCGGCGAAGGTTTTCTGATCGGGGAAGAGTTTGGCGCTTTGCACGTCGTTGAACAGCGGGCCTAACAGAATATCCGGCGACTGCGGCGGGGCGGGTTTTGTCTCATCGGCCTGGGCCGCCAGCGCTGACAGCGCAAAGAGGGCGCCTCCCAGCGCCAGACGCAGCGCGTAGGGCTGCGCTGCCGGGCGACGTGAAACGGATCTCGTCATGGATAGTTCTCCTTATCATTACAGACGATTTTGCCACTGCGATTGATCATCAGAAAACCTTAGACGAATATCTGCCGCTACGCGTGTCACAGCTAACATTTTGGATGAAAACAGATAATTTACCTGCATTCTGCGGCGGTGCGGACAAGAAATAAAACGCCTGTCGCCATACTTTAGCCATACTCATGTGCTGCAATGAGCGCAACTCAAACTGATCGGAGCGGCCGGTGAATCGACGTCATTTTCTGCTGTTCAGCGCGGCGGCGCTGCTGATAACCCACCGTACGCGAGCCAGCGATAGCACCCAGGAGACGCTGCCTTTATGGTCGGCGGAGCCGCCTGGGGGCGGCGGGCCTGGCGGCGCTGTGCGGCTGTCGGCGCGCGGCGCGCTGAGCCATATCGTCCGACCGTCGCTGACGGTATGGCGACCGGCGGTACCCAACGGCCACGGCGTGCTGGTGGCCGCCGGCGGTGGCTACCGGCGGATTGAAATGGCAAAGGAGGCGTGGCCCGCCGCCCGCTGGCTAACGGCCCGCGGCTATACCGCCTATGTGCTGAGCTACCGTCTTCCCGGCGAAGGCTGGACGGCGGGTGGCCTGGCGCCGCTGCAGGATGCCCAGCGCGCGCTGCGCCTGATTCGCCAGCGCGAGCAAAAGGTCAGCCTGCTGGGCTTTTCCGCCGGCGGCCACCTGCTGGGCATGGCCGCCTGCCGGGCCGATTTTGCCTCTTATCCGCCGCTCGACGCGGCGGATGCGCTCCCCACCCGCGCCGACGGAGCGGCGCTGATCTACCCCGTTATTTCGCTGGAGCCGCCCTACAGCCACACCGCCACCCACCGGATCCTCGCCGGGCCTCACGCCTCGCCGGAGGTTGACCGCGCCTGGTCGGTACAGACCTACGTGAACGGGCGGACGCCGCCCTGCTTTTTGACCCAGGCGCTGGACGATCCGGTGTCCGATCCGCACAACACCCTGATTATGGCCGACGCCTGCCGCCAGCATCAGGTGCCGGTCAGCCTGTATCGCTACGCCAGCGGCGGTCACGGCTTTGCGATGGGGCGTCCGGGCACGCCAACCGTCGACTGGCCTGGGCACTATGCGGCCTGGCTGGAGACGCTCTCGCCGTCATGGCGCAAAGCGGTTTGCCGTGCCTCATTGTGGTGCAGACCGGGCGAAATATAAGGAAAACGACGGGTTGTTTTTTGCACAATCAGGCGGCGCGAGGCTGCGGGCTTGCACAGCGACGTCACCGGCCGCGATCTGGCATAATTAATGCTTATCTCTTCCCGGGGTTACCCCAAAGTGAGTACAACCGGAGGAGACGGCCATGATAAAAATAACGCTTCCTGACGGGCATTATTATGACGAGATGCTTACCGTCGAGGGACAGCAGCGCCAGCACTATAACGCCTGGTGGCAATGGTTTCACAACACCGATCAATTCTCTATCCGGCAAAAAAAAGAGCAGGCGGAGCTGCTTTTTCACCGCATCGGCATCACCTTTAACGTGTATGGCGAAGGCGAGGGGACCGAACGGCTGATCCCGTTTGACAGCGTACCGCGCATTATTCCCGCCGCAGAGTGGCGGCGCATCGATCGCGGCATCCGCCAGCGGGTGAAGGCGCTAAACGCCTTCCTTTACGATATCTACCACGAGCAGAATATCCTGCGCGCCGGAATTATTCCGGCGGAACAGGTGTTGGCCAATGAGCAGTACCAGCCCTGCATGCAGGGAATTAATCTGCCCAATAATATCTACGCCCATATCACCGGGGTCGATATGGTGCGCAACAGCGACGGTCAGTACTACGTGCTGGAGGACAACCTGCGCACGCCGTCGGGCGTCTCCTATATGCTTGAAAACCGCAAGATGATGATGCGCCTCTACCCGGAGATGTTTGAGCAGCACCACATTGCGCCGGTGGAGCGCTACCCGGGCTATCTCCTGCAAACCCTGCGCGAAAGCTCCCCCGTGGACGATCCCTGCGTGGTGGTGATGACGCCGGGGCGCTTTAACAGCGCCTATTTTGAGCACAGCTTTCTTGCCCAGCAGATGGGGGTTGAGCTGGTGGAGAGCGCCGATCTGTTTATTAAAGCCGGCGCGGTCTACATGCGCACCACCGAGGGGCCGCGGCGGGTCGACGTTATCTACCGCCGCGTCGACGACGCCTATCTCGACCCGCTGGCCTTCCGCGCCGATTCGATGCTCGGCGTTCCCGGCCTGCTGTCGGTCTACCGGGCGGGCGGGGTGGTGCTGGCGAACGCGATCGGCACCGGCGTGGCCGACGATAAATCGATCTACCCCTTCGTGCCGGAGATGATCCGTTTCTACCTTGGCGAACAGCCGATCCTCAACAACATCCCGACCTGGCAGTGCCGCAAGCCGGAAGACCTGCAGTTCGTGCTGAACAACCTCGAGCGGATGGTGGTCAAGGAAGTGCACGGCGCCGGCGGCTACGGCATGCTGGTCGGCCCGCGCTCGACGAAAGAGGAGCGCGAAGCGTTCCGCCAGCGCCTGCTGGCAAACCCGGCCAACTACATCGGCCAGGATACCCTCGCGCTCTCGACCTGCCCGACCTTCGTCGAAGACGGCCTGTCGCCCCGACATATCGATCTGCGTCCGTTCGTGCTTTCCGGCCAGGAGATCCGCCTGGTGCCCGGCGGCCTGACGCGGGTGGCGCTGACGGAAGGCTCGCTGGTGGTGAACTCATCGCAGGGCGGCGGCACCAAAGATACCTGGGTGATGGAGGATGACGAATCATGCTAAGTCGTACAGCGAGTGAACTGTTCTGGATGGCGCGCTATCTGGAGCGTGCGGAAAGCTACGCCCGGGTGCTCGACGTAACCTGCAAACTCTCGATGATCCCCCGCCATAGCCAGCAGGCGCGGGATCTGGCCCTGCCGCTGAACCTGTCGCAGACCCACGAGCTGTTTCAGGAGCGCCACGCGCGTTTCTCGATGGGTAACCTGTTCAACTTTTTTGCCCTCGACGGCAACAACCCCGGCAGCATCTACAGCTGCGTCGAGATGGCGTGGAATAACGCCCACGCGGTGCGCGGCAGCCTCTCCGCGGAGGTATGGGAGTGCATTAACGCGACGCGCATTGAGCTGCGCAGGCTACGCCAGCAGGGGATTAGCGAGCTCGGCAGCGACGGTTTCCTTGAGTGGGTAAAAGAGCGGGTGCACCTGTTTCGCGGCGCGGTGCTTGGCACGCTGCTGCGCAACGACGCCCTCAGCTTTATCGGCATCGGCACGCTGATTGAACGGGCCTACGCTACCACCCAGCTGCTGCTGGTCAAGGATCAGCAGCTGAGCAGCGACCCGGATCCGGTGCGCGAGTACTACCGGCTGGACACGCTGCTGAACGCGGTCAGCGCCCGCGAAGCCTACAACAGCATCTACCGCCAGCCGGTGAGCCGGGAGACGGTGATGGAGCTGCTAATTTTGCGCAACGACGTCCCGCGCTCGCTCAGGGCCTCCATTTCCGACCTGGTCGGCCAGCTGGAGCATATCGCCAACGATCGCTCCCATCTGCCGCTGCGCCTGGCGCATCAGCTGAACGTCGATCTGCGCTTCAGCACCCGGGAAGAGCTGGCCAGCGCCGATCTGCAGAGTTACCTCAACGGGCTGCTGGCGCGAATTAACGCCCTGTCCGACAGCATCAGACAAACCTATCTGGAGGCGCTATGAAACTGGTTATCGACCACCTGACCCGCTACGGCTACGATGAAGAAGTCAAGTTTTCGACTCAGTACCTGCGCCTGACGCCGCGCAGCTCCGGCCGGCAAAAAATCACCTCCTGGACGCTGACGCTGCCGGACGGGGCGAGCATTACGACCACCGACGCGTGGGGCAACGTGCTGCACGTATTGACGCTGGATAACCCGCATAAAGAGATCTCGATTCGCGCCAGCGGGGTGGTCGATATCGCGCAGGAGGACGAAGAGAGCGGGGTAGACGAAGAGGAGCTGCTTTCGCCGCTGGTCTTCCTGCGCTGCACGCCGCTGACCCGCGCCGACGAGCGGATCCGCGAGTTCGCCCGCGGCCTCTATCGCGCCGACGAGCCGGAGGAGAGCCTCAATCAGCTGATGGCGGAGCTGCTGGTCAAAATGCCCTACTCGCCTGGCGCCACCCAGGTGCAGGACTCCGCCGCCGACGCCTTCGCGCGATCGCAGGGCGTGTGCCAGGATCATACTCACGTTTTCCTCGCCTGCTGTCGGGCGATGGCGATCCCGGCGCGCTACGTTAGCGGCTATGTTTATAGCGATAACGCGCAGCACGTGGCGATGCATGCCTGGGCGGAGGTGTGGCTCAACGGGCGCTGGAAATCGTTTGATATTACCAATAATACCCGTAACCTGAATCAGCACCTGCGGCTGGCGACCGGGCTGGACTATCTTGACGCCTGTCCGGTGCGCGGTACCCGTCTGGGCGGCGGCGGGGAAGTTATGTTAACCAACGCTGAAGTGCGCGAACATTCTCAACAGGCGCAGCAGCAATAGAGGCAGGAACGGAGAACGATGACCTACTGTGTGGCCATGTGTTTAGCGGATGGACTGGTATTCGCGTCAGATTCGCGCACCAATGCGGGCGTGGATCATATTGCGACTTTTAAAAAGCTTCATGTTTTTCAGCAGGAGGGCGAACGGGTGCTGGTGCTGCAGTCCGCCGGCAACCTGGCCACCACCCAAAGCGTGATTAGCCTGCTGAGCGCGCGAATTCGCACCCAGCAGGAGCCTAACCTGATGCAGGTCAGCTCCATGTACGATGCGGCGATGCTGATTGGCAAAACGCTGCAGGAGGTTATTCAGCGCGACAGCAGCAACCAGCAGAACTGCGGCAATACCAACTTTAACTGTAACCTGCTGCTGGGCGGCCAGCTGGCGGGGGAGACGCACCGCCTGTTCCACATCTACCCGGAAGGTAATTTTATCGAGGCCACGCGCGATACGCCCTATTTCCAGATCGGCGAAAGCAAGTACGGTAAACCGATTATCGATCGGGTGCTGACCATCGACACGCCGCTGGAGCAGGCGATGTGCTGCGCGCTGATCTCCATTGATTCAACGCTGCGCAGCAACCTCTCCGTCGGCCTGCCGCTGGATACGCTGCTCTACCGCAGCGGCAGCCTGAGCAGCGCCGAGCAGCATCGCATCACCGAAAGCGATCCTTACTTCACGACCATTCGCCGGGCGTGGTCCGAAGGGCTGCAGAACACCTTCCAGAAGCTGCCGCCGTTCGCGCCGGAGGGCGAGCGCTAAACCGCCGCCGACGACGAAAGATAGCGTCCCGGCGTCATGCCGGTCATGGTGCGGAAAAAGTAGATAAAGGCGCTGTCGCTGGCGAAATCCAGCGCCTGCGCGGCGTCGGTGATGCGCTTCCCCGTCGCCAGCAGCTCCACCGCCTTCATCAATCGCCACTGCTGACGCCACTGCTGCCAGGACATCCCGGTATCGCGGCGCAAAATGCGGCTGATGGTCTTTTCGCTGGCGCCGCACTCTGCGGCCAGCGCCCGTAACGTCGGCGGCAGGCTCTGACCGCCCAGCGCGGCGAGGCGCTTATCCTGCGGCAGGGCGAGCATCATCGGCTCATGGGCCGCCGCGCTAATCTCCGCCGCGCACAGGGCGGCAAGGTGCCAGCCGGTACCGCTCTCCCAGTCGCTTTCCCACGGGCTTGCCGCCGTCCGCTCCAGCAGCTCGCGCAGCAGCGGGCCGACGTTGAGGATCGCCGGATGCGCGGGGAGATCGGGGAAACGGGAGGGCTGAAACCACACCGAGCGGTAGTCGACGATGCTTTTCATCTCCGCGCGATGGGTGACGCCCGCCGGGATCCACGCCGCCCGGGTGGGCGGAAGCAGGCACAGTAGCGCGCCGTCGTTGAGGGTCAGGCGCACGCAGCCCTGGCGGGTGAAAAGGATCTGCGCCATGTCGTGCCGGTGGCTGCCGGAGTCGTGGCTGCCGAGCGCCGAGCGGACGCCAACCACCGTTTTGTTCAGCGCATCCGGGTTGAATGCCGCCCGCGCATCGAGCCACGCCATAATGTCCGATTTCCGATATATATAGTCACTATGTTTATAATGTCCGATCCGCGACCTGCCTACAATAGCGCCTCTTATTATCAGGAGGTGGATATGTTCGGGCGTTCGGCCGTGGTGCTGGTCACCGCATTACTGATGTTTCCGCAGATGGTGGAAACCATTTACAGCCCGGCGCTGACCGATATCAGCGTCCGTTTTGCCGTCAGCGCGCAGCAGGCGGCGCAAACCCTGGCGGTTTACTTTATCGGCTTTGCTCTCGGGGTTCTTTTTTGGGGGCGGGCCAGCGATCTCTACGGCCGCCGTCCGGCGATGCTGGCGGGGATCGCGACGTACGCCCTCGGCTGCGCGATGGCGCTGGCGGCGACGGATTTCACCCTGCTGCTGCTGGCGCGGATCGTGGCGGCATTCGGCGTCGCGGCCGGGTCGGTCGTCAGCCAGACGATCCTGCGGGACCGTTTTAGCGGCCGCCGGCTCGCCGGCCTGTTTTCGCTTATCGGCCTGGCGCTGGCGGTCAGCCCGGCTGCGGGCGTCTGGATCGGCGGCCTGCTTGCCGCCGGCTGGGGCATGCGCGGCGTCTTCCTCGCCCTGGCGCTGCTGGCCGGCGTCCTGCTGCTGCTGTGCGGCTGGCTGCTGCCGGAGACGCGGCCGGCGCGGCAGACGAACGCGGCGTTTCTGCCGGTGCTGCGCCGAATGGCGACCGACCGGCAGATTGGCCTGGCGGTTATCCTGGTCGCGGCATTCAACGTCAGCCTGTTCAGCTACTACAGCCTGGCGCCGTTTATCTTCGCCCAGCTGCGCCTGCCGGTCGCCGCGTTTGGCTATAGCGGCATGGCGCTGGCCGGCGGCTCCCTGGCCGGGGCGCTGCTCAATCGCCGGCTGTTGCGCCGGGGCGTGACTCAGGGGCGGATGCTGCTGCTCGCCTGCTGGCTCCATCTGGCCGGCGGCGCGGCGGTGTATCTGTGGCGCGACTCGCTTTGGTTCCTGCTGCCGATGGCCGGGGTGGCGCTCGCTTTCGCCATGGCGATCCCGCTGGTGCTCGGTTCGGCGCTCGGCGCCTACAGCGATTGTCGCGGCACCGCCGGGGCCATTTTCGGTCTCGCCTACTATCTGCTGATTGGTCTCGGGCTGGCGCTGGTCGGCTGGGGGCAATCGCTGGGAATGTCGCTGATGATCTGCGCCGCGGCCGGCGTCATCGCCGGTATCCGCTATTTACCCTGTTTCGCCGAAAAGAGCGCGGGCGCCGTCCGGGGCGCCCGCGTCGGCTAGTCCTCCTCCGCCAGCCGTACGCCGCTGGCGGCATCGAAGAGGTGGATCTTCTCGCGTCGGGCGGTGAGATTCAGCGGCTGCTGGAGCCGGGCGTCGATGCGTCCGGCGACCTGCACGTGAACCGGGAATCCCTGCCAGTCGAGATGCAGCAGGGTGGACTCTCCGGTCACCTCCATGATGTTAACCGTCCCGGGCAGGCCGTTGGGGTCCGGCTGGATATCCTGCGGGCGCAGGCCGACGGTGACCGGCGCGCTTCCCTGCGCCGCCGCCGCCCGCTGCCAGCGTTCCGGCAGCGCCAGCCACAGCTCGCCGCAGCGCACGCCGGGAACCCCGTCGCGGCTGGCTATCTCTCCCGCCAGCAGGTTCATCGGCGGCGAGCCGATAAAGCGGGCCACGAAGGTGTTGCAGGGGCGATCGTAAATCGCCAGCGGCGGCCCCTGCTGGACGATAAGCCCCTCGCGCATGACCACGATTTGGTCGGCCAGGGTCATGGCCTCAACCTGATCGTGGGTAACGTAAATCATGGTGGTCTTAAAGCGCTGGTGCAGGGATTTGATCTCCGCCCGCAGCTCCATGCGCAGCTGGGCGTCAAGGTTGGAGAGCGGTTCATCAAACAGGAAAACCTGCGGGTTGCGCACCATCGCCCGGCCCATCGCCACGCGCTGGCGCTGGCCGCCGGAAAGCGCGCGCGGGTAGCGGGCTAGCAGCTTATCGATCCCCAGCAGGCTGGCGATATGCTGGACTTTGCTTTTCTGCGTCTCTTTATCGACCTTTTTGACCTGCATATGGAAGGCGAGGTTTTCGGCCACCGTCAGGTGCGGGTAGAGGGCGTAGCTCTGAAAGACCATCGCCACGTCGCGATCGGCGGGATCGAGATCGCCGATCGGCCGGCGGTTCATTAAAATCTCCCCGGCGGAAAGGGCCTCGAGCCCGGCCAGCAGCCGCAGCAGGGTCGATTTCCCGCAGCCGGAGGGCCCGACCAGCACCGTGAAGCTGCCGTCAGGAATGGTTAAATCCAGCGGCAGAAGCACCGTCTGTTTGCCGTAATGCTTGGCGACTTTTATCAGCTCAACGCTGGCCATCGGCGGTCTCCTCAATATGGTGTTGCAGGGTTCGCCAGTCGGGATAGTGGCGGGGAGAGGTGCTAATGGCGTGCGCGGCGACGGCGTTGCCCCAGCGCAGCGCCTGTGATGCCGGCTGGCCGCTTAGCAGCCCGGCGAGAAAGCCGGCGTTAAAGCTGTCGCCCGCGCCGATGGTGTCAATCACCTCGACCGGCTTCACCGCCGCGCGGTCGCCGCGCTCGGCGGTCCACCACCAGGCTCCCTCCGCGCCGCATTTGACGATGCAGCCGCCCCGGCCGCTGAGGCGCGACGCCAGGCTGCGGGCCGCCTGCGGCAGCTCGCTCATCGCGGCGAGGCTGAGGGTTTCGACTTCATTGAGCAGCAGCCAGTCGCAATCGGCCAGCCACTGGTTCACCGCTTCGCGCAGCGCCGGGTCCCAGCTCTGCGGCGGCCAGCCGGTATCCACGGCGACCTGAAAACCGCGCTGGCGCAGCGCCCGCAGCAGCTCGGGGTAGTGCGGCAGCAGGGCGGTGCACAAAAACGTCCCGCAGAGCAGGACGATATCGCCGGCCGTTGCCCGTTCCGGAAGCTGGGCGAGAACGTCCTCGGCGGAGAGGCGGGTAATATGCCCGTAGTTGCTGAGGAAGGAGCGCTCTTTATCCGGATGGGTAACCGCCACCGTCAGCGAGGTTTCGCAGGCGTACTGCGGCCAGCGCTCGGCGCTGCCGGGAAACTGGGCCGCCAGCCAGGCGGTAAAGGCGTCATCGCCCTGGCAGCCGATGGTGCGATGCGGGATCTGCATGGCGGCCAGCGCCAGGGCGCAGTTGCCCGCCGAGCCGCCGGGGCGCAGGGCGCTGTGCTCCAGCATCACCTCCGTGCCCGGTAGGGGCCACTGCGCGAGAGTGCCCATAATCAAATCAATATTGTAATTGCCCGCGATATAGAGCACGGGCGCGGTGAGCTTGTGCATAGTTATCCTTTACTTCCACCGTTAGTGAGGCCGCTGACCAGCGTTTTTTGTAACCAGATAGCGATAAACAGAGGCGGGACCGAGGCGAGAATGCCGACGGCGGCCACCAGGCCATCGTCGGTGGCGCGACCGGCGGTAAACCCGGCGATGGTGACCGGCAGGGTCTGGGCGGCGATATTGCTGGTAAACAGCAGCGAATAGAAAAACTCATCCCACGCCAGCAGCCAGCCGAACAGCGCCGAGGCGCCGAGCATCGGTTTCGCCAGCGGTATCGTGATGCGCAGCAGCACCTGCCACACCCGCAGCCCGTCGAGGCGCGCGGCCTGCTCAATGTCCTGCGGCAGCGCGTCAAACTGGTTTTTCACCATCCAGGTGAGGAACGGCATAATCAGCGAGCAGTAGACCAGCACCAGCCCGCTGCGGGTATTGAGCAGCCCGAAGTGTTCGAGAATAAAGTACAGTGGCAGGACGAAGGCCACCGGCGGCACCATGTAAATCCCCAGCCCGGCGTACAGCCAGCCGTCGCGGCCAGGATAGCGCGAGAAGCTGAAGGCGGCGGGCACCGCCAGCAGCAGCGAGACCAGCGTCGCCCCGGCGGCGACCAGCAGGCTGTTGCGCAGCGCGGGTAAAAATAGCGCCCCCGGCTCGCCGGGCTGCAGGGAGAGCAGGCGGCCGTAGCGGCTAAAGTCCCACTGCCGCGGTAGCCACTCCAGCGGCACGCGGGTCAGATCGGCGGGAGTGCTGACGCTCATTAAAAATAGCCACAGCATCGGCGCCAGAATCGACAGGGCGACCAGCAGTGCCGCCAGATAGCGCAGCAGAGTGCGGATTTTACGCTTCATATTCGGTGCTCCGGCGGCGCTGGCGCAGCAGCATAAACAGATACAGGGCGATCAGCAGGGCGCACATCAGGGTCATCAGAATGGCGTAGGCCGCACCGCTGCCCGCCCGCAGATAGCTGAAGGACTCCTGATAGACGAAAAAGCTGAGGGTTTTGGTGCTGTCGAGCGGGCCGCCGCGGGTCATCACGTAGATGATATCGAACACCTTGAAGGCGTCGATGGTCCGCAGCACCAGCGCCACGCCCAGCGGGGCGGCGATGGCCGGGAAGGTGATGGCGCGAAAGCGCCGCCACGATCCGGCCCCGTCGAGGCGCGCCGCCTCGTACAGATCCTCAGGAATGGACTGCAGCGCCGCCAGCACCAGCAGCGTGACCAGCGGATAGTTTTTCCAGATATCCGCCAGCATCACCGCATTCAGCGCCGAGTCCGGCGACCCCAGCCAGCTGCGATAGCCGTCGATGATCCCCAGCTGGCTGAGCAGCGCGTTAATGCTGCCGTAGTCCGGGTTAAAGTTAAGCCGCCACATCATCGCGTTAACGATGGTCGGCAGCGCCCAGGGCAATATCACCAGCACCCGCAGGATATTGCGTCCGACAAAGCGCTGATTGAGCAACAGCGCGACCAGCACGCCGATAACGCCCTCAATGGCGACGGAGACCACGGTAAAGTAGAGCGAACGGGCGAAGGCGGCGCGAAAATCCGGGTCGGTCAGGGCATAGAGATAGTTCTCCAGCCAGACGTAGTTCGTCGCCTCGCCGTTTCCCACCAGCGCGGTATCGGTAAAGCTCAGCCACAGGGTGCGCGCCAGCGGCCAGGCCGTCAGCAGGAACATCGCTACCAGCATGGGCGCCAGCAGCACCCATGCCTGACGACGCTCGCGTTGTTGCAAGCTCAGCATCAAAGCTCCTTAACGCAGGCGGGCCGCGCTTTTATCAACGGTCTGCATGGCGGCTTCAGGGGCTTCTTTACCCTGAAGCACCGCCTGAAGCTGCTGCTGCAGGGTGTTGGAGAGCCGCGAATAGTCGGCGGTTTCCGGACGTGAGAGCATCACGTTCAGCGATTTATCCGCGGCGGCGATCAGGCTCTCCTGGCCCTGGGCGACCGCCGGGTCGTGGTAGGAGGATTTCCACACCGGCAGGCTGAGTTTGGCGTATTTATCCTGCACCGGCTGCGAGGTCAGGTAGTGGATATACTGCCACGCCTGCTCCGGATGCTGGCTGGCTTTGGCGATGCCTAAGCCCATCGAGCCGTTGACGGCGCCGGCTCTATCCGGGGTATCGCCGGGGGCGGGAATAATGCCGACGTCGCCGGCGACTTTACTCTGTTTGGGGTCGTTGGCCATGTTGTACATATAGGTCCAGTTCAGGGCGAACGCCGCGTCGCCGTTGGAGAAGGCTTTACGCACGTCCTCTTCGAGATATTCGCGCGAGGCGGGGTTGGTCAGGCCGTCGTCCAGCGATTGCTTCATCAGGGTGACCGCTTTCAGGGAAGCAGGCGTCGAGAAGTCGAGCTTGCCGTCCTGATAGAACTTGCCGCCGAAGCCGGAGACGAGGGTGGTGTAGTCGCAGACCAGAGCTTCCGCCTGGGACCAGCTCCACACCAGCGGGTACTTCACCACGCCTTTATCTTTAAGAATTTTGGCGTCGTCCAGCACCTGCTGCCAGGTGGTTGGCACCTGCTTGATGCCCGCCTTTTCGAGCATGGCTTTGTTGTAGTAGAGATACTTGGTGTCGAGGATCCACGGCATCCCCAGGGTTTTGCCTTTGTAGACCACGGTATTCATTGCGCCAGGGAACACCTTCTCCCGCTCGTCGGCGGGGATCCGCGCCGAGACGTCCTGCAGCAGGTCGAAGCGGCTAAACTCCGCCGGCCAGATGGCATCGAAGAGCACCACGTCATAGCCGTTACCGCCGGCGCCGCGCGCCGCGACAATCTTGTCATGCAGCGCTTCGTAGGGGACGAACTCGAGGTTGATCTTAATATCCGGATTCTGCTTTTCGAAGTCGGCGGTCATCGCACGAATATCGTTTTCGCTGTACGCCGCCTGGGTCATAAACAGGGCGTTGACCTGGGTGGCGGCCGCGGCCGCGCTACCGCTGATGACGAGCATAGCCAACAGACCGGCCTTCACCCGAAGTGTGCTGTGGTATTTCATGTGGCTCTCCGCTGTACTGAGAAAAAGGGGTTATGATTTATTAAATCAATTTGATTGATTTAATCGGGGCGACAATACAGCCGCAAGGTCATTCGTGGCCCTTGGCATAAGCGTAGCAAAGCCTGTGCCATGCGAAAGTCCGCCCGAGAATGTGATTGCGGGATTTGTGACGAGGGCTAGAATTGCAGCATCGGGCGCCTGGGAAAGGCAAGGAAGGGAAAGGATGAAAACATCGGGAACAAACCTTGAGCACGCGCGGGTGCACAACCGGCGGGTGGTGATTGAAGCCGTGCGCCTGCACGGCAAATTAACCCGCGCGGAGCTGGCGCGCTTGACCGCGCTGACCCCGCAAACGGTCTCTAATATTGTCGCCGAGCTGCAGCAGATGGAGATCCTCACCAGCCACGCGCCGCGGCGGGCGGCGGGGCGCGGCCAGCCTGCGGTACCGGTGAGCCTCAACCCTTCCAGCGCGTGGTCTATCGGCATTCATCTCGATCACCAAACGCTGATCGTGGTGCTGGTCGATCTCACCGGCGAGATCCATTTTCGCCGGCACATTTTGGTGCAAAAGCCCCAGCCTGGTGCCACCTTTGCGCGCATCGGCGAGGTGATACAGGAGCTGCGTACGCTGCCGGGGCTCGACTGGGGCCGGGTGCTGGGGATCGGCGTGGTGATGCCCGGGCCCTTTGGCGTGGAGGGGATCTCCTCCACCGGGCCGACGACCCTTAACGGCTGGGAGGGCGTGGACGTCGAAGCCGAGCTGGCGCGGCTTAGCGGTCTGCCGGTGACCCTCGAAAACGACGCGACGGTGGCGGCCATCGGCGAGCGTTTTCACGGCGTTGCCCGCCACCTGAACTCCTTTGTCTATCTCTATATCGGCACCGGGCTGGGCGCCGGTATTTTTACCGACGGCCATATTTATACCGGACACGCGCACAACGCCGGGGAGGTCGGGCATATCGTCGTCCAGCCCGGCGGGCGGGCGTGCTACTGCGGCAATCAGGGCTGCCTTGAGCGCTATGTTTCGCTGCAGGCGGCCTATGAGTTCTGCGGCCTTGACCCCTATCGGGCGCTGCCGGAAGATCTGCTGGCGGTAGATGAGGCGCTGTTCGACCGCTGGATTGACAGCGCGCTGCCGCCGCTGCGCCAGGCGATCAACCTGCTGGAGTGCGTCTTTGATGCCGAAACGGTGGTGGTGGGCGGGACGATGCCGGCGCCGCTGCTGGAAAAAGTGCTGACGCGCCTGCCGCCGCTGTATCAGTCGGTGCGCGGGCGCTACCTGACGGGGATGCGGGTGAAAATGGGCATGACCGGCACCGATACCGCCGCGCTCGGCGCCGCCGCGTTGCCTATTTTCGACGAGTTTAACCCGCAGTTTCAGGCGCTGATGAAGTAGCCCGGCGGGACTATGGCTGAGGGGTGAGCAGGGCCTGGGCCGTCAGCTCGTCGGTAATCAGCCCGCGCAGCAGGCCGCTGGCCAGCACCGCGCGCAGGGCCGGCACTTTCGCCGCGCCGCCGACGAGGGCCACAATGTTGTCCCGGCCGTGCGGATCGAGCGGTACAGCCAGCGTTCTGGCGGTGAGGCCGTTATCAATGCGCTGCCCGCGGGCGTCAAAGAAGTGGCCGAGCATCTCGCCCACCGCGCCGGACGCGGAGATCTCGTGCATCTCCTGGGCTTCCAGCATCCCGGCTTCCACCAGCTGCGCTGCCGGTTCAACGGTGCCGATGCCCACCAGCTTCAGCGTGCTCGCCGCCGCCATTGCAAATATCTGGCTAACGCCGCGCTGGGAGAGCAGCACGTCGCGGTCTTCCACGGTGTTGGCAAAAAACGGCACCGGCATAATATAGGCCCTGGCCCCGGTTTTCTCGGCGATACGGTGCATGACGTCGTGCTGATTGAGCGCGTAGTTGCGGGTCAGGCAGCCGAGCAGCGAGACAAAGCGCACCCGCTGCGCGTCGAGACGCGGCAGCTGGTGGATGGCGGCCGACAGCGTGCGCCCGTGGCCCAGCCCGATGGTCATATCCGGATTGTTCGCCAGCACCGTGCGCAGATAGTCCGCCCCCGCCACCCCCAGGGCGCGCACCGGCAGCCCCTCTTCGGCGACGTCCGGCGCCACGCGGCAGAAATCGAGCCCGTAGTCGTGACGCAGGCGCGACTCCAGCTCCACGCAGCCGACGATATCGCCGTCAATCGTCACCTTCACCGCGCCTTCCGCCACCGCGCGGGCGATCAGGCGATGGGTTTTGACCGACGGTAGACCGAGGCGTTTGGCCACCTCGGCCTGGGTGAGCCCGCCCACGTAGTGGAGCCAGGCCGCCCGCAGGCTCAGGGAGTCGTCGCCGTCGGGAAGAGAGGTTAATTTCATCTTCTCAGGCTTTTGACAGCGGCAGGCGATGGATCTGCAGGACCGCCTTCGCCGCTTCCTGGCCCTTTTTCACGAAGTGATCGCGGTAAAAATCGATAAATTCGGCGGCGGGCTGGAAGTTGTGCGGCGTCAGAGAGACCGAGAACATCGGCACTTCCGTTGCCAGCTGCGCCTGCATCAGGCCGCTGACCACCGCCTGGGCCACGAAGTCATGGCGATAGATCCCGCCGTCAACCACCAGCGCGGCGCAGACGATGGCATCATAGCTGCCGCTTTTCGCCAGCCGCTGGGCCAGCAGCGGCATTTCAAACGCCCCGGGGACATCCCAGCTCTCGACGGCGTAATCCGCCTGCTGGCGATCCAGCTCCTGGCGGAAACCGGTCTCGGCCTGGCTGACGATATCCGCGTGCCAGTTGGCTTTGATAAAGGCGACTCTTAACGATGGCATGACTCACTCCTGTTAAACGGCCGGCATCGGGCGATGCGGGCCCAATCATTTAGACCAGCAGATCCTCGACTCCGCTATCGATATAGGGGGCCCAAAAGGCCACGCTTTCAGCGATATCGGCGACAACCTGGCTATCGGTCGGTTCGCGTTCTTTAAAACTGAGCTCAAGGCAGATCTCGTTATCCTCGGCGCCGCCGCGCCTGAGCGCGTCGAGCAGCGGTTGGGGTTGGATCCGTCCGTTAACATTATACTGTAATGTAAAGGGTCGATGCCCGCCTTTATCCAACATGCTTTGTTTAATATGGATAATCGGCGAGTCGCGGGGGACGGTTTCGGCCCAGGCGTAGGGATCATAGTCGCGCGGGTCGGGGGAGGTGACGTCGCCGTGGTCAATATCCGCCATCATCCGCATCGGCAGCGCCATTCCCGCAGCGGCCAGCCGCGCCTGCAGCGCCCGGCAGGCGGCAAGGGTTTCGCCAAACTCGCGCCCGACGCTCATTGGCTCCCAGAACAGATACTGCAGTCCCGCCGCCTTCGCATGCTCCGCAACCTCCGCCCAGCACTCAGCCGCCGCGTCGATTAACGCCTCCCGCCGCCGCGCATCGCCGTAGTCGCGGTAGGTAAAAATGGCAAACTGGGAGCCGACGGCGCGGCCGCCGAGCTCCGCCGTGATATCGGCAAAGGTTTTAAACCAGTCAATATAGTAGCGGCGCACGGCGGGGTCGGGATGGCCAAAGTGGTTCAGCCGCCCGTAGGGGCCGGTCATCCCGGAGGTGACGCGCACGCCGGTTTTGCCCAGCGCCGCGCGCATTCTCCGCGTCATTCGGGTGATGGTCGGTGCGGGCCAGCCGGGATTGATAAACTCGTGCGTCAGCTGCAGATCGCGGATGCGAATCCGCCGCGCCACGGTATCAATCAGATCCTCAGGTTCGGCAAAGCGGTTAACCAGCGGATTGGTATTCAGGGACAGAGTCAGCGCCATTATGCTCTCCTTAACCGGCCCGGGCGCGAGGCGGCGCCTCGGCAAGAGGCACGAAGCTCATGGCGAACCAGTCGCTAAAGCGCTGCTGCTGCTCCCCGGTCAGGTGCAGCCGGTGCTTGGTGCGGCGCCATAAAATATCCTCTGCCTGCCGGGCCCACTCGTTTTCGACCAGATAGCGGACTTCGGCTTCGTAGAGCAGGCCGCCAAAATGCTGCCCTAAATCCTGCAGCCCGCGGGCGTCACCCAGCAGCTGCGGCAATCTGGCGCCGTACAGCCGGGCGTAGTGCCCGCGCAGCGCCGCCGGCAGCCAGGGGAACTGCTCTTTTAGCGTCTGCAGGAAGGTGTCAAAGTCGGCGTTGGCGATTTCGCCTCCGGGCAGCGTGGCACCGCGGGTCCAGTCGCCCCCCATCTGCGGGAAATAGGGCGCGAGCTTTTGCACGGCGTGTTCGGCCAGCTTGCGGAAGGTGGTGATTTTACCGCCGAAGATATGCAGAATCGGCAGCTGCTGCTCATCATCAAGGTCGAAGACGTAGTCGCGGGTCACGGCGGAGGGGTTGCCCTTGCCGTCGTCAAACAGCGGACGTACGCCGGAGAAGCGGGTGATAACATCCTCAGCCCGCAGCTTGATTTTGAAATAGCGGTTAACGGCGTCAATCAGATACTGCTGCTCCCGGTCGTCGGCGCTGACGGAGTCGGCGTCGCCCTCCCAGGGAATATCGGTAGTGCCGATCAGCGCCTTATCGCCTTCATAGGGGTTGATAAAAATCACCCGCTTATCGTGGTTCTGGATCAGATACGCCTGCTGTCCCTGCCAAAACTTATCGACGATGATATGGGAACCCTTCACCAGCCGGACGCTGCGCCTGCTGCGGGTGCGGGTGACCTGAGTAATGATATCCAGCACCCACGGGCCGGCGGCGTTGACCAGCGCCCTGGCGCGGACGGTTTCCTGCGCACCGGTCAGCGTATTCTGCAGGGTAATTTCCCAGGCGCCCTCGGCGCGTTTTGCCGCGACGCAGCGGGTGCGGGTCAGGATGGTGGCGCCGCGC
The DNA here is from genome assembly GCF_004362605.1 of Klebsiella sp. BIGb0149. Taxonomy (NCBI): domain Bacteria; kingdom Pseudomonadati; phylum Pseudomonadota; class Gammaproteobacteria; order Enterobacterales; family Enterobacteriaceae; genus Klebsiella; species Klebsiella sp. BIGb0149. The sequence continues at coordinate 269,735 of NZ_SNYG01000002.1, read as the reverse complement.
TCGGCGGCGTCCCGGGCGTTGAGCACCACCAGCCGGGCGTCATCAACCCAGCAGTCTGAATACTCGAAGCCCTTAGCATACTGGTCGAGCACGGGATCGCCCTGCGGATCGCGGTGTAAATCGAGGGTGCGGGTGCCGGGGAGCTTTTTGCGCCCGCCGAGGTTGTCGTAGAGAAACAGGCCGAGGCGGACCAGCCACGCCGGACGATCGATGGGGCTGTGCGGCAGGACGAAGCGCATCGGCCAGATGATGTGCGGCGCGGACTGCAGCAGGACCTCGCGTTCGATCAGCGCTTCCCGTACCAGGCGGAACTCATAGTACTCGAGGTAGCGCAGCCCGCCGTGCACCAGCTTGCCGGATCGCGACGAGGTACCCTGCGCCAGATCGTCCTTCTCGCACATCATGACCGACAGGCCGCGTCCGGCGGCGTCGCGCGCTATGCCCGCGCCGTTGATGCCGCCGCCAATGACAAATAAATCGAGGATCTTTTCACTCATTTTGGGACTCCATTAATCCGGTTAACGGCCCGCGCCCGGCTGCCGCAGGGCGTGCCAGACCGGCGGCAGTTCGCTGCGAACCTGCTGGTAGCTGTGAAAAAGGTGCTGATAGCGTGCAACCAGCGCGGGAGAGGGGGCTTCCGGGGCGTCCAGCAGCGGCGTTACCCAGGTTTCGACGCAGCGCGCCATGGTGGGATAGGCGCCGATAGCGACCGCCGCCATCATCGCCGCCCCCGCGGCGCCGGCCTCTTCCCGGCGGCTGCTGCGCACCGGCACGCCGACGCAGGCCGAGAGGATCTGCCGCAGCTGCGGGGAGCGAATGGCCCCGCCGGTGAGCCGCAGCTCTCCGGGCATGCTGTGGCCCATGGCCTGATAGCAGTCGCGGGCGGCAAAGCCGATCCCCTCAATCACCGCCCGCACCATGTCGCCGAAGCCGTGGCTGTAGCTCAGCCCGACAAAGCTGGCGCGGGCCTCGGCGTTGACGAAGGGGCCGCGCTCGCCGGCTTCGGAAATATAGGGGTGATACAGCAGGCTGCCGGGCTGGGCCTCGCTCAGCCAGCGGTCGATATGGCCCACCAGCCTGGCGTGGTCGACCTCGCAGCCGAAGTCGTTGAGCAGGTCGCTGGCAACGTGCAGCAGCCAGTCGAGGTTCAGGGTTGAGGCCATGTTGGTCTGCACCTGGGTGACGTAGCCCGGCCAGGGAAGGGGGATGACGTATCCGGTTTGCTGCGGGTTGAGCCAGACCTCGGCGGTGGGGAGCGCGCGCAGGTGCACCCCGGTTGAGCCGACGATGGAGCAAGCGCTGTTTGCCGCCCCGGTATGCACCCCGGCGCCGAGCGCGGTCATCGCCATATCGACGTAGCCGAGGCTCACGGGGGTGCCCGCCCGCAGGCCGGTCGCCGCCGCGGCCTCGGCGCTAAGCGGATGGGTCGTTTGCGTTCCGTCGACGATCTCCGGCAGCAGGTGGCGACGGTGCTCGAGCTCGAGCGCGGCGATGGCCTGCGGATCGTAGCGCCCGGTGCGGAAGTTGCCGAAGGTGAAGCTGGCTTCCGAAGGGTCGGTGGCGCGCACGCCGGTCAGGTTAAGATAGAGCCAGTCTTTACAGTGCAGGGCCACTTCGCTCTTATCCAGCAGCGCGGGATGGCTGCGATCCATATGCGCCATTTGCGACCCCTGCTGGCAGGTGTTCAGGCCGGTTCCCGTCGCCTCAAAGCGCGCGCGCGCCAGCGGCGAACGCTTCAGCCGCTCAACCGTCGGCGCCGCTCGGGCGTCGAGCCAAATCCAGGCGTCGTCAACCGGTCGGTTTCCGGCACCCACCAGCCAGGTGCCGTCTCCCTGGCCGGTGACCGCCACGGCGACCACGCGGGCGGCGAGGTTATCGATACGCTCACCCAGCCGGCGGATGGCGTCGACCGCATCCTCCCAGGTCTTGCTCATCGACTGCAGCGCGGCGCCGCCTTCCGCCCGGCGATAGCTGTTGCGCGCGGAGGCGGAGCCCAGCTGCTCCCCTTCGAGATCGAAAGCCACCGCTTTGACCACCGAGGTACCCGAATCCAGCCCCAGAATAATGTCGCGATTATCCATCGATGCCTCCGCAGCGCCGGTGTACTCCTCGTGGAGGAAGGGAGAGAATGTTCATCTGTCGTCACCAGTGTGTTAATTAAGTGTGATTGTTTTGATAAATAACTTCATACACTATCTATCACACAGTTAACACTACCGATGTATTATTTTTCTTTTTGTGTAATAAATTTCAGATAAGAAAGCGGGGACGATCACAGTTTTAACCTTTACCTGGCGATCGATAGCCCTGAGTGTTTTCCTTTGTCGCCTTACGTTACCCATCTTTCAGCCCGTTTCCCGCTGCGATAAAATTTTCGATCCAGATCGCGCTCTGTAGAAAAAACTCAAACCCATGTTGACAATCGTGCAACAAACGAACAATTCTCATCACATATAGTTATCGTATTTATAACACTAAGGCGCGCTATCAGCGTCAAAGCTAACTCTCTGTGAGGTCAACATTATGTCCGGTGTTTCCGCCCTCTCTGCCCGGCACTCGCGTCAGCGCATTCGCCGCTACGCGCTAACCGGCCTCGCCGTCGCGGCGGCCATCGCCGCCATTGCGGCAGATACCAAAGTCGTCAAAACGGGCTCCGGCGCGGCGGCGCAGGCGCAGGGGTTCTCCGTCGAAACCTATGGCGACAAAACCTTTCCTGACATTAAGCGCGCCGTTGAAAGCCGCGCGGTGGAGGCGAACGAGCTGGCTGCTGCGTTAAAGGCCGACCCGCAGGCGGCGATAAAAAAATATGGCGTTGGCGCCACGCTGCCGGTGATGGCGGTGCGTTTTCAGGGCGCGGTGGGCGACGAAAAGGCGGGGATCTTTAGCGTCGCGGTGCCCGGACTTCCCGAAGGATGGAAGATTCGCCTGCAGACGGGGCCGGTGCTCACCGGCACCGAACTGCGGGACGCCACCGGCAGCATCCAGTTTGGTGATTTTACTAACCAGATCGAGTACCAGAACGCCGGCGCGGCCCTCAACCGGACGCTAAAGGCGACGCTGCTGGATACCCTCGACCGCCAGGCGCTCCCCGGCAAGCAGGTCGCTGTCGTCGGCGTGTTTCGGCTGCTGACGCCCAATAACTGGCTGGTCACGCCGGTCAGCCTGGAGGTGAAATGAAACAACCCAAACTGCATCCGGCGCTGCTGAAGGGCGAGGTTATTCTCTCGGCGCGCAACGTGAGCAAAGTCTACGGCTCCACCCACGCCCTCAAAGGCGTCAACTTTGATATTCGCCGCGGCGAGGTCACCACGCTGTTTGGTGAAAACGGCGCCGGAAAATCGACGCTGATGAAAATACTCTCCGGCGTGATTACGCCAAGCAGCGGCGAAATCGTGCTCGACGGTCAGGTGAAGGTCTTCAGCTCCGCCAGCGATGCGCGGGACAGCGGGATTTCGATTATCCACCAGGAGCTGAACCTGGCGCCGAACATGAACGTTCGCGACAACATCTTTATTGGCCGCGAAATCATGAAGCCGGGCGGCGTCGATTATGCCGAAGAGACGCGGCTGACCGCCCACCTGATGAAGTCGCTGGAGGAGGGGATTGAGCCGCTGGCGCTGGTGGAAAATTTACGCCTTGGCCAGCAGCAGATCGTGGAGATTGCGCGGGCGCTGTCGGTGGATTCGCAAATTCTGATTATGGATGAACCGACCTCGGCGCTGAGCGCCGCGGAGGTCAGCGTGCTGTTCCAGGTGATTCGCGATCTCACCAGCCAGGGGGTGGCGATTGTCTACATCTCCCATCACCTGGAGGAGGCGCTGGAGATAACCGACCGCGCGGTGGTGCTGCGCGACGGCGTAATGACCGCCTGGGCCCGCCGGGATGAGATCGACCTCGACTGGGTGGTGCGCAACATGGTGGGCGACAGCTTCGATCTCGGGTCGCCGCCGGAGGGCTATGCGTTCGGTGAAACCGCGCTGGCGGTCAGCGACCTGACGGTAAAAGGCAAAGCCGGGATTCGGCTGGTGGACAACCTGTCGCTGACGGTCCGCGCCGGGGAGATCGTCTGTATTTATGGCCTGATGGGGGCCGGGCGGACCGAGCTGATGGAGTGCATCGCCGGGCGCTTAAGGCAGTCGGCGGGGACGATTTCGCTGCGCGACGGCGACGTCTCTGGCCTGTCGATTGCGCAGCGCATCGCCAGCGGCCTGGCGCTGGTGCCGGAAGATCGCCAGCGCGACGGGCTGGTGCAAACCATGTCGGTGGGGGAAAACCTGACCCTCGCCAGCATCGGCGAGTTTATTCGCGGCATGGTGCTCTCCACGCGGCGGGAAAAGCAGCTCATTAACGACAGCATCCGCAGCGTGACGGTCAAAACGGCCGGCGGGGAGGCGGCGATCGGCTCGCTCTCCGGGGGGAATCAACAGAAGGTGGTGATCGGCAAAATGCTCGCTACCCGGCCAAAGGTGATTTTACTCGATGAGCCCAGCCGCGGGATCGATATCGGCGCCAAAGCCGAGGTCTTTCGGCTGCTGGCGGAGAACGCCAGGCAGGGGCTGGCGGTGATCTACTCCACCTCGGAAGTGGGGGAGTGCCTAAGCATTGCCCACCGTATTGTGGTGATGAGCAAGGGCCGGATTACGGCCGTGTTTGACGCCAACGTAAGCAAAGAACGCATCATGGCGGCCTCCGGCGAGTCGCTGGTGGCATGAAAATAAAACCTGGAGTAGAAACCATGACCGACAGAACTCAGTCGTTAAGCCCCGCGACGCCGCTGGCGCGCGCAGGACGGGTAAATAAAGGGATGAGCGTGGCGCGTATCCTGCTGGAGGGGCGCGCCTTTTTCGCCCTGCTGCTGATTATTGCCGTGTTCTCATTCCTGTCGCCGAACTATTTAAGCGGCGCCAACTTTCTCACCATGGCCTCGCACGTCGCCATTTTTGGCCTGCCGGCCATCGGCATGCTGCTGGTTATTCTCAACGGCGGCATCGATTTGTCCGTGGGCTCCACGCTGGGCCTGGCGGGGGTCTGCGCCGGCTATATGATGCAGGGCATTCATCTCGATGCGGCCGGCGTGGTGCTCTATCTGCCGGTGTGGGCGGTGGCGCTCCTGACCCTCGCCGTCGGGGCGCTGGTGGGGTTGATCAACGGGGTGCTGATCGCCTGGTGCCGGGTGCCGGCGTTCGTCGCCACGCTGGGATCGCTGTACGTGGCCCGCGGCGTGGCGCTGCTGATGACCAACGGCCTGACCTACAACAAGCTCTCCGGCGCGGCGGAGCTGGGGAATACCGGCTTCGACTGGCTGGGGTTCAACCGTATTTTTAACATTCCCGTCGGCGTGCTGGTGCTGGGGGCGGCGGCGCTGGCCTGCGGCTTCCTGCTGAGCCGTACCGCGTTTGGCCGCTGGCTGTACGCCTGCGGCGGTAACGAGCGCGCCGCTGAGCTATCCGGCGTGCCGGTTAAGCGCGTCAAAATCAGCGTCTACGTGCTGTCGGGGCTCTGCGCGGCGATGGCCGGGCTGGTGCTCTCTTCGCAGCTGACCTCCGCCGGGCCCACCGCCGGAACCACCTACGAGCTGACGGCGATCGCCGCGGTGGTGATCGGCGGCGCGGCGCTGACCGGCGGGCGCGGCAACGTGCGCGGCACCCTGCTGGGGGCTTTCGTTATCGGCTTCCTCTCCGACGGTCTGGTGATTATCGGCGTCTCCGCCTACTGGCAGACGGTCTTTACCGGTGCGGTGATCGTGCTGGCGGTGCTGCTGAACACCCTGCAATACGGCCGGAAAGGCCGCTAGCCCGAAACTTGTCCGCAGCGGAGGCCGTGTCGTATCCGTTCTGACGTTAATCCGTAACCTGTACCCTAAAAATAACGGAGCACTACCACTATGATGTTTGATAACAGCAAGCGTTTTATCCTCGTTGCCGCCGCCGCGGCGTTAACCGCCTTCTCTGCGCCAACCTGGGCCGATGGGCTGATGACGATTATCGTTAATGACCCCTCTAACCCCTACTGGCTGGCGGAGGGGCAGGTGGCGCAGAAGACGGCGGAGAAGCTCGGCTACACCGCGAAAGTTAGCGCTCATAAAGGCGATACCAATACCGAAAGCCAGCTGATTGATACGGCAATCACCAATAAATCAAAAGTGATTATCCTCGACCCGGCGAACGCCGACGGCTCTATTGGCTCGGTGAAAAAAGCCATTGCCGCCCACATTCCGGTGTTTATTATCAACGCCGAGCTGAATCAAAGCGGGCTGGCAAAAGCGCAGCTGGTTTCCAATAACGCGCAGGGCGCCGCGCTGGGGGCCCAGCAGTGGGTGCAGCAGGTCGGCGACAGCAGCGACTACGTCGAGCTGAAGGGGCCGCCGTCCGACAATAACGCCGCCACCCGCGCCAACGGCTTCGAAACCGTGCTCGGCCAGTATCCGGACCTCAAGAAGGTCGGCTCGGAGGTGGCTAACTGGGATCGCACCCAGGGCTTTAACAAGATGCAGTCCCTGCTGCAGGCCAATCCGAACGTTAAGGGCGTCATCAGCGGTAACGATGAGATGGCGCTCGGCGCGATCGCCGCGCTGAAGGAGGCCGGAAAGCTCAAGCAGGTGACTGTCGGCGGCTTTGATGGCTCGCCGGATGCGGTCGATGCGGTGAAGGAGGGGAGCCTGGCCTATACCGTGATGCAGCCGGTGGCGACCTTTACCGCCAAAGCGGTGGAGCAGGCCGATACGTTCCTGAAAACGGGCAAGACCGGCGCCGCGGCGGAGAAGCAGCTTTTTGACTGCATCCTGATAACCAAAGATAACGCCGCGAAAATGACCTCACCGTTTATCCTCTCCGAATGACCGCGTAGTCTCCGCATCGGGGCGCTCGCCGCCCCTTTGCGCGAAAGCCGCTTGAAGTATGGCGGCTATAGCGCTGTAATTGACGCTGTTCAGGCCCTTTACCGATCTCTTTATGGACGAACTATGACGCAATTTACGCAGGATCATTCACTCAACGCTTTTCTGGCGGAAGGGCTGCCAGGCGATAGCCGACAGGCCCGCCAGCGCGCGCGTCGCCAGCTGATTGTCGAAGCCGTCATGGTCGAAGGGGCGATTCGGATTGAGGATATTACCGAGCGCTTTGGCATTAGCCTGATGACCGCCCATCGCGATATCGACGAGCTGGTCGAGCGCGGCCTGCTGCATAAATCCCGCGGGGTGGTGTCGGCGACGCCCACCAGCCTGGTGGAGTCCAGCGATATCTACCGCTCAACCCGCCAGCTGGAAGAGAAGCAGGCTATCGCCGAGGTGGCGGTCAGCTACCTGGAGCCGGGGCAGTCCACTTTTCTCGACGACTCCACCACCGTCTTTCAGATGGCGAGGCTGCTGCCCGCCAGGGCGCCGCAGACCATCATCACCAACTCGCTGACCCTTATGAGCGAGCTCAAGGGCCTGCCGGATATCACCCTGCTCGGCCTTGGCGGACAGCTGCACAACTGGTGCAACGCCTTTATGGGGCACATGACGCGCAGCGAGATTGCCGGGCTGCGCGCGGATATGTTTTTTCTCAGCATGTCGGCGATCGTGGACGACGCCGTCTTTCATCAATCTGCCGAAATGGTCGAAACCAAGCGCGCGATGTTTGAATCGGCGCAGCAGCGTATTCTGCTGATGGATCACACCAAGTTCGAGCGCCGGGCGCTGCACCGGTTCGCCGACCTCAGCGAGTTTGACGTGGTGATTGTCAATCAGGGGATCCCTCTCCCGGCGCTCAACCGGATGCGCGAGCAGGGGGTGAACGTGGTGGTGGCGCCGATGAAGCCGGCGGCAGCGCTGAAGTAAACCGGCCGGCCTGATTCACGTTTCTGGCAAAGCTAAGTCATTTAAATACTTTGTTATTTTCCGTGTTATCTCACATCTTCGAAGGATAAAAGATAACGCGGAAACGGTATTTGCAGTAATGACCAAAAAAACGTCTCTCTATTTGCACCCGCAGCAGCGCGACCTGATCCGCCAGCTTTCGCGCAGCCGCTTATGGCGCAGCGAACTTCCGACCTGGCTCCTGATTATCACCATCTACGGCGGCTGGTTTGCCACCCTCGTATACTGGCAAACCCTGGGGCTGCTGCCGGCAACGCTGCTGCTGATCTGGTTTAGCGCCTGGTACATGTCCCTACAGCATGAGCTGATACACGGCCACCCGACGCGCTGGCCGCGGCTGAATCAGCTGCTGGGCATCCTGCCGCTGGCGGTGTGGTATCCCTACGGCCTGTACCGGGATTCGCACCTCGCGCACCACGATAATCACCATCTCACGCTGCCGGTCGACGATCCCGAATCCTACTATTTTACCGCCGAAAGCTGGCGGCGCTTTGCGCCCTGGCAGCGCCGGGTGATTCATCTGCGCAATACCTTTATCGGACGACTGCTGCTGGCGCCGCTGCTGGATATTGCGCAAACGCTCGTCAGCGCGTGGCGCGCCTTTCGCTTTCGCCAGAAGGCGGCGATGGCGATGTGGGCTATTCATGGCCTGCTGCTGGCCGGCCTGTTTGCGCTGATGGCACACGTCGATTTTTCGCCGCTCTATTTTGTCGCCGTCGTCAGCTATCCGGCGCTGGCGCTCACCAAGGTTCGCTCCTTCCTTGAGCATCGGGCCGCCGACGATCCGCTGGCGCGCTCGGTGATTAATGAAGCGGGGCTGCCGTGGCGGGTGCTGTTTCTTAACCTGAACTATCATTCAGTCCATCACGACCTGCCGGGAGTTCCCTGGTACGGATTGCGTAAACTCTATCTGCTCGAACGGGAGAGCTACCGGCAGCGTAACCACGGCTTTGTGGTGCGCGGCTATGGCGAATGGCTGCGGCGCTTTTCGTTTCGCGCGGTGGCGGTGAACGCCCATCCCGGCGTAAAAAAGCGGCCCGACGCGGGGGAGAACCATGAATAACGTTGTCGATTTTCCCATGTATGCGGTTAATCATGAACAGACGCGGGCGCTGTGGCTGGCGCTGCGCGAGATCCTCACGGCCCGCGGGGTGACGGTGGCCGACCTGCCGACCCGCTGGCCCCGGGATGAGCTGCTGAGCCACTGGCGCGATCCGCAGCTGCTGCTGAGCCAGACCTGCGGCTATCCGCTGGTGACCCTGCTCCCGGAGGTGCAGATCGTCGGCTGCTTTCACTACGCGGCGCCGGGCTGTGAAGGGGCGAACTACCGTAGCCTGCTGGTGAGCCAGGCGGTAAATCAGCATTTGTCTCTGGCCGATTTTCGCCATCGGCGGGCGGTGTGCAATTCGCCAGACTCCCAGTCCGGCTACAATGCGCTGCTGGAAAGAGTGGCATCGCTGGCCGAGAGCGGCCGCTTTTTTTCCGCCGTGCGCTGGAGCGGCAGCCACCGCCGGTCGCTGATTGAATTACAGCAGGGAACGGCTGATATCGCGGCGATCGACTGCGTCAGCTGGGCGCTGCTGCAGCGCCACGAACCCGCGCTGCTTGCCGGGCTGAGCGTTATCGGACGCAGCCCGTCGGCGCCGGGGCTACCGCTGATAAGCAGCAAAGATACGCCGCCGGCGACGATGGCGCTCCTGCGCGAGGCGCTGCATCAGCTGGTCAGCGGGGCGCAGTACCAGGATATTTGTCGGGCGCAGCTGATCGACGATTTTAGCGTCGTGACGCGCCGACCCTATGCGCAGCTGCTGGCGTGGCGCGCCGAGGCGGCGACAAGGGGCGTGACCCAGCTGTAGGCGGGTGAAGGAGGCCGGGCCTCCTTCGGCGTAGGCTAGCGCGGAGCCGGGGCGGTAAAGCGGTTTTCCGCCGCCGGCAGCCCGAGCTTCTCCCGCAGCGTGCCCGGCGGATAGCTGGTGCGCATCGCGCCGTTTCGCTGCAGGATCGGCACCACCTGGTCGACAAAGCGATCGAAATCCCCCGGCAGCAGCGGGAACATCAGGTTAAATCCGTCCGCCGCGCCGGCGCGCCAGGTGGCGGTCAGCGCGTCGGCGACCTCCTCCGCGCTGCCGATCAGCAGCCAGCTGTCGGAGCTTTGCAGCAGCAGGCGGCCCAGCTGCAGAACGGTCAGGCTGGGATCGTAGTGGCGGATAAGCCGCAGCGCGGTGCGGATGCCGTCAAACGTCTCCTCGTCCGGCAGCGGCGGCAGGGGTTGGTCCGGCGAATGGGCGCTTAAATCCATCCGCAGATAGGATGAGAGCAGATCTATCGCCATCTGGTCGCTCATTAAACGCTCGTTCAGCCGCTGGCGCTCCTCCTTCTCGGCGTCGGAATTGACCACCACGGGCAGAACGCCGGCGATGATTTTAAAGTGCGCCGGATCGCGCCCGTAGTCCCGCAGCCGCTGATTCATCTCCTGACGATAGGCCAGCCCCTCGGCAATGGATTGAATAAATACGAAGTGCATATCTGACCACGCCGCGGCGAGGTTTTTCCCCGCCTCGGAAGATCCCGCCTGGACCAGCACCGGATGACCCTGCGGCGGGCGCGGGACGTTGAGCGGCCCGCGGACGTTAAAAAACTCGCCGCGATGGTTGAGGTGGTGCACCTTCGGCGCGTCGGCAAACAGGCCGCTCGCTTTGTCATACAGCACCGCATCGTCCTCCCAGGAGTCCCAAAGCCGGGTGACGACATCGATAAACTCCCCGGCGCGCTGGTAGCGGTTGCCGTGCTGCGGAAGCTGGTCGAGGCCGAAGTTTGCCGCTTCCTCTTCCAGCCACGAGGTGACCACGTTCCAGCTTGCCCGGCCGCCGCTAAGGAAGTCCAGCGAGGCAAAGTAGCGGGCAAGGTTGTAAGGCTCGTTGTAGGAGGTGGAGGCGGTGCCCATCAGGCCAATATGTTCGGTCACGGCGGCGAGAGCGGCGAGCAGGGTGATGGGCTCCAGCCGCGCGTTGGCGTAGTGGGTGAGGCCGCTGGGCACCGTATCCCAGATCGAGATATGGTCGGCGATGAAGATGGCGTCAAGGGTGGCGGCCTCGGCCCTCTTCGCCAGCTCCGCGTAGTAGCCGAGGGTAAAAATTTCTTTGCCCGGTGCCTGCGGATGGCGCCATGAGAAGCGGTAATCCCCCTGCGGATTAAAGAAAAACAGGTTCAGAATCATATGATTTTCAGACATGTGCGGCTCGTTTGCGGTTATTGCCGATCCCTGGCATGGAGAGGTTAGCGGTTTGCCAGATGATCGTTGACCCACGCTTCCGCCACGGCGGCCGGATCTTTATGCTGCAGATCGACCTGCTGGTTGAGTTCAATCAGGGTGGCGTTGTTCAGCTTGCCGGAGACGTCGTTCAGCACCTTGCTCACCGTCGGCGTCAGGCTGGCTTTACGCACCAGCGGCACCACGTTCTGGCTCGGCTGCTCGTGCTTATCGTCGTCCAGCACCACCCAGTCCTCTTTCGCCAGGTTGCCCTGGGTGGAGATAACCGTCGCGACGTCGATTTTACCGGAGTTGAGCGCCAGGCGAGTCAGCGGCCCGCCCATATCGAGGGATTTTACCGCCTTAAATTCGAGGCCATAGACGCGCTTAAGCCCCGGCAGGCCGAGCGCGCGTACCGCCAGCTCCGGCGGCCCGCCGATGGTCAGCTCATGAGCAATGGGCTGCAGATCGGAGAGCTTGCTCAGGCCGTACTTTTTCGCCGTGTCGGCGCGAACCGCCCACGCGGTAATTGAGGTCGCCGGCGAAGGCGTCAGCAGCGTGAAGTCGGCGGGCAGAACCTTAGCCAGCTCGGCGCTGACGTCGCTCTGGCTGGTGGCCAGGGTTTTACCGTCGTAGTAGTTAAGCAGGGCGCCAAGATACTCCGGCACAATATCAATTTCGCCGCTCTTTAATGCCGGAATAATAATCTCGCGGTTGCCGAGATTAAGCCGGGTGCTGACCGCAATATTATTTTTCTTCAGCGCGCTGGCGTAAATATTGGCGAGAATAGAGCTCTCGGTGAAATTAGCGCCGCCGATCGTGACGCTTTCCGCTAATGAGCTAAAGCTTAAGCCGAGTAATCCGACGGCTAATAGTGACAGGCGAAAACGGCGACGGTGAAAAGGGAAAGCTAATATATTGTGCATAGTGCCTCGCTAGGTGAATAAATATCCGTGATGCGCTAAGTCAGCCACGGGTACGCTGCCGCCCGTGTGAAATATTCGGGCCGCGGCGATGGGTGATAAAAACTAATACTCCGGAGTGCCGATGGTATGGGTGAAGCGTCGGTCAATCAGTGAAAAGAGCAGCTCGCTGCCGATGGCCAGCAGGGAGACCACCAGCGAGCCGGCGATCACCTGCGGAATATCGCGCTGGCCGAGCCCGTCAATCAGAAAGCGGCCGAGGCCGCCGAGGCCCGCATATGCTGCGACGACGGCGGTGGCGATAAGCTGTACCAGCGCGGTGCGCATTCCGGCGAAAATAAGCGGTGCGGCCAGCGGGATCCGCAGCTGCCAAAGGCTTTGCAGCGGCGTCATGCCCAGCGCCTTCGCCGCATCGCACAGCTGGCGGTCGGCGTGATAGATCCCGACCCAGGCGTTGGTCAGAATCGGCGGAACGGACATGGCGACCAGCGCGGCGAAGAGCGGAATATCGTTAAAACCAAACAGCAGAATGCACAGCAGAATTAATCCCAGCGCCGGAACTGCCCTGCCGATATTAAATAAGTTAATGACCACGAAGGCGCCTTTGCGCCAGTAGCCGAGCGCAATTCCCGTGGGTAGGGCAATGGCGGAGGCGATCAGCATGCTCAGCGTAACGTAATAAATATGCTCCCGCAGGCGCACCAGAATACCGCCGTCGCTGAGCCAGTGTTCGGGCTGCAAAAACCAGCCCAGCGTTGCCTGTAGGATATCCATCAGCGCGTCCAGGGCGTAAGCCAATAGCCAACGCGGGCGATCAGCGAGTCAAATAACAGCGACAGCGCGAGGCTCAACGCCAGGCTGACAATGACAGGAGTAATAAAATCCTGGTTAAACCCCGCCAGCAGCAGCTGTCCCAGCCCGCCCTGGCCAATCAGCGCGGTCACCGTCACCAGCCCAACCAGGGTGACGGAAGCGATGCGCAGGCCGGCAAAAAGCGACGGCGCCAGCAGGTGTAGCTCGATATCAAAAAAGCGGTAGCCGCGGGTGTAGCCCAGCGCGCGGGCCGACTCCAGCACCGCCGCCGGCAGCTTCTCGATGCCGGCAAGCGTGTTGCGCAGCAGGATCAGCAGGGAATAGATCGTCAGGCCGATGACCGAGGTGCTCAGCGACAGGCCGGTAAACGGCAGCAGTAAAATGAACAGCGCCAGCGAGGGGATCGTAAACAGGATCCCGCAGAGATAGAGCAGCGGCTGCGCGGCCTTCGGCCAGCGCAGGGTCAGGCCAATCAGTAACCCCGTTATCAGGGTGCCAAAAAAGAGCGGGATAGCCACCAGCTGGGTATGCTGCCACAGCAGCGCGCCGATCGTCATTCGGTTGTCGAGGATCCACTGCCAGTCAACCATAGCGGCGAATTTCCACCAGACCATCCAGCACGCGCTGGAGCAGCGAGTGCGAAACGGTGCCCTGATATTTTCCGCTGTCGTCGACGTGCACCAGCACGCCGCCCGGCGCATCCAGCAGCGCGCTGTAGGCAAAGCGCAGGCTGTGCAGCGCGGCCAGCGGCTGGGTGATGGGCAGCGCGATGCGCCTGTGCGGATCGAACCACTGCAGCGGACGCTGGTGCCTATCGAGGATCAGCTGCAGCGGGCTGCTGAGGGTCGGGTGGTGGCTGGCGATGGGCGCATGCTGCTCGTCAACCAGCGCCACGTCGTGGCGCGGCAGCTGGCCGACCTGAATCATGCCCAGCCGCTTGAGGTTGGGCTCGGGACCGATAAAGCGGCGGACGAAGTCGCTGGCCGGGTGCGATAAAATATGGTCAGGGGAGGCAAACTGCGCCAGCACGCCGCCCTCCTCGAAAATGGCAATTCTGTCGCCCAGGCGGATGGCCTCGTTAATATCATGCGTCACCAGCACTATCGTTTTATGCAGGCGCTGCTGGAGCAGCAGCAGCTCGTCCTGCAGGCGTTCGCGCACTAGCGGGTCGATGGCGGCAAAGGGCTCATCCATCAGCAGCACCGGCGGGTCGGCCGCCAGCGCCCTGGCGATAGCGACGCGTCCCTGCTGGCCGCCGGAAAGCTGATGCGGATAGCGCTCAAGCAGCAGGCGGTCCAGCGACATTAAGTCGACCAGTTCGGCAATGCGCGCGCGGATCTGCGTTTTGCTCCAGCCGAGCAGGCGCGGTACCGTGGCGATATTTTGCGCCATCGTGCGGTGCGGAAATAACGCCGCACTCTGCATCACAAAGCCAATTTTGCGGCGCAGCTGGATAATATCGCTTTCGGCTATTTTTACTCCTTGAACGTAGACGTGACCGGAGTCCGGCTTATCGAGCTGATTAATCATCCGTAATAGGGTGGTTTTACCGCAGCCGCTGGGGCCAACGAAGGTGCAGAGTTCGCCGCTATTAATCGTCAGGTTCAGATTGCTTATTGCCGCATGCGCGCTGCCGGGGTAGGTCTTATAGATATTTTCGAGTCTAATCATTTGCCGCCGTCGCGCCCTGAAGTTTATTTCATGGAAAGCATGAATAAACTACAAGCTACAGAGGCGGTGATTAACCGGCAAATATGATATTTGCATTTGCAATGCCGCTATTTGAATTTAACGCGTGGGGGAAAGCTGATAATGAAAAGGCCACGATAACCGTGGCCAGGAGCATAATTAAAGCAGCAGATAGCTGAGTGCGGAAAAGGCAACCATCCCGGCAATTACCGTAGCAAACAGGCTGCGGGTGAGGGCGCCTGCCACCGTCGCGGCGGCGGCGGCCAGCAGCGAAATGCTGATGCCCGAGCCGCTTAGCGCCGGCTTGCCGAGCAGCTCTGCGGCGATAATCGCCGCCATAATGGCGGACGGAATAAAGCTCAGCCACTGCTGGATAACCGGCGCCAGGCGAAAACGCGAAAGCAGTAAAACAGGCACCGTGCGCATCAGGGCGGTGACCAGCGCGGAGGCGAGAATGGCAAGGATGATATTTCGTTCCATCTATTTTTCTCCTTTGGACGTCAGGCGCAGCCCGACCGTTGCCAGCGTTGCCGCGACCGACGCCGCCACGATGACCACCACGCTCATATCGGTGTGGCCGGCGGTGAACAGCGTGATGACCACCGCCGTCGCAATGCTGAAGGCCTCCAGCGCTTTACGCCGGCTGGCAAACCAGATCATCAGCACCAGCCCGATAAACATCGACACCAGGCTGAAGCTCAGCCCCTCCATCAGCGACGGCGGAAGGGCGGAGGCTAACCCCGCGCCGACCACGCAGGCGAGGATCCAGTTCAGCCACGCGGCGACGTTGAGTCCGAGCATCCACGCGTAGGGCACTTTGTTGTGCCCGCTGCCGCGCTGGACCGCGACGCCGAAGGTTTCATCGGTCAGCAGCAGCCCGCTGATAATTTTTTGTCCGGTCGTGTATTCCCGAAAGAATACGCTCATGGCGGAGCTCATCAGCAGGTAGCGCAGGTTCACCAGCAGCACGCTCAGCACCACCGAGGCGACTTCGGCACCGGTGGCCCACAGCGAATAAAACAGAAACTGGGCGGAGCCCGCGTACAGCGCGCTCGCCAGTAGCGCCGTCTGCGCGGTGGTGAACCCTGATAACGTGCCGATAGCGCCGGCGGCAAAGCCAATGCTCCAGTAGCCGGGGATGGTGGGCAGGCAGGCGATAATGCCCGCGCGAAACTCCGCGGCTGCCTCATCCCTGGGCGAGGTCTTCTTGTTCATCAACATCAAATAGTCCCGAATTGTCCGTCACTGAATGATAATCTTAAGAAATCGTCAGGATCGCTATAGTAAAATCCTGCTCATTGGCTGAAATATCAATTTTGCGCAATAAAAAGGGTGCCGGAGTGGCGAAAGAGATACGGGATGATATCAGGCTCTGGCGGGACAGCGAGCTGCACGGCGGGATGGAGATCCTCCGCGCCTCCTGCTACGAGCATAGCTATCCGCCGCACTTTCACAATGAATATGTGATTGCCGCCTTTGCCCGCGGCGCCCAGCGCACGCGCATCTGCCGGGAGCGCGGCATCGCGGCGGCGGGGACGGTGATGGTGATCATGCCCGGCGAAGTGCATACCGGCGAAGCGGTGCAGCGTGACGAAGGCTGGGATTACTGCGCATTTTATCCTTCAGCGCAGCTGATCGATGAGGTGGCCGCAACGGTGCTTACCGGCACCGGGGAGGTCCATTTTGGCGGCGAAGGGATGCGCCACGACCCGCTGATGGCGCGCAGCATGCTGCAGGCCTCCGCGGTGCTTGGCGCCAGCCGCGACCCGCTGGAAAAAGAGTGCCTGATGTACCAGGTGCTGAATATGCTGGTGGGGCGCTATGCCGGGCGCAGCGCCCGCGGTGGCCGAAGGGATGCGATCCGCGCCGACATCCGTCGCGCCATCGAGTTTTTACACTGCGCCTATCAGCAGCCGCTGACGGTTAAGGAGATTGCCGGGGTCGCCGGGCTGAGCGAGTTTCATTTTATGCGCACCTTCCAGACGCAGACCGGGCTGTCGGTCCATCAGTACCTGACGCAGCTGCGCCTGGTCAGAGCCAAAGGGCTGCTGGCGAAAGGCTTCGGCGCCGCCCAGGTCGCGACGGACGTCGGGTTTTACGATCAAAGCCACCTGATTAAATACTTCCGCCTGCATTATGGCATCACGCCCGGCGTCTTCGCGGCCTCGTCGATATAGGCCGTTCGGCAGACGCTTCCCGGCGCAGCGAATGATTTTGCGTATGCAACTAACATATCCGTATTTGCGCGATGGCACCGATCGGTTATTGATTGCGGCTGGCATTCGCCTGCAGGAGGCATTGATGGAGATTAACTCTGTATACCGGATCGCCGCCGGGCTGGAGCAGGTCTGGCAGTCGCGGGTATTGGGCGCGGTAGGCAATAGCGCCATAAAGGTCATAAAAATGGGCGGCGAGGGGATCGCCGCCGAAGCGCACGATGACTTCGACGAACTGCTGCTGGTGCTGGAAGGGGAGCTTCCGCTGGTTATTGACGGCACGCGGTTCAACCTCGCTGCCGGCGATTACTGCTTTGTGCCGAAGGGCGCCGTGCATCACGTTCCGGCCGGCAGCTTCGGCACGCTGCTGCTGGTTGATGTCAGAGACGCGCCGCCGGATTAATCGCTGCCGACCGGCGGGTTTCAGAACGGACTGGCGCTGCTGGCGTTGATTAGCTCCCCGCTGACCGGGTGGGTAAAGCGCAGCTCGCTGGCGTGCAGCATCAGGCGCGGCGCGCGCTCGGTGCCGGGTAGCAGCAGGCCGCCGTAGAGATCGCAGCCTAAAATGGGGTGCCCCGCGAGCTGACAGTGAATGCGCAGCTGGTGGGTGCGACCGGTCTCCGGGCTGAGCCGCACGCGGGTCAGCGGCAGCAGCGTCCCGTCTTCACCCGGGCGCTGCAGGCGCTCAAGCACCCGATAGCGGGAGCGGGCCGGCTTGCCGCGGGTGGCGCAAATGGTCATCCGCGGAAACAGCGCCGGGTCTTTGGCGATGGGGGCGTCTATCACGCCTTCGTCATCGGCCAGGTGCCCGCACAGCAGCGCGCTGTAGACCTTGCTCACCGCGCGCTGGCTAAACTGCTGGCAAAGGGCGGCGTTGATGGCCTTGCTGCGGGCAATCACCATCACGCCGGAAGTGCCGAAATCGAGACGATGAACCAGCGTACAGCCGGGAAAGGTCTGGACTAACCGATGGTGCACCGAGTCGAGATTGCGCGGGTTTTTCCCCGAGAGGCTGAGCAGGCCGGCAGGTTTTGCGATCAGCAGCAGATAATCGTCCTGATAAAGGATCTCAATCTCTGCATGGCACGGCGGGGCAATAAAGGTATCAACGATCGTAGACATCGGGCGGCTCGCCTGGGAAAGAGGAGGCGGATGATAGCGAATTTTGTGCCAGCTGGCGAATTCGCTATTTAGCCGGCGACGGGTACAAGCCGCCGGTTTTATTGCTCAGGACTGGCGGGCATCCCGGGATTTAATATGCTGCCAGAAGCGCTCGGCAGACTGGTTAAGCCGCGAGCCGGAACGATACATATAGGCCCCGATCGGCAGCGAGAGCGTGGCGTCCATAATGGCCAGGCGGCCCTCATCGAGCTCGCGCTGGATAGAGTATTGCGGCAGCCAGCCCACGCCGTCGCCGTTGAGGATCATACGCTTAAGCAGCTCGCTCATCGACGAGACGAAGGTCAGGGAGAAGGTGATCCCCGGCGTGCGGTCGATAACCTGATTCACCTGGCGCCCCATATAGCTATCGTTGGCATACCTCATCAGCGGCAAAACGCCGCGGTGCAGATGAAAGAGCGGTCTGCCGCTCTCATCGCAGGGCGTAACAAGGTGCACCGAGGAGTCGAAAATTTTGTGGTTAATAAACGGATAGTTCATTAACTCCTCATTATAAAACGACAGAATAAAGTCGCTCTTGCCTTCCTTGAGGTTAAATACGGCTTCGTTAACGTTAATGGATTCGACGTGGAAGGTTTTATTTTTTATATCGGTGTAGCCGGCAATTAATTCCGGAAGGACTAAAACAGAGAGCGACGGAGCGGCATCGATTCTTATTTTCTGAGTAGTATTATTTAGCCCCTTAATGCGACTAATCTGAAAGTCCATGTCGTCCAGCATATTTCGCGCATAGCCGACGAAAATTTTGCCACGAGTGGTGAGCTGCAGCGGGTTAACCCCGCGGTCGAAGATGCTGAAACCCAGCGACGCCTCAAGCGCCTGAATCCTGCGGCTGAACGAGGATTGCGATATATTTCTGGTTTTAGCCGCCAGGGTAAAGCTTCTGGACTCCTCCAGAGCAATGACATCGTACAGCCACTTCACTTCAAGATTAGCCAGCACGGATCCGTTCCTTAACGCTGTATTTAATGCTATGCAATTTTAGCATAACGCATAGAAACTATGCAATTAACATAACCAACCACAGGTGTTAACATTTTTCTCAGATTTAGCGTATTCCTAAGCAGTTAATACGAGTTGTCGTAAAGCACAGGCGATACCCTACGAGCACCGCTATAATATCGCTGCTCCAGGCGGCTCATCCCGTTATTTCATTTTGCTGTGGGTTTTTGTACACCGGAATTCACAGAAGAACGCAATGACGGGCTGAAATAATGAATACATCTTACCTAGCCAGCTGTTTGTCAGGAGTTCCATGCCACGTATCGAATTAGTAAAACAGGCTCTGCACGAGCTTGGTATTAAGGATAGCAGCGAGTTATTTTATAACCCCGATTACGACCTGCTGATTGCCCATGAAACCAGCCCGGAACTCACCGGCGCAGCGCGCGGCGTGATGACCGCATCCGGCGCAGTGGCCGTTGATACCGGGATATTTACCGGACGTTCGCCGCGTGACAAATATATCGTCAGAGATGACCTGACCCGCGATACCGTCTGGTGGTCCGATGCCGGGCTTGGCCGCAACGACAATAAACCGTTAACGCCGCAGATTTGGGCCAGCCTCAAAACGCGGGTTGCCGGACAGCTGAGCGGTAAAAAGCTGTACGTGGTTGATGCCTGGTGCGGGGCAAGTCCTGATACGCGCCTCGGCGTGCGCTTTGTCACCGAGGTGGCGTGGCAGGCTCACTTCGTCAAAAACATGTTTATCGTTCCCGACGCTGAGGAGCTGGAACAGTTCACGCCGGACTTCGTGGTCCTCAACGGCGCGGGCTGCACTAACGACCAGTGGCAGGAGCAGGGCCTCAACTCCGAGAACTTCGTCGCCTTTAACCTGAGCGAGAAAATTCAGCTTATTGGCGGCACCTGGTACGGCGGAGAGATGAAAAAAGGGCTCTTCTCGGTCATGAACTATCTACTGCCGCAGCAGGGCATTGCTTCGATGCACTGTTCGGCTAACCGCGGCGAAGAGGGCGACGTGGCCCTGTTCTTCGGCCTTTCCGGTACCGGCAAAACGACCCTTTCCACCGATCCTCTGCGCCAGCTTATCGGCGACGATGAACACGGCTGGGATGACGACGGCGTCTTCAATTTTGAAGGCGGCTGCTACGCCAAAACCATCAACCTCGATCCGCAGGCGGAACCGGAGATTTATCAGGCGATTCGCCGCGATGCGCTGCTGGAAAACGTGGTGGTCAGGGCTGACGGCACGGTGGATTATGCCGACGGCAGTAAGACCGAAAATACCCGCGTTTCATACCCGCTGTCGCATATCGAAAATATCGTCAAGCCGGTCTCTCGCGCCGGTCATCCGGCGCGGGTGATTTTCCTCGCCGCTGACGCATTCGGCGTTCTGCCGCCGGTTTCGCGTCTGACGACCGAACAGATGCAGTACCATTTCCTGTCGGGCTTCACCTCGAAGCTGGCCGGCACCGAGCGCGGTATCACCCAACCGACGCCAACTTTCTCCGCCTGCTACGGCGCGGCGTTCCTGCTGCTGCACCCCACGCAGTACGCCAGCGTGCTGGCCGCCAAAATGGCGGAAGCCGGCGCCGAAGCCTGGCTGGTCAACACCGGCTGGAACGGAGAGGGTAAACGCCTGTCGCTGCGCGATACCCGCAGCATTATCAGCGCTATCTTAAACGATACCACCGGTCCTCTGCGTACGGAGACGATCCCGGTCTTTGGCCTGGCGATTCCGCAGAGCATTCCGGGCGTTGACAGCGCGCTGCTCGATCCGCGCAGCGGCTGGCGTTCTGCCGACGGCTGGCAGGAGAAAGCCGAGAGTCTGGCCCAGCTGTTTATCGATAACTTCAGACAATACAGCGATACCGAGGCCGGCGCGCGCCTGGCCCTGGCGGGCCCGAAGCTTGAACCGTCCGCCGCTACGGCAAACTAATTCGCGACGTCAATAGCGTCGCCCGCGCGAAACCCGGATGGCAACACGTTTGCTGTCCGGGTTTTTCTGTTTCTGGCAACCGGCCGAACGTGCATTAGCGGTCAGCGTCGTCCGCGCCGGCTTTCTCCTGCTTGCTTCTTTAGTCAATACCACTCCTTACGTCAATACCGCCTGCTCCTCTCCTTGTGGCGTTTTAAATGTCCGACACTGGACTTGAAAAATATTATTTTATTATTTCATTTATTAATTTGGCATTCTTATTATTGTCGTGAATGTTATTTGTTTTTGCGGTGTGGGTTTATTTTAAATAAATATTAACGGGCGACAGGTGCGCCAGGCCTGTTATGTCGGGCTTATGGCGCGTGTTGCTTTTAATTAGCGATTGCCGTTACGGGTTGTTTGAGTTTTTCAGGCTTTACGCCGCGATGAATTTAGAGTAAAAACAAAAAGCCGCATCCTCGATAGTGACAATATTTCAGGTTAAGTGATTAATTTATTCAGGAGATAAGTATATATGTCTGAATCATTTCAGAACGAAATACCTCGTGCGCGTGTAAATATAAAGCTGGATCTTTTGACGGGGGGAGTTCAGAAGAAAGTTGAGCTTCCGCTAAAGCTCCTGAGCGTGGGTGACTTCAGCAACGGCAAGGCAGAGGGCACGCTCTCTGAGCGCGATAAGATAGACATCAACAAGAATAATTTTAACAGCGTCCTGGCTAATCTTAATCCGGAAGTCAATCTCACCGTTAAAAACACCCTCGCCAACGATGGTTCTGAAGAAAACGTGAAGCTCTTTTTTCAGAATATGAAGGACTTCGAGCCGGAGGCGGTGGCGCGTCAAATCCCGCAGCTTCGGGCAATGCTCGCGATGCGTAATCTGCTGCGCGATTTGAAATCAAATCTTCTGGATAATATGACTTTTCGGAAGGAGCTGGAAATTATATTAAAAGACCCCGCGCTTTCCGCAGAGTTGCGTAATGAACTGAATGCGCTTGCCCCGGCCCAGGATTAATTACTGGACGTTTTTATCACGGAATAATGACGAGTAAATGCTAATGTCAGTCAATAACGAATCCCAAAATCTGGCGGGTGGCGCCGTTGTCGAAAAACACCTGCCGCAGGGTGGGGTATATGCCTCACTGTTTGACAAAATAAATTTAACGCCGGTGGCTGAGCTCGGTGATTTAAACGGTTTTGATGATACGACCGTTATGGCGGAAACCTCCGCCGACGCGCGCGTGACCGCCGCGGTGAAAGTATTTATGCAGTGTCTGCAAAAATCCGGGCGCAAAGTGGAGAAGCTGGATAAAACGATCCTCGACCATCATATTGCGGAGCTGGATTTTCAGATTGGCCGTCAGCTTGATGAAGTCATGCATCACCGGGATTTTCAGCGCACTGAGGGCGTCTGGCGTGGGCTCAAATCGCTGGTGGATAAAACCGATTTTCGCCAGAACGTCAAGCTGGAGCTCCTCGATTTGTCGAAAGAGGAGCTGCGCCAGGACTTCGAGGACTTTCCGGAAATTATCCAGAGCGGGCTGTATAAGCAGACCTATATCGCAGAGTACGACACCCCGGGCGGCGAGCCTATTGCCGCGGTTATCTCCGCCTATGAGTTCGATGCCTCCGCTCAGGACGTGGCGCTGATGCGTAACATCTCAAAGGTCTCCGCCGCCGCGCACATGCCGTTTATTGGCTCCGCGGGACCGGCGTTCTTTTTAAAGGAGAACATGGAGCAGGTTGCGGCCATCAAGGATATCGGCAACTACTTCGATCGCGCCGAATATATCAAATGGAAAAGCTTCCGCGAAACCGACGACTCTCGCTACATCGGCCTGGTGATGCCGCGCGTGCTGGGCCGCCTGCCGTACGGCCCGGACACCGTGCCGGTGCGCAGCTTCAACTACGTCGAAGAGGTGAAGGGGCCGGAACACGACAAATACCTGTGGACCAACGCCTCCTTCGCCTTTGCGGCCAATATGGTGAAAAGCTTCATCAACAACGGCTGGTGCGTGCAGATCCGCGGGCCGCAGGCCGGCGGCGCGGTGCAGGACCTGCCCATTCATCTGTACGATCTCGGCACCGGTAATCAGGTGAAAATTCCGTCAGAGGTGATGCTGCCGGAAACTCGTGAATTTGAGTTCGCCAACCTCGGTTTTATTCCGCTTTCTTATTATAAGAACCGGGATTACGCCTGCTTCTTCTCGGCAAATTCGGCCCAGAAACCGGCGCTGTACGACACCGCGGACGCTACCGCAAACAGCCGGATTAACGCGCGCCTGCCCTACATCTTCCTGCTGTCGCGCATCGCGCACTACCTGAAGCTTATTCAGCGTGAAAACATCGGTACCACCAAGGACCGCCGCCTGCTTGAGCTGGAGCTCAACGCCTGGGTGCGAAGCCTGGTGACCGAAATGACCGACCCGGGCGACGAGCTGCAGGCGTCGCATCCGCTGCGCGACGCCAGGGTGGTGGTGGAAGATATTGAGGATAACCCGGGCTTCTTCCGCGTGAAGCTGTTTGCCGTGCCGCACTTCCAGGTGGAAGGCATGGACGTCAATCTGTCGCTGGTTTCCCAGATGCCGAAAGCGAAAGCGTAGGGAGAGGGAGAGCGGGGATGAAGATTTACCGTCCATTATGGAGCGAAGGGGTCCTGTTAGCCCCGCAGCAGTTTCAGCAGCAGTCTGAGTGGGAGTCGTTTTCTCGTGCCGGATTGTCCACGCTGATCGGCGCCTTTTCGTGGGGCGTTGAGCGGGTCGAGTTCAACGAGGCGCTTCTGACATCCGGTCGGATCCAGGTGCAAACGCTGCGTCTGTGGCTACCGGATGGCACGCTGATTGATACCCAGAGCAGCGATTTGCCACCCGAACCGAGGGAAGTCGCGCTGCCGGCCTCCGGTCGTGCGGACAGTGTGACCGTTCTGGTTGCACTGCCGGTGATGCAGACCGGGATCGTCAATGTCCAAACGGAGACGGCTCCTGCAGAGCGCCCGCTACGCTATCGGGAAGAGTGGGTAACGATTCAGGATGCTTTTGGTCAGGAAGAGGAGCCGATGGCCGTTGCCCGGTTCAACCTCGCCTTTCGCTTTGATCATGAAAGTAACGATGCCTGGCAGACTTGTGCTGTGGCACGCCTGTTCAGGCGCAGAACGGGGAGATGCACATTAGTGCGGAGCAGAAGCTCAGTCTGGTCTCGGCGAGCGACATGTTGTTTGCGGGTAAGAAGAAGGTGACGCTGATAGGCGGTGGGAGTTATCTGATTATTGAAGGTGGGAAGATTGAGTATGGAACGGACACGACGTATACGCGGAAGGTAAAGCGAACTCATCTGACAGAATCTGCATCATTGAGCGGATTGGTGCCCTCATTTAGCCAAAGTGGCATCTGTTTGAGTTGTCTTTTTGAAGCTGCTGAAAACGGTGTGCCGATCCTAATTAAAGGTGAATAAGAATGAAGAATTCAATAGTAGAGCGTCTGAAAACAATACAGAGTGAAAGCGATAAAAGAAAAATATATGTTCTTGTTGATGGTGCTCAGTATGATCGTTTCTGCACAATAGAATTATTTAAGTGTAATGGTGTAATGCCTTTGTTTGATAATGTGGATGATAGGGATATCGCATTTGCAGGTCCTTGGTTATTGTCTTTTGAAAATGTTGATGATGATCTCTTTTGTATGTTAAATGAGCTGGAGTTGAAATACCCTTCGATTTCTTGGCTGTTAAGTTCGTTATCTTTTGACGATCTTTTTATTCATTTGAAAAAAAATCTAGAAGTGATCATGCCAAATAATAAGATCGCATTGCTGCGATACTATGATCCTCGAATACTTGTTTTTCTACCAGAAATATTAACAAGTAAGCAACTGAAGGTTTTCTTGTCCTCAGTTATAACATGGGGCTGCAAATATAATGATGAAGATTATTATATTATTTGATTTTGTTTTATGCATTTCGCAGAAAAGGATCCTTTATGGGAGTGAATGGGAATATTCAAAGTCCGTCAGAAGTATCACGGTGCGAAGATCCAGCCATCAGTGCGACTTTACCATGTGCATCTTGCTGGAATAAAGACTATGCTAAAGAGATTAAGGTGAATCCTGTAAAAAGATATGCAGATCAATTAAATTCTGAAGGTGAGTCATATGGGTATGATTTTGGTTCGAGGCAATATAATCTAGCAATTTTTTGTAAGACACTAAGAAAAGTGAGCGTAGAGATACGTTTGAAGATCGAGCCAGATTCAGGTGTATATGGCACAATTATAGAAAAATCCAAAGAATCCTTGCGTAAAGGTGTTAGGGAAAATTGGGAGAGTAAGTTTTCTTTAAGAATAAAAGATCCTAAATGTGGAATTAAAATATTTCCTATAGAATTTAAAGTGGTATTTGTAACAGCAAATGAGCATTATGTTTTTAGAATTCATGAAAAATATGAACGTGAAGGGGTTACCGGAAAATTTCTAGATGTATCCAAAGATACCAGATCTTGGGTATATGCCCATGAGTTTGGCCATTGTTTAGGGCTGCCAGATGAATATGGTTATAAATCAGGTTTGCAGCATAGGGATCAGGTTGTTTATTACAAGCCCGATGGCACTCTTGATACACCACTTTCGGTTCCCTATAATGGCGGTAACCCGGCAGACCCATCGTCGACAATTATGGCAGCATATGGTAACACAGCTATTTTGAAAAGGCATGGATGGCTCATTGCAATTGAAGCAAGAGATATGCTCAATGAATCAGGTTTAGGAAGAAAAATCGAATGCGATATAATATGATATTAGCCTTTGTCGTTTCTTTTTTTTCGCTCACTGCAAATTCAAAAGGAATTAAAATGATTGAAAATAACTACTTTATTATCAGTGCGGCTTGTGAGTCTCATAGAGAGTGTATTTACAATAATGAGAGAGAGATTTCTATTGTTATTACTATTAAAAATATTAGCTCAAAAGGTTTTTATCTTCCGTTGACATTCATTGAGAAAACCGGCCCTGGTGTTGAACTCATTGATCTTCACACTAAAAAAAATATGCCATTGAGACCTAATCTTGTTAGCTGGGATTTAAAAAAAGAAATGACATATATTTCGGCCAATGGAAGTGTTTCATTTAAATGGGTTATATTAGATGTGGAAATATCATCCTTTATTGTTGATGGCTCTCTTGATATCTCTGCAGATTTTTCTGTTCTTACCAATGTGTATGACTCAGAAAGAAATGATAAAGGTGAGTTCATCTCATCAACAAATTTAATCATTACCGGGAGGAATTTGGATGAAGATGAGCACTGAACAGTTAGCCTTACTTGATTTTTATTCTGAGAATGCTTTCGTCAATGAATTATCTGAACATTGTAAAAAAATATTTCCAAAGATATCTAATGAGTTAGGCTCGAAAAAATTAAAAGAAAGTCTCACAAAATCAATTAATAAGGCTAAAGCGTCAAACATAACACAACGTGGCTCTCTGCAATTATATATTGACATGAGTATAGTGCTTGGTTCGGGTTTTGACACTGATCCAACGTATTCTTCTTTAAGTTCTATGAGTGTACAATGTACATCAAGTACAGAATTAGAAAGATCTATGAGAATACATAGTGAATTTAATACATATCTAACAGGCGTTATTGGTGAGAATAATACTTACATCTTAGATTTTAAACATAGGCTTGCCAATGAAATTTTTCATGGTTTTAGTCACCTCAATTTCAATGAGAAAGTATTTCATTTGCTGAGTGAGCTTTATCCACAGAAATGTATATATTTGAGTTCTGATAAAGTAAAAGAGATTATAAATATTGGCTTTGAGTATTCTGCAGCATACTACCTGAGTTTTAATGTTCGCGCCGTTTTTATTCTTGTATTGTTTATTGTTGGACATAATTTTGAAACGGATTACTTTCATTTGCATGAAGCTTTTTTCTCTTCAGAAAAAAAATATGATGATTGGGGTTTGATTTGCAAAGCAAAAGAATTTGTAATGCAATACATAGATGCACTGATTACATGATAAATAAACGATCATGTTGAGGTGCTTAACAAATCGACCTGCCTGCATTTGTTCAGCAATGCGGCGCACCTGACGCCGGGTATGGTGCTGGAAGCGGACGGCAGCATGCTGAACGACCTGGAGGCGGATATTACCAGCCAGACAGCGATGTTTAATCAGCAGCTGAAAGCGCTGAATGAGATGATCCACTTCCATGGTCCTCAGGGTGTGGCCTTCACCAGCGGCGAACATATGCAACTGGCCGCCAGCAAGAATATGGCGATGAACGCCGGTGGGGATTTTAGCTACGGGTCGCTCGGGAATGCCGCCGTTCTGGCAGGCGAGCAAATAGGGCTGTTTGCTCGCATCGGCTCACTGACCCTGAACGCCAGCGAAGGCCCGGTGCAGATACAGGAACAGAGCGGGGGCGATGAACATCATCGCGGAGCAGAAGCTCAGTCTGGTCTCGGCGAGCGACATTAATTTTTAATTTATTCAGGGGGAGATATTTTGCAGGGCTACTTTCCAATTGAACACTTTAGTATTATTTCAGGAAATGCGTCTTTGTATCCGTTATTTTTATCTTTAGAGAAAGATAAAGTATATGCTTACTCTGCCCGATTTATGATAAAACCTGAGGACTTACCAGTTGTTGAACAAGTGGTTGAATTTTTTTCCATGGGAAGTTAACGCAAGAGAAAAAAATATTTGCAGATCATGATAAAATACTCATTTGTTATAAATTTAAAGAGTTTAATCAGGATGTTGTAAGGTTCATCACAAATGATAACGGTTTTATAGCCTGCATTTGTGAAGAGAAATTAGAGCCACCAGGGCCGGAAGAAATACTCCCAGATAGAGATCTTAGTACTTATGGTAGTTTGCAAGGAGATATGCAATTTTGGTGGGATATCTACTGGGGACCCTTCTGGAGTCATTTAACAGAAGATGAAAAATTTAAATATTTTGAACGAGGAGATTTGGCTGAAGATACAATCCAGTTTCTAGGATTTCATCGTTAGTCCATAATACATATGGAGAATAGTTTACCTTCATGCTACGAAATTATTTATGGCAATTTCACCTGCAGCCTCGATCTCCATCAGGTCAAAGAGCAAAACCAAATGATGTCGTCCATGTTCGACAATATGCAGCTGATCCTTAACAATCGTGCTGGCTGCGGATATTGCCAGCCAGATAGCGATGTTTAATCAATGGCTGAAAGCGCTGAAAGCGCTGAAAGCGCTGAATGAGATGATCCACTTCCATGGTCCTCAGGGTGTGGCCTTTACCAACGGCGAACATATACAGCTGGCCGCCAGCAAGAATGTGGCGATGAACGCCGGTGGGGATTTTAGCTGCGGGTCGCTCGGGAATACCGCCGTTCTGGCTGGCGAGCAAATAGGGCTGTTTGCTCGCCGCGGCTCACTGACCCTGAACGCCAGTGAAGGCCCGGTGCAGATACAGGCGCAGAACGGGGAGATGCACATCAGCGCGGAGCAGCAGCTCAGTCTGGTCTCGGCGAGCGACATGTTGTTTGCGGGTAAGAAGAAGGTGACGCTGATAGGCGGCGGGAGTTATCTGATCATTGAAAGTGGAACGATTTTCTTTAGTTAAGAGATCATTGCTATCTTATTGGGATGAAGGCCGTGGTGACTGAAAAAATACGTCTGATGGGGGAAGTAGATTCCTGTTTTTACTTATAGATAATATACCATACTGGTCAGATACTATTGGACGGATTCCGTTTGCGGTTGGTACTTATCGGGCCTTTCACTCGATAAAAGCGACTATTGATACAGGCATGGTACGGGCTACGGGAAAGCCATTAGATGCATTGATGAAAAAATCTGACTCAACTAATGAGTATGATAATTTTTTTGTTCTTTGTGGGGCACTGTATGCAAGTAAAAAATTCTCATATAGTGTCAAAACCAATGGAGGAAATTATCCCGCAGTTGATATTGTAGAACCCTCAGTTGATGTAAGTGCGAAAATATTAGGGAGAAAGAGCAGTATCACTAAAGGGGAGTTAGAACAGTATGGGGTTTGGAATGAAAAATAAAAAAAATATTAAATATTTCAATTTTTCTTGGCGCAATAATTGTGATGATAGGATTGTGTTCGATTGTTTTTAAAATTTATGAGGGTGTTTTTTATATATATTCTCACAAAAGTGTTGGGATGATTTTTATAACATTTTTTTTTGTGTTTATAGCATCGCCAGCTTTGTTTTTGACATTGTATGTGTCAAGAAAAAAAGCATGACTATCGTTTTTCTTGCGTTGCTATATTTGTATTATGAATGGTTTTCAGTACATCCTTTCCGCGTTGTACTTATGGGGGGATGTTTTTTAGTTGGGTATGTTTTTACACTTATTACGAATAAGTATATACATAAAGTCGACAATCATCATAGTTTGAACAAAGACTGATTTCATCATGCAGAAATTCAAGGCACTTTCCCGGCTCATTTTTGAAAACCAGGAACAAAGCTATATCTATGCCCATTTGGATAAGCAGGCGGATACAAGGGGGAGATTAGATTTCAGCTACTCCCATATTTAATTGATCAGGGAAACTATGCCACACAATACCCCCTCATTATATGAAATTCTCTACGGCAACTTCACCGGCGGCCTCGACCTCAACCACGTCAACGAGCAGGACCAGGCGATCCTGTCCGTGCTGGACAACATGCAGCGCATTCTCAACTGCCGCGCCGGCACGCTGGCGCATCTGCCGGACTACGGCCTGCCGGACATGACCAAAATCCTGCAGGGTATGCCGGGCACCGCCCATGAGCTTATGGGGACGCTGTCGGCCGTTTTGCTCAAATATGAACCGCGGCTGAAAAGCATTAGCGTTATTCTGCTTGAGCAGGCGATCCCCGGCGAGCTGCGCTATGCGATCGATGCGGAGCTGAAAGGGGTGGGGCTGGTGCGCTATGGTACCGAGTTTATGCCCGAGGGGCGGATATTCATTCGCCACCTAAAGCAGCAGCATTATTTCGACAGAAATCCCCGCATGTAGGGATGCCGGGCAGGCCGGCACGATATCTTCCTCGGGACGAGTGACCGCCAGCTCCCGGAGTGAATCGCCAATCTCTGCCTGCCCATCCACGGATGAATTCATTATGAAAAGCACAGAACCCCGAGATATTCGCACGGGCGGCGATCCGCGCCCGTTTCCTGACTTCATCGCCCTTCGCGATGAAATGAGCAAGCAGACGCATCCCGCCAGGCCTGATATTCACTGGGAGCGGGTGGAGAAATTGTCGCTGGCGCTGTTTGATAAAAACGGGATTGAGCTGCAGACAGGGGCCTGGTACACCCTGGCGCGCAGCCATCTGGCACGCGTGGAGGGCATGAACGAAGGTCTGAAGATCGTTGCCACGATGCTCAGCCGCCAGTGGGCGCAATACTGGCCACGGGCCAGCCACCTGCGGGCAGAAATTCTCTCAGGGCTGTTTCAGCGGCTGCAGAAAGTGTTCCGCACCTTTACCCTGAGCCATGAGGATTATCATCAGCTCCTGCAGCTGGAGTCGACGCTTGATTTCCTGAGCAGCATCCTTGCCCGCCAGGAACTGCTGCAGATAAGCCAGATAGAGCCGCTGGTGCAGCAGGTGTGCAGCGCGGTGACGCGCGTGGAAAATGCGCCAGAGCCACAACTATCCGCTGCAGCCATTGCTCTTCCTGCCGCGCAGGTTCCGCCGATCGGATTGAACGAATCAACGTCAGAGCCCCGGCGACCGGATGCAATCCCGCCAGCTTCCGCCGCCGCCGTTAACAGGAGCCACAAAGCGGTGCCTGCGTCAAAGCGGGTCGGTCTATTCGCCTGCGGGATGCTGACGGCCTTTGCGCTGAGTGCCGCAGTCTTTATCGGCGGGCACTACCTGGCTCGCTCGGATCAAGCGGGTCAACAGCCCGACAGCAGCCAGCAGCCGCTACCCTGGCTGCCCAGCGCGGCGGCAGGCGAGACGTTCAGCTCTTCTGGCTCAGCCGCCGGCTGGTTGAAGGATGCCTCGCTGAGGTTAGAGGCGCTTTCTGCCCTCCCGCCTGACTGGCATCTCCGCTATGGTCAGGATCTGATAAACCAGGCTTATGCACTGTGGCCGGAGCTTCCCGGAACTGAAGAGTTGGGTACTCAGTGGCGGCAAAAGCTTGCCCTGAACGGGACGCCCGATGATTCGCTGGCGGGCTGGCATCAGGGCATGCACAGGCTCCAGAGCCTGAGCGAGCAGCTTAACGCGCTGGATGGGCAAAAGGGGAGATACCTGACGGTCAGCGAGCTGAAATCGCAGGTGTTTGCAGCCATTCAGGCATTTAATCAGTCGGTGCCGGCGGAGGAGCAGCTCCGGCAGATAGCTGCACGACGGGAGCCGGGGATGATCCCGCAGGCGCAGAAACTTGAGGTGGAGCAGCACCTGCAGCAGCTCATCATCCGATACTCGGCGCTAACCACCACGGAATAGCGTTGCTCTCCGGGGAGCTTGTTCGCCACGCAACCGGGTATTGTTCCGCAGTCAGCCGAGCGCTGAATAGCCATATGGAAATGCGCCCGGGGCATTTTTACAAACTGCGCAGAGCGGCCTGCAGTATCGCCCGCGTCAAAAATAAAAAACCACGCCATGGCGTGGTTTTTTTATGCTGCTTTGCTGCTGCTATGAGATTTTGTGAAACCTCATGACACAGCCGAAGTGATTTAGACGTTGAACCGTGATTTTGAATTTATTACATTGATTTAATTGATTATTTTAAATTATTTTTTTAATTACACTCATAATTGTACTCATTATGGAGTCGGCTCGAATTCGTAATGCGAAGGCTGTAGTTTCGACTCCTCTTTGGGATCTTGGAAGAAATAATTTCAAACATCCAGGCTGTCGTTGATTCTGGCTACAACGTGGTGCAATTTCATTGCGGCGCCGAGCTGGTGGACCGATTACCAACCTGGTACTAGTATGAGAAAGCTATGAAGGTTGAAGACATTATTAATGATGTGTTGGTGGGTGTAGGCAAGACGCCAGAAGAGCTGCTAAAAGCAACGATTTTCGATAGCATGCCAGACAGTATAAATGTGTTGGCAAAAGAGCAGGGATG
The DNA here is from genome assembly GCF_004362605.1 of Klebsiella sp. BIGb0149. Lineage (NCBI taxonomy): Bacteria > Pseudomonadati > Pseudomonadota > Gammaproteobacteria > Enterobacterales > Enterobacteriaceae > Klebsiella > Klebsiella sp. BIGb0149. The sequence continues at coordinate 237,814 of NZ_SNYG01000002.1, read as the reverse complement.
GTGTGATATAGAAGTGCATGAAAAGGTGTACGCTGTGGCCTGGAAAATGTCAATCGTTAGCCAACAGATGCATCGCTTACAAGGAATCGCGAATGACTGATACAGCATACTCAAAAGCTCTGCAAAAAGAGGTAGACCCTGAGCAATATGTAGCACTATTGGGTTTAGATGACAGCACAGTACATGCCTTTGCTCGTGAAGATATAGTCTGTCCAATATGCGAGGCTAATGGTGGTTCTTATGTAAGAGCATCTGTAAACGGTGCTTATCGCAAAAAAGCTCATTTCAGGTTTGTGGGAGATAACGATATTAGCGCACATCACCCATCTTGTGATTTTTATGGCGATCGGCTTTCTAATGAAGTCAGACAACATCTTGTGCAGTTCACTACGGATCGCACGAAAATCACTCATGTGATTAGAAAGATGGTTTGCGCAGGTATTCAGGAAAAAATCTTCACGCAAGAAGCAATGCGCAATATGAGGCAATGGTTCTTTGCTAAACGGTGCGAGTCAACATTCGAAATCGCCTTGAGCGAAGAGCAAATCGATTGGTTAGCATATATTGTTGCGCTGCCTGTTTATCCGTATGCGTGGCATAGAGATGACCTTTTACCTTTCCACCCAATGCAGGCTATCGTGCCTGGTTTCGATTGGGATAAGGCTATTTCGAGAGAAACGGTAAGATTGCATCAACCGACGTTGAGGCGTCTGGATGAACTAAACCTTCACCGGAAGCACATTGAAGAACTGCAAAATTATATCTCTAAAACCCAACATACTACACTTTTGGACCCTGAGCTATTGAAAGAGGAGTATGCAAAGACCCTTCAGTTAAACTCTTTCATTATCAATAACTATCTAGAATTCCAGAATAAGTCAGTTAAAGACAGAGCAAATGGAGAGGAAAAGTTACTCGCATTTTCCGCCTTGCTGTTGTTCGTTGCAAACTGGGATATTGATGAGGCAATTGCGAAGTTTTCGGTCATTGCCACGGTTCGGCATGTAGAGGATTTGCTCGCTGGCAATTTCATGGGGTTGAACCCATACTTTAAGTTTTCAATTGCCAACACAGCTAAAACACTACAGGACAACTGGCCGGTTGATTACCAGGAACTTGAAGGATGGCAGGTTGAACAGTCTATGAGAGAGTCTTATGTGAGTTATAGCCTTACGAGATCGCTTCCGCTTCCCCCTCTACTGCCTGATATTTACGTCACGAATCATTTAGAAAGAACTAGGAGAGAGGCAGAGATAAATCGCATGATAGAAAACGACATCATCGACTTTTAGTTACACATATCTACAGAAATAATACGCAACTCGTTGACATTGGCGGTCACAAATTGAGGATTTCTATAAGGATTCGGTGATCGCAACTTCCGCTACCCTTCAAGTTCACTCAAGCCTTGGCATTTATTAGACACATAAGAAAAAATAAATATTGCGTTAACGTAAAATCAATGAGTTAGACTGATTGATCGAATTGTTGACAATTCCGCTAGGCATTTCATATACCCAAAACCAGCGCGCCAGTACTCATAGATAAACCACTACTGGCGGTATGTGTGGATGGAGATTGTTTGGTGAGGCGTATCGAGTAGGAGTAGTCGCTGGTGTAGTGGTTTACTGAATATGACCAGCCCAGAATAAGTTCTGACTATCCATCGATTGAAATTTAACAAGGTTCCTTGGCAGGCGATAAGAAGTAGTCGCGAGATAAATCTGGAACGCATGGAATCATCGTAATGTGATGCTTGGAACTGATTTTTTCGCAAAAATCCTCGCACGCGAAAAAAAACAGGTATAAAATCCTCATTAACGAAATGTGGATAGGGTGGCAAGATGCGTCAAAATATTCCAGGTACTTTAGTAAAAAACTTAACCAAGGATTTGGTTATGGGGATCAATGAGTCACTTTTTGCTGGCGCAGAGCGAGCCTATGTGCGTGCCAGGCATGATGCGACCGGTCATCGTTCATCTATCTTGGGGAATATGCGTCATTGGTGCATGAACGAAGAGTTTTACAAGTCCTTACTGGCAAATGGTTGTACTCCTAGCCCATTGAAAGGTAATAATTTAGTAACTGGTAAAAGTGGGATTTTCAACATTGGGCGTATCAACGACAACAACGTGTCATGGAACAATCTAACACGTGCAAAAACCAGACAAAGACTAGCCGAGCATAATCGTTTCATTGAATCACTTGTACAGCCCAGCCTTTTTGGTGATCCAGATGATATCCCTACAGCTACAGTGTTTTTCCTAGCTCGCTTTTCAGGTAGTTTCTCCGAGCAACCAGAAGCACCTCTTTCAATAGAGTTGGTTGTTCCAAGCCATGACATGCGGTCTTGGCTTTTCCGCGAGGACATAGCCTCGTTTCTAGCTAGGTATGAGCCGGCTATCGCGCAAAGTGATAAAGCATTGCCAAAACTGAAAAGCAACAAAATTAAAAAAGATGGAACAGAGGAATAAATTGAATGAGTAGAGGTATTGCAGAGTTCCAGCCAGACAGGCTAGTGCAGGTGCTCGCAGCCAGGAGACTCTCTCAAACTCAACTAGCTACAATGGTTGGGGTATCACCTGCAACTATTAGCAAATGGCGTTCGGCACAGCAAGCTCCTGAAGCGGAGGCTCTCCAGAGATTGGCTACTGTGGTTAATGTTGCCCCTGAATGGTTTACGCGCCCACTTCCTGCGAAAATGTCTAAGCCGCTTTTCCGTAGTAACGCGAGTGCACATGCCGCCGCACGAGCTATGCTGGAGGCCCGAATAGAATGGGCTAATGAAGTGGTGGTCAGGTTAGAAGAATATGTAGATTTACCTGAGATTTGTTTACCGGTTCGCTTTTTCTCCAACATTGATGAGATAAGCGATTCTGATATTGAGGATGCTGCGATTGAATGCCGCACTAAGTGGGGATTAGGAAAAAACGAGATCCCCGACCTAGCATTAGCTGCCGAGAGTAATGGCATAATTTTAATCCGAGAGGAGACTGGCATTGCTCAAATCGAAGGACTCTCAGCTTGGAGCTCTGAGCTTGAAAGGCCATTTGTTCTGCTCTCTTCTGATAAAGATAATGCTTTCAGGAGTCGCTTCGATCTTGCTCATGAGATAGGGCATCTGATCCTACATAAAAATGTGGGCAATGAACTCGACTCGGAACGCTATAAACTGAAAGAGAGCCAAGCTCATAAATTCGCAGGTGCCTTGTTACTACCAGCAGAGCCACTAGCAGAACAGGTTCGATTACCTGTAACGTTAGATAGTTTGTTGCTACTAAAACAGCGTTATGGTGTTTCTGTTGCAGCAATTATCATGCGCTTACACGCTTTGAATTTGATTTCTGATGAAGATAAATCAAATCTTTTCAAGCGGCGCTCTGCTAGATGGGGAGCAAAATTTGAGCCAGGTGATGATTATAGACAACCCGAATTACCTCGATTGCTTAAGCGTACAATCGACTTATTAATCTCTTCAGGCCTGTTTACCTTGGACGGTATTACTGGCTTCTTTGGATTGTCAGCCACAGATCTCGAAATGCTATTGGGTTTGCCAAGTAACTACCTAAAAGGTCAAGCATCAGTTGTACATTTGGCAACTTTAAAAAATAAGATCCAGAAGGCACGAGAACAGTCTCAGCCAAATGAAAGTAGTGTGGTAGAATTTATTAGGCGTAAATAATAGAATGGATTTATTGAATCAAGGGATATAGAACTTAAAATATTCCTATTATTTAAGTTGTGTCCTTGATGTAAAGGCCATTTTGAAAGGGGAGCATTAGATACTGAATACTCTTTTGCTCTCTTTTTTATTCATTTCTGAATGAATGTTACTAGAGTGTATTAGTTTTTTTGGATATTACCTCAAGCAATTTTCTCAGATGCAGAAGTTAAAATAATTCGTGGTAGAACAAGAAGTGATTATGAATATTTTCACTTTAGAGTTAAGGGGGTAAAAATTGTTGATCTTACTCTTTACTTTTGGATAATGGTTGGTTTCTAACTTTCAGATGCCTCTAAATCAATAATAGTAATGGATTTTATTACGATAGATTGGATATGGCCCACGTGGGACAGAACAATATAAAAATCATACAAAACCAAAAGGGGGAAATAATGTTTGCAATAAATATAGGTCAAAGGTTCGAGCAACTTACAGCTGATATATTGGAGACAGTTGGATTTACTATAAAGGATAAAGATTTTAAAGGGCCGGAATCAGGAAGAAGGGTTGATCTTATTGTTGAATGGAAAAACGTAGAATATATATGTGAAATAAAAGCATACAGGACCCATAGAGCACAATTGCCTTTATTGTTTTCTGCTGCTGCAACATTAAATTTATTGCGTGATGAGTTAAGGCTTCCAGGGCTGCTAATTGTTTCATGTAGAGTCGATGAAGTAAACAAAAAAAACATAATGAATAAATTCAATGTAGCGTTAATAGATATTGAAGATCTTTATCTATGGGCTGGGAAATCAGGGGAGTTTTCTGATTATCTAATTTCTCTTTTCGAAATAGATAGGGCCGAAGTCGATACTTTCATTGGAAGAGAAGTTGATGATATTATTTTTAATGATTATTTAGGACTTCAAGAAGAACCAACTAAAGAGATTTTGGCTGAAATAAAACGTCATGACGAAGGTGAGATGCTAATCACTTCTTTAATGGAGATAGAATCTGGCTCAGGCATGTGGCGTGAGTATGAAAAATCATGTCAAAATATCCTACAATATCTTTTTAAAGATGAATTAAAAGGTTGGCACCCACAAATATCAACCTCTGATGGATTAAATCGTTACGATTATATATGCCGAATAAGCGGCACTAAGGAGTTTTGGGCGTTTTTAGTCGGCCAACTGAACTCTAGATATGTTGTATTTGAGTTCAAAAATTACACGGACGAAATATCTCAATCACAAGTATTGACAACGGAAAAATATCTGCTAGAAAATGCTCTAAGAAAGGTCGCGATAATTATTTGCAGAACAGGTTGTGATAGCAATGCTAAGAAAATGATTGAAGGTGCTATGAGAGAATCAGGAAAATTAATAATGGTTCTTACGGACGAAGATATGAAAAAAATGATTCAATTAAGGATAGGTGGCGATGATGCATCGGATTACCTATCAACCAAGGTAGATGATTTTTTATTAAAATTACCTAGGTAGCAATATTATATAAATACCCAAGGAAAATACTTTTAAATAATGCATTTACATTTTTTTTACAAATCACTGTAAATTGTATTGTGTGAATCTTGGGTAACCTATTCATAAATGTGGTTTGCTGTGTGTTGTTTTTTAAGTAGGGAGATATCTTTCTGGTTTTGTTGTTTTTTTTGTGCTGAATCAACTAATCCCCATATTGACATAACGGTAAATGTGTTGCTTTTATTTATTTGGTTCCTTTTGGGATGTAACATGAACTACTTCACCCAAAAGGAACCCAATGTTATTCAGTGATTATAACCCTGATACGTTTATATAGAACTGACCTTTACCTTCATCAGTTTTTTGAATCCGGTAGGTGATTGGAAGGGAATTTTGCAAGTCTGGTTTTGTAAACGTTAAATCAGCAGCGCACTGATAAACATCCAGACCTGATTCATGGCTAATTGTTCTAACATTTTCTACAGAAATATGCACATCCTTATCCAGTATCATGCTTTTCTCGATGGTCTTTCTAGCAATATCCACGACCAGATTTTTTGCGTCAACACTACTACATTTGGGCGTTGTTTCGCCACAACCAGCCAGCAAACCAGCCGCAATTAATACCAGAAGCATTGTTCTTTTCATCTATAGTTCCTTCGTTAATTAACTATACTTTTATTTCTTATTAAACAGACCATCCATTGCACCTGTTGCGGGGGCTCCGCAGTAACCTTCGCAACCACGAGTCATAACGCTGGCCTTACCGTTTTTCAGTTCACTAATTACTGCAACACACTGGCTGGCATTGTCATTCCAGACCCAGCGACGTTTCTGGCTTTCTCCGGCAGCTATTTGCTGTGCCGTACCATCCATATTGCATACGCCCAAGCCATCTCCTTTTGAGGCATTAATGTTGAATTCAGCATTGCCCTTTACAGGATGCAGGGATAGAACCGCTCCGGGTTTTACGTACTGCGCTGCCGCAACAGGTAGCGTTATGGCTGCCATCAATAAGGCCAACAGTTTTCTGTTCATTAATTAATTCCCTGTTAATTGATACGGATGTTTTTGGTGATTTTCCCCAGTGCCAGCGGTCTGCGTTTTTCCACAAAGAAATAAACGACGTTGAATGCGGACTTGCGGTGATTCCCTCGACCGAGAGTGGGCCAGTTACGGAAGGACTCAATCTGTTCTTCTGAGTAGGGCGTGTCAGAGAAGTCAAACAGCACAAGCAAGGCTTTGCCCTCGTGCTTCATCAATTTCTTTACTTCTGTACTGTTGACGGTTGCGGAGACATTGGAACGTGCCGCAGTTGGTTTACGTACTGCAAACTCAACGGCTACATCATCAATGACAAAATCAATGTAACCGTGCCCGGATACAGTTCCTGGCAGTTTGCTTTTTACTTCCGGTGAGACATTATCTGCAAACCAACCCAGCAAATAGCAACGTACCAAAGGCAGTAATTCCCGCTCGCTACATTCATTCAGACGCAGTGTTTTGACAAATTCTCGCCGGTAAAGAGAGCTGAAAAAGTACTCAAAGCAATCCGTTATCTCAGTAATGGTGGTTGCCACAATGTTCTCCTTTTTGTCCACCTTTGCTCTGCTGCTCAACAGATGGGGCTTTCAATCCAGCCTAGTTGATCGGCTGCAGTTGTTTTGGTCTATAAAAGACGCAAATATCAATTTTATGTCCATTAGTGATGTTCATGCAAGAGTAAAAAAGCCCCAGAATTCCTCTTATGGATGTTCTGGAGATAAAATGATGGTTAAACTGATGGCAGATTCAGCTGATAAGCTGGTAGGACAGCGTATTCAGGCCAGACGTAAAGAAGCAGGGCTAACTGCAGCCGATCTTGCAGAGACTATCGATATCTCTCAACAACAACTTTCCCGCTATGAACGCGGAACGAATAAGATCAATATTGCTCATTTAGTCAAAATCGCCGTTGCTTTAAAAACTCCAATCAGCTGGTTCTTTATTGATTGTATGGAGGATTTAAATGTTTCTGATATCCCGATTAACTATGCCACTGGGCTTGACGTTGAATTAAAACAACGTCTCGAGCAAGTCTGGAATAAGCTCGATAATACTAAGAGAAAAAGCTTAATTATGTTTTTAGATGAGTTTATAAAATAACAACCAAATTAGTTCCTGAGTGAAACTATTTGCATTAAAAGCATGACCCTGGTAAAATAACATTGCTGGATAGTGTCATATTGTCCAGTGGCTGATACAAACTAATTGCCAACTTAGCATTTCATTTTATTATCCCATTCTGATGGGAGGACGTCTATCGTCTAAACAGTCAGTATGGGCAATGGTCAATTATTGGTTTGTATCATCAATCCAAATGCATATTTTCGGAATGAAAACGATGAGTGTTATCCATCAGGAAGGGCTGGCTATGCCCGTCGATCAGGAATTGATAAATATCATAATAAATAAAGCGGGAAATCCACCGCCGCATAAAGCCAAAATTACAGCCGTCAGTCTGTTATTTAAAGACCTGAGTTACAGCGCTGAAAAGGGCGGTTACCATCCCGTCGAAATACGGATTATTTCACGCAATGATGAATGGTATTTCGATTACATTACCGACTTCAGTTATATGGGGACGGTATACCCTGAACTGGAAAAGGAATTTGATTTTAGCTGGAGTCAGCAATATGTCTTTCTTGCTCATGTTGGTGATCTGCCTGTTAACGCCGGAAGGGAGTTGTTTGAACTCTGGCAATCCAACTTTATTCAGTATCACGCCATGAACGCTTACACCATTACCGTTCTCTGGGAAAGCTAATCCCACCACACTAATCATCACTATCATATGGGGAATTATCTGTGACTGATAACAGAGGGATACGCGCGTCTCAACAGGGCGAACTGGACTGTCTTTGCGGTGCTTATTGCGTGGTTAACATGCTGAGCTGGCTGTATGACGGCAGGGTGAAACGACGCCCGTTAATGAACCGGCTTATTCAGGCTTACCAGCAGCGCTGGCCTTTGCATGAGTGGCTGACCGAAGGGATTGAAGAAGACCGTTTAGACTGGCTGATGGCGCAGGTGTTACAGAAAGGACATTACAACCGCCAGTTTCCGGTTCAAATTACCAGACCCTTTTCAGGGAAGCGAGGGTTATCAGACGGGCGGCTTTTCAGGGAAATGCAGCGTTTTATGGACGTCACTGACTACTCCCGCCTGATTATGCTCAGCGACCAGTTTCACTGGTCTCTTCTGGTCAAAATAGATGAAGAAACGCTCTGTTTCTTCGACAGCAACGGGCGAACCACTATGCCCCGTAAAGCTTTCTCCCTGCGTACTGGCGTAACCCGCCGCCAGCTGTTTCCCGACGCCATTTACTTCATTGAACGGGAGTTCTGACATGACCATGTTTACCCAACGTGAAACGCGTATCCTCGATCAGGCGCGTGACATTATTAGCCGGTACTACCAGCGTGGGGTTCAACTCTGTTCCCCTGATGATGTTCGACGGTGCGTAATGGTTGAGCTGGCACCGCTTGAACATGAAGAGTTTGGCATCATCCTGCTCGATAATCAGAATCAGCTGCTGCACCGCGAAATCCTCTTCAGGGGGACGTTAAACTCGGTTAGCGTTCACCCCCGCGAAGTTATCAAACGCGTACTGAAACATAACGCCGCCGCAGCCATCCTTGTCCACAACCACCCCAGCGGCGAGCCTGAACCCAGCCGTTGCGATATCAAGTTGACTAAAAAACTACAGGAGTTGCTGGAAATGCTGGACGTGCGGTTGCTTGACCACTTTATCGTGGCAGGAACTGAAACGGTGTCGATGGCTGAACGGGGGCTGGTGTGATGCTGAAAGTTACTTGGTTTAATGTACGTTATTGCGGGTTAGGCGCATGAGCCGGGCTGCGTTACGTCAGATCGTGCCTATGGTGCAAGCCACCGTGTTCGATGCGTATATTGACGGTCTTGCACCATCGGGACGGCGAGGTATCACCAGCCTGTTGAACCGCAGTGCCAGCATACTTAAACGCGGTGCGGATGCAGATTGCTATCCATGGGAACAACTTAACTACGCCGCTGTTGCCAAAGTACGTGCGGCACTGCTGGATGACGGTTACTCCGTGTCGTCGGTGAACATGGCGCTGTCAGCACTGCGGGGCATGGCGCAGACGGCCTTTAACCTTAACTGCATGGATGCCGAAACGCTGGCACGTATCCGATCAGTGAAGCGCGTGAGCGGTGATATCCAGCGTAAGGGAAGGGCGCTGGACAGGCAGGAAATCCGGGCATTGATTCAGGCTGCAAAACAGCATCCGCAATCTGTACGGCGCTGTCGTGATGTCGCCATTGTGCTGATGCTTTGCGGAACGGGCCTGCGGGCCGGGGAACTGGTTAAACTTGAGTGCCGGGACTATGACAACGGCATCCTGACGGTGAGGCAAGGGAAGGGGCGTAAATACCGTGAAATTCACGTGGCGGATGCGGTGGACAAGGCCATCTGCGCATGGCTGAAAGTTGGCGCAGATGAAGCTGACAGCGCACTGTTCAACCGTATCCAGCGCAACGGTAAGGTCGCCAGCCAGCCTCTGACAACAACCGGGTTAACAGGTATCCTGGCTGAGTTACAGCAAACGGCAGGCATAGCACGTTTTACCCCGCATGATATGCGGCGCACCTTCATCACCCGTTTGCTGGAGCAGGGCGTGGATATCAACACCGTCCGCCAGTTGGCAGGCCACAGCGACATATCCACGACAACCCGCTATGACTGTCGTGGTGAGAGCATGAAAATCAGCGCCAGTAAACGCATCAGGTGTTTTTAGCTGTTGAGCCGTTTCCAGACGCAGCTTCAGTTTTATCTTCAGCACTCAACCGCGCATATTTTTGATTCTGGACTTTAATCAGTGCATTGATGTTTTCAGGCTGAAGCATCCACGCAACATCCTCACGTGCCCATTCTTTACCGTCAGAGAGACGTTTTAACCGGGGTTTCCATAATCCATACTCATTAAGTTTTTTTGCTACCGAAGCATATTTCTCACGATCTGACTCCCCCGTATGAAGCTTGTCAAAACGACCTTTTACAAGCTGGTAAACAGTATAGATTTCCAGTGCCTTAGGGGACCTGGCTGGAACTATCATGGGGTACTCCCCCAGCCCATAAATCCCGTTTAGCTCTCCCTCATTGAGCAGGTCATTAAACATGTGATTCACGCATGCGCTCAGCACATCCGCCGCTTTCTCTGCATCGAATTTATCCGGGTTAAAACCCGCTCCCGTCAGCTTCCGGGCAATCAGCGCCAGCTTTTGCCGTGTATCCCGCCCCAGATAGAGCTTCTTCTCCAGAAATTCAAAGACCTCGTTACTGCTTTTCCGTTCCCGGTGGCATTTAGCATCAGCCTTGTTGCTTTGGTTACCAATCACTGGTCACCTCCATGAGAGCGCTTTGTACAAAATATCACCATTGAGCCTCAGTGAAAATTGCTTCTTTATATGACCGTTTTGGAGACAGAAATAGATGATCTCGAATGACATCCACATTAAAGATGCCCTTAAAGTGCTCAACGAAGGCATCGTTGAGTGAATCCTTGCGTTTTTTGGTGGTTGTAAATAACCCCGCTCCTGAAACAGCTCAAAGGAGCACAAGCATGAACACCAACCGTATTTTGCGTAAAAAAGAGGTTCTTCATCTGACGGGGATCTCGTCGGCGACGTTGTACCGACTCATCTCGAAAGGAGTCTTTCCTTTGTCAAAGAAGCTAACGGGCGACAGTGGCCGGGCGGTGGGTTGGCTGGAGAGTGATATCAATAACTGGGTTAACAATCGTATGCAGGCGGGAGAATAAAATGAAAGAGATAATAGCTAAAACAAGTTCTGCGAAAGAAATAGCAGTCCCCTGGTTTGAAACCATGGGGAAACAGGTTGGGTTATCGAAACGTACTACCGCTGCCATACTAAGGGAACAACAGTTGCGGATACGTAAGCTTAACCGGGTATCTGCACGGATTTTGTCTGATGCCATCAAAAGAGGGGAGCACTGGTGGGAGGATGAGTGCAACATATACGGTAAAATAGCGTGTATTCTTGACAGGTGTAAATACATTCCATGTGGAAGTGGAGCCTGTGCGCAATGTAACGCTGCTAAACAATTACATTACCAGGGCGTTTCGGTGGGGAATAGTTTACCGGGTCATACGACATTAAATTTAGATTATTTAAGGCCGACTGATGATGAATATTCATCTGGCTGGACTGCAAATGACTTAGTTGAACGGCATCAGGATATTTTTTAATACTTAACAGGATATAGCAATTTTGCCTGAATAAAAACCGGACACATTACCCTGTTGCTTTACTCAGGTGGCAGGGTAATGAATACAACCAGGAATATTAAATGAACGAATCTTATTACTTCAGAACATCAGACCCGGATTACATTCGCCACGCACCGTCAAGGCTTGAGATTTTAAGTAAAGCATTCCCCACTATTATTACGCAGCAGGAAAGTGAGCATGAATTGCAGCGTCTTATTCATTTACTAAATAAACTGAAAGGCAGCAATCGCTGCTACAACATCATTGCTCAAAAACTCAGGCAGTGCAGAAACGGATCTCCATGCAACAGTCTTATATGCCCGCATTGCCAGCGGGAACGCATTCTGGCGCAACTGGCTATGCTGCATGTCCTGCCGGGGAATTCAGCAGAATATGTGGAAGTGGTCCTGTTTTTCAACAAGGATACGCAAACTCCGCCGCCATGGAAGAACACCGATGCGCTCAGGGCGCAAATTGGTCGTTATAAGCAGAGGATAAGCCGGGTACTTAACCGACTGGGGTACGCCGGTCCGGCCACAGGCACCTTTAGTATGATGCGCCATATGCCTGATGGCCCAGAAGCGCGTATTTTCTGGGTTCCACAGTTGTGTTTGTTCCTGCTCAATGACAGTACGTTGATTAAGGGGCTAAAAGCGCATATGTCGCGAAGTAGTGGGGAATTTATTGATGCGACGACAGTTAACACGCCGGTGATCGTGCCCAGGTATAAAGACCCCGCCAGGCTACTTTCATGCGCCCTGGATCCCGCCTGGCACACAACGGATTATACACTGACTGATAAAGACGCTCTTGTTAAGTCCAGAGTAGCGCCATTGAAAGGTCGGACACTGTTAAAAAGTTTACTGGCCCTGGACTCACTGGGAACAGGTGCCGTTTCTTTTTCGTTTGGGCAACCCCAGGGAAAGTGCATTGATTTCCCGGTAATGCAGCCACTGCAATGCACTTTTGCTGTTGATCAAATTGCAGTGGAACGACGGGTAACACTGGCAACCACTGCATTTTCGTTGTTGTAAAACTGCAGCGCTCGCCTGTGATTCTGCTGGCACTGATGCACTTTAAAATTCCAACTGTTCCGGTTTTAGCGTAACTGTCTGTTTTCTGAAGAGTCTTACGGATGCCTCTGTGCACCCGATCCTTGCCATCAACTGACGGGTTAGCGCATCTGCGAGGACTTTCTGCGTTTCAGCCAGTGAATATTCTACACACAATGGGGGAGCGGTCAGCGAGCACCATTGCCATTGAGCGCAACGGAGAGCCTAGGGACACGCAGCATAACGGAGGCTTTATCCGCTTCTCCAGTCATGAAACAACATGGCGAACGAGCGTAGCGAGTGAGGGAAGGCGTCAGCCTGAACAGGGGGAAAGATTTGCGACCGGAGTGGAGCAAATCATGGGCGGAGCCCATCCTCGCGACTGGGGTTTTGACTTTCAAATTACCCGACTTAAAAACTGGTGAAATGGTCTGCGTAAGAGTCAACGTAATAGCTGATGCAACAACACTATGCTGAGACGGGGCCGTGAGTACTGAAAAGGATTATCCAGTGAAGATCCCGAAGTGGGTTTATGACCGTATTACTGAATTAACGGACTGTGTGGTGGGAGATACGCAATGGGCGGTCACCCGGCGACAGACATTGCGCCGGTTCCTAGCCCACATATGGCTGGAGGCAGACGATGATGGGTGGACTATATGCACTGTCCGGGATATCCGTAGTTGTTACGCCAGCCTTCTAAGTGAATGTGAAATCAATTACCAGGGCAGGGCCTCCATATCCATGCTAGTCGATTTCCTGCCGACATTGCCGGATATTGAGTTTCGTGCAGGGGAAGCGAGTAAAGACCCGGACAAGCGTAAAGCCAATGCATGGCTGTTCAATCCCCTGCGGCCTGTGTGTGATGAGTCTGCCAGGGGTAAGTTAAATCTGGTTGATGCGGATACAGGTGAGTCTGTTAGTTTTAGAGCTCTGCTTCAGGGGAACGGGAAAGCTCCTGGGCATGCGATAGATGTAGAGAAACGCCAGACGGCCCTAAAACAAACGGAAAAGGACTTCTTGGCCAAAGTTGGGCGGGGGCGCATGAGTATACAGTTTGTGAAGGAATTGCGTAGCTGTGAGCCGGATCACTATTGCCGCGCAGGTATACGCAGCCTTAACCATCTCTACAATGGCAGAATTGAGGGACAATATGTCACTTACGACCATCATTATCGTCTGACGTTTGGAGGGCGGTATTATGATCAAGCTTTCCAGAATCTGCCCAATGAGTTCAAAGCTAAATTTCGGACCGGGTTACTCAACTATGACATCGAAGCGTGCAATCTGGCCTGTCTGAACCATCTGTTCAGACAGTATGACGTCGATTATCGTGTGAAGTCATCGATATATAAAACCATGATGGAACATACCGGGCTGACCCGTAAACAGTGCAAACAGATGGTCCATACCACCACCTACAGAATTGGGCGTGTGACTATTGGTGTTAATGATGGCCTTGGGGCAAAAGTGTATCAGTGGTGCGGTAACAGCCAAAAAAAGGCGCTAAAGATTTTGCGTTGGTGGAACCGTTATATCAGTCCATTGAAATCTGCGCTTGAGTCATTGCTGGAACGTGTGCATGGCACACACCGCAAGAGTTGTTCATCACCACGGAACTATCACAGGTACGCTAATGAAGTCGGATTAATACTGGATCTGAATAGTGAGGTGTATCAGCGTGAAAAGACTCACCATCAGCAATATGCGAGGGATAAGGCACTCTTGGCGTTTATGATCTGTGGTGTGGAGCAGGCGTATATCCGTGAGGTAGTCAGTCTGAACCCTGGTCGTGTCTGCATGCTCGATCACGATGGGGTAGTGGCAACGGGCGCGCTTTCACTGCCGGACTGGCGGGGTTTCACGATGAAGGTGAAGGACTAGCTTGCTTTCTTGAATTTAACTATCTGCGATCTCTGATAAGGGCGTATTACGTTGTCAATCATAATGGGATATGCGCATTGGAGCACGATGTGCATATCCAGCAAGTGATCCACGTCCGCTTTGAGCGAACAGCGGAAGTTCGCAGGTGTTTCACATCTGATGAAGGCATTACTTAAAGGATGGTGTGGCAGTCAACGGGGAGCAGGCCAGAAGGCCTCTTCCAGAGAGTGAAGCTCCATGCTTGGCATGGCAATATGACTTATCACGCTTTTGACAGCTGGCAACAAGAAATCCCTTGTCCACTAACTTTGGAAAAGCAAAAGTGACATCCTGGGAATTCCTACTCGTAAGTTGTCATGCTCTCTCATGATTTATCCATCCCTCTGTAGCTCCCGTGATAGCAATCATTCGTTCTCAGCGTCATACGCGAATAAAACATCGGGCATGAGGCCTGTTTTCTCTATGGTTGCCAGCACAGACTGCGTTGAAGCCTCGGAGATGACCCTCATCGCCTCATCGCGAATTTCAACATACGAACGATCTTCACGGGGCACAAAAGGCTCCAGGAGGTGGGCAATCGCTTTATCGTTAACAGAAAGGCTGAACGTGCCAGCATTACGATCAACATTCCAGATGTAAATGAGCGGCCATAACCCCAGTTCGTCGCATTCGGCCTCACTGCGGATCCCCGGCAGGTAAACGGGCATCGACAGCTTTTCATCACTCAGCGTCAGCGCGATAAACTGGTTTGCCGTCAGTCGGGGACCTTGCCCGGGCTCAGCGTCAGTTTTTTTCTTTTTAAAGAATCCGAACATGGCTCTTTCCTTGTTTATGACGAATCGGAGGGAGAATCACTGCCTTACTGAGTGGCCAGGTACTCCGCGCCAGGACACCCGAATGATCTGAAGGAGCACAAAATGGTCAATCTGCGTTACCAGAATACCGGGCAGGTTTTTCGCTGGCCGTTCCGGATTGGAGAGCAGGAGATCGAAATTGTGCCTTCATCTGAGATCATCATTGATGTCAGTGAAGCCGTGGTAGCGGCCGTGGCTGCCGGTGTTGGAATAGGAATGGCCGCGAGCTTTATGGCTGATAAAATTTGCCATTTTCTAAATATTAAGAAACGTCTACTTCTGATACTAAATAGACCAACTAAAGGATAGTAGGGTCTGTAAAAGCGAGGTGCTGAAGCTAATTTAAATTGCCAAAACTGTCTAATAAATCAAAGGGTCAAGAGTTTTTTTATGAAATTAATATATTAATTTTTTTAGATCATTGATTCCTATTACTTTGGTCTTGACACCCAGTATCCCATAAATAATCTCTGCTCTATTTTTTAATCTTCTATCTTCTGTCATAAAATAATCACAGATATAGCCATGTTCTAAATGCTCTCTATCTCTATAAGAACTAGAAATCTTATTGACATTTGAAAGCTTTAAATGTTCTGTTTCAAAGTTCACAAAATCAAAAAGAGAAATTAAATCCCCTATCACGGCTCTGTAATCCTCAATAAAACCAATACGGCCCGAAATAATAAATTCACAGATGCTTGTGCCTAAGAATTTATTTTTAACATGGTTAAATCCAGAAACCGTCTCCTTTTTATTGCCCTTAAAGAACCCAATAACATCACAAGATAAAGCATTACTTAATTCACGACCTTTACGCAATTCAGGGTAGGTGTGGAAATTTTTAATAAATTCCAAAGCAATGGTAGATTCGAATATTTTTGTCAACTCAAAGTACTTTTGGGCACGCGCAACTGTATGCTCAATTTTTTCAGTCACATAGCAAAGTCCCTCATTCATATAACCAACCATCACACCATTAGTTAACGAAAACAAGTCTGAGAAGAAAGAATTTAAAAATAGTGGATTGCTATTTAATACATCCACAACCAAATAAGAACTATAAACGAATGAATAATCTGAACTTTTTTCTAGTCTCAACTCATTTGCTAGTATTTGAATAGTATTAGTATCTAAATAAATGGATTTTTTATCCATAGCAGATTTTTCGAAGTTTATATTTCTTTCTTGAATGATATGTTGACTGTCAAAAAAAACATCTTGACAATCCGCGTTCTCATAATCTAATAATGCTATTCTAAAATTACATATAATACTATCGAGGGCTGAAATATAATTCTTATATTTGTTCATCCAGGGAGATGATAGTTTGAAGGAAATTTTCTTCTCGTGGTTATATAGAGTTCCTGAAATAAAAAAATCGTCTTTCATTTCAGTGTTATATATTTTCAGTATGTGCGAGATTAATTCACAATTCTCTTTGTTTAACTTACCAACGTAGTAGTTTATTTTATTATAAGCACCAACAACTAAATCATAATCAACATTATCTTCACCTTCCGTGCGTTTATACAACGCATCTAAACTAATAAGCAACTTAAAATCTTGTGTTTCTTTAATTTTAGCTATTGACTCTATATCATCAAAACGTTGCTTAAGTAAATTATAGAGTATCCTTGCAATTGTTTTTCCTAATATTTTCTTCATTTAGGTTTTCCTATATAATTTATTTAGAAAGTGGGTGCGTGTTAATGGTAAAAGTTAATTTAGACATTATATTTAATTCTTTTCTGATTTCAAGTGTTGATGCACGAAATCGGGAAAAATGTTTTTTAGAAATTGAGTTACATCTAAACCTTTTCAAGTTAAAATAAACACAATCCCCAATCACCTTTATGAACAAAATGAATAAATTACTCTGATGCTGTGTTATCGGGTTTATCAGATTTGCTTGTTATTTTTTTCTGATCTTTAGTGGTTTTACTATTTAAATTATTTAATTTCTGCAAAATGTCACTTTCCTTTATCTTTATATGTTTGATGGTAGATTTGTTAATGGGGAATGTTTGATTACTTTCTGCCCTAGATAAATCCATACCCCAAAACTCCTTGAACATCATCTTATGTATTTCTGATAGCTTGATAGGGGAGCAACTGTTGTACATAGAGCTACTTATCATATGCTTTCTGAGCTCAGCATTATCTTTTCCACCTAAAGCCACTAAGAATATATATGTACATTCTACATAGGTTAATTGTGAGAAAACCAAATCGCGATACTGCTGTATATTAGAATTTTCAGGACAATTTTCCTCTAGATGCCTAAGTAATATCTTAAAGCTTTCGATTAGTCTCCATTGTCGGCTCAAAACACTACTTAGAAATATGAAATGCTTATAATAGTAGTAATTTATTATTTCCTTATCATCATCAGTGAGTTCATTTTTCCTATACTTTTTGCTTAGCTGAGCTGGAATAACATTTAATCCAGAGCTTTTTACTTTGCCGGTGAATATAGACAAAGATTTTTGAAGCGCATCCCGCCCAAATAACTCGCCACCTTCATAATTTATTTTCACCTCTTTCATAGTACTATGAAAAAGAGAAATTAATTTATGTAATGTTTCTTCGTATTGTAGTTGAGAAGATATTGCATCTTGTTTCTTTGACTCGTTTTCCTGACTGTTTATTTGCCGTTGCTGATAAAAAAGAGTAATTAAAAGGCCTGAGAAGCCCAACCCTGAGAATAATGCATTCAGAATTCCGAAACTATCGCCAAATGAACCCAATGAGCTGAGAGAGTCTGTCTCGCTTACCTTATGAATTATGTAAAGCATAAATCCAAAGTAAATTAAGGAAATGATTATGAATGGTATGATAAATATGTAATTTTTTTTGATCCAATTAAAATCTTTCATCGTATTCAAATAAGTTAAATTGTAAGTGTCGATATGCTCATATTAGTAAACATATGCAATGTTCGCTTTCAAGGCTCATATGCTACTGTCATAGTGTTTTCAGGTTAGAAAACCTCTCGAAGTGAAGCTGAGACTTATGAAGGCGAGTGTAGCTAACGTTCTTTATAAAAACCACCATTTTTATGTTCATGGTACCCCGAATAAGCGGCTGATAAATTCATTAATCTCTCTGCTGGAAAGTAGGCATAAAAAAGCCAAACAACTTAAAAGCGGGCTGGTTCATGAGGAAAAGGCGGGAGGATTGGGGGCCACGATAGTAATGCTACGAAATCAGTCGCGAGATTTTTATAGGAACACTAACTAAAACTACTGCTCGCCCCATAAGAACGGCAGACAGTCATAGGTTTTATGCAAGACGCGATGGTTGAAGGTCCTGCCATGAGGTTGGGCGGACCTATTCTGAATCACTTAAAATGGTATTTCTGCAGGTACGAATGACACAGTTAGCATAGGGCTGCTGTTGTAACCCTGGCAACCTTTTGAATCACCACTGTTCCCGTATCACCTTTTTCACTTGGCAGAACACCCGCTGGCAGACTGACCAAAACGTTGATCCTACGGACGATGAGCGGGATACAGGGTTGTCCTTCGGAATTTGCCGCACATCGCCGGAAATACTTTCTTGTTCCCCGACGGCGGGTACTGCAGTGCTCTGCGTCGCGACAGGCGGAACCTCAAGCTCCAGCGAAAGCTGATCCTCAGCAGGGATGTTATTGATCTCAGGTGCTGTCTCATCCTGGAGTTTGATCCCCTGTGTTTCGAGCCACGAGATATCCAGTTGCCAGGCATGACGAGAGCGTTCCCGCCACACGTCAAAGGCCTCATCCACATAGTCAAATGCGCCCTGAAGGGACCAGCCGTTGACGAGAGCCAGATGAGCCACCGCCTCGTCCTTTTTACCCAAGAGCTCGCTGAACCCCATGTGTTTGACTTCATGGCATGAAGGGCATAACGCGATGAGCCCGGTGAGGGTCTGACACTGCCTGTCATCATCGTAATGCCAGATTTCATGACACTCCACAGACCATCTGGGTCCATTTCCGCCGCAGACCTGGCATTTCCACCCTGCTGTTCTGGCCGTTTGTTGCCGTAACCGTTTCCAGTCCGATGAAGAGACCGCACTTCTGACGTTATCGAACCAGCATGTCCGGGGCACCAGCTCAATGGTCAGTCTTGGCGGGTAAAAGCTCACATCAGGTTCACCCTCTAGAGCCTTCAGCACTCCCCTGTGAAGATACTCCTGACAGACATCAGAGAGGTTGTTTTTCCTGCACATCTCTGCAAGCCACTCTTCCGACCGGTTATCACGGATTTTACATACCATGTAACGAAGCACTTCTTCATGGGGTAAGGGCACAGCTTGTTCAATATCAGGAAAGAGATCCATGAAGACATCCTTTTGCAGAGGTGCGTCTCAGCCCATTATACGAAAAGCTTTGAGGTGATTAAACGGGTTAAGGTCGCGCTCTTCGTCCTTTGGCTATATGAGTCACTATGGAAAGAATGTGATTGAATTTTCTATGTAAAATTGATTGTTGTAGCTTTTGAAAGAGAGTTCTGCAATACACTGTGCAATACAAAGTACGAACTCTTAACCTTATGCTCATCTGTAAGGAACCAGAAACTGTTTCACTATGAACAGTCGATTAACTCCTTGGCCCTGAACCACTGAACCAGGAAAAACAATTAATAACAACGGGTTACGTGGATTTTTTTATCTCGATAATGTGAAGTCAACCTTTCCACGAAAAATTGACAAGAACTATCTTGATATCTTTTTCAGATTCAATAAAGTAGAAAAAAATGGAAAAGAATAGGAAAAGACTGAAATGAAGGGTACGGAGATAAGCTCACATTTAGTGCCGCCAGTTCCACTCAATCCTACAGAGGTTACATTGTTACAAACTGCACTCTCAACTGTGAGGCAAGATGTAGTTGACTGCCCATACATTTCAGAGGCAATAAGAGTTCTTCCTGTAAAAGGTTATAGAAGTGCCATCACCGCCTACTGGAATGCTGTTGTTGATGATTTACGTAAAAAGATAATTCATCGTAGCCTGGATCTGTTCAACAAAGAATGTAAACAAAAAAAAGAAATTAAAACGTATGAAGATTTTCAGGATTATGTGAATGACTTTGATTTGATAGATGGAGCTTTCAAAATAGGAGTTATCGACCGAGAAGGTCAGAAGCTATTACAGCAAGCGAGAGATACCAGGAATTTATTTGGTGGACACCCACAAAGTAGCGATCCTGATTTAATAAAAGTAGTGAACTTAATCAATGATTGTAATAAATACGTTCTTTCTAAAGAGTTCCCACCAGCCATTATAGATATAGCTACATATCTTTCAGAAATGGATTCAGCAACATTTAACAAAAATAGTCTGGCAGTTAATCAAGCCTTTTCAGACTTACCAGAGATCTATATCAGTGAATTATCCTCACGCTTCTTTGGCACATACTGTTCAGCCAATATATCAAGTGAGTTGAGAAACAACATTGAGTTTTGTGCACCTATTTTATGGGCATTACTTTCTAAAGAAGATCGCCGTAAAGTCGGCCAACAATTCGACAAATATTTAGTTTCAGGAAACAACAGTAAGATTGAGAAGGCACAACAATTCATACTATTGGTAGATGGCCTGATGTATATTAGCCCCGCATCCCGAAAAGTTATCATTGAGCCTCTTATTAACAAGCTTACCGAGTCTTTAGATAATTGGTCGGAAGAGGAAAAAGCTGTAACCCAATTATTACCTTTCTCGAGTTTCGTTCCTGAAGATAATATTATTGAATTTGTTTCAGCTATTACCAAAACTTATGTTGGATATCGTGGCGTAAGCTATCAGTACGGAAGGAAGAATTTTTATTCAAATGGTGCTGTCCCCTTAATATTGGAAATGTTCGAACACTTCGATATTAATATGGTTTCTGCTTTTGTTGATGTTATTAAAAATGATAATACACTTCGTCATAGAATCCAAGAAGATGGACAATTTTCTCGATTACAGAAACTGGGTGAATTGCTGTTAAGCAAAAGCACATGCGCCCCTGCAGATAAAGTATTCTTAACACTTTTAACAGATACAAGTAGAAATAAAGACGTATTTCTAAAAACCCTACCTAAAGTCCCAGCGAGATAAAAGACTTAGGTGTGATCGATTTTTATCACGCCTAAGTTTCAATTTTCTGGCAAAGTCGGATCCTCGGCCAATACTGGTTCATAGCTATGAATTAAAGGAAGGTGCTTTATTCCGTGACTTAGGTTTTTGGGACATAATAACCCTGGAATATATGAGCAAAAGTTTCATTCTCTGGGTACAAAATCTCTTATAGTTGGGAGACTTCTAAAGCGCCATGGAAAAGGAACAAAGATGGTAGGATCTCGCTGGTATAAATTTGATTTTCATAACCATACTCCGGCTTCACATGATTACAGAATGCTTGATATCACTCCAAGAGAATGGCTTCTTGCTTACATGAGGCAGCAGGTTGATTGTGTTGTCATCAGCGACCATAACAGTGGTGCCTGGATCGACATCCTAAAAGATGAGTTGGCTAAAATGTTTCAGGATGCGAGTACCGGCGAGCTGCTTGAATTCCGACCGCTGACACTTTTTCCTGGGGTGGAGCTGACAGCAACCGGCAATGTCCACATTTTGGCAGTTCTTCACACCCACAGCACCACTGCCGATGTGGAAAGGATTCTGGCCCACTGCAATAACAACGGCCCCATTCCACTCAATGCCCAAAATCACCAACTGGTCCTCCAACTGGGGCCAGCCGGTATCATTAACAATATTCGCCTTAATCCTGAGGCGGTCTGCATTCTTGCCCATATAGATGCGGTTAAAGGCATTCTTCAAAGCCTGACCAATCAGGGTGAATTGACTGCCGCTTTTCAGGAAAAACCCCATGCTGTTGAGATCAGGAATCAGGTGCAAAATATTACCGATGGAACCCATCGGCGGCTTATTGATGGTTTGCCGTGGCTACGGGGCTCAGACGCTCACCATCCAGAACAGGCCGGTGCACGCACATGCTGGTTAAAAATGTCGTCCCCTGATTTTGACGGGCTCCGTCATGCTCTACTTGATCCGAATAACTGTGTTCTTTTCGATCAGCTTCCCCCGGAGGAACCCGCTTCGCATTTACGTAGTCTAAAGATCAGAACCCGTTTCTGCCAGCCTGCAGATCAGGACACTGCGTCGGTAGAATTCAGTCCTTTTTATAACGCCGTAATTGGGCTCCAGGGGCAGCGGTAAGTCCACGCTCATCGAAAGTATTCGTCTTGCGATGCGCAAGACCGGGGGACTCACTGTGTCCCAGAACCGGAATCTGAGCCAGTTCAGTGAGTCGGGGATGACAGAAGATTCCTTCATCGAATGTGTGTTTCATAAAGAGGGCACCGATTTCAGGCTCAGCTGGCGACCGGGTGGTAGCCATGAATTACACATCTTCAGTGACGGCGAGTGGATACCTGATAGCTACTGGTCGGCCGACCGTTTCCCGCTCTCGATTTACAGTCAAAAAATGCTTTACGAGCTGGCTTCAGACACCGGTGCATTCCTGCGCGTCTGTGACGAGAGTCCGGTGGTCGATAAACGGGCCTGGAAAGAACGATGGAATGAGCTGGAGCGGGAATATCTTAACGAACAAATCACCCTGCGTGGACTCCGGGCAAGACAGGTGACAGCCGACTCGCTGCACGGAGAATTATCTGATGCACTGCGTGCCATCAGCCAGCTGCAGTCAAGCGCCTACTATCCCGTCTGCAGCCTGCAGCCTGCTGGCTCTGGCCAAAAGTGAGCTTTCTGCTGCAACCTACCCACTGGAGCTCTACGAACAGCATATTGCAGCCATTCAGTCTCTGGCAGCAGAACCGCAGCAGATACCTGCCATTCCACAGGATCCGTCCGGCCCACAGACGGAATTCATGGCGCGCCTGTCGTCTGTACAACAGCATTACGACCAGCGAATTAATGCTCTCCTAGCAGAATGTGCTGCAGATCTCATAGACATCAGGCAGGGACAGGCGTTCACAGCTCTAGGAACTGCAGTCAGCAGCCAGGAGGCTGCAGTGCAAGCTGAAGCTGTTGCCCTCCGGGCTCAGGGACTAAATCCCGATGTCCTCAACGAACTGATGGCACGTTGTGAAGCACTGCAACATGAACTGAGAAGTTACGATGGCCTTGACGGAATGATTACCGCCTCGCAGGCGCGGTCTGAGCTGTTGCTGTCTGATATGCGTGCTCACCGAATGACTCTGACACATAACCGGAAAGCATTTCTGTCTTCCCTGTCGCTTACCGATCTGGACATTAAGATCCTTCCCCTTTGTGCCCCACATGAAGAGATCTTGTCTGGTTATCAGGCGGTGACTGACATCAGTAATTTTGCCGAACGTATCTACGATCACAGTGATGGGAGTGGCTTACTGCATGCCTTTGTCAGCCAGCGTCCGTTCAGCCCCCAGCCTGCGGTAACAGAGCAAAAATACAGGGCGCTGGACGAATTGAAAGCGCTGCACCAGGAAATCCGTAAGAATAACTCCGGGGCCGGAGCCTCGCTTCATGGTACTTTCCGGAATCGCCCCAGAGGTCTGAATGACCAGCAGATGGATGCACTGCAATGCTGGTATCCCGATGATGGCATTCACATCCGGTATCGGGCACCCGGAGGACAAATGGAGGATATTTCGTCTGCTTTTCCGGGACAGAAAGGGGCGAGCATGCTGCAGTTCCTTTTATCTTATGGCACTGATCCACTCCTGCTGGACCAACCTGAGGATGACTTGGACTGTTTGATGCTGAGCACGAGCGTAATACCCGCGATTATGTCTAACAAGAAGCGCCGGCAGCTTATTATTGTGTCGCATTCTGCCCCTATCGTGGTTAACGGAGATGCAGAATACGTTATCAGTATGCAGCACGATCGTACCGGCCTGTACCGGGACTCTGCGCCGCGCTTCAAGAAGCCCCGATGAAGGCTCTGATATGCAGGCAAATGGAGGGCGGCGAAAAAGCGTTTCGTTCGCGATATGAGCGTATTCTGAGCTGAAGAACTGGAAACGCAAGCTTTTGAACGAGCTGGCACATGCCGGTTTTCCTTTTGACAAGGAAAAAGCGTTTAGCGCCTGATTCACTTTGTGTAGTAAGAAAAAGGCCGCTAAGCGGCCTTTTTTGATCACTCGTCATTATCCAACGCACTTTTGAGTTCTTCCTGCTCCGGCATCAGTTCATTACCGGAAAGTATAACCCTCAGCTTATCTTCAACTGCAGGCCAGTTATCAAAAAATGGACTGACCTGGTCACGTGCAATCCGGCGATATGCCCCCCTGTCAGAACTGAAGACGCTGGTCTGTAATCGTATTAACAGGTTAACAAGGCCTTCATCGGTGGCAGCCACCTCTCTGACCCATTGCTTCACGGTTTCATCTGAACTCATGTCTCTCCATGCATAGAGATATCCAAGAATTGACTGGCGCACGAGAAGTTGTTGCTGAAGGTCTGGCTGATTCATACGTTCAGCAAATCTGTCACGCAGCCGTTCCGTAATATCACGACTGAAAAGAGCGTCTGATGGCGAAGATACCGTATTGTGGGCAAGTCCGTGTTCCCAGATAAGATCCCGCATAAAATCGGCTATCCAGAACGGCGACGTGCCCGCAACGACCAGCATTTCCATTTGCGTGACTATTCTGGCCTCATCAATATCCTGCATATGCTTCAGCAGATGCCTTACAACCTGATTAATGCCCGTTTCACGCAGAGAAAACCATGTGTTACGGGTTCTGAAACGAGTGCTGACCTCATCCGTATGATCGAAGAAAAACTGCACCAGCCCTGCGCACTCTTCAAAATTGCGTTCTCTTATCAGGCCCGGAGTCAGCCTGCTCAGTATATGTTCGAACCAAGTTCCGGACAGAATACCCACGCTGCTGATTTTTGAGAGGAGATCCTCAGAGAGCTGCTGCTTTTCCGGTACGGCGGCCAGCGTAAAAAGCTGGTTGAAAAACTCCGGAGGAAGAACATTCTGGGGTGAGGAAAAGGCAAAGTAATACCGCCAGTGCGTCAGGCTGCTGAGTCGCTTGTTGCTTGTATGGATGTGGCGATAATCCTCACTGACGGGCTCAAAAAGACTAAGATATTCATCATTATGTCCGCTGATACCGGGGATCCAGTCTGCTAGTGTCAGAAATGAGTCTGCATTCGATGCCTCCAACATCTTCATACACCTAATAAGCCCCTCACGGAAGTCTGCCTTTTCTCCGTCAGAAAGCATGCCCTGGCCGTTTTCAATCACGGACCGTTCTGTCAGGTAATGCTCCGTCCAGTCATACAGGGCCGGGTTAGTTACTCGTATAAGTTGAAGCAGGCACAAATCAGGGAAATACACAAAATCCCGCATTCCCGGATAGAGAAAAATCAGGGAATTAATGGCCTGATGGATCTCGCGTGGCGTCGAAAGTGCGGCACCATACGTATCAGTCACAGCGGCGAGATCTTTTGCCATTTCTGCGTCTGCCGGTTGATTATTAATTTGCTGATACAGCGTCTCGGCCCGCTGGCGAAATTCATTGCGTAGATCAAAGGCCTCAGGGCGAGGTATTTTAAAACTGAGCTGAATAATTTTCTGAAGATAACGGCTACCATCTCCGATATTCAGTGCATGCTCAACGGCATGAGTGATAATCTGCCTGTCATAGCAAAGAATGTGTGTAAAGCGCGGTAGATCGGCTACTGCACGGACCAGCCTGAACACCTCCGCCACCTGGGTCGGCTCCAGTCGGTCCAGATCATCCATGACAACAATGAACTTCAGATCCAGTCTAACCAGTTGCCCAGCAATATCAGCACGAAGCTTTGTCGTGGTTTTCTGATCAACAGCCAGGCGACTATCTGAAAATACCTTTATTCCGCCAGCTATCCAGTTAACGATTCGGGAAAACTGCCCGATATACTGAACCAGCGGAAGAACGCGCGATGAAGTATCCTGTGCATACTCAATCACTTTCTGAGCTTCCGTTGACAGAAGGTATTTACGCCAGATTTTTTTTAAACCTGTTGGGGGATATCGTTTATCCGTTTCCTGCTGGATGACAGTGGCAACCGGAAGAAAAAGCACTTCAACCGGGTCGTTGCCGCTCAGCCAGGGAGAAATATGCAGCACATGTGTGTGTCCATCCTTGTACTCGGCAAGGTTTTTTAGGATCAGATTCAGGAGGCTTGTTTTACCTGATCCCCATGCCCCTTCAATTCCGACAACATTTGAAGCTTCCTGGGGAAGGGAAAGAATGGAGCGGGATATATTTTCCGCTATATTACTGAAGCCGTATCGATCCTCAGGTACATTGTCAACTGCCGCATCAAGCCCCTTCGGGTTCCACAGCTGCCTCAGTATTTTCAAGTTACAAATCTCCGTATAGGCCGCGCAGCCCGGTCAGGACTTCCGCCAGCGTGACTTCAGCGCATCGCATGCTGAGCTCCCGTACCAGTGTATCAAAAGCTTCAGCCTGTAAAAAATCCGCCACCCGTTGATCCCGAAGAATTTCTCTTTTGATACATGCCCTGGCGGGGAGAGCATGACGCGCTCTTCCTGTAGGCCGTGCGCCAGGGATTCCGGATGATGAGTGTAGCCCTGCGGTTTGTAGAACGCATTCCAGCCGTACGCCACCACGAAACTCTGACCGGGGATAAGCAGAGATGCAGCTGCGGCAGTGTGAACATTTTAACTAAAAGTTGGCTATCTTCATCAAATCTTGAGGGGGCGACCTCCGAAATTAATTTTATTTCAGAGATGAATCAACATTGATTGAAACACTGTGTCTGGCTTCGCTGTTCAAAACAATATCCGCTTCTGGCACAAAGTGTACCCTGAGGAATGAGTTCTATCCTCGTGGTTCACTAAGTGCAGCAAGTTCTACTCGAATCCTGCTACCCATTTGCCCAACATATCAGCCCATTCCTGCATCATCACTTTACGCTCATCAAGATAAGTCGCATGATTGTATGTGCGACGAACATTGTTGGTGTCAGCATGAGCAAGTTGAGCTTCAATAGCATCAGGTCGATAGCCCATTTCGTTTAAACGCGTACTTCCTGTAGTTCGGGTAGCATGGGGACTATAAATGCCACTCCATCCGAGGCTTTTAAGTAGCTGGCGCAGCGAGTGCGATGTCATTGGCCCTAGCGGATTATCTCTGCCCGGGAAAAGGTGCTGCCGATGCCCGGTTAACCCCTGTAGTGTTCTGAGCATTTTGACTGCTTGGAAGGGTAGGGGAATAACGTGTTCTCTGCGGGCTTTCATTCGCGCTGCCGGAATGGTCCATAGGGCGTTATTAAGATCGAATTCTGTCCATTCTGCTTCGGTGGCTTCTGCAGGACGCGCCAATGTCCACCACATAAGCCACATGCAATAGTTAACCTGATACGAGCCACGACTATTGTCAAAACAGCTTAGTAACTTTCCGATTTGCTGAGGATTTAGTGCCTGTTTGTGCTGTGTCTTATTAGCCGGAAGGGCCTTGCGCACAGGCCATACGGGATCGCTATCAGCTCTAAGCGTCGCGACTGCCAACTCAAAAACTGATGAAATGGTGCGACGGGCTTCAGCGGCAACTGTTGGTGCTCCTCGTTTAGCGGTTTCCTGAAGAATTTTAAGTATATGGTGTGGAGTGATCTCTCTGACAGGGAGCTTACCGATGGCGGGAAAAACCACACGTTCAAGCATATCCAGTCGCCGCGTTTTGGTGATTTCGGCCCAGTCTTTCATCTGCAACCACTCTTTAGCGATCAGCTCAAAGGTGTTGGATGCGTCGTTGACCTTGCGGATCTTATCTAACTGGCGAGCCTGTGTCGGGCTAACTCCATCCGCGACTTGTTTACGTGCTTGCTCACATTTTTCGCGAGCTTCGGCAAGTTTGACCGTTGGGTACTCACCCAACGCGAACATGCTGGATTTGCCGTTGAGTTTAAACCGATAGCGCCATGCCTTTTTGCCGTTGGGTTTCACTTCGAGGTAGAGACCATTGAAGTCATTGAGTCGATAGAGTTTTTCTTTCGGCTTAGCAGTGCGGCATTGCGTATCGGTGAGCATAACGGGGCCTTGTTTATTTATTATACCGTTATTGTACTCACTTAAAATGAAGATGGAAGAATGTTGTACTCATGCCTATACTCATTTTTGGCTGCGCTATTATGAGATGAGCTGAGACATTATGAAAAGAAAAATCCACGCAACTGCGTGGATTTTATGGGGTTTTACATTTTTCATGCGATTGACTGAGATTGCATGAGACAACAGAAACAAATTAGACGTTGAACAGGAAGTTCATGACGTCGCCATCTTTAACGATGTAGTCTTTGCCTTCGGCGCGCATCTTGCCGGCTTCTTTCGCACCCTGCTCGCCTTTGTAAGTGATAAAGTCTTCATAGGCGATAGTCTGAGCGCGGATAAAGCCTTTTTCGAAGTCAGTGTGGATTTTACCCGCCGCCTGCGGTGCGGTCGCGCCGACAGGGATGGTCCACGCGCGGACTTCTTTAACCCCGGCGGTGAAGTAGGTCTGCAGGTTCAGCAGCTCGTAGCCGGCGCGGATAACGCGGTTCAGGCCCGGCTCTTCGATGCCCAGTTCGGCCATGAACTCATCGCGGTCAGCGTCGTCAAGTTCCGCAATATCGGATTCAACGGCGGCGCACACGGCAACCACTACTGAGCCTTCGGCGGCAGCGATTTCGCGGACTTTATCGAGGTACGGGTTGTTCTCGAAGCCGTCTTCGTTGACGTTGGCGATGTACATGGTTGGCTTCAGGGTCAGGAAGCTCAGGTATTTGATGGCGGCTTTATCTTCGTCCGTCAGCGCCAGCGCGCGCAGCATGCCGGCGTTTTCGAGCTGCGGCAGGCATTTTTCCAGTGCGACCAGTTCAGCTTTCGCGTCTTTATCGCCGCCTTTTGCCCTTTTCTGTACGCGGTGAATGGCACGTTCGCAGGTGTCAAGATCGGACAGCGCCAGCTCGGTATTGATAACGTCGATATCGTCAGCCGGGTCCACTTTGTTGTTAACGTGGATGATGTTGTCGTTTTCAAAGCAGCGAACAACGTGGCCGATAGCTTCGGTTTCACGAATGTTGGTCAGGAACTGGTTGCCCAGGCCTTCGCCTTTGGATGCGCCTTTTACCAGGCCCGCGATGTCGACGAATTCCATGGTAGTCGGCAGGATGCGCTGCGGTTTAACGATTTCGGCCAGCTTATCCAGACGCGGATCGGGCATCGGTACGACACCGGTGTTCGGCTCAATAGTACAGAAGGGGAAGTTGGCCGCTTCAATACCCGCTTTGGTGAGCGCATTGAACAGGGTGGACTTGCCGACGTTGGGCAAACCGACGATACCGCATTTGAATCCCATGATTTAAATCACCTTAATCTTTGGATAATCAACCTGTTACATTGAACAGATTGTAGAAAAGTAAATAGCTTCGCCTATTATACACGGTGTGCGGCAAAAATTCCGCACGTCGGCCGGTTATTGCGCTTTAAATGCGTGTAAACGGTTGGTGGCTTTGGTCAGTCCCTCTTTCAGCCAGACTTCCGTGCAGCGCGCGGCTTCATCAACGGCTTCGTCTATCAGTTTCTGCTCGCTAAGCGGCGGTTTACCTAACACAAAACCGACAACTTTGTTTTTATCGCCCGGATGGCCGATCCCAACGCGTAAGCGGTGAAAGTTCGGGTTATTGCCCAGTTTGCTGATGATATCTTTCAGGCCGTTATGCCCGCCGTGGCCGCCGCCGAGCTTAAATTTCGCCACGCCGGGCGGTAAATCCAGCTCATCGTGCGCGACCAGAATCTCGTCGGGATTAATCCGGTAAAAGGTGGCCATCGCCGCCACGGCTTTACCGCTGAGGTTCATAAAGGTGGTCGGCACCAGCAGGCGCACATCCTCGCCGGCAAAGTTAATCCGTGAGGTGTAGCCGTAGAATTTGCTCTCTTCGCGCAGCGGGGCGCGGTGGCGGTCGGCCAGGAGGTCTACATACCAGGCGCCCGCGTTATGGCGTGTCGCCGCGTATTCCGCACCGGGGTTAGCCAGGCCGACAATCAGTTTTATCGTCACTTTTATATCCTGCATGGGTCGTTCTCTGGCGCGTAGTGTACTGTCTGCGAGCGCGCTTGACAAAATTCTGCCAGCGCAGCGCTATCGACACGATAATTTCGCCGGTGAACCATTAGAATTTGATTTTGTTCAGTAGGTTATTTGTAAACTTTTGTTGGTTTGATGTTCGCTATTGTGATCGCCAACGCAATCAATCTTCTGCCCGTTGTCTATACTACACCTATAAGTTCTGAGGATATTCTCAGGCAACCCAAGGTTCCGGAGGTGACATATGAAACGCAGAAACGCTTCGTTACTCGGTAATGTACTGATGGGTTTAGGGTTGGTCGTCATGGTTGTTGGCGTCGGCTACTCCATTTTAAACCAGCTCCCGCAGCTTGATCTGCCGCAGTTTTTCGCGCACGGCGCGATTCTCAGCATCTTCGTCGGCGCCGTTCTCTGGCTTGCCGGCGCGCGTATTGGCGGCCATGAGCAGGTCGGCGACAGATACTGGTGGGTGCGCCACTACGACAAACGCTGCCGTCGCGACCAGCATCGCCACAGCTAGGTCAGTGCGTTATCTGCACCTGTCGCCAGGCGGGTGCAATTTTGTCAACGTATCCGCTCTACAGCCAGCCTTCGTCCTGACGGCTGGCTGACTATATTACTCCCGCTTATTTTACTCCCGCAACGCCCGTCCCGCTGATATTGTTGCCCCAGTTGATAAATATGCGCTTGACCCTGACGTAACGTCAGGCTGCAGAGTAGCGCCACTGGCAGGCAAAAGGAGCAGTCATGTTAATTCAGGTGGGGGAACTGGCGAAACGCGCCGGAATGACCGTCCGTACGCTACATCACTATGAACAAACCGGGCTGCTGACGCCTTCGGCCAGAAGCGCGGCGGGTTATCGGCTATACGATCTGGCGGCCGTTCAGCGGCTGCATATGATTAAGGCGCTGGCACAGGCCGGGCTGGAACTCGCGGCTATTAAGGAGCATCTCGATCGCGGTTCGCTTTCGTTATCCGATCTGCTGGTGCAGCAAATTACCACCCTCGATACGCAGCTGCGCACTATCTCAACGCTGCGCGAAAGGCTGGTGCTGCTCCGCGACGAACTGGGTAGCGGCCGTGAACCCGATCTGGAGTCCTGGCTACAGACCCTGGAGCTTATGAAAATGTACGATCGTTGGTTTAGTCCGCAGGAGTTACAAACGCTGCCGTTCGCCGAGCAGGATGAACAGCGCAATCAAATCTGGCAGGCGCTGGTTATTGACGCGCAGCGGCTGATGCAGGAGAGCTGCCCGCCTGACTCGCCGTCGGCGATGGCGCTGGCCACCCGCTGGATGGAGCGCCTGGAGCTTGATACCGCCGGGCGACCGGAATTTCTCACCCGGCTCAATGAGATGCACGCTACGGAACCGCAAATGCGCGCGCAAACCGGCATTACGCCCGAGATTGTGGACTACATTACCCACGCCTTTGCGCAAAGCAAGCTCGCGATCTGGGCGCGCTATCTCAACGCCGAGGAGCTGGCGTTTACCCGTGAACACTACTTCGATCGGCTGATGGAGTGGCCGGGGCTGGTATCGGCGCTGCATCAGGCCTGCGCTGAGCAGACCGATCCGGCATCCGAGTCCGGGCAAAAGCTGGCGCGGCAGTGGCTGGAACTGTTCCAGTCGTATGCCGGCACCAGCCCGCAGACTCAGCAAAAGTTTCGCCACGCGATGGAGTGCGAACCGCATCTGATGAAGGGGACGTGGATGACGCCGCCGGTGCTCGGCTGGCTCCAGCAGGCGATAGGGGTGATGATGCAGGCGCGAACGCCCGCATCCCGCTAGTTAAATATCCGCCAGCGCGGCGTTGCGATCGGGGTAGAAGCTCAGGCGTCCGGCAATGGGCTGGACGCCGGCGCGTGCCAGGGTACGCAGCGGCTGAAACTCAAGATTAGACACCCGCAGCTCGCAGCCTTCCGGCAGCTTTTTCACGAAGCGCTGGAAGGCATCCAGGCCACCGGCATCCAGCACCGGCACCGCATCCCATTTCAGCACCACGATCCGCTTACCCTCAATACGCGTTTCCAGATCGTTAAATAGCCCCTCGGCGGCGGCGAAGAACAGCGGGCCGATAACCCGCAGCACCAGCACGTCGTCGGGCACGTCGACGTTGACCGGGGCCAGGCGCGTCATGCGGGCGATACGGCGCATAAACAGCAGCGAAGCCAGTACGATGCCGACGCTGATCGCGATGACCATATCAAACAGCACCGTCAGCGACATGCACATCAGCATGACCACGATGTCGTCCTTCGGCGCATAGCGCAGCAAATTCACCACCTTGTGCGCTTCGCTCATATTCCACGCCACCATCAGCAGCAGCGCCGCCATCGCCGAAAGCGGCAGCCAGGAGAGCAGCGGGGCGAGGATCAGCAGCGCCATAATCACCAGCAGCGCATGGATCACCGCGGAGATCGGCGAGGTCGCACCGGCGCGCACGTTGGCCGCCGAGCGGGCAATCGCCGCGGTCGCGGTAATGCCGCCGAAGAAAGGCGCGACGATATTGCCCAGACCCTGACCGATCAGCTCGCTGTTCGCCTTATGCTTGGTGCCGGTCATACCATCCAGCACCACCGCGCACAGCAGCGACTCAATGGCGCCGAGCATGGCCATGGAGAACGCCGCCGGCAGCAGCGCCTGCAGCGAGGCCCAGCTGAGGGTGAAATCAGAGCCCGGCATATCCCAGGGCAGCACCAGCTGCGGCAGCAGCTGCGGAATGCCGCTTCCCTGGCTGCCGTCGGCGAGCGTGTAGTGGAACTGGGAGCCGATGGTCGCGACGTGGCCGCCCAGCAGGGTGACAACCGCCATCACCGCACAGCCCGCCAGCAGCGCGGGAAGATGGCCCGGCAGGCGGATCCCAAGGCGCGGCCAGATGATGAGGATTGCAAGCGTCACGATGCCAATCGCGGCGTCGCCAACGTTGATCGTCGGCAGCGCCATAATCAGCGCGGAGACTTTCTGCAAATAGTGCTCCGGCACGTGCGTCATCTGCAGGCCAAGGAAGTCCTTAATCTGCATGGTACCGATAGTAATCCCGATACCTGAGGTGAACCCGAGGGTCACCGAGAGCGGGATATATTCAATCAGCCGGCCGAAGCGGGCGAGGCCGAAGAGAATTAAAAAAATGCCGGACATCAGCGTCGCGACCAGCAGCCCGGCGAGGCCAAACTGCTGCGATACCGGGTAGAGGATCACCACAAAGGCGGCGGTCGGCCCGGAAACGCTAAAGCGCGAGCCGCCGGTCAGAGCGATGATGATCCCGGCTACGGCGGAGGTATAGAGTCCGTACTGCGGCGCTACGCCGCTGCCAATTGCCAGCGCCATTGCCAGCGGGATCGCAATAATCCCCACCGTTATCCCGGCAATCAGGTCGCGGGTGAAGCGCGAAACGGTATATTTTTCTTTCCAGCAGGCGTCGATGAGGGCGCGGAAAGGCATCACGTGTGAGGAAAATAATCTATTCACGATAATGTTTCATCCATGGGCGCATCATCTGTCAACTAATATGGCAGGTGAAGGAGGCAATGGTCATACAAATTGGTTTAAGAGACAAAAAAACCCGCCTCAGCGGGTTTCCTTGGCCGGGCTCGATTAATGCTCGAACATAGCAGAGATAGATTCTTCGTTGCTGATACGACGAATCGCTTCTGCCAGCATACCGGACAGCGTCAGGGTACGAACTTTTTCCAGGGCTTTGATTTCTGGCGCCAGCGGGATGGTATCGCAGACGACGAATTCATCAATCACAGAGTTTTTAATGTTCTGGATAGCGTTGCCGGAGAAAATCGGGTGAGTGGCGTAAGCAAAGACGCGTTTAGCACCACGTTCTTTCAGCGCTTCTGCTGCTTTGCACAGCGTGCCGCCGGTATCGATCATGTCGTCAACCATGACGCAGTCGCGGCCTGCCACGTCGCCGATGATATGCATCACCTGGGAGACGTTAGCGCGCGGACGACGTTTGTCGATGATGGCCATATCGGTATCGTTCAGCAGTTTGGCGATAGCGCGGGCGCGCACGACGCCGCCGATGTCCGGAGAAACCACGATCGGGTTATCCAGATTCAGCTGCAGCATATCTTCCAGCAGGATTGGGCTGCCGAATACGTTATCAACCGGAACGTCGAAGAAGCCTTGGATCTGTTCTGCGTGCAGGTCAACGGTCAGCACGCGGTCAACGCCAACGCTGGACAGGAAGTCCGCAACCACTTTAGCAGTGATTGGCACACGGGCGGAACGAACGCGGCGGTCCTGACGAGCATAGCCGAAGTAAGGAATAACAGCAGTGATACGACCCGCCGAAGCGCGACGCAGGGCATCAACCATAACAACCAGTTCCATCAGGTTGTCGTTGGTGGGAGCACAAGTGGACTGGATGATGAAAATATCACCACCGCGTACGTTTTCATTGATTTGTACGCTGACTTCGCCGTCGCTAAAACGACCTACAGCGGCGTCGCCAAGAGAAGTGTACAGGCGGTTGGCAATACGTTGTGCTAGTTCCGGGGTGGCGTTACCAGCAAAAAGCTTCATATCAGGCACGAGAAGAACCTCAGGCATGCGTCCAGTGGTGGATGAAAAGGGCCAAAAACTGTGCGGCGGCGTCGTTTCATCCAGGCGGTGTATTTAAAGAGAGCGATGCAACGTCTGGAACAGGGTGACGTTGTCACCGTAACTCAATTTGCCCGGCGTACTTATCGTTACTCACGCTTAACGCGGAGCAACTTAGGGTAGGGCTAGCCTGAGCGGCGAGATGTTAACTCCTCGCGCAACAAAGCCTTGTAGCCATTCCGGGGCTTTCTCCAGCACCTGACGAGCGGCAGATTCGGTGTCAAATTCAGCAAAGACACACGCTCCTGTGCCAGTCAGGCGCGACGGCGCATATTCTAACAGCCAGGAAAGCGCCGCATCAACCTCGCGAAAACGTTTTCTTGCGATAACCTCGCAATCATTGCGAAATTCACATTTTAGCAACGTATTTATTGGCCTGATCGGGGTGTCTCGTGGTAGCTCGGGGTCGCGAAAGATGACCGGAGTCGGAATACTGACCCCGGGGTGAGCGACGAGGTACCACTTTTCCGGCGGTTCGACCGGGGTCAGAATTTCGCCAATGCCTTCGGCAAAGGCCGCATGACCGCGGACGAAAACCGGTACATCGGCGCCGAGCTGCAGCCCAAGCGTCGCCAGCTGGTCTTCCGATAGCCCGCAGCCCCAAAGCTGATTCAGCGCCACCAGCACCGTGGCGGCGTTGGACGAACCGCCGCCCAGCCCGCCGCCCATCGGCAGGCGCTTCTCAATGCTGATATCGGCACCGCTGCCGGATGGCAGCCGCCCGCGTTCTGCCGCCGCCTGCATCAGCAGCCTGGCGGCGCGAATAATTAAATTCTCTTCATTCGGCACGCCGTCCACCGGCGTCAGCAGACGCAGCTCGCCGTCATCGCGCGCCTCAATGGTTAACGTATCGCCATAGTCGAGAAACTGGAACAGCGTCTGCAGCTGGTGATAACCGTCGGTGCGCTGCCCGGTTATATACAAAAACAGGTTCAGCTTCGCGGGAGAGGGCCAGCGGGTCATCATTTCACAATCCAGTTATCCATTTTCAGCTTGATGCGCTGACTGCCGTTGTTGAGCTCCATATTAGCCGGCAGCGATGGCGTGGTATCGCTGGTATATCCGCCGTAGGTGACGCGCCAGGTTTTGCCGTTTTGCGTATAGTTAAGGGTGCTCAGACGATACTGCTGATCGAGGGTATAATCGGTGGCATCGCCCGGAAGGCCGACGATCCACTGGCGCAGGCTGTTCAGCGGGATGGGCATCCCGGTCAGGCGGCCAATCATCTCTTCCGCGTCGGTTGCGGTATAGGTCTGACCCTTGTTATCGATCAGCGTCACGCTGCCCGGCTGCGCGGTCAGCGACAGCTCGGTACTGCCCAGCGGGTTGGTCAGCAGCAGGCGGTAGCGATCCTGACCGGTCTGCTGCCAGAAGAAACGGGCGTAAACCTTTTGCTCGTCTGAAAGATAAGCAAAGGCGCCGCGGGTCTGGAACTGGCTAAGATTGCGGACATCCTGCTGGTGCTGACGCCACTGCGGTGAGTCCGGGCTTTTACCGGGGCCTTTCGGGGCGTTGAGGGTACAGGCGGTCAGGACCAGGCTTGCCAGGGGCAACAGGCGGAGCAGTCGATTCATAATGATGACAAATCCTTGATGTCTACAGTGAAATCCGGCGAAGGGTGAATACGCACACGATTTGTGTAGCGGGTTACAATTATAACTCTTAATGCTAGCGTTGCCCGGCGGTAGCGTCTACGTTCAAATTGTCTGAAATCAAAAAATTACCGTTAGTGGCTGTTACGCATTGGCTATTACTCCAAAAGGGGAGCGTCTCTTTTATTGATTCCGCGCATCCTGTATGATGCGCTCAGACTAACCTTAGCAACGCTGGTACTACTCCCTCACAATGACCCTTTTAGCTCTTGGCATTAATCACAAAACAGCCCCGATAGCGCTGCGAGAACGCGTAACGTTTTCGCCGGACACGCTCGATGAGGCGCTGGAGAGCTTGCTGGCTCAGCCAATGGTGCAGGGAGGTGTGGTGCTGTCGACCTGTAACCGCACGGAGCTCTATCTCAGCGTTGAGGAGCAGGATAATCTGCAGGAAGTGCTCATCCGCTGGCTGTGTGATTACCACCATCTTAATGAAGACGATCTGCGAAACAGCCTCTACTGGCACCAGGATAACGATGCGGTCAGCCATCTGATGCGCGTCGCCAGCGGCCTGGATTCGCTGGTGCTCGGCGAGCCGCAGATCCTCGGCCAGGTTAAAAAAGCCTTTGCGGACTCCAGCCGCGGGCATCTCAACGTCAGCGAGCTGGAGCGGATGTTCCAGAAGTCATTCTCCGTTGCTAAGCGCGTGCGCACCGAAACGGACATTGGCGCCAGCGCGGTCTCCGTCGCGTTCGCCGCCTGTACGCTGGCGCGACAAATCTTTGAATCGCTCTCCAGCGTTACCGTACTGCTGGTTGGCGCCGGGGAGACAATCGAGCTGGTGGCTCGCCACCTGCGCGAGCACCACGTACGCAAAATGGTCATTGCCAACCGCACCCGTGAACGCGCCCAGGTGCTGGCTGATGAAGTCGGCGCTGAGGTTATCGCCTTGAGCGACATCGATGAACGGCTGAAAGACGCCGATATCATTATTACTTCCACCGCCAGCCCGCTGCCGATAATTGGCAAAGGGATGGTGGAGCGTGCGCTGAAGGCGCGCCGCAATCAGCCGATGCTGCTGGTCGATATCGCGGTGCCCCGCGACGTCGAGCCGGAAGTGGGCAAGCTGGCGAACGCCTATCTCTACAGCGTCGACGACCTGCAAAACATCATTCAGCACAACCTGGCGCAGCGTAAAGCCGCTGCGGTACAGGCGGAATCGATCGTCGAGCAGGAAACCAGCGAATTTATGGCCTGGCTGCGCGCCCAGAGCGCCAGCGAGACTATCCGCGAATATCGCTCCCAGTCCGAACAGGTCCGCGAGGAGCTGACGCTGAAAGCGCTGGCGGCGCTGGAGCAGGGCGGTGATGCCCAGGAAATCATGCAGGACCTGGCGCGTAAGCTGACCAACCGCCTGATCCACGCGCCAACCAAATCTCTTCAGCAGGCTGCCCGTGACGGGGACGATGAACGCCTGCATATTCTGCGCAACAGCCTCGGGCTGGAATAGCGCCATTTCTCTCTTTTTTCAGGACAGGGTTAATTCACACCTATGAAGCCTTCTATTGTTGCCAAACTGGAAGCTCTGTACGAACGCCATGAGGAAGTTCAGGCGCTGCTGGGGGATGCTGCGACCATCGCCGATCAGGATCGATTCCGCGCGCTGTCGCGCGAGTACGCGCAGCTGAGCGACGTTGCACGCTGTTATACCGAATGGCGCCAGGTGCAGGATGATATTGAAACCGCGCAGATGATGCTTGACGATCCGGAGATGCGCGAAATGGCGCAGGAAGAGCTGCGCGACGCGAAAGATAAGAGCGAAGAGATGGAGCAGCAGCTGCAGGTTCTGCTGCTGCCGAAAGATCCCGACGATGAGCGTAACGCCTTTGTCGAAGTCCGCGCCGGTACCGGCGGAGACGAAGCGGCGCTGTTTGCCGGGGATCTGTTCCGCATGTACAGCCGCTACGCGGAAGCCCGCCGCTGGCGCGTGGAGATCCTCAGCGCCAACGAAGGCGAGCACGGCGGTTATAAAGAAGTGATTGCCAAAATCAGCGGCGACGGCGTCTACGGCCGGCTGAAGTTCGAGTCCGGCGGCCACCGCGTGCAGCGCGTACCGGCGACCGAATCGCAGGGGCGTATCCACACCTCCGCCTGTACCGTCGCGGTGATGCCGGAGCTGCCGGAAGCCGAAATGCCGGACATCAACCCGGCCGACCTGCGTATCGATACCTTCCGCTCCTCCGGGGCGGGCGGGCAGCACGTTAACACCACCGATTCCGCTATTCGTATTACCCACTTGCCGACCGGTATCGTCGTTGAGTGTCAGGACGAACGCTCTCAGCACAAGAACAAGGCCAAGGCGCTGTCGGTGCTGGGCTCGCGCATTCGCGCCGCCGAAGTGGCCAAGCGTCAGCAGGCGGAAGCGTCTACCCGACGTAACCTGCTGGGCAGCGGCGATCGTAGCGATCGTAACCGTACCTATAACTTCCCGCAGGGCCGCGTGACCGACCACCGCATCAACCTGACGCTCTACCGGCTGGATGAAACGATGGAAGGTAAGCTGGATATGCTCATTGAGCCGATTGTCCAGGAGTACCAGGCCGATCAGCTGGCAGCGCTTTCCGAGCAGGAATGATGATTTTTCAACAGTGGCTGGCGCAGGCGATTGCCCGACTGAGCGACAGCGAAAGCCCGCGCCGCGACGCGGAGATCCTGCTGGGACACGTGACCGGCAGGGCGCGGACTTACCTCCTCGCCTTTGGCGAAACGGCGCTGACCGATGACCAGCTGGCCGAGCTGGAGGCGCTGCTGAGCCGCCGCCAGCGCGGCGAACCGATCGCGCATCTGGTCGGTCAGCGCGAATTCTGGTCGCTGCCGCTGCTGGTGTCACCGGCAACCCTGATTCCGCGTCCGGACACCGAGTGTCTCGTCGAGCAGGCGCTGGCGCGGCTGCCGGCGACGCCGTGTCGGATCCTCGATTTAGGCACCGGCACCGGCGCGATTGCGCTGGCGCTGGCCAGCGAGCGTCCTGACTGTCGGGTGACGGCGGTCGATTTTATGCCCGACGCCGCCGCGCTAGCCGCGCGCAACGCGTCTCAGCTTGCCATCACCAACGTGACGGTGCTGCAGAGCAACTGGTTCAGCGCGCTGGCGGGCCAGCGGTTTGAAATCATCGTCAGCAACCCGCCCTATATCGACGAAACCGACCCGCATCTTGCGCAGGGCGACGTTCGCTTCGAGCCGAAAACGGCGCTTGTTGCCGCCGATAGCGGCCTTGCCGATCTGGCGCACATCGTTCGCGAAGGACGTCGCTTCCTGACCCCTGGCGGCTTAATGCTGCTGGAGCACGGCTGGAAGCAGGGCGCCGCGGTGCGCGGCCTGTTCCACGATGCGGGATATCTCGACGTGGTGACCTGCCGCGATTACGGCGATAACGACCGCCTGACGTTAGGACGTTTTCCGGCTATGGATAAGAAGGTTGGCGTATGAATCTGTTTACCGCAGTGCTGTATCTGCATATTGCGGCGGTGGTCGTGTCGGTCAGCCTGTTCGCGTTACGCTACTGGTGGAGCTACAGCGGCAGCCCGTGGCTTAACCGCCGCTGGGTACGCATCGTCCCGCACTGCAGCGACACGATGCTCTTTCTCAGCGGCGCCGGATTAATGGCAATAACGCACTATCTGCCGTTTACTGAAGACGGCACATGGCTGACTGAGAAGCTATTTGGCGTTATTATTTACATCGCATTGGGTTTTATCGCGCTGGGCCGTCGGCGTCCGCGCAGCCAGCAGAGCAGGTTTATCGCCTTCCTGCTGGCTTTGGTGGTGTTGTTCATCATCATACAACTCGCCATCACAAGAACACCGTTACTGGGGTAAGTCATGAGGTCACTAGCTGATTTCGAATTTAATAAAACGCCACTGTGCGATGGAATGGTCCTCATTTCTGAATTGATCCGCGACGACTTTCCAACGGATTACGTGCAGGACGAGCTGGAGCGGCTGCTGAGCCTGGCGCAGGAAGAGATCGCGACCTCGTGGGATCAGGAGCGTCAGCTGGAGCGGCTGCTGGAGCTTTTCTATCATGAATGGGGCTTCAGGGACTCCCACGGCGTCTACCGGCTGTCCGATGCCCTGTGGATCGATAAGGTATTGATTAACCGCCAGGGGAGCGCCGCGTCGCTGGGGGCGATTGTGCTGTGGATTGCCCAGCGCATGTCTCTGCCGGTGGTGCCGGTGATTTTCCCGACGCAGATGCTGCTGCGCGCGGACCCTGAAACCAGCGAAGAGATGTGGCTGATTAACCCGTTCAACGGGGAAACGCTCAACGAGCACACGCTGGAAGTGTGGCTGAAGGGCAATATTAGCCCGGTGGCCGAGCTGTTCAATGAGGATCTTGATGAAGCGGATAACGCGGAAGTGATCCACAAGCTGCTCGACACCTTAAAATCGGCGCTGATGGAAGAGCGGCAGATGGAGCTGGCCCTGCGCGCCAGCGAAGCGCTGCTGCAGTTCAATCCGGAAGATCCGTACGAAATTCGCGACCGCGGGCTGATCTACGCCCAGCTCGAGTGCGACCACGTTGCGCTGCTGGATCTGAACTATTTCGTCGAACAGTGTCCTGAAGACCCGATCAGCGAAATGATCCGCGCGCAAATCAACACGATTTCGCACAAACAAATTACATTGCATTAGTCGATATACGCGAAATACGCCGCGCTGAGGCGGTTTTTAGGTATGACGCGTATTTATCTGGAATGATTCCGGTTACACCCTGATAAGGCGATCTTATGAAACAAAAAGTGGTTAGCATTGGTGATATCAACGTAGCAAACGACCTGCCTTTCGTCCTGTTTGGCGGGATGAACGTGCTGGAATCCCGCGATCTCGCGATGCGTATCTGCGAACACTACGTGACGGTGACGCAGAAGCTGGGCATTCCTTATGTGTTCAAAGCCTCTTTTGATAAAGCCAACCGTTCTTCCATCCACTCCTATCGCGGGCCGGGTCTGGAAGAAGGGATGAAGATTTTCCAGGAGCTGAAGCAGGCTTTCGGCGTGAAAATCATCACTGACGTTCATGAAGCCAGCCAGGCGCAGGCCGTGGCCGACGTGGTTGACGTGATTCAGCTGCCGGCGTTCCTCGCTCGCCAGACCGACCTGGTTGAAGCGATGGCGAAAACCGGGGCGGTGATCAACGTTAAGAAACCGCAGTTCGTGAGCCCGGGCCAGATGGGCAACATCGTCGACAAGTTTATTGAAGGCGGCAACGACAAGGTTATTCTGTGCGACCGCGGCGCTAACTTCGGCTACGACAACCTGGTTGTTGATATGCTGGGCTTTGGGGTGATGAAAAAAGCCTCCAACAACTCGCCGGTTATCTTTGACGTCACCCACGCTCTGCAGTGCCGTGACCCGTTTGGCGCCGCTTCTGGCGGTCGCCGTGCGCAGGTTGCTGAACTGGCGCGTGCCGGTATGGCGGTAGGTATTGCCGGCCTGTTTATTGAAGCGCACCCGGACCCGGAACATGCGAAATGCGACGGCCCGTCCGCGCTGCCGCTGGATAAGCTGGAGCCGTTCCTCAAGCAAATGAAGGCAATCGACGATCTGGTTAAAGGATTTGACGAGCTGGATACCAGCAAGTAGCGGTCCCTGATATGACAAAAGCCTGCCGGTTGCAAAACCGGCAGGCTTTTTTATGCATCCTCCCCCGGTCCGCGTCGCGCGGCCGGGGGAGGTGAATCAGGCAAAAATGGTCATCAGATAGGCGGCGAATAGCGCCAGGTGCGCCGCGCCGTTGAGCACGTTGGTGCGTCCGGTCGAGAAAGAGATCTGGCACAGCACCAGGGATGAAACCATTACGATCATCTCCGGCGACCCGAGGCCAAAGTGCAGCTCATTGCCGGTTAAAAAGGCAATCAGGGTCACGACCGGAACGGTCAGAGAGATGGTGGCCAGCACCGAACCGAAGAACAGATTCATCGCGCGCTGTACCTGATTGTTTAACACCGCCTTCAGGGCACCCAGGCCTTCCGGGGAGAGGATCAGCAGCGCCACCAGGAAACCGGTAAAGGCCACCGGCGCGTTCATGCTGGTCAGCAGCGTCTCCAGCGGGTTGGCGTTCATCTTGGTCACCGCAATCACCGCAATCAGGTGAATGAGCAGCCACGCGGTGTGCCAACCGCTGCTGTGCGCCGACGGCTTGCCGTGATGCGGGTCGTCGTCGTCGCCGTCATCTTCATGCTCATAAATAAACAGGCTCTGGTGCGTTTTGGTCTGAATCAACAGGAAAACGCCGTACATGGCCGCCGAAATAAGCGCCACCAGCAGCGCCTGGCCGGTGGAGAAATTGGCGCCAGGCAGGGCCATGGGAAACACCAGCACGATAATCGCCAGCGGGAAGAGGGCGATTAAATACTGCTTGATGCCGAACAGATTCATGTACTGGGTGGCAAACTTACGCCCGCCCAGCAGCAGCGAGAAGCCGA
Organism: Klebsiella sp. BIGb0149; assembly: GCF_004362605.1. Lineage (NCBI taxonomy): Bacteria > Pseudomonadati > Pseudomonadota > Gammaproteobacteria > Enterobacterales > Enterobacteriaceae > Klebsiella > Klebsiella sp. BIGb0149. The sequence continues at coordinate 194,797 of NZ_SNYG01000002.1, read as the reverse complement.
CCAGGCCGCCGGTAACGATCATGATTATCGAGTACAGGGTGTCGCGCATCAGCGTCGGCGCCGCGTCGCCGGTGGCCATCAGCGCGGAAATCAGGCTAACTTCAAGAATGACGACCGACAGGCTTAGAATTAGCGAACCGTAGGGCTCGCCCAGGCGGTGGGCCAGCACGTCCGCGTGGCGTACTACGCTGAATGCGCTGCTGAGAATGCCGACTAACGCCAGAATATTAATCGCAATAACCACTGGCAGTGACTGGCTACTTCCGAAGAAGAAAAGCACCGCCAGTGCCAGCAGCGGAAATACGAGGGACGTCTCCTTGTGGCGGGTTTTTACCGCCTCATGTGCATGGGTCATGAACCATCTCCATATTGTGCAGGTGTTATAATTATAGATACTGTAAGTTGATAAAATAACAGACATTACGGGAATTGATTGCTTTTTTTACTTAAATTTACCGCTATCAACCACTAATGGTGTTAGATTGCTATAACCTGCTGTTATTGCACTTTTATATTTACTATTCAGATAATTACTAAAGTCAACTTCTCACTCCCTCCCGCCTTGCGTAGGGCAATATTGCGTTCCAGACTTAAATTCCAGCCCCTTTCTGGAGAACACTATGCCTTATCACAGTAAAAAAGACCTACCCGACAGCGTCCGCCACGTCCTGCCTGAACATGCCCAGGAGATTTATAAAGAAGCCTTTAATAGCGCCTGGGACCAGTACAAGCATAGCGAGGACCGTCGGGGCGACGCCAGCCGCGAAGAGACGGCGCATAAAGTGGCCTGGGCGGCGGTAAAACATGACTATCAAAAGGGAGACGATGACCGCTGGCACAGGAAGTCATAGCCGATCCTGCTACCCGCGCGGCGCCTGAGCAGCGTTAATTGCTAATTGCCAAATAAAGCTGGATAATAATTCAGCAATGTTTCACAAGAATGTTTCACAAGGATGGCATCAGATAAACGCCGGGAAGCGGGCAGTGGCGGAGGTAGTAGAAAGTGTTAACACGTGATTTCTTAATCAATGCGGATTGTAAAACGGCGTTTGGCGCTATTGAGGAATCGCTACTCTGGTCGGCAGAGCAACGGGCAGCCTCCCTGGCGGCCACTTTAGCCTGTCGTCCGGACGCGGGATCGGTATGGATTTTTGGCTACGGTTCGCTGATGTGGAACCCGGCCCTCGAGTATCGCGAGTCCTGTACCGGTACGCTGCCGGGCTGGCACCGCGCCTTTTGCCTGCGGCTCACCGCCGGGCGCGGAAGCGCGCATCAGCCGGGGCGCATGCTGGCGCTGAAGGAGGGCGGGCGCACCACCGGCGTCGCCTATCGCCTGCCGGACTGCACGCTGGAAGAGGAGCTCACCCTGCTGTGGAAGCGAGAGATGATCACCGGCTGCTATCTGCCGACCTGGTGCAAGCTGGAGCTCGACGACGGTCGGACGGTCAACGCGCTGGTCTTCATTATGGATCCGCGTCATCCGCTGTTCGAAGCCGATACCAGCGCCCAGGTGATCGCGCCGCTGATCGCCAAAGCCAGCGGTCCGCTTGGCACCAACGCCCAGTACCTTTTCTCGCTCGAGCAGGAGCTGCGCAAGCTCGGCATGCACGATGATTGCCTCGACGAGCTGGTCGGCAAGGTGCGAAATCTGTTGGGCGATTGCGGTCAGCCGGGGCTGGCCTGAGAAATGCCCGGGAGACCCGGGCATGAAGAGACGTTTGACGCTGCGGTCGCAACGCGTTCAGCGGATGCCTCAGGCGGGAACGTAGCTGATTGAGTGCTCCAGCGACTGGCTGTGGCTATCGATAAGCACGTTCCAGGTGCCGCTGTAGGGCACGGTCATATACGCGCTGTCCCGATCCTGCACGCTCAGCACATCCGCGTGGCTGTCGCCTGGAACCTTCGCGCTCATCAGGTGAATATGGCAGCGCTCTGAACAACGCACCACCAGCGTATCACCGCCAAACAACGTCAAACTTGCTTTTACCATTGCCATTTTCCAACCCCGTCTTTGTCAGCCCACGGCATCCTGCCCGTTCAATCCTGCGCGTGATATTGTTCACACTTTGCTCATGGCATAACACCAAATGGGGAAGGTACGGATGATGATTTTGATCAAAAAAAGGATAAAGATTCAACAAAAATGACGTTGTTCCTGAAAGCATTCAGCTGGCATATCTTTTAACGCAATAAACGCTGCCAGCCTGGTATTTAATCCTGCTAAAGAGGGTTAACTCAGAAGGTCAGGACTTTATCCGCCGCCAGCGTCCACTGCGCCAGCTCAACCAGCGTGCCGATCTCAACGCCATCGATCAGCGGCAGGGAGGTTATCCCCCGGCCGTCGGTACAGGTTTTGCACAGCTTCACCGGCACGTCCTGCGCGGTGAGGATCTCCAGCATCTGCTGAATGTTATAGCCTTCCGCCGGTTTTTGACCGCGTAGCCCGGCGGTAACCGCGTCGGACATTAAAAACACCTTCAGCGTCAGTTCGGACTGCTGTTCGCGCAGGGCAATCGCCAGGCGCAGGCTGTTGAACAGGGATTCGCTACCGTAGGCAGCGCCGTTGGCGATAAGCACAATACTTTGCATAAGGACTCCTTTGTATAAGGCACGGTTATTGCTTAGCTGAAGTATAAAGCGTTAACCCTGGAGAGAGCATGAATAATACGGCCGGCACCGTGCCTGAAGCAAACGACTGGTTCCAACATGCGCGCCAGCTCCAGAGGCAGCAGCTGCGTCAGCTGGCGCAGCAGGGCGCGCTGGCCAATCAGATAAGCGCCCTGGTGCATATGCTGCAGTGCGAGCGCGGAGCCTCCAATATCTGGCTATGTTCCGGCGGCCGGCTCTACGCCGCGGAGTGTCGGGCCGGCGGGGCGCTGGTGAATGAACAGCTGGCCGCCTTTCGCCAGGCGCTGGAGCCGGCGCGCGCCAGCGCCAGCAGCGCCCTGTGCTGGCGTATCGCCAGCGCGGTGTGGTATCTCGATCAGCTTCCCACCCTGCGCGAGGCGGTGCGCCTGCGCACTATCGCCGCCGAAGAGGCGACCGGCCAGTTCAGCCGCATTATCCGGCACCTGCTGAATATCGTCCCGCAGCTCAATGACAGCATCGACGATCCGCAGATTGCCGGAAGGATGGTGGCGCTCTACAGCTTTATGCAGGGCAAGGAGCTGGTGGGGCAGGAGCGCGCGCTGGGGGCGCTGGGCTTTGCCCGCGGCCAGTTCAGCGACGAGCTGCGCCAGCTGCTGGTGGACCGTATCGACGGGCAGCAGCCGTGCTTTGACAGCTTTCTGGCCCTGGCCGACGCGGCGCAGACCGCGCTGTTTAATGAGCAGTGCCAGGCCGGCCTCGAAATAGAGCAGCTTCGGCGTATCGCCTGTACCCGTCAGCCCTCGGAGGATAGCGGCGAGACGGCGCTGCGCTGGTTCTGCGCCCAGACGCAGCGTCTGGAGCTGATGCGCGGTCTGGAAGAGCGGCTGATTAGCGATCTGCTCGACGCCGCCGATCGGCTGCTGCAGGGGAGCGGGCCGGAGATGCCGCCCGACCGCTGGCCGGAAGAGGACGGCGGCGATGACGTTGCGCGACGGCTGGACAGGCAGCTGCTGCCGCTGGTTCGCCAGCAGGCGTATGAGCTGCAGCAGCTCTCCGGCCAGCTGGCGTCGCTAAAGGATAGTCTCGAAGAGCGTAAGGTCATTGAGAAGGCCAAAAGCGTCCTGATGTCCCACCAGGGGATGAATGAAGAGCAGGCCTGGCAGGCGCTGCGCAAGATGGCGATGGATAAGAATCAGCGGATGGTGGAAATCGCCCGCGCCCTGCTGATGGTCAAGTCATTATGGCCGCTAACCCCAAAGGAGTAGGTGCACAATGAGTGGGCATTCTCTGCCTGTAGACGGTGCAATTTTGGCCCTGACCGCCGCTGCAGCGGGGGGAAAACCGGCAAAAACAGCCATATGGAAAACTGGCATCCCGTTTGCATTAGCTAAATCGAGTTAGTTCACCATTTTTGGGCAGCAGGCCAACGGCGGCATGCGGGTCCATGGATAAAGGCGTCCTGCAGTGCGTAAGCACTGTCGGGCGCTTTTTTTTGCGCGTTCTGGAGCGGGTATGGGCGATAAGATTTCGATGACACGGCGGCGTTTTCTACAGGCAGGGGCCGCGCTTGGCGGCGCGATGCTGCTGCCTGGGCTGATGCAGTCAGCGTGGGCGGCAGGCTCCGATAAGCCGGAGCAAACCACCGTGCGGGTGGGCTTTATTCCGCTAACCGACTGCGCGCCTTTGGCGATCGCGTCGCTGAAAGGCTTTGATAAAAAATACGGCATTACCCTTGTGCCGACCAAAGAGGCCAGCTGGGCGGCGGTGCGCGACAAGCTGATCTCCGGCGAGCTGGATGCGGCGCATATCCTCTACGGCCTGCTGTACGGCCTCGAGCTGGGTATTGCCAGCAAACCGCAGTCCATGGCCAACCTGATGACCCTCAACCGCAACGGGCAGGCCATCACCCTGTCACGGGACCTGCAGGACAAAGGCGTAACCGATCTTCCCGGCCTGAAGCGGCTGATTGGCCAGAGCGCGCCGGGTAGCTACACCTTTGCCCATACCTTTCCTACCGGCACCCACGCGATGTGGCTCTATTACTGGCTGGCCAGCGGTGGCATCAATCCGTTTGAGGATGTGCGCACCGTCGTCGTGCCGCCGCCGCAGATGGTGATGAACATGCGGATCGGCAACATGGTGGGCTTTTGCGTCGGCGAGCCGTGGAACGCGCGGGCCATCAACGATCGCATCGGTTTTACCGCCGCCACCTCTCAGGATATCTGGCCGGATCATCCGGAAAAAATTCTCGGCACCCGCAGCGAGTGGGTGGAGCGTAATCCGAATACCGCCCGGGCGCTGGTTGCGGCGGTAATGGAGGCCTCGCGCTGGATAGAGGCTTCGCCAGAGAACACCCGCGAGACGGCGCGCATCCTGGCGAAACGCGCGTGGCTGAATACCAAAGAACAGTACCTCACCGGGCGGATGCTGGGTGAATACGACAACGGACTGGGGCGCAGCTGGCAGGACGCGCACCCGATTCGTTTCTACGACCGCGGCGAAGTTAGCTTCCCGTGGCTGTCGGATGGCATGTGGTTCATGACCCAGTTCCGACGCTGGGGGCTGCTTAAAGCGGCGCCGGATTATCAGGCGGTGGCGCAGCGTATTAACCGAATTGACGTATGGAAAGAGGCGGCGCAGGCCGTTGGCGGCATCAGCGCGCCGGGTCAGGTGATGCGCAGCAGCACATTGATGGACGGAACGGTCTGGACGGGGGCCGATCCTGAAGGCTACGCCCGCGGCTTTGCGATTCAACGTATGGGGGCATGAGATGAAACACGCGCAAAAAAATAGTACTCAACCTGCAGTCGCCAGCGCTGAAAAAGCGCCGGGCGAAGTCATTATCCTGCCGCCGGTGCAGGTCCGTCGCCCAACGCCCGCCGTCACGCGCTGGCTGCGCGAAGGCGTCCAGCGGGTGCTGCCGCCGCTGCTGGGGCTGGGGCTGCTCCTGTTCTGCTGGCAGATGGCGGCGATTAACGGTAAAGGCTTCCCGACGCCGCTCAGCACGCTTGATTCGGCGCTGACGCTGTTTGCCGACCCGTTTTATCAGGACGGCCCTAATGACATGGGTATCGGCTGGAACGTGCTGGCATCGCTGCAGCGCGTGGCGGTGGGCTTCGGCCTCGCGGCGCTGGTCGGCATTCCGCTGGGCTTCCTGATTGGCCGTTCGCTGTTCTTCGCCCGCATGTTTAATCCGCTGATCGCGCTGCTGCGTCCGGTCAGCCCGCTGGCCTGGCTGCCAATCGGCCTGCTGCTGTTCCAGAAAGCGGAGCCCGCGTCGAGCTGGACCATCTTTATCTGCTCTATCTGGCCGATGGTGATCAATACCGCCGAAGGCGTCCGGCGTATCCCGCAGGACTATCTGAACGTGGCGCGCGTTTTGCAGCTTTCCGAATGGACGGTGATGCGCCGCATTCTCTTTCCGGCGGTGCTGCCCGCCGTGCTGACCGGGGTGCGCCTGTCGATAGGCATCGCCTGGCTGGTGATTGTCGCCGCTGAAATGCTCACCGGCGGTCTGGGGATTGGGTTCTGGATCTGGAACGAATGGAACAACCTCAACGTAGAAAACATCATTATCGCCATCGTCATTATCGGCGTCGTCGGCCTGCTGCTTGAGCAGGGCCTCATGCTTATCGCCCGCCGCTTCAGCTGGCAGGAAAAATAGGAGTCGCTATGAAACCATTAATTCAGGTACAGGCCGTCAGCCAGCGTTTCAATACCGCCAGCGGCGAGTTTTTGGCTCTGCAAAACGTCTCCTTCGATATCTACGAAGGGGAGACCGTCAGCCTGATCGGCCACTCCGGCTGCGGAAAATCGACGCTGCTGAATCTGATTGCCGGGATTACGCTGCCGACGGAAGGAGGCCTGCTGTGCGATAACCGCGAAATCGCCGGGCCGGGGCCGGAGCGGGCGGTGGTGTTTCAAAACCACTCCCTGCTGCCGTGGCTGACCTGCTTTGACAACGTCGCGCTGGCGGTGGATCGGGTCTTTCGCCGCACCATGAGCAAGGCCGAGCGCCGGGAGTGGATTGAGCACAATCTCGACCGGGTGCAGATGGGCCATGCGCTGCACAAGCGCCCGGGGGAAATCTCCGGGGGAATGAAGCAGCGCGTGGGGATCGCCAGGGCGCTGGCGATGAAGCCAAAGGTGCTGCTGCTGGATGAACCCTTCGGCGCGCTCGACGCCCTGACCCGTGCCCATCTGCAGGACGCGGTCATGCAAATTCAGCAGGCGCTGAACACCACCATCGTGATGATTACCCACGACGTTGATGAGGCGGTGCTGCTGTCGGACCGGGTGATGATGATGACCAACGGCCCGGCGGCGACGGTCGGTGAAATCCTCGATATCAATCTCCCCCGGCCGCGCAATCGCGTGCAGCTGGCGGACGATAGCCGCTATCACCACCTGCGCCAGCAGATCCTGCACTTCCTCTACGAAAAACAGCCGAAAGCGGCGTAGGGGGCGGCGCTACTCGCCTGAAGGTGACCGGTCTTGAGCCGTTCAGCCCCGCTGACGGCGCGGCCGGAAACCCGCGGATCGCCAGAATGGCTTTTTCAACCTTCTTCAATGCAGCCGCGTGCTGCAGGACAAATCACTATGACAAAACCTGTTTTGGTGCTGATCGGACACGGCATGGTCGGTCACCACTTTCTTGAGCAATGCGTCAGCCGTAACCTGCATCAACAGTATCGTATCGTGGTGTTCTGCGAAGAGCGCTACGCCGCCTATGACCGGGTGCATCTGTCGGAATATTTCGCCGGCCGCAGCGCGGAATCGCTGTCGCTGGTGGAGGGCGACTTCTTTACCGACAACGGGATTGAGCTGCGCCTCAGCGAGCCGGTGGCCGCCATTGACCGCGAGGCGCGGGTGGTTCGCGATGCTCACGGCCACGAAACCCACTGGGACAAGCTGGTGCTGGCCACCGGCTCTTACCCCTTCGTTCCGCCGGTCCCGGGAAACGATCTTGACGGCTGCTTCGTCTACCGTACGCTGGACGATCTTGACCGGATCGCCGCCTGCGCCAGCGGGGCGAAGCGCGGAGTGGTGATTGGCGGCGGCCTGCTGGGGCTGGAGGCCGCCAATGCGCTCAAGCAGCTGGGGCTGGAAACCCACGTGGTGGAGTTTGCGCCGAACCTGATGGCGGTGCAGCTGGACGGCCCGGGAGCGGCCATGCTGCGGGAAAAAATTAGCGATATTGGCGTCGGAGTGCATACCAGCAAGGCGACCCAGCAGATCGTCCGCGAGGCCAGCGGGCTGGCGCTTAACTTTGCCGACGGCGGCTCGCTCAGCACCGATATGGTGGTGTTCTCCGCCGGTATCCGCCCGCAGGACGCGCTGGCGCGCAGCAGCGGGCTGGCGGTGGGCGAGCGCGGCGGTATCTGTATCGACGATCGCTGCCGCACCTCCGACCCGGACGTGCTGGCCATCGGCGAGTGCGCCCTGTGGGAGAATAAAATTTACGGCCTGGTGGCGCCGGGCTATCAGATGGCGAGAACGGCGGCGGCGGATCTGGCCGGAGAAGAGGCGCGCTTCGGCGGGGCGGATATGAGCACCAAGCTCAAGCTGCTGGGCATCGACGTCGCCTCCTTCGGCGACGCTCAGGGGCGCACGCCCGGTAGTCAGAGCTATCAGTGGACCCACGGACCGGAGCAGATTTATAAAAAAATCGTCGTCAGCCAGGATGGCAAAAAGCTACTTGGCGGCGTGCTGGTGGGCGACGCCAGCGATTACTCCACCCTGCTGCAGATGATGCTCAACGACATGGCGCTGCCGTCGCGCCCGGAAAGCCTGATCCTGCCGGCCCTTGAGGGCAGCGCGCCGAAGGCGCTCGGCGTGGCGGCGCTGCCGGACAGCGCGCAAATCTGCTCCTGCCATAACGTCAGTAAAGGCGATATTTGCCAGGCGGTCAGCGGCGGCGCGGGTGATATGGCAGCGATCAAAAGCTGTACCAAAGCCGCGACCGGCTGCGGCGGCTGCAGCGCGCTGGTCAAGCAGGTGATGGAGTATCAGCTCTCCGCCCAGGGCGTCGAGGTCAAAAAAGATATCTGCGAGCACTTCCCGTGGTCGCGGCAGGAGATTTATCACCTCGTGCGCGTGAATCACATTCGTACCTTTGAACAGCTGATTGCCCGCTACGGCCAGGGGCACGGCTGCGAAATCTGTAAACCGCTGGTGGCCTCGGTGCTGGCCTCCTGTTGGAACGAATATCTGCTGAAGCCGGCGCATTTGCCGCTGCAGGATACTAACGACCGCTACTTCGCCAACATCCAGAAGGACGGCACCTATTCGGTGGTGCCGCGGATGGCGGCCGGCGAGGTGACGCCTGACGGCCTGATTGCCATCGGGCAGATTGCCAAACGCTACCAGCTGTACAGCAAAATTACCGGCGGCCAGCGGATCGATCTCTTTGGCGCTCGTCTGGAAGAGCTGCCGGCCATCTGGCGCGAGCTGGCGGATGCCGGGTTTGAAACCGGCCACGCCTACGGCAAATCCTTGCGCACGGTGAAATCCTGCGTCGGCTCCACCTGGTGCCGCTACGGCGTGCAGGATTCTACCGGCCTGGCGGTGACCCTTGAACATCGCTACAAGGGCCTGCGCGCGCCGCATAAGATCAAAATGGCGGTCTCCGGCTGCACGCGGGAATGTGCCGAAGCGCAGGGCAAAGATATCGGGGTGATCGCCACCGAGAAGGGCTGGAATCTTTACGTCTGCGGCAACGGCGGCATGAAGCCGCGCCATGCGGACCTGTTTGCCAGCGATATCGACGATGCGACGCTGATCCGCACCGTCGACCGTTTGCTGATGTTCTATATCCGCACTGCCGATCGCCTGCAGCGAACCAGCACCTGGCTGGACAACCTTGAGGGCGGCATCGACTATCTGCGCGAGGTGATCCTCGAGGACAGCCTCGGGATCGGCGAAGAGCTGGAGCAGGAGATGGCGCGGGTAGTGGACAGCTACCAGTGCGAGTGGCAAACCACCCTTAACGATCCGCAGCGCCTGTCGCTGTTCCGCTCCTATGTCAACAGCGAGCAGCCGGACGATGCGGTGCAGCGCCAGCCGCTTCGCGGCCAGCCGCAGCCGGTGGCGGCGCCCGTGCTGCATGAAGGCGCGCCTTCGGCCCGACCGTGGCAGGCGATTTGCGATCTCGAGGCGATCCCCGCCGAGGCCGGGATCGGCGCGCGGCTCGGCGAGCGGCAGATAGCGCTGTTCCGCTTTGGCGAGCAGATTTACGCGCTCGATAACCTCGAACCCGGTAGCGACGCCAACGTGCTGTCGCGCGGGATCCTCGGCGACGCCGGAGGAGAGCCGATCGTCATCTCTCCGCTCTACAAACAGCGCATTCGCCTGCGCGACGGCCGCGCCTGCGACGGCGGCGAGCAGGCGGTACGCGCCTGGCCGATAAAAGTGGAGAACGGCAAAGTGTGGGTGGGCAACCAGGTTCTGCTGGCGCGCGCGGAGGCTTCCTGATGGCGAAGACCCGAACGAACGACTCCTGCCGGGCTCCCGTATCCCGGAACTGAACGCGCTGTTAACGGAAAATAATCCCCGGGCGGAAGATTCAGCATATTCCTGAAATTGGCCCGGGGGCTGCGGGCGATGGTAAAAAACGATAAACTTAGGTTCTGTTGCCATCCTTCGCGAGCCTCTGTCATCCGTTTAATGCCTTTGCTATTCCGCTTTACGCCACTCCTCCCCATCCTCCTGCTGCTGGCCGGCGCACCGGCTCGTGCCCTGCAGGGAAGCAACGCCTTCAGCGAGAAACAGACGGCGCTGCCCGATCTCGGCATCGCTCCCCAGCTTGATCAGGATGCGCAGCATTTTGCCGAAATGGCGAAGAAATTCGGCGAAGCCAGCATGAGCGATAATGGCCTTACAACCGGCGAGCAGGCGCGGATGTTTGCGATCGGCAGGATTGGCTCCGAGGTCAGCCAGCAGCTGGAGAGCTGGCTATCGCCGTGGGGCAACGCCAACGTCGATTTTCTGGTGGATAAGGAGGGGCGCTTTACCGGCAGCAAGGGCAGCTGGTTCGTGCCGCTGCAGGATAACGGCGATTTCCTCACCTGGAATCAGTATTCGGTGACCCAGCGCGATAGCGGCCTTGTGGGCAATATCGGCCTGGGGCAGCGCTGGCGGGTTGGAACATGGCTGCTGGGCTATAACTCCTTCTACGATAAGGTGCTGGATGAGCGCCTGGCGCGCGGCAGCATCGGGGCCGAGGCGTGGGGAGAGTCGGTGCGCCTGTCGGCTAATTACTACCACCCGGTGGGGAGCTGGCAGCAGGGCGACAGCCTGACCCAGGAGCAGCGGATGGCAAGCGGCTACGACGTCACGGCCCAGGCGCGGCTGCCGTTTTATCAGCATATTAATACCAGCGTCAGCGTCGAGCAGTATTTCGGCGACAGCGTTGACCTGTTCCATTCCGGGACCGGCTACCATAACCCGGTGGCGGTCTCGGTGGGGCTCAACTACACCCCGGTTCCGCTGGTCACGGTGACGGCGAAGCATAAGCAGGGCGAAAGCGGGATCAGCCAGAATAACGTCGGGCTGAACCTAAACTATCGCTTCGGCGTGCCGTTAAAGCAGCAGCTGGCGGCCGACGAGGTGGCGATCAGCCGCTCCCTGCGCGGCAGCCGCTACGACAGCCCGGAGCGCGATAATTTGCCGGTGGTTGAGTATCGTCAGCGTAAATCGCTGTCGGCCTATCTGGCGACGCCGCCGTGGGATCTGCAGTCGGGGGAAACGGTACAGCTTAAGCTGCAGGTTCGTAGCCTGCATGGGATTAAATCGCTGAAATGGCAAGGGGATACGCAGCTGCTGAGTTTGACGTCGCCGGTAGATGCCAATAGCCCTGACGGCTGGAGCGTGATTTTGCCGGCCTGGAGCGGTGAACCCGGCGCGACCAACCTGTGGCATCTGTCGGTGGTGGTTGAAGATAAAACAGGTCAGCGCGTCTCATCCAATGAGATCGCACTGGCGCTGACCGAGCCGCTGGTAAAATTCTCGGCCGAGGGCGTATCCTGGCGAGAGCTGCCCTAGAAAACGCGCTCCTGGTGTACCCAAACCGCGGCTTCGACGCGCGATTTCAGCTTCATTTTCTTCAGCATATGCTTAACGTGTACTTTCACGGTGCTTTCGGTTATCTCCAGACGGCGCGCGATCATTTTGTTCGGCAGGCCCTGGGCGATAAGCTTGAGGATATCGCGCTCGCGCGGGGTCAGCTGGCTGATATCGCGGTCCGAGGTGGCGCGGTTGGCGCGCAGGCTGGCCGCCAGCACCGGCGTTAACGCCTCGCTCAGCACCATCTCACCGGCAGCCGCCTGCTGCAGGGCTTTCAGCAGATCTTCCGGCTCCATGTCCTTGAGCAGGTAGCCGTCGGCGCCGCGTTTTAAGGCGGTGACCACGTCTTCTTCATGGTTGGAAACGCTGAATACCACCACCCGGCCAGAGAGCGACTTCTCGCGCAGCTTATCGAGGGTTTCCAGGCCGTTCATGCCCGGCATGTTGAGATCCAGCAGGATCAGGTCTGGATCCAGCGACTCCGCCAGCGCAATACCTTGTTCGCCGTTGCTGGCTTCGCCGATCACCTGAATGTCGGATGCCATGCTAACCAGCTGTTTAACGCCGGTGCGCAGCATCGGGTGATCGTCAATGAGAAGGATGGTTGCCCGTTCCTGTTGACTCATGGGGTTCTCCTATTGGATTGAAAACGATTTTTCCGGGATAAAAGTGACGACCACTTCGGTACCGCCCGTTTCGCGACGGCGTACCTGGCAGTCTCCGCGCAAGCTCTGGGCGCGATCCCGCATAATAATTAAACCGTAATGGTTACTCCGTTCGGCATGGTCTGGTACGCCGCGGCCATTATCCGCGACCACCAGCCTGACCTGATTATCCCGCAGCGACACGGTTACGGTGACCTCCGTCGCTTTGGCGTGCTTCAGCGCATTACTGAGCGCCTCGCGGGCGATTTGCAGCACATGGATCGCCTGGTGCGAGGGGACGAAACGCGGCGGCAGCTGGTAGTCCAGCCTGACCGTAAAGCCGAAGTGGGCGCTGTATTCCATGCAGCTGGCTTCCAGCGCCGGACGCAGTCCCGGTTCGGTTAACTGTAGCCGGAAGGTGGTCAGCAGCTCGCGAAGCTGTGCCCAGGAGGTGTTCAGCTCGTTACGGATCTGACCCAGCAGCTGGCGACTCTCTTCCGGTAAATGTTCTCCCTGCATCTGCAGACAGCTGACCTGCATCTTCATGCAGGAGAGCGACTGGGCAATCGAGTCGTGCAGTTCGCGCGCGATAGTGGCACGCTCCTCCATAACGATCAGCTGCTGCTGATGCTCCTGATGCCTGTCCAGCGCCAGGGTCGAGGTCAGCTGTTCGACCAGGGTATCCACCAGCTGCTGCTGGTCGTGGCTCAGATGGCGGCCCACCGGCAGAGTGGCCAGCAGAATGCCGTACTGGTTATGGGCATCAGAGAGCCGCCACTTCAGCGTTGCCCCGCCGTCGGGCAGCGGCGGCAGATCGCGCGGACATAAATAACAGCCTTTATCATCGCAGTGTAAATCTGAATGACAGGCGAATTCCTGATGGTTGTCTTCATCTTCGAGGTCATAGACCCTGACTTCAATATCGCGCAGCAGCGTCAGCCCCTGTAGGCCATTAAGCACCGGCGAGATCCGCTCGCAGAGCGGGGCGCTGGAGTGCAGTCGGCGGTTGGCCTGCCACAAAAAAGCGAGAATTTCGTTTTTCTGTTCCAGACCGGCGGTTTTTTCCTGCACCCGCCGCTCGAGTACGGAATAGCTCTCCGCCAGCTCTTCCGACATGTTGTTCAGCGCCATCCCGAGGGTGGCCATTTCATCACGTCCGCTGATGCGCACGCGCTGGGTAAAGTCGCGATGGCTTATCGCACGGGCCATCTCCAGCAGCTGCTTCCACGGACGCAGCAGCCGAGCCCGCAGCCAGACGATGGTGAACAGAAACAGCAGCGCCATGCCGCAGCCAAGGATCCGCTGGATCCAGACTACGTGCCTGATGCGCTGTTCGGTCGTATGGTCAAAGGCGGTGACCAGATGGTCTATGCGATCGACAAAGCTGGCGACGTCGGTGGCGACGGTCGCCTGATTCTGCGCGTGCCGCATCCCCGGCGCCAGCTCCTGCTGCCAGTAGTGCTGCAGCGCTTTAAGCTGGTTTTGCTGGCCGTCCCGCAGGGCGGCGTTCTGCAGCTCTTCGCTAAATACGGTGGCGGTCATCTCGTCGATAAGCCTGTCGTCGCTCTCGTTGAGCGGCACCGCGGCCAGCAGGCGATAGCTCTGCATTCTCAGCGAACCCGCTTTATTAATCGCATGCGCGCTGCCCTGGACGCCGTGCACCAGCCGCGCGGAGATGCCGATCCCCGTGACGCCAATGGCCGTCGAAAGCAGGACAATCAGCGCCAGTTGATTCACCAGCGTGAGCGGGGTAAAAAGACGTTTTAACATAGAATGCGTGGCTCCTGACCGGCAAACCATCCGGGAGTGGGACCTATTCTCGGATATCCGATGGAGTATACCCATACCTATAAAGGATTACCCCTTAATTGTCGGTGGTAGGTAGTCCGCCAGGAGGGGATCGGTGAAAGCGGGCAGCCTCGTGAAAAACCACACTTTTTTAAGCGAAAATAACTACTCCCTTCGAGTGATGATTTTTTTTTAAGCAAATTGGTGACAACTTTTCCTTTGATTTATATCAACTTACTGCCGCCTGTAATCCCTAATGTATCTGCGGGATATATGAATAATCAGAGGTATATATGAGTCAATCTTCCCTCCCGGAGAAGACTACCACTTCAGTCATCACCGACTGGCGTCCGGAAGATCCTGAGTTTTGGCAGCAGCGCGGTCACCGCGTCGCCAGCCGCAACCTGTGGATCTCCGTGCCGTGTCTTTTGCTGGCGTTTTGCGTTTGGATGCTGTTCAGTGCCGTGGCCGTTAACCTGAATAAGGTTGGCTTTCAGTTTACTACCGATCAGTTATTTATGCTGACCGCGCTGCCGGCGCTGTCTGGCGCGCTGCTGCGCGTGCCTTACGCGTTCATGGTGCCGCTGTTCGGCGGCCGCCGTTGGACGGCATTCAGTACCGGGATCATGATCGTGCCTTGCGTCTGGCTGGGCTTCGCGGTGCAGGATACCTCTACGCCGTTCAGCGTCTTCGTTATCATCTCCCTGCTGTGCGGTTTTGCCGGGGCAAACTTTGCTTCCAGCATGGCGAACATCAGCTTCTTCTTCCCGAAACAGAAGCAGGGCGGTGCGCTGGGTATTAACGGCGGTCTTGGCAACATGGGCGTCAGCGTCATGCAGCTCGTTGCGCCGCTGGTGGTTTCTCTGTCTATTTTCGCCGTCTTCGGCGGGACCGGCACCGAGCAGCCGGATGGCTCAATTCTGTATCTCGAAAACGCGGCCTGGATTTGGGTTCCGTTCCTTGTCGTCCTGACTCTGGCGGCATGGTTCTTTATGAACGACCTGTCGGCATCGAAAGCTTCGCTCAGGGAGCAGCTGCCGGTGCTCAAGCGTGCGCATCTGTGGATCATGGCGCTGCTGTATCTGGCAACCTTCGGCTCGTTTATCGGCTTCTCCGCCGGTTTTGCAATGCTGTCCAAAACGCAGTTCCCGGACGTGCAGATCCTGCACTACGCCTTCTTCGGGCCGTTTATTGGCGCCCTGGCGCGCTCTACCGGTGGGGCTATCTCCGACCGTCTGGGCGGGACCCGCGTGACGCTGGTTAACTTCGTGGTGATGGCCATCTTCTGCGGCCTGCTGTTCCTGACGCTGCCAACCCACGGTGAAGGCGGTAACTTTATCGCGTTCTTCGGCGTATTCATGGTGCTGTTCCTGACCGCCGGGCTGGGTAGCGCGTCTACCTTCCAGATGATTTCGGTTATTTTCCGTAAAATGACCACCGATCGGGTGAAGGCGCAGGGCGGTAGCGAAGCGCAGGCGATGCGTGAAGCGGCGACCGATACGGCGGCGGCGCTGGGCTTTATCTCAGCGATCGGCGCGATTGGCGGCTTCTTCATTCCGAAGGCATTCGGTATCTCTCTGGACCTGACCGGTTCTCCGGCGGGGGCGATGAAGGTCTTCCTCGTGTTCTATATCGCCTGCGTAGTCATTACCTGGCTGGTTTACGGACGTAAGCAGAAGTCCTAAGCGACGAGGTTTACCGGCATAAGGCGCAACCTGATTTGCGCCTTTTTTTTACCCTGCAAATAGTTACAGCATGCTGTCGCGCGGCGGCGCCCCGGCCGGGCGCATAAATTCAGCAAAATAATCCCCGGCCCTGCGCTCTACCCCTTAATACCTATATAGATATTGTTCGTGCTTCAAATGGCGTACTTTTCTATGAAAACCATTAAAAAACAGATAGATAAAAAATAGAAAAAGATACCACTAAGGTGGTAACCCCCTGTTTTACCGATGTTTATAAGGCATTTCGTATTGATCGTTATCAATTCTCTCCCTCTTTCATAGCGTTACCTTCGCTGCAAATCCAGCAATGTCGATTTATCAGAGAGCCGTCAGGCTCCAAACAGGAGAAACCCATGAGTAAATTCCTGGACCGGTTTCGCTACTTCAAACAGAAGGGCGAGACCTTTGCCGATGGGCACGGCCAGCTTCTACACACCAACCGGGACTGGGAGGATGGATACCGCCAGCGTTGGCAGCATGACAAAATCGTGCGTTCCACTCACGGTGTGAACTGCACCGGCTCATGCAGCTGGAAAATTTATGTCAAAAATGGCCTCGTCACCTGGGAAACCCAGCAGACGGACTATCCGCGTACCCGCCCGGACCTGCCTAATCATGAACCGCGCGGCTGCCCGCGCGGCGCCAGCTACTCCTGGTACCTCTACAGCGCCAACCGCCTGAAATATCCGCTGATGCGTAAGCGCCTGATGAAAATGTGGCGTGAGGCTAAGGTTCAGCACAGCGATCCGGTTGCGGCATGGGCTTCGATTATTGAAGATGCTGATAAAGCGAAAAGCTTTAAGCAGGCCCGCGGTCGCGGCGGCTTCGTACGCTCCTCCTGGCAGGAAGTAAACGAACTGATTGCCGCGTCCAACGTTTATACCGTCAAAACCTACGGCCCTGACCGCGTGGCGGGCTTCTCGCCGATCCCGGCGATGTCGATGGTTTCCTACGCTTCCGGCGCGCGCTACCTGTCGCTGATCGGCGGTACCTGCCTGAGCTTCTACGACTGGTACTGTGACCTTCCGCCGGCTTCTCCGCAGACCTGGGGCGAGCAGACCGACGTACCCGAATCCGCCGACTGGTATAACTCGAACTACATTATCGCCTGGGGTTCAAACGTTCCGCAGACCCGTACCCCGGATGCGCACTTCTTTACCGAAGTCCGCTACAAAGGCACCAAAACCGTTGCTATCACCCCTGACTACGCCGAAATCGCCAAGCTGTGCGATCTGTGGCTGGCACCGAAGCAGGGTACCGATGCGGCGCTGGCGCTGGCGATGGGCCACGTTATGCTGCGCGAGTTCCATCTCGACAAACCGAGCCAGTACTTTACCGACTACGTCCGCCGCTACACCGACATGCCGCTGCTGGTGATGCTCGAAGAGCGCGACGGCTACTACGCGGCGGGCCGTATGCTGCGCGCCGCCGACCTTATCGATTCGCTGGGCCAGGAAAACAACCCGGAATGGAAAACCGTGGCGATCAACGCCGACGGCAACATGGTTGCGCCGAACGGCTCAATCGGCTTCCGCTGGGGTGAAAAAGGCAAATGGAACCTCGAGCAGCGCGACGGCACGTCCGGTGATGAAACTGAACTGCAGCTGAGCCTGCTGGGCAGCCAGGATGAGATCGCCCAGGTGGGCTTCCCGTACTTTGGCGGCGAAGGCACCGAACACTTCACCAGCGTTGAGCTGGAGAACATCCTGCTGCATAAGCTGCCGGTAAAACGCCTGCAGCTGGCGGATGGGAGCACCGCTCTGGTGACCACCGTTTATGACCTGACCATGGCTAACTACGGCCTGGAGCGCGGTCTGGACGATGAAAACTGCGCCAAAAGCTACGATGAGGTTAAGGCGTACACCCCGGCGTGGGCTGAAAAAATCACCGGCGTTGCTCGGGCCAACATCATTCGCACCGCCCGTGAGTTCGCCGATAACGCCGATAAGACGCACGGCCGCTCGATGATTATCGTCGGGGCCGGTCTGAACCACTGGTATCACCTCGATATGAACTATCGCGGTCTGATTAACATGCTGGTGTTCTGCGGCTGCGTCGGCCAGAGCGGCGGCGGCTGGGCGCACTATGTGGGCCAGGAAAAGCTGCGTCCGCAGACCGGCTGGCAGCCGCTGGCGTTTGCCCTCGACTGGCAGCGTCCGGCGCGTCATATGAACAGCACTTCCTATTTCTATAACCACTCCAGCCAGTGGCGCTACGAGTCGGTCACCGCGCAGGAGCTGCTCTCTCCGCTGGCGGATAAATCGCGCTACACCGGCCATCTGCTGGACTTCAACGTGCGCGCCGAACGTATGGGCTGGCTGCCGTCCGCGCCGCAGCTTGGGACTAACCCGCTGCGCATTGCGGAAGAGGCGAAGAAAGCCGGTATGACGCCGGTTGACTACACCGTGAAGGCGCTGAAAGAAGGCACTATCCGCTTTGCAGCGGAGCAGCCGGAAAACGGTAAAAACCACCCGCGCAACCTGTTCATCTGGCGTTCTAACCTGCTGGGCTCTTCCGGTAAAGGTCATGAATATATGCTGAAGTACCTGCTGGGTACCGAGCACGGCATTCAGGGGATGGATCTCGGCAAGCAGGGCGGCGTGAAGCCGGAAGAAGTGGAATGGCAGGACAACGGCCTCGACGGCAAGCTGGACCTGGTGGTGACGCTGGACTTCCGCCTGTCGAGCACCTGTTTGTATTCCGATATCGTGCTGCCGACCGCAACCTGGTACGAAAAAGACGACATGAATACTTCGGATATGCATCCGTTTATTCACCCGCTCTCTGCCGCCGTCGACCCGGCCTGGGAATCGAAAAGCGACTGGGAAATCTACAAGGGCATCGCGAAGAAATTCTCCGAAGTCTGCGTGGGCCACCTCGGAAAAGAGACCGACGTGGTGACGCTGCCCATCCAGCACGACTCGGCCGCCGAACTGGCGCAGCCGCTCGACGTGAAGGACTGGAAAAAAGGCGAATGCGACCTGATCCCAGGGAAAACTGCGCCGCACATTATTCCGGTTGAACGCGACTACCCGGCAACCTATGAGCGCTTTACCTCCATCGGGCCATTGATGGACAAAATCGGTAACGGCGGTAAAGGCATTGCCTGGAACACCCAGAGCGAAATGGATCTGCTGCGTAAGCTCAACTACACCAAGGCGGAAGGCCCGGCGAAAGGCCAGCCGATGCTGGATACGGCGATTGACGCGGCTGAGATGATCCTCACCCTGGCCCCGGAAACCAACGGTCAGGTGGCGGTGAAAGCCTGGGCGGCGCTGAGCGAGTTTACCGGCCGTGACCACACGCATCTGGCGCTGAATAAAGAAGACGAGAAAATTCGCTTCCGCGATATTCAGGCCCAGCCGCGCAAGATTATCTCCAGCCCGACCTGGTCAGGACTGGAAGATGAGCACGTCTCCTATAACGCCGGCTACACCAACGTTCATGAGCTGATCCCGTGGCGTACGCTTTCTGGTCGTCAGTCCCTCTATCAGGACCACCAGTGGATGCGTGACTTCGGCGAAAGCCTGCTGGTGTACCGTCCGCCGATCGATACCCGCTCGGTGAAAGCGGTGATGGGTAAGAAATCAAACGGCAACCCTGAGAAGGCGCTGAACTTCCTGACGCCGCACCAGAAGTGGGGTATTCACTCGACCTACAGCGACAACCTGCTGATGCTGACCCTCGGTCGCGGTGGTCCCATCGTGTGGATGAGCGAAGCGGATGCCAAAGAGATGGGCATTGAAGATAACGACTGGATTGAAGTCTTCAACAACAACGGCGCCCTGACCGCGCGTGCGGTAGTGAGCCAGCGCGTGCCGGCCGGAATGACCATGATGTACCACGCGCAGGAACGTATTGTGAACCTGCCGGGTTCTGAAATTACCGGCCAGCGCGGCGGGATCCATAACTCGGTGACCCGCATTACGCCAAAACCGACGCATATGATCGGCGGCTATGCGCACCTGGCATACGGCTTTAACTACTATGGCACCGTCGGCTCGAACCGCGATGAGTTTGTGGTTGTACGTAAGATGAAAAATATTAACTGGCTGGATGGCGAAGGCAATGACCAGGTACAGGAGAGCGTAAAATGAAAATTCGTTCACAAGTCGGCATGGTGCTGAATCTCGATAAATGCATCGGCTGTCATACCTGCTCAGTCACCTGTAAAAACGTCTGGACCAGCCGTGAAGGGACCGAGTACGCATGGTTCAACAACGTTGAAACCAAGCCGGGCCTCGGTTTCCCGACCGACTGGGAAAACCAGGAAAAATGGAAGGGCGGTTGGGTTCGTAAGATCAACGGCAAGCTGCAGCCGCGTATGGGTAACCGCGCGATGCTGCTGGGTAAAATCTTCGCTAACCCGCATCTGCCGGGTATCGACGACTACTACGAGCCGTTTGATTTTGACTACCAGACGCTGCATAACGCGCCGGCCGATAGCAAGGCGCAGCCGATCGCGCGTCCGCGCTCGCTGATCACCGGCCAGCGCATGGATAAGATCGTCAAGGGTCCGAACTGGGAAGACGATCTGGGCGGTGAGTTCGAGAAGCTATCGAAAGATAAGAACTTCGAGAACATGCAGAAGGCGATGTACGGCCAGTTCGAAAACACCTTCATGATGTATCTGCCGCGCCTGTGTGAGCACTGTCTCAACCCGGCGTGCGTGGCGACCTGTCCGAGCGGCGCTATCTACAAGCGTGAGGAAGACGGCATCGTACTGATCGACCAGGACAAGTGCCGCGGCTGGCGTATGTGTATCACCGGCTGCCCGTACAAGAAGATCTACTTCAACTGGAAGAGCGGTAAGTCTGAGAAATGCATCTTCTGCTACCCGCGCATCGAAGCGGGCCAGCCGACCGTGTGTTCAGAAACCTGCGTCGGCCGTATCCGCTACCTTGGCGTGCTGCTGTATGACGCAGACGCGATTGAAACCGCAGCGAGCACCGAAAACGAGAAAGATCTCTATCAGCGTCAGCTGGACGTGTTCCTCGATCCGCATGACCCGAAAGTCATCGAGCAGGCGCTGAAGGACGGCGTACCGCAGGGGGTTATCGACGCTGCCCAGAAGTCGCCGGTCTATAAGATGGCGATGGACTGGAAGCTGGCGCTGCCGCTGCATCCGGAATACCGCACGCTGCCGATGGTCTGGTACGTGCCGCCGCTGTCACCGATTCAGTCCGCGGCGGACGCCGGCGAGCTGGGGAGCAACGGTATTCTGCCGGACGTGGAAAGCCTGCGTATTCCGGTTCAGTACCTGGCAAACCTGCTGACCGCAGGCGATACCCAGCCGGTGCTGCTGGCGCTGAAGCGCATGCTGGCGATGCGCCACTTTAAACGCGCTGAAAGCGTTGATGGCGTAGTGGATACCCGCGCGCTGGAAGAAGTGGGTCTGAGCGAAGCCCAGGCGCAGGAGATGTATCGCTACCTGGCGATTGCCAACTACGAAGACCGTTTCGTGGTACCCAGCAGCCACCGCGAGCAGGCGCGCGACGCCTTCCCGGAAAAAAGCGGCTGCGGCTTCACCTTCGGCGACGGCTGCCACGGTTCGGACAGCCAGTTCAATCTGTTCAATAGCCGCCGCATCGACACTATCGACGTGACCAGCAAAACGGAGCCGCACCCATGATTGAACTCGTGATCGTGTCGCGCCTGCTTGAGTATCCTGACGCTGCCCTGTGGCAGCATCAGCAGGAGATGCTGGAGGCGCTGGCGTCATCGGAAAAATTAGTCGCGGAGGATGTCCGCAAGCTGGGCGACTTCCTGCGCTACCTGACCGCCCGGGACCTGCTCGACGCTCAGGCGGATTACAGCGAGCTGTTTGACCGCGGACGGGCGACGTCGCTGCTGCTGTTCGAACATGTTCACGGCGAGTCCCGCGATCGTGGTCAGGCGATGGTCGATCTGATGGCGCAATACGAGCGCCATGGCCTGGAGCTCGACAGCAATGAGCTTCCTGACCACCTGCCGCTGTACCTGGAGTATCTGGCGCAGCTGCCGGAAGGTGAAGCTATCGCCGGGCTGAAGGACGTGGCGCCGATTCTGGGTCTGCTAAGCGCTCGCCTGCAGCAGCGCGAAAGCCGCTACGCGGCGCTGTTCGAACTGCTGCTGAAGCTGGCGGATACTCGGGTTGATAGCCAGAAGGTTGCAGAAAAAATAGCCGACGAAGCCCGCGACGATACGCCGCAGGCGCTGGACGCGGTATGGGAAGAAGAACAGGTGAAATTCTTTGCCGATAAAGGCTGCGGCGAGTCAGAAATTGCCGCTCACCAGCGTCGTTTTGCCGGGGCCGTGGCCCCGCAATACTTGGATATCTCTAACGGAGGACCGCAATAATGCACTTCCTGAATATGTTCTTCTTTGACATCTACCCATACATTGCCGGTTCGGTATTTCTGATCGGCAGCTGGCTGCGCTACGACTATGGTCAGTACACCTGGCGGGCCTCGTCCAGCCAGATGCTGGACCGCAAAGGGATGAACCTGGCGTCTAACCTGTTCCATATCGGGATCCTCGGTATCTTCGCCGGCCACTTCCTCGGAATGCTGACCCCGCACTGGATGTATGAGTCCTTCCTGCCGATGGACGTGAAGCAGAAGATGGCGATGATTGCCGGCGGTGCCAGCGGCGTGATGTGTCTGGTCGGCGGCGTGCTGCTGCTCAAGCGTCGCCTGTTCAGCCCGCGCGTTCGCGCAACCACCACTACCGCGGATATCCTGATCCTCTCGCTGCTGCTCGTTCAGTGCGCGCTGGGCCTGCTGACGATCCCGTTCTCGGCGCAGCATATGGACGGTAGTGAAATGCTTAAGCTGGTAGGCTGGGCGCAGTCGGTGGTGACCTTCCACGGCGGAGCGTCACAGTATCTGGACGGGGTGGCGTTTATATTCCGCCTGCACCTGGTGCTGGGGATGACGATGTTCCTGCTGTTCCCGTTCTCTCGCCTGGTGCATATCTGGAGCGCGCCGGTAGAGTACCTGACGCGCAAATATCAGATTGTTCGCGCTCGTCGCTAGTTCAGCTATCGGTTGTATCAAACCCCGCTTCGGCGGGGTTTTTTATTGCTCAGCGCCAGCCCATCACCCCAACCCAGATTATTCCCCGCCGCCGCCAGCAGGATCAGCGCACCTCCGGCCAGCTGCACCGGCGCCAGCGCATGGTCAAAGACCAGATAATCGACCACGATCGCCACAATCGGATAGATAAAAGAGAGTGAGCCGATCGCTGGCGTAGGCAGCTTCTGGATCGCGCTGTAGAGCAGCTGGTACATGATGCCGGTATGCACAACGCCGAGAATCAGCAGGTATCGCCAGGGGAACGCAGCGCTAAAATCGGGGAGGTTAACCAGCGGCAGCAGCATAATTGTCCCGACGATGACCTGAATAAAGGCAATATGCTGGGGCGGGAGCGGGCGCAGCTTGCGGGCGATCATCGCCGTTAGCGCGTAGAAAAAAGCGGCGCCAAGAGCCAGCGCAATACCCGCCGCCAGCTGGCCGCCGTGCGCCTGCATCAGCTCGCTGGAGAGCAGCACCACCACGCCGAAAAAGGCCAGCGCCAGCCAGCCCCATTTAATCAGCGTAACCCGCTCACCTGTCAGTATGCCCATCAATACCAGCATAAACGGCTGGGTATTATAAACAACGGTGGCCATGCCAATAGAAATTCGGGCGTAAGCGGCAAAAAGCAGCAGCCAGTTAATGACCAGGGCGACGCCTCCGAGGATCGCCAGCAGCAGCGTGAGCCGCGTGAGCTGGCTGAACGGCTGTCGGCTGAGAGAGATGAAGCCCGCTAAGGTCAGCGCGCCAATAAGGCAGCGCCAGAAGACAACGTCGATCACCGGCAAACCGGAAAGTAAAACGAATGCGCCAATCGAACCCGAAATTATCATCGCCAGGCTCATTTGCCAGACGCCCGTCACCGTATGTTTCATTTTTCTACCTCCGTTTGCGTACCGCTATTGTCGTTAATCAGATGACAGGTTGATATGCATGATCTAAGGTGAAAACCTGATATCGCTTTTATTTAGCAGGTAAAAAGAGTGGAACACTTAATTGATAATATCGATCACGCCATTCTGGCCTGTCTGGCGGAAGATGCGCGCATATCGCTAAAGGTGCTGAGCGCCCGGGTAGGGCTGACCTCGCCAAGTACCGCCGAGCGGGTAAAGCGTCTGGAAGAGCGCGGGGTTATTCAGGGATATGGCGCCCGGATTAATCTGGCCGCGCTGGGCTATAGCCTGCAGGCGCTGGTGCGCGTCAGACCCTTGCCAGGGCTGCTGCAGAAAGTGGATAAATACATTCAGGCGATGCCGGAATGCATCGAATGCGACAAGGTCACGGGGGAAGATTGCTTCGTCATGCGCCTGGCGGTGCGTGATATTGCGCAGCTTGATACCCTGCTGGATGGCCTGGCAGAACACGCCCAGTGCAACACCTCGATAGTAAAAAGCTCGCCGGTAGCGCGCCGTCTGCCGCCGATGTAGCGCTATTCCGGACAGGCCGAATGTGCAATGCTGATGCTTGTTTGGGAGTGACGAGATATCGGGAAATGATGGTGGTGGGGGAAGGATTATTCGCAGCTTTGCTGCTCACCCTTCGGGCCGTTGCCTGCGGCAACGTTCTCTCGCTGACGCTCGAGTCGAACCCTGGTCGAAGCTTCTCATCCTTCCCGGATGGACAGAATGCGCGACGCTGGCGTTTGTTTGGGAGTGACGAGATATCGGGAAGTGATGGTGGTGGGGGAAGGATTATTCGCAGCTTTGCTGCTCACCCTTCGGGCCGTTGCCTGCGGAAACGTTCTCTCGCTGACGCTCGAGTCGAACCCTGGTCGAAGCTTCTCATCCTTCCCGGATGGCAGAATGTGCGACGCTGGCGTTTGTTTGGGAGTGACGAGATATCGGGAAGTGATGGTGGTGGGGGAAGGATTCGAACCTTCGAAGTCGATGACGGCAGATTTACAGTCTGCTCCCTTTGGCCGCTCGGGAACCCCACCAGGGGTAAAATCAAATTGTAGCTATTCAACTGCGCGAATAATGGGGTAGAGAAGGATTGTTCCTCACCCTTCCCGACAAGTGCAAACCTCGCTAAGGCTTATCGGGGTTACCACATTGCTGTGGTGAATAATGGTGGTGGGGGAAGGATTCGAACCTTCGAAGTCGATGACGGCAGATTTACAGTCTGCTCCCTTTGGCCGCTCGGGAACCCCACCACGGGGTAATGCTAATACTGGCCTGCTTCCTTCTGGGGAAGCGGGGCGCATCATACCAAATGACGCGCCCCTGTAAAGCATTCCGTTGATAAAAATAAACTGGTTGCCTGCTTTTTGCGCGCAAAGACGCAAAGCTAACCAGCTAATTTATCTATCGATTAAAGAATAATCGTTCGGTTGCCGTAAACGAACACGCGCTGCGCCAGCACCTGATACAGGGCGCGACTCAGCACGTTCTTCTCAACATCGCGTCCGGCGCGCATCATATCTTCCGCGGTGTAGGTGTGATCGACATGAATCACGTCCTGCATGATGATCGGGCCTTCATCCAAATTATCGTTCACATAGTGCGCGGTGGCGCCGATGATTTTCACACCGCGCTCGTAGGCCTGATGATACGGACGGGCGCCAATAAAGGCCGGCAGGAACGAGTGATGGATATTGATAATCTGGTTCGGGAAGCGGGAAACGAACTCTGGCGTCAGCACGCGCATATATTTCGCCAGCACCACATAGTCCGGCGCTAACGCTTCGATAGCATCGCCCATCTGCTTATCGTGCTCCTCACGCGTCAGGCCTTCATGGCTGACCAGCTGGAACGGAATATCAAAGCGCTCAACCAGCGTACGCAGCGTCTCGTGGTTACCAATAACCGCGGCAATCTCCACATCCAGGCCGCCGTAGTTAGCTTTCATCAGCAGATCGCCGAGGCAGTGCGCTTCTTTGGTGACCAGAATGACCACGCGGCGACGGCCCGCAGGCGTCAGCTCGCGAATTGAACCTTCCGGCAGCGCGCTATCCAAATCGGCCAGCAGAATGGCGTCATTGAAAATACCTTCCAGCTCGGTACGCATAAAGAAGCGGCCGGTTCGGTGATCGACAAACTCGTTGTTCTGCACGATGTTCAGCTCGTGCTTGTAGCAAATGTTGGTGATACGCGCGATGAGTCCTTTCTGATCAGGGCAAATAGTGCGTAGTACTTTACGTTGTAATGAATGCATCGCGGGGGAAATCCTGTAGTGTTTGCTATTGCTGACGCCGGTTTATTGGCCGCAGCATTTTTTAAATTTTTTACCTGAGCCACAAGGGCAGGGGTCGTTACGACCAACCAGCGGTCGCGTGCCGTCGATATAGTACCACTGTCCATTTTCTTTTAAGAATCTGGAACGTTCAATAATTACGCCGGAACGGCTATCGTCGTTAAATCGCGCAATAAAGCTGACGAATCCTTCATCGGGAGTCCGCCCTTCATCGGCTGCAAAGACGGTCAGGCCCAGCCAGTGCGTTTTGGCAAAACCGCTCTCCAGATCCGCGCGGAACTGCTGCGCATGGCAAGAGGGGTGCCAGGTTTTAATCAGATAATCGGCATCTTTCATAACAAACGCGCTGTAGCGGGATCGCATCAGCTGTGACGGGCCTGGCGCTGGCAGCGCGCCGTCCAGATAACGCTGGCAACATGCGCTATACTGCAGAGCGCTGCCACAGGGACATAATGGCGACAAAGCGGCCTCCATGGAAAAAGAATGACGGCGCATCGACGCCAAAGTGTTTTATGTTAACTGAGCTGTGGCGATGATGCCATGTTCGCGGTGGAAGGATGTGTATCGGTAATAATGAGAAAGCTTAAGATTGGTCTGGCCTTAGGGGCGGGAGCTGCCCGAGGGTGGTCGCATATTGGTGTGATTAACGCGCTACAGCGGGCAGGTATTGAAATTGACGTTGTTGCAGGATGCTCTATCGGATCGCTGGTTGGCGCGGCCTACGCCTGCAACCGCCTTCCGGTACTGGAAAAATGGGTATGCTCGTTTAGCAACTGGGACGTGCTGCGGTTAATGGATCTCTCCTGGCGTCGCGGAGGCCTGCTGCGCGGGGAGCGGGTATTCAATCAATTCCGACAAGTCCTGCCTACCTCCGAAATTGAACGCTGCGATCGCCGGTTTGCGGCGGTGGCGACCAATCTGAGCACCGGCCGCGAACTGTGGTTTACCGAAGGCGATTTGCATCTGGCGGTACGCGCCTCCTGCAGCATGCCAGGCCTGATGTCGCCCGTTATGCACAATGGCTACTGGCTGGTAGACGGCGCCGTCGTCAATCCCGTCCCGGTCTCTTTGACGCGCGCGCTGGGGGCCGATATCGTCATCGCCGTCGATCTTCAGCACGATGCGCATCTGATGCAGCAGGATTTATGGTCTATCGAGAAGCCGCGAGCTGAAGATGAAAAAGATTTTTCCTGGCATTCGCGCCTGCGCGCGCGGCTGACGGGAATGACCTCCCGGCAGACGACCACCGCTACGCCTACGGCAATGGAGATTATGTCCACCTCTATTCAGGTGCTGGAAAATCGCCTGAAAC
Organism: Klebsiella sp. BIGb0149; assembly: GCF_004362605.1. NCBI lineage: Bacteria > Pseudomonadati > Pseudomonadota > Gammaproteobacteria > Enterobacterales > Enterobacteriaceae > Klebsiella > Klebsiella sp. BIGb0149. The sequence continues at coordinate 167,430 of NZ_SNYG01000002.1, read as the reverse complement.
GTAACCGTATGGCGGGGGACCCACCGGATATTCTGCTACAGCCCTTTTGCCCACAAATATCTACTCTCGATTTTCATCGCGCCGGTGAGGCGATTGCTGCCGGTCACCAGGCGGTGGAAAAAAAGATGGATGAACTTTTACCTTTGGTGCGCGCCTCGGCGTGACGCCCTTGACTTAGACTTCAGTAAATTCTGACAGGCGATAGTGTGAATTGCATGCCAATATTTAATTATCGTCAGCCAGAGGAGAGATCATGACGCAGCCATTGGCGGGAAAACAAATTCTGATCGTTGAAGACGAGCCCGTTTTCCGCACTCTTTTGCACTCCTGGTTAACCTCGCTAGGCGCTACGACCGCGCAGGCTGAGGATGGCGTTGAGGCACTACAAAAAATGGCCGAGTCAAAGCCCGACCTGATGATCTGCGATATCTCGATGCCGCGCATGAATGGGCTCCAGCTGGTGGAGTATCTGCGTAACCAGGGCGATCAGATGCCGATTCTGATGATTTCGGCGACGGAAAATATGGCGGATATTGCTAAGGCGCTGCGTCTTGGCGTGCAGGATGTTCTGCTTAAGCCGGTAAAAGATTTTAACCGCCTGCGTGAGACGGTCTACGCCTGCCTCTATCCCCACATGTTCAGCTCGCGTGTGGAAGAGGAGGAGCGGCTGTTTGAGGACTGGGATGCGCTGGTCAGCGACCCAAACGCCGCCTCCAGGCTGCTGCAGGAGCTACAGCCTCCGGTGCAGCAGGAAATATCGCGCTGTCGCATCCACTATCGCCAGCTAGTCACCGCGGACAGGCCAGGACTGGTTCTCGATATTGCGCCATTATCAGAAAATGATTTGGCATTTTACTGTCTGGATGTCACACGAGCAGGAGATAATGGCGTTCTCGCGGCGCTGCTGCTGCGCGCGCTGTTTAACGGTCTACTTCAGGAACAGCTTGCCCATCAAGGCCAGCGCCTGCCGGAAATGACCGGGTTGTTAAAGCAGGTCAACCAGCTGCTTCGTCAGGCGAATTTGCCGGGGCAATTTCCGCTGCTGGTGGGTTATTACCACAGCGGGTTGAAAAATTTGATTTTGGTATCGGCGGGGTTAAACGGCACGCTCAATACCGGAGAACATCAAATACAGATTAGTAATGGTGTGCCGCTTGGCACATTAGGTAATGCTTATCTCAACCAAATTAGCCAACGCTGCTCCTCGTGGCAGTGCCAAATTTGGGGGGCTGGCGGCCGTTTACGCCTGATGTTGTCTGCGGAATGAACAGTTAAGTTTATTTTCACGCTGGTAGGATTACCGCTCTCTCTTTGGCGGTGATACTATCGATGGGTTTTATACGTATAAGTCCTAATTCGAGAAAATCCGCGCCTTTCAGACCAGGCTTACCTGGATGGGCTGATATACTGGGTGCGTTATTATTATGACTAGTTTAAAAAACATACAGTCCAGGAGATTTCAATGGCTGCCGTTAATTCTAAAGTAAGAAAAGCTGTTATCCCGGTTGCGGGATTAGGCACCAGGATGCTGCCCGCTACCAAGGCTATTCCGAAAGAAATGCTGCCACTGGTAGATAAGCCTTTAATTCAGTATGTTGTTAACGAATGTATTGCGGCCGGGATTACTGAAATTGTTCTGGTAACGCACTCTTCCAAAAATTCTATCGAAAACCATTTCGATACCAGTTTTGAACTGGAAGCAATGCTGGAAAAACGTGTAAAACGTCAGCTTCTTGAAGAAGTCCAATCTATATGTCCACCGCACGTCACCATTATGCAGGTTCGTCAGGGCCTCGCTAAAGGCCTTGGTCATGCCGTGCTGTGCGCGCACCCGGTCGTGGGCGACGAGCCGGTCGCGGTTATTCTGCCGGACGTTATTCTGGATGAGTTTGAATCCGACCTGAGCCGCGATAACCTGGCGGAAATGATGGCTCGTTTCGACGAAACCGGATCCAGCCAGATTATGGTTGAGCCTGTGGCTGACGTCACTGCCTATGGCGTTGTTGATTGCAAGGGACAGTCCCTGCAGCCGGGTGAAAGCGTGCCGATGGTTGGCGTGGTGGAAAAGCCGAAAGCCGACGTTGCACCTTCCAATCTGGCCGTCGTTGGTCGTTACGTGCTGAGCGCGGATATTTGGCCGCTGCTGGCTAAAACCCCTCCGGGCGCAGGCGATGAAATCCAGCTGACTGATGCCATCGATATGCTGATCGAGAAGGAAACGGTTGAAGCCTACCATATGAAGGGCAAGAGCCATGACTGTGGTAATAAACTGGGCTACATGCAGGCTTTCGTTGAATATGGCGTGCGCCATAAAACGCTCGGCGCAGATTTTAAAGACTGGCTGGAAAAAGCAATCGCTAAGTAATCGTTATCTTTAGATATCAGAGCCGGGGTGCAGGTATTGTTCCCCGGCTTTTTTATCGCAGTAAGTTAAGATAAAAAAAATCCCGCCGAAGCGGGATTTTTCAAATCTGACGATTTATTACAGCAGGAAATCGTCCAGAGATTTGCCCTGCTCATCCATCGCTTTTTTGATCACTGCCGGGGTGCGGCCCTGACCAGTCCAGGTTTTGGTTTCGCCGTTTTCATCAACGTAGCTATATTTCGCCGGACGTGCTGCGCGTTTGGCTTTGGTGCCCGCTTTAACTGCAGCCATGGTGCTCAGCAGTTCATTCGGGTCAATACCATCAGCGATCAGCATTTCACGGTATTGTTGCAGTTTACGAGTACGCTCTTCAATTTCTGCAGCCGCAGCGCTTTCTTCTTCGCGACGTTCGTTAACGACAACTTCTAATTTTTCCAGCATTTCTTCTAGCGTTTCAAGGGTGCATTCTCTCGCCTGCGCACGAAGAGTACGGATGTTGTTCAAAATTTTAAGTGCTTCGCTCATTGTAGTAATCTCAAACTTATATTGTGGGGTGGTTTGTTGAACTAATAATAGAGCGATATAATCAGATGTGCAATAGGGTAGAATGTAAGGAACTCAAAATTACTTGTTATTTGTCCCGGTAATTAATTAATTTAAGTTAAATTTTTCGCGCGAGTTCACATCTTTCTCGCTTATAGCTTAACCGGCACCGCAAGCTAAAACCCTGAGATAGTATGCTTTTCCCAGCGGCCAGGGAGTAAAATTATACTTTGCAGGGATAAATATCCCCCTTCAGTATTAGCGCATTAGTTACAGTGATGTTTAATATAAAACGCTGAACAAAATCCGTTATAACCGCCTGCAAAATGCACCGATTCGCACGAAAGGACAACTGCTCCAGCCGGTTGCACCCCGCGGTGAGGGCAAATAACCGATGACCCGATTGTATTAAGAAGCTTAATCTTTCAGAAGTCGGCTGACGCAACATACACCTCCCGCCCATCCCTGAAGGGGCCGACAGCGCCAGAAAATATGCTACAATCCCGCCGCGATTAAACACATTGATTGGGGTTATGCAGCCGATGGCACAACTTTATTTTTACTATTCTGCAATGAATGCCGGTAAGTCGACTGCGCTACTGCAGTCCTCATACAATTATCAGGAACGAGGCATGCGTGCCTTAGTTTATACGGCTGAGATTGATGACCGCTTTGGTTCCGGTAAGGTCAGTTCAAGAATTGGACTCTCATCGCCGGCACGGCTGTTTAACCCGCAGACTTCATTATTCGCCGAGATTAGCGATGAGCACGCAAAGCAGCCGGTTCATTGTGTATTAGTCGATGAGAGCCAGTTTCTTACCCGCGAGCAGGTACATGAGCTATCCGAGGTTGTTGATGGGCTGGATATCCCGGTGCTGTGCTACGGCCTGCGTACTGATTTTCGCGGGGAGCTGTTTATCGGCAGCCAGTATTTATTAGCCTGGTCAGATAAGCTGGTTGAATTAAAAACGATCTGTTTTTGTGGCCGTAAGGCGAGTATGGTGCTGCGCCTCGATCGGGAAGGGCGGCCGTACAACGAGGGCGAGCAGGTCGTTATTGGCGGCAATGAACGCTACGTATCGGTCTGTCGTAAACATTATAAAGAGGCCTTAAAAGAGGGGTCTTTAACGCTTGTGCAAAACAAGCAGCGTTCCTGCTAACCTCCCTCCGTCGACCCCGCTCAGGCGCGCACCAGGCGCCTGATGACGTCCTGCTGTCATTCCCGCGTTATATATTACGGCTGTTGCTTCAGCGTCGCTCTGCGTCGGTTGTGCGACTCCAGGCAAAATAGTGGCGATAAAAAAAGGCCTCATCAAAAGATGAGGCCTCGTATTGATTACCGGCGTAAATTAAGCGGATTTTTTCGCTTTTTTATCGGCTTTCGGTGCTGCAACAGTCTCTTTCTTCGCGGCAGCTTCGCCTTCGCTGAACTCATTACCGTAGAAGGTATCGAGCAGAATCTGTTTCAGTTCGGCAATCAGCGGGTAGCGCGGGTTAGCGCCGGTGCACTGGTCATCGAATGCGTCTTCAGACAGCTTGTCAACGTGGGCCAGGAAGTCAGCTTCCTGCACGCCAGCTTCACGGATTGACTTAGGAATACCCAGTTCAGCTTTAATGCTTTCCAGCCATGCCAGCAGTTTCTCGATTTTCGCTGCGGTGCGGTCACCAGGTGCGCTCAGGCCCAGGTGGTCAGCAATTTCTGCGTAGCGGCGACGAGCCTGCGGACGGTCGTACTGGCTGAATGCGGTCTGCTTGGTTGGGTTATCGTTCGCGTTGTAGCGGATAACGTTACAAATCAGCAGGGCGTTCGCCAGGCCGTGCGGGATATGGAACTGAGAGCCCAGCTTGTGCGCCATAGAGTGACATACGCCGAGGAAGGCGTTCGCAAACGCGATACCGGCAATTGTCGCTGCACTGTGCACGCGCTCACGCGCTACCGGGTTCTTAGAACCTTCATGGTAGGACGCTGGCAGGTACTCTTTCAGCAGCTTCAGCGCCTGCAGAGCCTGGCCGTCGGAGAACTCAGATGCCAGTACGGAAACGTAGGCTTCCAGGGCGTGAGTAACGGCATCCAGACCACCGAAGGCACACAGGGATTTCGGCATATCCATGACGAGGTTAGCATCGACAATCGCCACATCCGGAGTCAGCGCGTAGTCTGCCAGCGGATATTTCTGACCGGTCGCATCGTCGGTAACAACCGCAAACGGGGTCACTTCAGAACCGGTACCGGAAGTGGTAGTGACGGCGATCATTTTCGCTTTCACGCCCATTTTCGGGAACTTGTAGATACGTTTACGGATATCCATAAAGCGCAGCGCCAGGTCTTCGAAGTGGGTTTCCGGATGTTCGTACATCACCCACATGATTTTCGCCGCATCCATCGGGGAACCACCGCCGAGCGCGATGATGACGTCCGGCTTGAAGGAGTTGGCCAGGTCTGCACCTTTACGTACCACGGTCAGAGTCGGGTCAGCTTCAACTTCAAAGAACACTTCGGTTTCAACGCCGGATGCCTTCAGCACGGAGGTGATCTGGTCGGCATAGCCGTTGTTGAACAGGAAGCGGTCGGTCACGATCAGCGCGCGTTTGTGACCATCAGTAATCACTTCATCCAGTGCGATTGGCAGAGAGCCACGACGGAAGTAGATAGATTTCGGAAGTTTGTGCCACAACATGTTTTCAGCTCGCTTAGCAACGGTTTTCTTGTTGATCAGGTGTTTCGGACCAACGTTTTCAGAGATGGAGTTACCACCCCAGGAACCACAACCCAGAGTCAGGGAAGGCGCAAGCTTAAAGTTATACAGGTCACCGATACCACCCTGAGAAGCCGGGGTGTTAATCAGAATACGTGCGGTTTTCATCATCTGGCCGAAGAAGGCCACGCGAGCAGGCTGGTTATCCTGGTCGGTGTACAGGCAGGAGGTATGACCGATACCGCCCATCGCCACCAGTTTTTCAGCTTTATTAACGGCGTCTTCGAAGTTTTTGGCGCGATACATTGCCAGGGTCGGAGAGAGTTTTTCGTGAGCAAACGGCTCGCTTTCATCAACGTCGGTCACTTCACCAATCAGAATTTTGGTGGTGGCCGGAACGGTGAAGCCTGCCAGTTCGGCAATTTTGTATGCCGGCTGACCAACGATAGCGGCGTTCAGCGCGCCGTTTTTCAGGATGATATCCTGAACCGCTTTCAGCTCTTTGCCCTGCAGCAGGTAGCCGCCGTGGCTGGCGAAGCGTTCACGAACGGCGTCGTAGACGGAATCCACAACGACAACGGACTGTTCAGACGCACAGATAACGCCGTTATCGAAGGTTTTGGACATCAGTACCGACGCAACGGCACGTTTAATGTCAGCGGTTTCGTCAATAACAACCGGCGTGTTGCCTGCACCTACGCCGATAGCCGGTTTACCGGAGCTATAGGCCGCTTTAACCATGCCTGGACCACCGGTCGCAAGGATCAGGTTAATGTCAGGATGGTGCATCAGGGCGTTGGAAAGCTCAACGGAAGGCTGGTCGATCCAACCGATCAGGTCTTTCGGTGCGCCGGCAGCAATAGCAGCCTGCAGAACGATGTCAGCCGCTTTGTTGGTGGCATCTTTAGCACGCGGATGCGGAGAGAAGATGATCGCGTTACGCGTTTTCAGGCTGATCAGTGATTTAAAGATTGCTGTAGAAGTCGGGTTCGTCGTTGGGACGATACCGCAAATAATACCGATAGGCTCTGCGATGGTGATGGTACCAAAGGTATCGTCTTCGGAGAGAACACCGCAGGTCTTTTCATCTTTATAAGCGTTATAGATGTATTCAGAAGCGAAGTGGTTTTTGATCACTTTGTCTTCGATAATGCCCATGCCGGATTCGGCAACGGCCATTTTTGCGAGAGGGATTCGAGCGTCAGCGGCGGCCAGAGCGGCTGCACGGAAGATCTTATCAACTTGTTCTTGAGTGAAACTGGCATATTCACGCTGGGCTTTTTTTACGCGCTCTACAAGTGCGTTAAGTTCAGCGACATTAGTAACAGCCATAATGCTCTCCTGATAATGTTAAACTTTTTTAGTAAATCAGTAGCTCGATTCGACAGTATAGACAGGCGGTTAATAGCTTGCATCTAAATGTTAACGTATCGAATTTTGCCGTACTGGCTTCACTGATTTACTAACGAAGCTTTATTTCTTTATCCTCAGGTACTGCCGGCTTCCACTCTTTGGTGTAAACAAGATTACTCACTTCTGAGTACGATTTACGTGATTTAGATCAATTTTATGTCAAGCTGACACCTTTCAGCAGGCTATTTTATGACCACTTAGATCAAGTGTAATGAAAAGGTATGCAGAATAAATGAATAAATCGGCTAAAAGACACAAATATATAACATACACACTTTATCATTAGGGTATGCATTTTTGAGATGAATTATGCTGTTAAAAAGCGTATCTTCTGCGCGAATATTTTATGACACCCACTGTCAACAGCCATATTTAATGATGCTGCGGAGCGCACTGTGACTCTACCGTTGTTTGATTTTTCAGCTTATTTCAAGTTTTTCATCGGGTTATTTGCACTGGTTAACCCGGTTGGCATCATTCCGGTGTTCATTAGTATGACCAGCTACCAGAGTGCGGCGATCCGTAACAAGACCAACCTGACGGCGAACCTTTCCGTTGCCATTATCCTGCTGACCTCGCTGTTCCTCGGGGACGGTATTTTACAAATCTTCGGCATCTCCATCGATTCATTCCGTATTGCCGGGGGGATCCTCGTCGTTACCATCGCGATGTCGATGATTAGCGGCAAGCTCGGGGAAGACAAACAGAATAAGCAGGAAAAATCAGAGACGGCTATCCGCGAAAGCATTGGCGTAGTGCCTCTGGCATTACCGCTGATGGCCGGGCCGGGGGCGATTAGCTCCACCATTGTTTGGGGAACGCGTTACCACACCGTAGCCCACCTCTTTGGCTTCTCGGTGGCCATCGCGCTATTTGCCCTGTGCTGCTGGGGAATTTTCCGCATGGCACCGTGGCTCGTTCGCCTGCTTGGGCAAACCGGGATTAACGTGATAACGCGTATTATGGGGCTGCTGCTGATGGCCCTCGGAATTGAGTTTATCGTTACCGGACTGAAGGCGCTTTTCCCGGGTCTTCTGGTCTGAAGCACCGCGTTGCGCGGGGCCTGAGGCTCCGCGCTTGCTTTATTATTAGCAAAACATATCAATAAAGCGGATATAGACGAGAAGAATAACTTTCCGTGATGATGGTTTATTTCTTTTAATATCAATCTGTTATCCGTTTTCTTCGCCTTCTTCTCTTTTTTTTCCGCACCGACGCCACTGTTATTTTCTTCACATCATTCTCTGGTGCTTGCCGTCAGATAATTGAAATGATATTAGTAATTTCATAACAGCGGCAGATGAATGTGCTAAATAATAACCGATTGTTAAATTTTCGTACAAAAAAGCGGCTTTGCACCCTTAAGCGGCATGCAGAACGACATGTTTTTTGTATCTAAATGATAAATAACTACTTTATTGCTCCTCTCTCGGAAGTGACCGGCAGAATCCTGCCGCGGCAGGAGCAATAAAAGAGAATCCGGTAACATATTTGCAAATTGCATTGGCGGATGAGAAAGCCTTTTGGTACTTTCCGGCGTTATCGCTCACTGAATAACAGACGTAAATGAGAATTATTATTAAATAACTCATTGCGTAAAAGCCGCCCCAGGACAGGGGGGTAAAGAATCGACGTCAAGGCTGCCGTTTGAGCGGTCGTAATAAATAAGTCGGTGATAGCAAGCAGTAAAGTCTGACAGCAGCAAAAACTCCTGCACTGTACAGAATCCCGAATAAGGGAAAAAAAGAGGCTGGTTAAATAGCCAGTAATTATAATGAGTGGAGTAACAACACAATGACCATCATCACCAAAAAAAATCTGGTAGCAGCGGGGATTTTCTCTGCGCTATTTACGGCGAACGTTGCTATGGCAGCAGATGTACCTGCAGGGGTGCAGCTGGCGGATTCACAATCGCTGGTACGTAATAACGGAGCAGAGGTTCAATCTCTGGATCCGCACAAAATTGAAGGTGTGCCTGAATCCAACATTAACCGCGACCTGTTTGAAGGTTTAGTGATTGGCGATATTCAGGGCCACCCGATTCCTGGGGTTGCCGAATCCTGGGATAATAAAGATTTTAAAGTCTGGACCTTCCATCTGCGTAAAGACGCTAAATGGTCCGACGGCACGCCGGTAACCGCACAAGATTTCGTTTATAGCTGGCAGCGCCTGTCCGATCCGAAAACCGCCTCACCGTACGCGAGCTATCTGCAGTATGGCCACGTTGCCAACGTTGATGAAATTATCGCCGGCAAAAAGCCAATCACCGATCTGGGCGTTAAAGCGCTCGATGATAAAACCTTCCAGGTTACCCTGAGCGAGCCTGTTCCTTATTTCTATAAACTGCTGGTGCACCCGTCCGTTTCACCGGTGCCAAAAGCGGCTATTGAAAAATATGGCGAGAAATGGACTCAGCCGGCCAATATTGTCACCAACGGCGCCTATAAGCTGAAGGACTGGGTCGTTAACGAACGTATCGTTCTTGAGCGTAATACTCAGTACTGGGATAACGCGAAAACCGTTATTAACCAGGTAACCTATCTGCCTATTTCTTCAGAAGTCACCGACGTTAACCGCTACCGCAGCGGCGAAATCGACATGACCTATAACAATATGCCGATTGAGCTGTTCCAGAAGCTGAAAAAAGAGATCCCGAAAGAAGTTCACGTCGATCCGTATCTCTGCACCTACTACTACGAAATTAACAACCAGAAAGCACCGTTTACCGACGTCCGCGTGCGTACCGCGCTGAAGATGGCGCTGGACCGCGACATTATCGTTAATAAAGTGAAGAACCAGGGCGATCTGCCGGCATACAGCTACACCCCGCCTTATACCGATGGCATGAAGGTCGTTAAACCAGAATGGTTTACCTGGACTCAGGATAAGCGTAACGAAGAAGCGAAAAAACTGCTGGCTGAAGCCGGATATACCGCGGATAAACCGCTGACCTTTAACCTGCTGTACAACACGTCCGATCTGCATAAAAAGCTGGCCATCGCCGTGGCATCCATCTGGAAGAAAAACCTGGGCGCCAACGTGAAGCTGGAAAATCAGGAATGGAAAACCTTCCTCGATAACCGCCATCAGGGCACCTTTGACGTGGCGCGTGCGGGCTGGTGTGCCGACTACAACGAACCAACCTCATTCCTCAATACCATGCTGAGCGACAGCTCAAACAACACCTCGCACTATAAGAGCCCGGCGTTCGATAAAATTATCGCTGAAACGCTGCAAACCAATGATGACGCCAAACGCGCCGATCTGTATGCGCAGTCAGAGCAGCAGCTGGATAAAGACTCTGTCATTGTGCCGGTCTTCTATTACGTCAACGCCCGTCTGGTTAAACCGTGGGTAGGTGGCTATACCGGTAAAGACCCGTTAGATAATATCTACGTTAAAAACCTGTATATTATCAAACATTAATGGCAAGACGTGGGGCAGGCATCGCTTGCCCCACCGTGTCTGAATTCATCGCATACGATAGGCACACGCCAGAAGGTACGGGCAATGTTAAAATTTATTTTTCGTCGCTGTCTGGAAGCGATTCCGACGCTATTTATTCTTATAACTATCTCATTCTTCATGATGCGCCTTGCGCCGGGAAGTCCCTTTACCGGCGAACGTACGCTGCCGCCAGAAGTGCTGGCGAATATTGAAGCAAAATATCATTTAAATGACCCCATCATGACCCAGTACTTCAACTATCTGAAGCAGCTGGCGCACGGTGATTTCGGTCCCTCTTTTAAATATAAAGACTATTCGGTGAACGATCTGGTGGCGTCAAGCTTCCCGGTCTCGGCCAAGTTAGGCTTTGCCGCCTTCCTGCTGGCGGTAGTTCTTGGCGTGAGCGCCGGCGTTATTGCGGCCCTCAAGCAAAATACCAAATGGGACTATGCGGTGATGGGGGTGGCAATGACCGGCGTCGTCATACCCAGCTTCGTGGTTGCGCCGCTGCTGGTGATGATTTTTGCCATCACCCTGCACTGGCTACCCGGTGGCGGCTGGAACGGCGGGGCGCTGAAGTTTATGATCCTGCCGATGGTGGCGCTGTCGCTCGCCTATATTGCCAGCATCGCGCGTATCACTCGCGGTTCGATGATTGAAGTTCTGCACTCTAACTTTATCCGCACCGCGCGGGCGAAGGGGCTGCCGATGCATCGTATCATCCTGCGCCACGCGCTGAAGCCTGCGCTGCTACCCGTTCTCTCCTATATGGGGCCGGCGTTCGTTGGCATTATCACCGGATCGATGGTTATCGAGACTATCTACGGTCTCCCGGGGATCGGCCAGCTGTTCGTCAACGGCGCGCTTAACCGCGACTACTCCCTGGTACTCAGCCTGACGATTCTGGTCGGCGCGCTGACCATTCTGTTTAACGCGATTGTTGATGTGCTGTATGCCGTTATCGATCCGAAGATTCGCTATTGAGGCCGGGGTTCGCCATGATGTTAAGTAAGAAAAACAACGAGGCGCTGGAGAACTTCAGTGAAAAGCTTGAAGTCGAAGGGCGTAGCCTGTGGCAAGATGCCCGCCGCCGCTTTATGCATAACCGCGCGGCCGTGGCCAGCCTGGTGGTGCTGATCGTTATCGCTCTGTTCGTGACCATTGCGCCGATGGTGTCGCAATTTTCCTACTACGACACCGACTGGGGCATGATGTCCAGCGCGCCTGATACGGCGTCCAGCCACTACTTCGGTACCGACTCATCCGGTCGCGACCTGCTGGTGCGCGTTGCTATCGGCGGACGTATTTCGCTGATGGTTGGCGTTGCCGCCGCGCTGGTGGCGGTGATCCTCGGTACGCTCTACGGCTCGCTTTCCGGCTATCTCGGCGGTAAGGTCGACTCCGTCATGATGCGTCTGCTGGAGATCCTCAACTCCTTCCCGTTTATGTTCTTCGTTATCCTGCTGGTGACCTTTTTTGGCCAGAACATACTGCTGATCTTCGTCGCCATCGGAATGGTTTCCTGGCTGGATATGGCGCGTATCGTGCGCGGCCAGACGCTGAGCCTGAAGCGCAAAGAGTTTATCGAAGCAGCCCAGGTCGGCGGCGTCTCGACCTTCAGTATCGTGACGCGTCACATCGTGCCTAACGTCCTGGGCGTGGTGGTGGTGTATGCCTCGCTGCTGGTGCCGAGCATGATCCTGTTCGAATCCTTCCTGAGCTTCCTCGGTCTGGGTACTCAGGAGCCGCTCAGCAGCTGGGGAGCGCTGCTGAGCGATGGCGCAAACTCAATGGAAGTGTCGCCGTGGCTGCTGCTGTTTCCTGCGGGGTTCCTGGTGGTAACGCTGTTCTGTTTTAACTTTATCGGCGATGGCCTGCGTGATGCCCTCGACCCGAAAGACCGCTAAGGAGCGCCGTCATGAGCATAATTGAAACGGCAAAAGCGCCGCAGGCGCAGCAACAATCCGGGCTGCTGCTGGATGTTAAAGATCTCCGCGTGACCTTTAAAACGCCGGATGGCGACGTCACCGCCGTCAACGACCTCAACTTTAGCCTGCGGGCCGGGGAAACGTTAGGCATCGTGGGTGAGTCGGGCTCCGGTAAGTCGCAGACCGCCTTTGCGCTGATGGGGCTGCTGGCCGCCAACGGCTATATCGGCGGCTCGGCGACCTTTAACGGCCGGCAGATCCTTAACCTGCCGGAGCGTGAGCTGAATAAGCTGCGCGCCGAGCAGATTTCGATGATTTTCCAGGACCCGATGACCTCCCTGAACCCGTATATGCGGGTCGGCGAGCAGCTGATGGAGGTTCTGATGCTGCACAAAGGTCTGGGGAAAGCCGAGGCCTTTGAAGAATCAGTGAAGATGCTGGATGCGGTCAAGATGCCGGAAGCGCGCAAGCGGATGAAAATGTATCCGCATGAGTTTTCTGGCGGGATGCGCCAGCGCGTGATGATCGCTATGGCGCTGCTGTGCCGGCCAAAGCTGCTGATCGCTGATGAGCCGACGACGGCGCTGGACGTGACGGTGCAGGCGCAGATTATGACCCTGCTGAATGAACTTAAACGTGAATTCAATACGGCGATCATTATGATTACTCACGATCTGGGCGTGGTCGCCGGGATCTGTGACAAAGTTCTGGTGATGTACGCCGGCCGCACCATGGAGTACGGTCACGCGCGCGATGTCTTTTATCATCCGTCGCATCCGTACTCTATCGGCCTGCTGAATGCGGTCCCGCGCCTGGACGCCGAAGGCGATGCGCTGTTAACCATCCCTGGCAATCCGCCGAACCTGCTGCGCCTGCCGAAGGGCTGCCCGTTCCAGCCGCGCTGTCCGCATGCGATGGAGATTTGCAATAGCGCTCCGCCTCTGAAGGAGTTTGCCCCTGGCCGCCTGCGTGCCTGCTTTCAACCGGTGGGAGATCTGCTATGAACGCCGTGACTGAACAAAGAAAAGTCCTGCTCGAAATCGCCGATCTAAAAGTCCACTTTGATATTAAAGATGGCAAGCAGTGGTTTTGGCAGCCGTCTAAAACGCTGAAGGCGGTTGATGGCGTCACGCTGCGTCTGTATGAAGGCGAAACGCTGGGCGTGGTGGGTGAGTCCGGCTGCGGTAAATCGACCTTTGCCCGCGCGATTATTGGCCTGGTGAAAGCGACCGAGGGCAGGGTAGCGTGGCTTGGCAAAGATTTGCTGGGCATGAAGCCGGACGAGTGGCGCGACGTGCGCAGCGATATTCAGATGATTTTCCAGGATCCGCTGGCGTCGCTGAACCCGCGTATGACCATCGGCGAGATTATTGCCGAGCCGCTGCGCACCTATCATCCGAAAATGTCGCGCCAGGAAGCTCGCGATCGGGTGAAGGCGATGATGATGAAGGTTGGCCTGCTGCCAAACCTGATTAATCGCTATCCGCACGAGTTTTCCGGCGGCCAGTGCCAGCGTATCGGCATTGCCCGCGCGCTGATCCTTGAGCCTAAGCTGATTATCTGCGATGAGCCGGTGTCGGCGCTTGACGTGTCGATTCAGGCCCAGGTGGTCAACCTGCTGCAGCAGCTGCAGCGCGAAATGGGTCTGTCGCTGATCTTTATCGCCCATGACCTGGCGGTGGTAAAGCACATCTCCGATCGCGTGCTGGTGATGTACCTCGGGCACGCGGTGGAGCTGGGCACCTACGATGAGGTGTACCACAACCCGCTGCACCCTTATACCAAAGCGCTGATGTCTGCGGTGCCGGTTCCCGACCCGGATCTGGAAAAAAATAAAACCATCCAGCTGCTGGAAGGCGAGCTCCCTTCGCCGATTAATCCGCCGTCGGGATGCGTTTTCCGCACGCGCTGTCCTCTTGCCGGGCCGGAATGTGCCAAAACGCGGCCGGTGCTGGAAGGAAGTTTCCGTCATGCGGTTTCCTGCCTGAAGGTAGACCCGTTATAATCTCCGGGGCTGACGCTGGTCAGCCCTTTTTTTTGCGAGGTTAACGTGGCTGTCAATATTCACGCCGCCCGTCAGCGGCTATTTCATGTGCTCTTCGATCAGCATCAGCGCTCCGGGCGCCGCTTTGAAGGACTGTGCGGCGTTTTTGCACTGCTCAGCGTGGTGGTTATTTTTATCGAGTCGGGTCTGGGGACTCAGTACCACCTGAACGTTGATGAATGGCATATTTTCGTCTGGCTGGAGCTGTTTGTTACCGCCGTTTTTACCCTCGAATATATCCTGCGCATCGTCAGTTGGCCCAATCCGCTCAGGTATATTTTCAGCTTCTGGGGGCTGATTGATTTAGCGACGATTTTACCGCTGTACGTGATGTGGCTGTGGCCGGAAATAAGCATTGACTATGTCTTTGCCTGGCGCGCGATGCGTGCGATCCGAGCCTTGCGTATTCTCAAGCTGCTGCGCTTTATGCCGTCGTTGAATATCTTCTGGGCTGCTATCGTCAGCGCCCGCCATCAGCTGATACTGTTTTACTCATTTATTGCCATTGTGATGGTGATTTTCGGCTCGCTGATGTATCTGATTGAGGGGCCGCAGTACGGATTCACCACGCTTAACGCTTCGGTGTACTGGGCTATCGTGACGATCACAACGGTAGGTTATGGCGATATTACGCCGCACACGCCGCTGGGACGAATACTGGCTTCGGTGCTGATATTAATCGGCTACTCAATTATCGCCATCCCAACCGGCCTGATTACCACCCATATGACCACCGCCTTTCAGAATCGCCGCAGCCAGCGGATTTGCCAGAACTGTCAGCACGGGCCTCATGATAAAAACGCGCGGTACTGCAACGCCTGCGGGAGTGCGCTTGCGCAGCAGGCGGACGGGTAAATAAAAATGCCTGCCGGTCGTTAAACGGGCAGGCATTTTTCAGGCCAGCAGAGGCCGGAATAAAATCTTATTCACGCCACAAAATATGGCACAGCTTGTGATCTTTCTCGCGGCACAGCAGAACGCGGGCGAAGATATCGTTGATTTCGCCGCCGTCGGTGTCAGCCAGGCCAATCACCACCTCGGCGAAGAAGTCCGGGTTGAGATCGTAATCGACGTGCTCTTGCCAGTCTTCTGCCGGATCAAAGAGTTCGGCGCCGCCGCGCTCTTCAAACTGCAGGTTAAACAGAATGACATCCGCCGGGTCGAGGTTGTCGACCGCCAGCTCGAGAAAGATATCGTAAGCCTGCTCAAGCGTTTCATCTTCGGTCAGGCGATTGTTTAAATCCATATCCATGATAGCTACCCGTTTAACATCTGATTGGCACGTTTTACAGCAACGGACTGAAGAAGTAAAACAGTCGCTCCGCTATCCGCTGCCAGAGCGGACGTTTTAACCATAAGCCGGCGTCGAGCAGGCGCGAGCGGGAGATATAATCATCCTGAACCGCCGCCAGATCGCTGCCAAAACCGGCGTCATCAATCACCAGCGTAATCTCGAAATTGAGCCACAGGCTGCGCATATCGAGATTGACGGTCCCCACCAGGCTCAGCTCGCCGTCGACCAGCACGCTTTTGGTGTGCAGCAGCCCGCCTTCAAACTGATAAATTTTCACCCCGGCGGCCAGCAGCTCGGTAAAGAAGGCCCGGCTGGCCCAGCCGACGAGCAGCGAGTCATTCTTGCGCGGCAAAATGATGCTGACATCAACCCCGCGCTGGGCGGCGGTACAGATAGCGTGCAGCAAATCGTCGCTGGGCACGAAGTAGGGGGTGGTCATGATCAGATGTTCTTTGGCGGAATAGGCGGCGGTCAGCAGCGCCTGGTGAATCAAATCTTCCGGGAAGCCAGGGCCCGAGGCGATGGTATGGATGGTATGTCCGCTGGCCTCCTCAAACGGCATAATATTGAGGTCCGGCGGCGGCGGCAGGATCCGTTTACCGGTTTCGATTTCCCAGTCGCAGGAGTAAACGATACCCATCGCCGTGGCGACCGGGCCCTCCATGCGCGCCATCAGATCGATCCACTGGCCGACGCCGGAATCCTGCTTAAAGAAGCGCGGGTCAACCATATTCATACTGCCGGTGTAGGCAATATAGTTATCAATCATGACCATTTTGCGGTGCTGACGCAGATCCATCCGGCGCAAAAACACGCGCATCAGATTAACCTTCAGCGCTTCGACCACCTCGATGCCGGCGTTGCGCATCATCGCCGCCCACGGGCTGCGGAAGAAGGCGACGCTGCCGGCGGAGTCCAGCATTAAGCGGCAGTGCACGCCGCGTCTGGCGGCAGCCATTAGCGATTCTGCAACCTTATCGGCCATCCCGCCGGGCTGCCAGATATAAAACACCATCTCGATATTGTGGCGAGCCAGCTGAATATCGCGGATCAGCGCCTGCATGACGTCGTCTGACTCGGTGAGCAGCTGCAGCTGATTGCCCTTGACGCCGGCGATCCCCTGGCGGCGTTCGCAGAGTTTAAACAGCGATTCGGCGACCGGACTATTATCGTCGGCAAAGATATGCTTGCAGGCCTTGAGATCGTTGAGCCACTTGGCGGTGGAGGGCCACATTGCCCGCGCCCGTTCGGCCCGGCGCTTGCCGAGATGGAGTTCACCAAACGAGAGATAGGCAATAATTCCGACCAGAGGAAGAATATAAATAACCAGCAACCACGCCATTGCTGAAGGGACGGCGCGCCGTTTCATCAATATGCGTAATGTTACACCGGCGATCAGTAACCAGTAACCGAGGATGACTAGCCAGTTCACCACCGTGTAAAAGGTTGTCATAGATGAAAAATCCTTTTGAATGACTCTATTTTATGAGTTTACGCATCAACATCCATCTGGCAAATAAAAACGCAGCGAAAGCGTTGGTCAGCCGGATTCATAGGCCTATAATGCAGGCTGTTTTTCACTTGTAGAGTAGTAGCAATGAAGCGTAGTAGAACGGAAGTAGGGCGCTGGCGCATGCTAAGACAGGTGAGCCGCCGTAAGTCACGCTGGCTGGAGGCCCAATCGCGCCGCAATATGCGCATCCTCGCCATCCGCAAGGAGCTGGTGAAACGACAGCGTCATTCCCTGTTGTTCGTCTTCACTGAGTACTGAGATCGCTAAGTACTGAAATAAAAGGCACCGCATGCGGTGCCTCTGTGTTTTGATGGCGGCTGGCCCTAAAATACCTTTTTGTAAGGCTTCACCGCGACGTTCTGGTACACCCCGGCAGCAATATAAGGGTCGTCGTTCGCCCATGACTGCGCTGCTTCCAGTGATTCAAACTCGGCAATAACCGTTGAGCCGGTGAACCCCGCAACGCCAGGTTCATTGCTGTCTACGGCAGGCATTGGCCCGGCGGTCAGCAGACGACCTTCATCATGTAGCAGTTGTAAACGCGCCAGGTGGGCGGGACGGACCGACGACCGCTTTTCCAGAGAATCGGCGATGTCTTCAGCGTAGATTACGTAAAGCACGGCAAGGCTCCTTATCAATAAATGGGCGAATCACGTTAAGTGAATCCGGCCTTGACTGCAATGCAAAGATGCTAAGCGGGGCAAAATGCCCGCTGCCGGGCTTTTTTTTAGCGGAAAGATGGCAAATTTTGATGCAAGCCAATAAGGCTTATTGAATATGATTGCTATTTGCATTTAAAATCGGGGCATCATTTTTCAACTGAAACGACTATGAGCGCAATGACCATTGATTTACCTCGCCGCTTCCCGTGGCCGACGCTGCTGTCCGTGACTATCCACGGTGCCGTTGTGGCGGGGTTGCTTTATACCTCGGTACATCAGGTTATTGAACGGCCATCTCCCTCCCAACCGATCGAGATAACCATGGTGGCTCCTGCGGATCTCGAGCCTCCTCAGGCCGCACAGCCGGTCGTGGAGCCGGTTGTTGAGCCGGAGCCAGAACCCGAACCTGAAGTCGTGCCAGAGCCGCCGAAGGAAGCGCCGGTAGTGATTCATAAGCCTGAGCCGAAACCCAAGCCGAAGCCAAAACCGAAGCCGGAGAAAAAGATCGAGCAGCCGAAGCGTGAGGTTAAGCCTGCGGAAACGCGTCCGGCATCGCCGTTTGAAAATACCAACACTGCGCCAGCGCGTACGCCGCCATCCACATCTACGGCCGCCGCGAAGCCAACGGTTACCGCACCGAGCGGCCCGCGGGCGCTCAGCCGTAACCAGCCAACTTATCCGACTCGCGCCCAAGCGCTGCGTATTGAAGGTGTGGTGCGCGTGAAGTTTGACGTCACGCCGGACGGCCGCCTGGACAACGTCGAGATCCTTTCCGCGCAGCCGGCGAATATGTTTGAGCGTGAAGTGAAAAGCGCCCTGCGTAAGTGGCGCTACGAGCCCGGCAAACCGGGCACCGGCGTGACGATGACCATTAAGTTCCGTCTTAAAGGCGTTGAGATCAACTAACCGCCGTCAATAAGGCCCCTTACGGGGCCTCCTCAGCGAACACATCGTCGAGCGCTTTTTGCGCCGTCACGAGGTGCTGACCGCCGAACAAGATCGCCCGGTTGAAGAGCGTATAGAGTTGGTAAATGGGCTGGCGATCGAGGAACCCGGACGGCAAAGGCGAGACCGACTGATAGCCGTCGTATATTTGCGGCGGCTGCTCAGGATGCAGCGGCAGCATGGCGAGGTCGCACTCTCGGTCTCCCCAGTAGCAGGCCGGGTCGAAGATATAGGGTCCGTTCGGCCCCAGCGCGCAGTTGCCGGACCAGAGATCGCCGTGCAGTAAAGAGGCCTGAGGTTGATGGCCGCTGAGGCGCTGCTGCACGTACTCAACGATGGTATCAATATCGCCGAAATGTAGCCCTTTTTCTGCCGCCAGCTCAAGCTGCCAGCCGATGCGCTGCTCGGCAAAGAATGTCGACCAGCGGCGTTGCCAGGCATTGGGCTGGGGAGTCGTGGAAAGGTCATTATCAAAATCGAGCCCGAACTGCGGCTGGTCGCTCCACTGATGCAGATGCGCGATTTGCTGACCGAGCAGAAAAGCGTTGTGCGCGTCGAGCGGGCGAGGGGGCAAATACTCCATCACCATAAAGCTGTAGTCGCGATCGCTGCCGACGGCAAACACCTGCGGTACGTGAACGGTTTTACTCCGCGACAGCAGCTCGAGCTGATCCGCCTCGGCGGTAAAGATAGGCAGCAGCTCACGTTCGTCACATTTCACGAAGTAGTCCTTCCCACCGAAGCGCAGGTGCCATGCTGCGTGGATTTCTCCGCCGGGCAGTTCGTTTCGCAGTTCGATTTCAGCTGCTTCAGTATGCCACTCGCTTAACAAATTGCTGATAGCCTGCCACATGCCGTCTCTCCCCATGTTTTCCACCATTTCATAAGGTTAGCGCATAACCTCGGCGTAAAATTCGAACTGACGCACAACTGACGCTTTCCACCGCGTCAATCGCACTTATTGAGCTTCCAGCCACTGAGAAAATGTGGTTACCGTAACTTCAGCAGGCCGCCCCAGCGCCGTTTCCGCTAATCCCGCGCTCAGGGCCTGCACCTCTTGCGCGCTTTGCGGGGAAACCAGGCCAAAGGTGTTGGTTCCCAGCTCGTGAGGTTTTCCCTCGTCATCATTCAGTACAAGGGTGAAGCCCGCGCGGGTAAGGTGATTGCTTAGCTCGTTAATCTCGGTAAGCGTCTCTTCGTGAAAACGGATCGTAACGACATGGGTTTGAATTTCGGCGCTCATTTTTCACCCCGTTGTTATCCATGGAATTTTCAGCATAGACCATGCTGGTCATTTGGCGACTCCCTCTGCCTGAGCAGAGGGAAGGAATCAGCGATCGCACAAATAGGCGTAAATTTTAAGCGTGTTCTCCTGCGAGCAGAGCCGGGTGCCCTGATTGACGGTAGCGGCGCTGCCCGCCGCGACGCCAAAACGCACCATGTCCTCAAGTCCGGCATCTTCGGCGAGGCGCAGGGTCATCGCGCCCACCATGCTGTCGCCTGCGCCGACGGTGCTTTGGCTTTTCATCGGCGGTGGGACAACCTGTACGCTGCCGCTGCTATCGACACCCAGCGCCCCCTGCGGGCCGAGGGAGACGACGACTCTTCGGGCTTTGCCCGAGCGGATCAGCTCCTGTGCCGCCTGTCGAACGTCGTTCGGCTGGCTCAGATCGCGCTGGACGAGCGCGCTCAGCTCTTTTTGGTTAGGTTTGACGAGCTCAATGTTACCGACCTCAAGCGCGGCCGAGAGCGCTTCTCCTGAGCTGTCGATAATGCAGCGCAGCTGATGCTGTTGCGCCTTTTTTACCAGCTGAGTCAGATTTTCAATATCGATCCCCGGCGGCAGGCTGCCGCTAATTACCAGCAGCGAGCCGGGCTCGATCGCCAGAACCTTCTCCTCGAGACGGCAGAACTCCTGCTGGGTTAGCGCCGCGCCGGGCATCACGAAGCGATACTGTTCTCCGCTGGAATCAACGTGGACGTGCAGATTTTGCCGCGTCCAGTCACCGGTCTCGACGGTTTCTACGGGGACCTGTTCATCGGCAAGCAGGGCGGTGAGATGTTCCCCGGTTGCGCCGCCGGCGGGGAAAATTGCCGTGGCGTGGCCGCCGAGAAAGGTAATTGCGCGGGCGACGTTAATGCCGCCGCCGCCGGGTTCGAAAACCGGTGCGCTGCAGCGTAGTTTACCTTCCGGATAGATCTGCGGGGTCTGGGTAGCGCTGTCGAGCGAAGGAGCCAGAGTCAGCGTATAAATTTTGGTCATCAAAATTCCTCCATGATACGAGTCGGCTGTTCTTTTTTTAAGCATGGCACTTCTCATTGCTAAGGGAAAGCATACGCGGCGGGGATTTGTCGGGAAGAGGCTATTTTCATTATAAAATAAAGATAGTTCTGAGGGCCGTCTTATTCAAAAAATGAAAGAGTAATTGATTGCTATGTTAATCGTGCTTTTTTATAATTTACCGCCTTTCATTGG
This sequence comes from Klebsiella sp. BIGb0149, assembly GCF_004362605.1. Lineage (NCBI taxonomy): Bacteria > Pseudomonadati > Pseudomonadota > Gammaproteobacteria > Enterobacterales > Enterobacteriaceae > Klebsiella > Klebsiella sp. BIGb0149. The sequence goes on along the minus strand of NZ_SNYG01000002.1, from coordinate 146,104 downwards.
ACCAGCAGCAGCGATCCTCGCGAAAGTTTCCGGGACCATCTGGGTCTCTCTTTTTGTTGTACGGACTCTAAATTAAATGAAGCTTTTGAAGACAGTACCCGCAGCGGCTATGCTGGCGGGGGGGCTATTTGCGTCTGCGTGCGCAATGGCCGACGATTCCGTTTTTACTGTTATGGATGACCCTTCCACTGCCAAAAAACCTTTCGAAGGTGCTGTTAACGCCGGCTATCTGGCGCAGTCCGGAAATACGAAAAGTTCCTCAATGACCGCGGATTCTACGCTCACCTGGTATGGCAATACGACAGCATGGTCGCTGTGGGGGAACGCCAGCAACACCTCGTCTAACGACCAGCGCTCTTCCGAGAAGTACGCGGTCGGCGGCCGTAGTCGTTATAACATGACCGACAGCAACTACCTGTTCGGCCAGGCCAGCTGGCTGACCGACCGCTATAACGGTTATCAGCAGCGCGATGTGCTGACCGCCGGTTACGGTCGTCAAATTCTGAACGGGCCGGTGCACAGCCTGCGTTTTGAATTTGGTCCTGGCGTGCGCTATGACGAATATACCGATGGCGATAATGAGACTCAGCCGCTGGGCTACGCCTCAGGCACCTGGGCATGGCAGATGACCGATAACGCCAAATTCACTCAGGGCGTTTCCGTGTTCGGTTCCGAAGATACCACGCTAAACTCAGAAAGCGCGCTCAATGTCGCTATCAACGCTCACTTTGCGCTGCGTGTTGCCTATAACGTGACCTGGAACTCCCAGCCGCCGTCATCGGCGCCGGAGCACACCGATCGTCGTACCACGCTGTCGCTTGGCTATAAGATGTAATATTTTCAGGCCGGTTATTCCGGCCTGATTGTTTTAAATTTAGCAATAAGTGACATTATTATTTTTGGTCTTTTGTTTTGTTTTTTATAAAAATAAAATAGCCTCCATAATTTCTTCATAATTGATTATCTTGATAAATATTTAAGTTTTTTGACACGAATAGCTAAATATTTAGTCGGACAAAAATGTGATCTGGATCTATACTATCCGTCACAGGCAGAGATGATGTCTTTGCTCGAAATCCTTACGTAAATAAGAGAATCATCACTATGAAAAATAGCAAAATCGCAACTGCGGCCGTGATGCTGTGCGCGCTCTCGTTCGGCGCCTTAGCCGCTAATCCAGTCCCACAGCCAGGCAGCAAGGACCATACCCAGGTCGGCATTGCTAAAGCGACCGACGTCGAAGCAGGCTCTAATATTGCCCCGGGATCGCAGTCAACGGGTCAGACTATGGGCGATGCTTTTAATGTTCATAAACTCGTTGCCGGTGAATGGTCCTGATATTTCATTCTTCCGTCGGACTGTCTCTTATATTTTGAGAAATATAAAGCCGGGTAAAGATGTACCGGTTTGACAGGCATATGTTTGGCTCCGCGTTTTGATTTTGCCCGCTACTCACTACCGCACGTAAGCAATACGGCGCGGGCGCTTATTTTTGTCCTTTTTATCTCAACCCGTCGTCCCTTGCGATCTTTGGCCCCGTCCTCCTTGTTTTATCATTAATAGCAGCCATTTAGTGGGTTGTGACTTTTATCACGCACTAATGATGTGTAAACTAAAGCCCGGTGTTATCAGCAGGCGGCTGCAGGTGAGAACGGTGGGGTTACCCTCGTGCTCATATTTTCGCAGAGTGAAGCGGGAGCTCGGTCTGAACTTGTTGATAATTATGATTATATTGTTTTGTATGTGCTCTTTCGTGTGGGGCACCACTGCAAATAAGGACATGAAATGCCTGTAATTACGCTTCCTGATGGCAGCCAACGCCATTTTGACCACGCGGTTAGCCCGCTGGACGTTGCCCTCGACATCGGCCCTGGCTTGGCTAAAGCCACCATCGCTGGCCGTGTGAACGGCGAGCTGGTTGATGCCTGCGATCCCATCGAAAACGATGCAACGCTCTCTATCATCACCGCTAAAGATGAAGACGGCCTGGAGATTATTCGTCACTCCTGCGCGCATCTGTTAGGTCATGCGATTAAGCAGCTGTGGCCGAACACCAAAATGGCTATCGGCCCGGTTATCGATAACGGCTTCTATTATGATGTTGATATCGATCGTACGCTGACCCAGGAAGACCTCGACGCGCTCGAAAAACGTATGCACGAGCTCGCTGAGAAAAACTACGACGTCATCAAGAAAAAAGTCAGCTGGCATGAAGCGCGTGAAACCTTCGTGCAGCGCGGTGAGACCTACAAAGTGTCGATCCTTGATGAGAATATTGCTCATGATGACAAGCCCGGCTTGTATCATCATGAAGAGTACGTCGACATGTGCCGTGGGCCGCACGTGCCGAACATGCGTTTCTGTCATCATTTCAAACTGATGAAAACCGCTGGCGCCTACTGGCGTGGCGATAGCAACAATAAGATGTTGCAACGTATTTATGGCACCGCGTGGGCGGATAAAAAGGCGCTCAACGCCCATCTGCTGCGCCTGGAAGAAGCATCTAAGCGTGACCACCGTAAGATCGGTAAGCAGCTTGACCTGTATCATATGCAGGAAGAAGCGCCGGGTATGGTATTCTGGCACAACGATGGCTGGACTATCTTCCGTGAACTGGAAACTTTCGTCCGCTCTAAGCTGAAAGAGTACCAGTATCAGGAAGTTAAAGGCCCGTTTATGATGGACCGTGTGCTGTGGGAAAAAACCGGCCACTGGGACAACTACAAAGATGCGATGTTCACCACCTCTTCTGAAAACCGTGAGTACTGCATCAAGCCGATGAACTGCCCGGGTCACGTGCAGATCTTTAATCAGGGCCTGAAATCCTATCGCGATCTGCCGCTGCGTATGGCGGAGTTCGGTAGCTGCCATCGTAACGAGCCGTCAGGCGCGCTGCATGGCCTGATGCGCGTTCGTGGCTTTACTCAGGATGACGCGCATATTTTCTGTACTGAAGAGCAGGTGCGTGATGAAGTTAACGCCTGTATTCGTATGGTCTACGATATGTACAGCACCTTTGGCTTCGAAAAAATCGTCGTCAAGCTCTCAACTCGTCCGGAAAAACGTATCGGAAGCGACGAGGCCTGGGATCGTGCTGAGGCGGATCTGGCAGTCGCGCTGGAAGAAAACAATATCCCATTTGAGTATCAGCTGGGTGAAGGCGCGTTCTACGGTCCAAAAATTGAATTTACTTTGTATGACTGCCTCGATCGTGCATGGCAGTGCGGAACGGTACAGCTGGACTTCTCTCTGCCGCAGCGTTTAAGCGCCTCTTATGTAGGCGAAAGCAACGAGCGACAGGTACCGGTAATGATTCACCGTGCTATCCTTGGTTCTCTGGAGCGCTTTATTGGCATCCTGACCGAAGAGTTTGCCGGCTTCTTCCCAACCTGGCTTGCGCCAGTGCAGGTAGTGGTCATGAATATTACTGATTCTCAGGCCGATTACGTTAACGAATTGACGCGTAAACTACAAAATGCGGGAATTCGTGTAAAAGCGGACTTGAGAAATGAGAAGATTGGCTTTAAAATCCGCGAGCACACTTTACGTCGTGTCCCGTACATGTTGGTCTGTGGCGACAAAGAAGTCGAAGCCGGTAAAGTAGCCGTGCGTACCCGTCGCGGGAAAGACCTCGGCAGCATGGACGTAAATGAAGTGATCGAAAAGCTGCAACAAGAGATTCGCAGCCGCAGTCTTCAACAACTGGAGGAATAAGGTATTAAAGGCGGAAAACGAGTTCAAACGGCGCGTCCGAATCGTATTAATGGCGAAATTCGCGCGCAAGAAGTTCGCTTAACAGGTCTGGAAGGCGAGCAGCTTGGTATTGTGAGTCTGAGAGAAGCTCTGGAAAAAGCTGAAGAAGCCGGAGTAGACTTAGTCGAAATCAGCCCTAACGCCGAGCCGCCGGTTTGTCGTATCATGGATTACGGCAAATTCCTCTATGAAAAGAGTAAGTCTTCTAAGGAACAGAAGAAAAAACAAAAAGTTATCCAGGTTAAGGAAATTAAATTCCGACCTGGTACCGATGATGGCGACTACCAGGTAAAACTCCGCAGCCTGGTTCGCTTTCTGGAAGAGGGTGATAAAGCTAAGATCACGCTGCGTTTCCGCGGTCGTGAGATGGCTCACCAGCAGATTGGTATGGAAGTGCTCAACCGCGTCCGTGACGATCTGAGTGAACTGGCTGTGGTCGAATCCTTCCCATCGAAGATCGAAGGCCGCCAGATGATCATGGTGCTCGCTCCGAAGAAGAAACAGTAAGGCCTTCAAGTAGCAATTCCTGTGGAGCCCCTGGGCCTCGCAGGGACTGTTCGCCTACGTTTCGTTTATTAACAATGCGAAGTGGAAGTTATTAAAATGCCAAAAATTAAGACCGTACGCGGTGCTGCTAAGCGCTTCAAAAAAACCGGTAAAGGTGGTTTTAAGCACAAGCACGCTAACCTGCGTCACATTCTGACCAAAAAAGCTACCAAGCGTAAACGTCACCTGCGTCCGAAAGCCATGGTTTCCAAAGGCGATCTGGGCCTGGTAATCGCGTGCCTGCCGTACGCATAAGTCGTTAACCCTTTTAACTTTTTAATTAGAATAGATACAGGAGAGCACATATGGCTCGCGTAAAACGTGGTGTAGTTGCCCGTGCACGTCACAAGAAAATTTTGAAACAAGCTAAAGGCTACTACGGTGCGCGTTCTCGCGTATACCGCGTTGCCTTCCAGGCTGTTATCAAAGCAGGTCAGTACGCTTATCGTGACCGTCGTCAGAAAAAGCGTCAGTTCCGTCAACTGTGGATTGCGCGTATCAACGCAGCAGCACGTCAGAACGGTATTTCTTACAGCAAATTCATCAACGGCCTGAAAAAAGCCTCTGTTGAAATTGACCGTAAGATCCTGGCTGACATCGCAGTATTCGACAAATTAGCGTTCTCCGCTCTGGTCGAAAAAGCGAAAGCAGCTCTGGCATAAGCCAGTTGAAAGAGGGAGCTTGTCTCCCTCTTTTTGTTTCAACACTATCAATACATTGACTTTTATTGCTGTAAGCTTTTCAATACAGGTCTTACGTTTCGTGCCAGACAAGGTAATGCAAGCATGAATGCTGCTATTTTCCGCTTCTTTTTTTACTTTAGCACCTGAACTCAGGAGGCTAGCGCGTGAGAAAAGAAACGAAAAACAGCGCCAGAAAGCCTCCCACCGTGGAGGCTTTTTTCGTATATGAACTGGCTCGTTCTATTTCAAGCTGCAGGTGCGTGGCTTAATGCGCGTCATCCCGCCGGAGTCTTCGTACTGGATAACGGCTTGATCCGCTGCCTGCGACTCGAAATAGTCAGAGCAAAATAATGACCATAACCGGTGTCTGCACCGACATAATGAGGAAAACCATGTCACATCTCGCAGAGCTGGTTGCCAGTGCGAAGGCAGCCATTAATGAGGCATCAGATGTTGCCGCGCTGGACAACGTCCGCGTGGAATACCTGGGAAAGAAAGGGCATCTGACCCTTCAGATGACGACCCTGCGCGAGCTGCCGCCAGAAGAGCGTCCGGCTGCAGGCGCGGTGATCAACGAAGCCAAAGAGCAGGTCCAGCAGGCGCTCAACGCGCGTAAAGCCGATCTGGAAGGCGCCGCGCTGAATGCGCGTCTGGCCGCTGAGACCATTGACGTCTCGCTGCCGGGGCGTCGGGTCGAAAACGGCGGTCTGCATCCGGTTACCCGCACTATTGACCGCATCGAAAACTTCTTCGGCGAGCTCGGCTTTACGGTGGCAACCGGTCCGGAGATTGAAGATGATTACCATAACTTCGATGCGCTGAATATCCCGGGCCACCACCCGGCGCGCGCTGACCACGATACCTTCTGGTTTGATGCCACTCGCCTGCTGCGTACCCAGACTTCTGGCGTGCAGATCCGTACCATGGAACATCAGCAGCCGCCGATTCGTATTATCGCCCCCGGCCGCGTTTATCGTAACGATTACGATCAGACCCATACCCCGATGTTCCATCAGATGGAAGGCCTGATTGTTGATAAGAATATTAACTTCACCAACCTTAAAGGGACGCTGCACGACTTCCTGCGTAACTTCTTTGAAGAAGATCTGCAAATTCGTTTCCGTCCGTCCTACTTCCCGTTTACCGAACCCTCTGCTGAAGTTGACGTCATGGGTAAAAACGGCAAGTGGCTGGAAGTGCTTGGCTGCGGCATGGTGCACCCGAACGTCCTGCGCAACGTCGGCATTGACCCGGAAGTCTATTCCGGCTTCGCCTTTGGTATGGGCATGGAGCGTCTGACCATGCTGCGCTATGGCGTAACCGACCTACGCGCGTTCTTCGAAAACGATCTGCGTTTCCTCAAACAGTTTAAATAAGGACAGGACAGAACAATGAAATTCAGTGAACTGTGGTTACGCGAATGGGTTAATCCGGCGATCGACAGCGAAGCCCTGGCGAATCAGATTACGATGGCCGGCCTCGAAGTTGACGGCGTTGAGCCGGTTGCCGGCAGCTTCAACGGCGTCGTCGTCGGTGAAGTCGTCGAGTGTGGCCAGCATCCGAACGCTGACAAGCTGCGGGTGACCAAAATTAACGTCGGCGGCGAACGCCTGCTGGATATCGTGTGCGGCGCGCCGAACTGCCGCCAGGGTCTGAAGGTTGCGGTTGCTACTATCGGCGCCGTACTGCCGGGCGACTTCAAAATTAAAGCAGCAAAACTGCGCGGTGAGCCTTCCGAAGGGATGCTGTGTTCGTTTTCCGAGCTGGGTGTTTCCGACGATCATAGCGGAATTATCGAACTGCCGGCAGATGCGCCAATTGGTACCGATATCCGTGAATATCTGAAGTTTGACGACAACACCATTGAAATCAGCGTGACGCCGAACCGTGCCGACTGTTTAGGTATCATCGGCGTCGCTCGCGACGTGGCGGTACTGAATAAAGAGCCGCTGAACGCACCGGAAATTACGCCGGTAGCGGCGACGATTGCCGATACGCTGCCCATCACCGTCGACGCGCCGGACGCGTGCCCGCGCTACCTGGGACGCGTGGTTAAAGGCATCAATGTTAAAGCGCCCACTCCGCTGTGGATGAAAGAGAAGCTGCGTCGCTGCGGCATTCGCTCCATCGATGCGGTGGTGGATGTCACCAACTATGTTCTTCTCGAGCTCGGCCAGCCGATGCACGCCTTTGACCGCGACCGCATTGAAGGCGGCATCGTGGTGCGGATGGCGAAAGAGGGCGAAACGCTGGTGCTGCTGGACGGTTCCGAAGCCAAACTCGACGTTGACACTCTGGTTATCGCAGACCATCAGAAGGCGCTGGCGATGGGCGGCATCTTTGGCGGCGAGCACTCCGGCGTGAACGACGAAACGCAGAACGTGCTGCTGGAGTGCGCATTCTTCAGCCCGCTGTCTATCACCGGTCGCGCGCGCCGTCACGGCCTGCACACCGATGCTTCCCACCGCTACGAGCGTGGGGTCGACCCGGCGCTGCAGCACAAGGCCCTGGAGCGTGCAACCCGCCTGCTGATCGATATCTGCGGCGGCGAAGCCGGCCCGGTGATCGACGTGACCAACGACGCGACCCTGCCGAAGGCGGCAACCATTACCCTGCGCCGCAGCAAGCTGGATCGCCTGATTGGCCATCACATTGATGATGCTCAGGTTAGCGATATTCTTAGTCGCCTGGGTTGTGAAGTGACCGCGGGCGAAGGCCAGTGGCTGGCCGTCGCGCCGAGCTGGCGTTTTGATATTGCGATCGAAGAAGATCTGGTTGAAGAAGTTGCCCGCGTATACGGCTATAACAACATTCCTGACGAACCGGTCCAGGCTGGCCTGATTATGGGTACCCACCGCGAGGCGAACCTGTCGCTTAAGCGCGTGAAAACCCTGCTCATCGACAAAGGCTATCAGGAAGTTATTACCTATAGCTTCGTTGACCCGAAAGTACAGCAGCTGATTCACCCGGGTGAAGAGGCGCTGATCCTGCCAAGCCCAATCTCCAGCGAAATGTCGGCGATGCGCCTGTCGCTGCTGACCGGCCTGCTGGGCACCGTGGTGTATAACCAGAATCGCCAGCAGAGCCGCGTGCGCATCTTTGAGAGCGGTTTACGCTTTGTTCCTGATACCGAGGCCCCGCTGGGGATCCGTCAGGACGTGATGCTGGCCGGCGTAATTTGCGGTAATCGCGTTGATGAGCACTGGAACCTGGCAAAAGAGTCCGTCGATTTCTATGATTTAAAAGGCGATCTGGAGTCCGTTCTTGACCTGACCGGTAAATTATCCGCCATCGAATTCCGCGCAGAAGCGAACGCCGCGCTGCATCCGGGACAGTCGGCAGCGATTTATCTGAAAGGTGAACGCATTGGTTTCATTGGGGTTGTTCATCCTGAACTGGAACGTAAACTGGATCTGAACGGTCGCACTTTGGCGTTTGAGCTGGAGTGGAACAAGCTTGCAGACCGCGTGGTGCCTCAGGCGCGCGAGATTTCTCGTTTCCCGGCAAACCGTCGCGACATCGCGGTCGTCGTCGCTGAAAACGTACCCGCAGCTGATGTTTTGACCGAGTGTAAGAAAGTTGGCGTAAATCAGGTAGTTGGCGTAAACTTATTTGACGTGTACCGCGGTAAAGGCGTTGCAGAAGGCAGTAAGAGCCTTGCAATCAGCCTAATCCTTCAGGATACCAGCCGTACACTCGAAGAAGAGGAGATTGCCGCTACCGTCGCCAAATGTGTAGAGGCATTAAAAGAGCGATTCCAGGCCTCATTGAGGGATTGAACCTATGGCGCTTACAAAAGCTGAAATGTCAGAATATCTGTTTGATAAGCTTGGGCTTAGCAAGCGGGATGCCAAAGAACTGGTAGAGTTGTTTTTCGAAGAGGTTCGTCGTGCTTTGGAAAACGGAGAACAGGTAAAACTCTCCGGGTTCGGCAACTTCGATTTGCGTGATAAAAACCAGCGCCCGGGTCGTAACCCGAAAACGGGGGAAGATATTCCGATTACAGCCCGGCGCGTGGTGACCTTCAGACCCGGCCAGAAACTTAAAAGCCGCGTCGAAAACGCTTCGCCCAGAGACAAATAATCTGAACTAACTAAAAAGGCCGCTGATGCGGCCTTTTTTCTTTTCATTTTCAGGATCAGGCTTTTACGGCAGTGACCATCACTTCGACGAGAATATCCGGGCGCGCCATCTCTGCCTGGACGGCCGCGCGCGCCGGGCTGTGGCCTTCCGGCAGCCAGGCAACCCAGGCCTCGTTAAAACCGACAAAATCGCGGGACATGTTTTTCAGCCACACCTGCGCGGAAAGAATGTGCCCGCTGTCGCTACCGGCCGCCGCCAGCAGGGCGTCGATTTTCTCTAAGACTTCACGCGTCTGCTGAATAATATCCTCCTCGCTGCTTTTCGGGGTTTGACCCGATAAAAAGATCAGGTTGCCATATTCGACGCTGGCGGAAAGACGCGGCTGCGGATTGTTACGGATAATGTTCATGCTGATTTTTTCCATGTCAGGCCATCTAAAGCGATGGCGGGGTTTTCGCTATCAAGCAGGGCGCCGAGCACCGCCGCGCTGCCGGCGGCAAGGGTGAAGCCCAGGCTACCCTGGCCGAGGTTCATCCACAGGTTTTGGTAGCCGGCGCGTCCCAGCAGCGGAGGGCCGGCTGGCGTAGAAGGGCGCATACCGCTCCAGGCCTGCGCATCCTCAATGCCCTGAAGCTCGGGGAAGCTGCCGGCAACAATTTTTTTCAACGCCGCAATACGCTCAGGGCGCAGCCCGTCGCCGTCGTAGCCGATATCAACCATCGCGGCGATACGCAGCTGCTCTCCGAGGCGGGCATAGACAATTTTGTGCCCATAGTCGGTGACGCTGATATCCGGCGCGATCCCGGCCTGGGCCGGATAGGGCAGCGTCAGGCTGTAGCCTTTCAGGCCGCAAAGCGGCACGTGAATTCCCGTGCCAGCCAGTAACGGGCTGCTGCCATTGCCGGCGGCAACCACAAAATCATCGCCGACAATCGTTCCCCGGCTGGTTTCCGCCGAGTGAATACGACCGCCTTTTTTATTCAGACGGCGAACGTCGCAGTCGCCGGTGAGGGTAAAGCCGGCGCTGGCGTTGAGTTTCTCCAGCAGCGCCAGGCAAAACTGATGACAGTCAGCAGTTTCGTCGCCGGGGGAATAAATACCGCCGCAGAGCGAGGCGCGGATATGCCTGAGCGCGGGTTCAAGTTCGATACACTCGGCTCCGCTCAGGGAGCGCTGATATTGCGGATTGATCCCTGTTTCCGCTTTATTCAGATCGTACTCCCGGCGATGGACGACTAATTTCCCGCAGCGTCGCCAGTGAAAGTCGCTCAGATTATCCTCATTCAACCACGCCTGCATAACCTGACGGCTGAGCAGCGACAGGCGAAGGATATGATCGCCGTTCACCTTATTGGTCCGGCTGTTGCAGGCACGCAGGAACTGCAGCAGCCAGCGCCACTGGCCTGGCGACATCCGCAGGCGCATATTGAGCGGCGAGTCGCTCCTGCCCATCCATTTTATTCCCTGCAGCGGGACGCCGCGGTCGGCCAGCGGTGCGACGTAGCGGTAGCTGAGCTGGCCGCCGTTAGCAAAGCTCGTCGCCAGGCCGGGGTTCGCATTGCGCTCCAGCAGCTGGACCTCGTGGCCGCGCTTAATGAATACATAGGCCGTCGCCAGCCCGATAACGCCCCCACCGATAATAACAATGCGCTTTTTCATAACCTGAGATATCCGCCGCTGATAAATGCAATGGCGCTATGTCAAAGCATTTACCCCTGCGGCGCAATTGACTTTTTATTTTCAGGGTATAACCCCAGGTTAATTTCCTGCAGCTGTTTACGCAGCTGCAGGCAGATAAAATCGACAAATTTATGCGCAATCGGACTCAGGGAAACATCCGCCCGACGCAGCAGGCAGAGAGGGATCGTCATCGGCGGCGAAATAGGGTGGATCATCGTCGGGGTCAGGTTGTGACGCGCGGAAAAAATATCGGTAATGCTACAGCCCATGCCGCGTTTAACAAATTCAGTTGCCATGTAGTAGGTCTGAACGTTGAGGCGGGTCGTCGAGAAGTCCCGACGGGTAGCAATGGCGGCCGACAGCGAGTGGGGGCCGGGAGAGATCCAGCGCTGCTGGTCTATCTCATCGATCGCCACCACGCCCTGGCGGTAGTCGCGGTCGATGTAGACCAGCGGCACCTCGGCGATGGTGGTGGGGATGATTTCACCCTGCTGAATCGGCTGGAGCGTCAGGGCCAGATCGATCTCGCGCAGATCCAGTTTCTTGACCAATGTCTCAGTATGTTCCGTGGTCAGGGTCATCACCAGATTCGCGTTTTGCTGATAGAAGTCGGTCACCATTTCCGGCACCAGGCTCAGCCCGAGGCTGGGCAAACAGCCGAGGCTAATTTTCGCCCGCGGGTCGCGCGCCAGGTTGTCGGCAAGCAGGCGCAGATTATCCAGATCCTGGTAGATATTCTGCGCCTTCTCGAACAGCGTCAGCGCTTCGCTGCTCGGCAGCAGCTTGCCGCGAACGCGCTGAAAGAGCTTAAAACCCAGCTTCGTTTCGGCGTTTTTGAGCGCCTTACTGGCCGCCGGTTGAGAGATATTCAGCGACTCTGCTGCTCGTGAAAGGGTGCCGCAGGTCATCACGGCGTGGAAAATTTCCAGGTGACGCAGTTTCATCAGGGGTTAACTCAGGGTTATAGGGGCCAGATAAAAATTCATTTTCTAATAACAATAAATTAACATAAATTCAATTCACAATCAGCGTTCTGTTTACTTATTGCGCTTTTTGCCCCGCCGGCAGGCGGATAATCCGATTCTCAGAACAATACCTGTTGTCCCTACGCAAACCCTCAGGCCTTCGCGCCAACAATTATAACGAGGGGGATATTTTCTGAGCTGGCCCAAATGCGCTGACCTGAAATAGCGGTTGGTTTTATTGGCATCAAGGAGTTGTATGAGTGACTCAACGCTCTCCGGTAATCCTGTTACCCGAAGAACTATTAGCAGAAAAAATATCGTTATTGGCCTGCTGTCAGGGCTGTTTTTATTGATTGCATTTTGGTGTCATGGCCGCCCCAGCGCAGAGCTGGGACTTCTCAGTTTTACCCCGCTGGTGGCATTAGCCGTGCTGTCGCTTATTGGCGTGGATATCGTGCTGGCGGTTATTTCATCAATTATTATTGCGATGATCATGACCTCTACCGGGCTGCCGGAAATGGGCGCGATGCTGGCGAAATCGACCGGCTCTTTTATCGCCACCGTCGGGCTAATCATTATGCTCGGCGCCGGGGTGGGGGAAGTGGCTACCCGCACCGGCGCGGCGGTAGAGCTGGTGAAATTCGTGGTTCATCGCATCGGGCTCTCCAGCCAGACGCGGGTGAAATTTGGTATCGTTGCCTCCTCGATTCTGATTTGCGGCGCCCTGGGCACCATGGCCGGCGGTAACGCTATTATCGTCGCGGTGATTATTCCCATCGCCGCTGCGGTGCGCCTGACGCCGCCAACGGTGGCCGCGCTGATGATTACCGCCGGTTCCATCGGGCTGTTTACCGGCCCCTTTACCCCGAGTACGGTGACTATTCTTAAGCTTGGAGGCCTGAGCTATCCGGACTATTTGCTCTATGTCGGTCTGCCGATGAGCGCCGTCACGCTGCTGGCCGGCTGGGTCATGGCGGGGCGTATCCAGAAAATGACCGAGGGCAAGCTGCGCTATGAGGTTAACCTTGCTGAGCTGCCGCAGGATGAGAATAACCCGACTCTTACCCGCCGCAGAAAGCTGAGCGCGCTGGCCTTTGCGGCCACGATTATCGTGATGGCGGTGGTGGGGGTGGTCATTAAGGCCGGCTTTAGCTTCGCTATTATCGTGATGCTGCTGGTGGCGCTGATTACCGGCCTGGTCGGGGGGCTGCGGCCAACGCAGATCCTGCAGGCGCTGTATCACGGCTGCGGTCGGCTGGTGTGGATGTTCCTGCTGTACTGGCTCTACAACCCCATTCTTGAACTGATGGACGGGCTGCACGCTTACCAGGGGCTGCTGGACTACACCCAGCCCCTGCTCGAGGGGATCTCTCCCGCCTGGCTGTGCTTTAGTATTTTTGCTTTTAATATTATTGGCCATGTCCCCGGCGCGGCGGTAGCGCAGATGACCTTTACCCATAAAATCTTCGGCCCGATGCTGATGGCGGCAGGCGTCCCGCCGCAGGGGACGACCGCCGTGCTGCTGGCATCATCGCAGGTTGACTGGTTTGGCCCTTTTCCGTCGTCGGATATGTTTGGACAGATGGGGTTGGCGCAGTCCACGCATTTGAAATATATGCTCTATAACGGCTGGGCCATCGTTCTGGCCAATATTGTTCTCTTCGCCGTGCTGTTCCAGGTCCTGGCGTAACAGCTGCGCTAGCGGGCAGCGCAATTCAGCCCGCTAGCGTCCGCCGATATGCGCCATGAGCCGATGTTTTGCTTTTCTCCCCGCAATACCCACCGTAAAATCAAATACATCTCTTTCTTGCATCCCGGTATTTATGCAGACCTTTGCTCAAATTCAACAGCGTCGAAGCCGGCGCTGGCTCGTTGCTTTACTGCTGCTGCTGCTGGCGATGATGGCCGCCAGCCTCTGCGCGGGCGATCTCTGGATCCCGCCGCAGGAGTGGCTCAGCGCCAGGGGGCAGCTCTTCATCTGGCAAATTCGCCTGCCGCGCACCCTGGCGGTGCTGCTGGTGGGCGCCGCTTTAGCGCTCTCCGGGGCGATCATGCAGGCGTTGTTCGAAAACCCGCTGGCGGAGCCGGGGCTGCTGGGGGTCTCTAACGGCGCGGGGGTCGGTCTCATCGCCGCCGTGCTGCTGGGTAAAGGGTTCCTCCCGGGCTGGGTGCTGGGGCTATGCGCCATTGCCGGCGCGCTGGTTATCACCTTTATACTGCTGCGCTTTGCCCGTCGGCACCTGTCAACCAGCCGTCTGCTGCTGGCAGGCGTTGCGCTGGGCATTATCTGCAGCGCGCTGATGACCTGGGCCGTCTATTTTTCCACCTCGTTCGATTTACGTCAGCTGATGTACTGGATGATGGGCGGCTTTGGCGGCGTAGACTGGCAGCAGCTGTGGCTGATGCTGGCGCTTCTGCCGGTGCTGGCCTGGGTGGGGCTGCAGTCGCAGCCGCTGAATATGCTGGCTCTGGGAGAGGTATCGGCTCGCCAGCTGGGCTTACCGCTGTGGCTGTGGCGTAAGCTGCTGGTGGTCGCCACCGGTTGGCTGGTGGGGGTCAGCGTGGCGCTGGCCGGAGCCATCGGTTTTATTGGCCTGGTGATCCCGCATATCCTGCGGCTATGCGGCTTAAGCGATCATCGCGTTCTGCTGCCGGCCTGCATGCTTGCAGGGGCCAGTGCGCTGTTAGGCGCCGATATCGTCGCCCGCCTGGCGCTGTCGGCGGCGGAGCTGCCGATCGGCGTGGTGACCGCGACGCTGGGCGCGCCGGTGTTTATCTGGCTGCTGCTGAAGTCCGTGCACGCGCAATAAGCGCCGAATCCAGGCGCATCGGCAGGGCGTCTATCGCCTGCCGATGCGCAGATTAAGTGCTATTACCACCCTTTGATGGCATCGCCTTTATAAACTTCCAGCGCTTTGTCGGCGACCTCTTTAGTCTGGAACGCCTCTTTCAGCTCCTGAACTTTTTTGCTGTCTTTATTATCTTCGCGAGACACGATGGCGTTCACGTACGGCGAGTCCTGACCTTCCATAAACAGACCATCCCGCGCGGCGGACAGGCCAACCTGCGCCGAGAAGTTGGTGTTAATAATCGACAGGCTAACGTCAGGATCGTCCAGGGTACGCGGCAGCTGCGGGCTGTCCACTTCGACAATTTTCAAATGCTTCGGATTGTCGATAATGTCCAGCGCCGTTGGCAGGTAGCCGACGCCATCTTTCAGCTTGATCAGGCCCTGCGCCTGCAGCAGCAGCAGGCTGCGCCCCAGGGTCGTGGTCTCGTTAGAAATAGACACCGTCGCACCATCCGGCAGCTCGCTGATATTTTTTATCTTGCGAGAGTAGGCGGCGATAGGGAAAACAAAGGTTTTGCCGACGACGGCAAACTTGTAGCCACGCTCTTTCGACTGCGCTTCGAGGTAGGGCAGCGTCTGGAAGGCGTTAGCGTCGACGTCTTTATTATTTAACGCTTCGTTAGGCAGGACGTAATCATTAAAGGAGATAACCTCGACGTCGAGGTTATATTTGTCCTTCGCAACCTGCTCAACGACTTTCCAGATAGCCTCATCCGGACCGGTATTGATCGCCACTTTGACCTTATTACTATCGTCAGGGGAGCAGGCCGATAACAGCACAACCGATGAGGCAATCAGTACCGAACTCAACAGCTTCTTCATCTATAAAACTCTCTTAAATTAATCATTAACGAAATGCTATTACATCCGTTTAACACTGTACACTGAATTGCGCGACGTCCCTATTGAGAGGAATTCATGTTGCCGCACGGGCACGGTACGGTATGCCGCTCAGGCAATTCAAAGTACAATGACCGCGCCTCAATCCGCTACAGTAGATAGGGATCACCTGAACCAGAAATCGCTTTTATTCACAGAGGGAAGGCTATGCAACACACTATTCTTGATACCGAAGTTACCACTATCGATGGCGAGAAAACGACGCTTAACGCCTATGCGGGTAAAGCGCTGTTAATCGTTAACGTGGCCTCAAAATGCGGCCTGACGCCGCAGTATGAACAGCTGGAAGCGCTGCAGCAGGAGCTTGAGAATGACGGCTTCACGGTGCTGGGTTTCCCCTGTAACCAGTTCCTTGGACAGGAGCCGGGCAGCGAGGAGGAGATCAAAACCTTCTGTAGCACCACCTATGGCGTGACCTTCCCGCTGTTCAGTAAAGTTGACGTTAACGGCGAACATCGTCATCCGCTATACCAGAAGCTGGTTGAGGCCGCCCCGCAGGCCGTAGCGCCGGAAGGCAGCGGTTTTTACGAGCGGATGGCAAGCAAAGGCCGCGCGCCGCAGAACGATGGCGATATTTTATGGAATTTCGAAAAGTTCCTCCTGAGCGCCGATGGCCAGACTATCCAACGCTTCTCGCCCGATATGGCGCCGAACGATCCGCTGCTGCTGGCGGCGATTAAAGGAGCTTTAGCGAAATAATGCCGTTTTTGATGCAGCTACAGGACGTAGAAGAGCCGGGGCGGCTGGCAGCGTTTAGCGCCGAGGTTCGACCGGGAGAAATGATCCATATCGTCGGGCCGAACGGGGCCGGGAAGAGCACGCTGCTCATGCGCATGGCCGGCCTGACGACGGGGCCCGGGCGCATCATCCTCAACGAGCGGCCGCTTAAAACGTGGCCGGCCTCCGAGCTGGCGCGGCATCGTGCTTACCTCAACCAGCATCAGGCGCCGCCCTTCGCGATGCCGGTCTGGCACTACCTGTCGCTGCATCTGCAAAATAACGCGCGGAGCGATCTGCTCGGCGCGGTGGCCGAGAGGCTGGGGCTGAGCGATAAGCTTGGGCGTCAGGTCAATCAGATTTCGGGCGGCGAGTGGCAGCGCGTGCGGCTGGCGGCGGTCATTCTGCAAATCGATCCGCTGGCCAACCCTGCGGGACAGCTGCTGCTTCTCGATGAGCCGATGAACAGCCTCGACGTAGCGCAGCAGGCCGCGCTCGACGGCGTTCTCAGCGAACTGTGCGCGGCGGGGATCTCGGTGGTTATGAGCAGTCACGATCTCAACCACACGCTACGGCACGCGCAGCGGGCATGGCTTATCTGCCGGGGAAAAACGATAGCCTGTGGTTATACCTCAGAGGTATTGACCGAAGAGAATTTAACCGCCGCCTATGCGATTTCTTTCCAGCGGGTGGCGTTTGGCGGTCATTTTATGCTCATCGCGTCACAGTAGCGCGAAGCAAGCTTGCCAGTTCATTGATAAACCAGCTAAATTATCCTGACAATAAGATAAGGAACAGAGGAATCGTCTGAGATGCGCTTGTGGTTCATTCTTTTGACGGCACTATTTCTGGCAGGCTGCAGCAGTCACCGGGCGCCGCCGCCCAATCCCCGGCTTGCGGATTCTATTACCGTCATCGCTAATCTTAACGATCAGCTGCGGAACTGGCGGGGGGCGCCGTATCGCTACGGTGGGATGACGCCGCGCGGGGTGGACTGTTCCGGCTTTGTGGTGAGAACCTTTCGCGATAAGTTTTCCATGCAGCTGCCGCGTGAAACCCGCGAGCAGGCAGAGATCGGCACCCGTATTGATAAAAGCGAACTGCTGCCCGGGGATCTGGTGTTCTTCAAGACCGGCTCAGGAGAGAGCGGTTTGCACGTAGGGATCTACGATACCGATAACCAGTTTATCCATGCTTCGACCAGCAACGGCGTTACGCGCTCGTCGCTGAATAACGTGTACTGGAATAAAAAATTCTGGCAGGCGCGGAGAATATAGCGTCACGCGCGGTTTACCGGGTTCACGTCGGTCGGCCGTGAGGTGTTCCGTTCACCGGACGTCTGGCAGAACATGCGGCCTCGCTGCCAGGTGACCGGGTTAAGGGGAAGATAACCGTCTTCCCCTTAACAATCCCCGCGGTCCCGCACGGAAATCGGTGCTGCGCACTGCGCTCACCTCCCGGCCTGCAGCCTGCGGTCGGCTCAACTCGACCTGCTCGCCCGTTCCGGGGCTCGCTCCTGTCTCGATTCGCCTCTTGCCGCCATCCCTGGCGGCCAGCCCTTGTCTTTCGGCCTTCGGTTCGCCGATTTCAGCGGGGAGCCAGGGCCCCGCTGCACGCCTTTCCGTCACTGGAGCCCATCATTGCGGTAGTGTTCGGCGGGAGTGTAGCGATGGATGAGACAAAAATCGCCTGGCTGGCAAGCACAGGACCTTCGGCTTACCCCACTTTTATGTTGATAACCCTGTCATTCGCCCGTGTTAATACTTTGTTGAAGGCACTACACTGAAGGCCGGAGGAACCCATGACCCTGTCTTTTACAACCCACTGGCGTGATGAACTGCCAGATTTCTATACCGCCCTGACCCCGACGCCGCTGAGCAACGCGCGGCCGATCTGGCACAACGCGCCGCTGGCGCAGACCCTGGGCGTGCCTGAGGCGCTATTTCAGCCGTCAACGGGCGCCGGCGTATGGGGTGGCGAAGCGCTGCTACCCGGCATGTCACCGCTGGCGCAGGTCTATAGCGGCCATCAGTTCGGCTCCTGGGCCGGACAGCTTGGCGACGGCCGCGGGATCCTGCTGGGCGAGCAGCAGCTGCCCGATGGCCGGCGGATGGACTGGCACCTGAAGGGCGCCGGACTCACGCCCTACTCGCGAATGGGCGACGGGCGCGCCGTGCTGCGCTCGACGATCCGCGAAGGCCTGGCATCGGAAGCGATACACGCTCTGGGCATACCCACCACCCGCGCGCTGTCGATCGTGACCAGCGACACGCCGGTGTATCGTGAAACCGTCGAGCAGGGAGCGATGCTGATGCGCATCGCTGAGAGCCACGTGCGCTTTGGCCACTTCGAGCATTTCTACTATCGCCGGGAGGCGGAAAAGGTGCAGCAGCTGGCCGACTACGTGATTCGTCACCACTGGCCCGAGCTCGACGGAGAAGCGGATAAGTACATTCTGTGGTTCCGTGACGTTGTCACCAGAACGGCGACGCTTATCGCCAGCTGGCAAACGGTAGGCTTTGCGCATGGGGTAATGAATACCGATAACATGTCTATTCTCGGCCTGACGATGGACTACGGCCCGTACGGGTTCCTCGATGACTTCAAGCCTGATTTCATCTGCAACCATTCGGATTATCAGGGGCGCTATAGCTTTGAGAATCAGCCGGCGGTAGGGCTGTGGAATCTGCAGCGTCTGGCGCAGTCGCTGTCGCCGTTCATCAGCGCCGATGCGCTAAACGCCGCCCTGGATGGCTACCAGCACGCGCTGCTGAGCGCCTACGGCCGCCGCATGCGCGACAAGCTTGGCCTGTTTACCCCGCAGCAGGGCGATAACGATCTGCTGGACGGCCTGTTTGCGCTGATGATGCGCGAAGGCAGCGATTACACCCGTACCTTCAGGATGCTGAGCGCCAGCGAGCAGCTCAGCGCCGCCTCGCCGCTGCGCGATGAGTTTATCGATCGCGCCGCCTTTGATAGCTGGTTTGACGGCTATCGCGCGCGCTTGCGTGATGAGCAGATTGATGATGCGCGGCGCCAGCAGCATATGCGTGCCGTCAACCCGGCGCTGGTGCTGCGTAACTGGCTGGCGCAGCGGGCTATCGAACAGGCGGAACAGGGGAATACCGGCGAACTGGAGCGGCTGCACGAGGCGCTGGCTCAGCCGTTTATCGACCGGGAAGATGATTACGTCAGCCGCCCGCCGGACTGGGGAAAAGGGCTGGAAGTCAGCTGCTCCAGCTGATGCGTCAATGCAATCGGGGGCGTGCTCTCCTCGCGCCAGGCGGCGGGGAGGGCTATTTTGTCAGGATCAGCCTGCCGGCATGGGTTTGACGCAGCAGATAGCGCTGGCCGTCATGCTCGATAACTACCCGACCTTCGGGACCGAGCAGCACCCGGCTGCAAATTTTGCGATCCGTGGCGACAGGGTAAGGGGCATTGTCTTTTGTTTTTTCAGCTGTGGCAGTGTTATCCATTCGCGTCATAGCACCAAAAATAAAAATAAAAGTAACAATGATAATTATTATCAGTAATGTTAATTTTCACGGCAAGCGTTTTTTATCAAAGTACTATATTTGGCAGGTTAGCGGTGGGGATATTCTGCCGCGTGGGAGGATTCCCACCGCAGGCGCGGTGGGAGAGTAAGCCTACAGGCGAGTGGCGGTTGCCGCAGCCAGTTCAGCCAGCAGGCGCTCGCTGTCTTCCCAGCTCAGGCACGGGTCGGTAATCGACTGGCCCCAGGTCAGCGGCTGCCCGGCGACCACTTTCTGCGTCCCTTCCTTGAGGAAGCTTTCCGCCATGATGCCGGCGATAGCCGTCGAACCGTCGCGGATCTGCTGACACACGTTCTCGCACACTTCCAGCTGGCGACGATGCTGCTTCTGGCAGTTGCCGTGGCTGAAGTCCACCACCAGCTGCTCCGGCAGATCAAACTCGCGCAGCGCATCGCAGGCGGCGCTAATATCCGCCGCATGATAATTTGGCCGTTTGCCGCCGCGCATAATGATATGCCCGTAAGGGTTGCCGCTGGTCTGATAGATGGTCATCTGACCCTGCTTGTCCGGAGAGAGGAACATATGGCTGGCGCGGGATGCGCGAATCGCATCAACGGCGATGCGCGTGTTGCCATCGGTGCCGTTTTTGAATCCGACCGGGCAGGAGAGCGCGGAGGCCATTTCACGGTGGATTTGGCTCTCGGTAGTGCGCGCGCCGATGGCGCCCCAGCCGATCAGATCGGCAATAAACTGTCCGGTCACCATATCGAGGAATTCAGTGGCGGTCGGCACGCCCAGCTCGTTGATCTGCAGCAGCAGGCGACGCGCGACTTCGATGCCGTGATTGACCCGATAGCTGCCGTTCAGGTCAGGGTCGGAGATCAAACCCTTCCAGCCGACAACGGTACGCGGTTTTTCAAAATAGGTGCGCATCACGATTTCCAGCTGCGGCTGGTAGCGCTCGCGCATCGCCTGCAGGCGGCGCGCATACTCCAGCGCGGCCTCGGTATCGTGAATGGAACATGGGCCAATAATCACCAGCAGGCGGCGATCTTCGCCGTTAAGGATCTTTTCAATTCGGCGGCGGGAAGCGGAGACGTGTGCCGCGACATCGGCAGACACGGGATGCCGCTGGGCCAGCTCCGCAGGCGTTACCAGGCTTTCAATGCGCGCGGTACGCAGTTCGTCTGTTTTATTCATTGGGGTCTCAAAAATCTGTTTCTTCCGCGACGAAACTGCCGGGAAGTGATGCGCATCACGATAAACCAATCCCCGCTTATTGCAAGAGCGGGGGATGATCCTGTATAGGCCACGGGTGATAGCATAAACAAATTTTCAATAATGTACTAGTGTGTTAGTACATTCTTCGATTCAGCCCCATGATATCCATGATTTTCGTCGCGATTTCCTCTACTGAATAGTTGGTACTATTCAGGCAGGGAATTTTATTTTTGCGGTACAGGGCCTCCACCTCGGTGACCTCCATTCGGCACTGACGCATTGAAGCATAGCGGCTGTTTTCCCGACGCTCTTCGCGGATCGCCGCCAGGCGCTCAGCGTTAATCGTCAGGCCGAACAGCTTGTGCTGTAGCGGTTTGAGCGAGGCGGGCAGGATTAAATTATCCATATCGTCGGCGATAAACGGATAGTTGGCGGCGCGGATACCGTACTGCATGGCCAGATAGAGGCTGGTCGGCGTTTTGCCGCAGCGCGAGACCCCCAGCAGGATCACCTGCGCCTGATCGAGATTGCGCAGCGAGATGCCATCGTCGTGGGCGAGGGTGTAGTCAATGGCGGCAATACGCGCATCGTACTTGTTCAGGTTACCCGGCGTCAGGCCGTGGGTACGATGAGCGATCGGCGTGGGGTCGAGCCGCAGCTCCTGCTGCAGCGGCGCCACCAGCGCCTGCACGATATCCTGACAAAATCCTTCGCTTTGCGTGATAATGTCGCGAATTTCCGGGATCACGATGGAGTAGAAGACCAGCGGACGGATGCCGCTTTGCTCATAGATCGCGTCGATTTGCTCCTTCACCGCCCGCGCCCGGCTGACATTCTCCACGAAAGGCAGGGTAACGCTGCTGATAGCGACCGGAAACTGCGACATCACCGCGTGCCCCAGCACCTCGGCGGTAATGGCCGTCCCGTCGGAAATATAAAATACGTGGCGATCTACAGCACTTTCCATTTTGACCATCCGGTATAATGAGTTTAATTACCTGAAAGCAGTTATTAAATTTAAGCATATCCGTTTATGTTTTGTCTCACTTTAAAAATGAAACGCTATTTTTATTTTTAATGAAAAGGTAGGTTCATTTTTGCCGGCTGGTTATTTTTTGTCTCTTATTTCAGCAGATTTGTGAAGAATCATTGAGTTAGCTATATCAGGTGAACTGTCCTAAAAAAGAAAAAATAATTTGCTTGAACGATTCACCGTTTTTTTCAGCCGCGTAAATATGTCAGGATAAATCCCGTAGTTGATCGTGAGTTTTTTATCACTGGTATTAAATCACAAAAGGATTGTCTCGATGTCCAACAATGGCTCGTCACCGCTGGTGCTTTGGTATAACCAACTCGGCATGAATGATGTAGACAGAGTTGGGGGCAAAAATGCCTCCCTTGGTGAAATGATCACTAATCTGTCCGGTATGGGTGTTAGCGTACCGAACGGATTTGCCACCACCGCTGATGCCTTCAATCAGTTCCTGGACCAAAGCGGCGTAAACCAGCGCATTTATGAACTGCTGGATAAAACCGACATTGACGACGTTTCCGCATTAGCGAAAGCGGGGGGACAGATCCGTCAGTGGATCATCGATACCCCGTTCCAGAGCGAACTGGAAGACGCAATTCGCGATGCCTATAAGCAGCTGTCCGCCGACAACGCTGAGGCCTCTTTTGCCGTGCGCTCCTCCGCCACTGCCGAGGATATGCCCGATGCCTCCTTCGCCGGGCAGCAAGAGACATTCCTCAACGTGCAGGGCTTCGATGCCGTGCTCGTCGCAGTGAAGCACGTGTTTGCTTCGCTGTTTAACGATCGTGCGATCTCCTATCGCGTGCATCAGGGTTACGATCACCGCGGCGTGGCGCTTTCCGCCGGGGTGCAGCGCATGGTCCGCTCCGACCTCGCCTCGTCCGGCGTCATGTTCTCCATCGATACCGAATCCGGTTTCGACCAGGTGGTGTTTATCACCTCTGCCTGGGGCCTGGGAGAAATGGTGGTACAGGGCGCGGTAAACCCGGATGAGTTCTACGTCCATAAGCCAACGCTGGAAGCTGGCCGTCCTGCTATCGTGCGCCGGACCATGGGATCGAAAAAGATCCGCATGATTTACGCGCCGACCCAGGAGCACGGTAAGCAGGTGCGCATCGAGGATGTGCCGCAGGCGCAGCGCGATATTTTCTCGTTGACCGACGAGGAAGTGCAGGCGCTGGCGAAGCAGGCGGTGCAGATTGAGAAGCACTACGGACGTCCGATGGATATCGAGTGGGCGAAAGATGGCCATACCGGCGAGCTGTTTATCGTCCAGGCCCGTCCGGAAACCGTGCGCTCCCGCGGCCAGGTCATGGAGCGCTATACGCTGCATGCTCAGGGGCAGATTGTCGCTGAAGGGCGTGCCATCGGCCACCGCATTGGCGCGGGTCCGGTGAAGGTTATCCATGATATCAGCGAGATGAACCGCATCGAGCCGGGCGACGTCCTGGTTACCGACATGACCGACCCGGACTGGGAACCGATCATGAAGAAAGCGGCGGCCATCGTGACCAACCGCGGCGGGCGTACCTGCCACGCGGCGATTATCGCCCGTGAGCTGGGGATCCCGGCGGTGGTAGGCTGCGGCGACGCGACCGACCGCATTCAGGAAAACCAGAACGTGACCGTCTCCTGTGCGGAAGGCGATACCGGCTACGTTTATGCTGAGCTGCTGGATTTCAGCATCAAGAGCTCCAGCGTGGGCGAAATGCCCGACCTGCCGCTGAAAATTATGATGAACGTCGGTAACCCGGATCGGGCGTTTGACTTTGCCTGTCTGCCAAACGAAGGCGTAGGCCTGGCGCGTCTGGAGTTCATCATCAACCGAATGATTGGCGTTCATCCGCGCGCGCTGCTGGAGTTCGATGACCAGGAGCCTGGCCTGCAGAACGAAATCCGCGAGCTGATGAAGGGCTACGATTCACCGAGAGAGTTCTACGTCGGTCGCCTGACGGAAGGGATCGCCACGCTGGGTGCGGCATTCTATCCAAAACGCGTTATCGTGCGTCTGTCCGACTTTAAATCTAACGAATACGCCAACCTGGTGGGCGGCGAGCGTTATGAGCCGGAAGAAGAGAACCCCATGCTCGGCTTCCGCGGCGCCGGCCGCTACGTTTCCGACAGCTTCCGCGACTGCTTTGCGCTGGAGTGTGATGCGGTTAAGCGCGTGCGTAACGACATGGGGCTGAGCAACGTCGAGATCATGGTGCCGTTCGTCCGCACCGTCGCCCAGGCGAAAGCGGTGGTGGAAGAGCTGGAGCGTCAGGGCCTGAAGCGCGGCGAAAATGGCCTCAAAATTATCATGATGTGTGAAATCCCGTCCAATGCCCTGCTGGCGGAGCAGTTCCTTGAGTACTTTGACGGCTTCTCTATCGGTTCGAACGATATGACGCAGCTGGCACTTGGCCTTGACCGCGACTCCGGCGTCGTCTCTGAGCTGTTTGACGAACGTAACGATGCGGTGAAAGCGCTGCTGTCGATGGCGATTCGCGCGGCGAAGAAGCAGGGTAAATATGTCGGTATTTGCGGGCAGGGGCCGTCCGACCATGAGGACTTTGCTGCCTGGCTGATGGAAGAGGGGATTGATAGCCTGTCCCTGAACCCGGATACCGTGGTGCAAACCTGGCTTGGTCTGGCTGAGCTCAACAAATAACGCACCCTTTGCCCATGCAAACCCCGCCGCTAATGGCGGGGTTTTTTATTTTAATGGCCTCCTGATTAGGTATTTTGCGGCCAGGCACGTGAAGCGGAAAGAACAGTTTGTTTTCCTGATGCGCCTGCGCCCTTCCTGCCAGGTAGCTATATCAAGGCTGAACGCATTATACAGCGATGGAAAAGGAAACATAGCGTATCGGGACGTACAGAAGGAGATGGCGGCCATAGGCTGTTCAACTGTGGCGAAGGAAACAAGAGATAACCAGACTAAATAACTGCGTCTCCGTAGATACAGGTAAAATTATTAAAAAAGTAAATTATGTCGCAACTTGATTCATCAGAATTATGATGGCGCTGCTTTAATTCATCGATATGTATATTTTGATTTTTCTATAATATATAATTCTTGAGGTTGTGTTCACTTCTGTGATTTATTATGACCTCAACTTAGGAGAGGGCTAAAAATCATGGCAATTCCTGCTTGTTTATGGCTGAAAGATGATGGCGGTGCGCTTATTAGAGGAGGCGTCGATGTTATTAATCGAGAGTCCAGCATTGAAATTAAGGGGTTTCATCACAACTTAATGATTCCTACTGATAATGCGACAGGGAAAGTAACAGGTACACGAATGCATTCACCGATGCTGTTAGTGAAAGAGTTCGATTACTCCAGTCCATATCTTTATAAAGCGGTAAGTACGGGGCAAAATCTGACTTCAGCAGAGATTAAATGGTACAAAATCAATGATGCTGGTCAGGAGGTTGAGTATTTCAACATGTTTCTTGAGGAGGTCCGGATCGTCTCTATTTCTCCCTCTATGGCTTCACCAGACAACCCGAATGAGAATCATATGGAAACCCTGGAGCTTCGCTACGAGAAAATTACGTGGAAACACTGCGATGGCAATATTATGCATACTGATGCGTGGAACCAGCGTCAGACGGCGTAACGGAGGGCTGCATGGACACGACTGAAGAGCTTAACGGCACCTACTTCTATCACGGCCACGCTAATGTTGCGCGGGAAGAGTTGTTTTGGCTTATTTTTCTGGAGATTTTTTCCAGTCGTACCGGTATTGCAATAGAAACGGCTGCTATGATTTTATCCGGCCAGCCTATTTTACCTAAGCCTAAAGGATTGGGCAAATCAACGTCTCGGACCAGCATTGCATCAAAAATGGCGCGTCGAATATTTAAGGATAGACGTTTTCCTGAAAATATTCGCGTAGCAACATCCGTTGGTTTTGGAAATACAAGATATACAACTAAAATTGGTACAGTTATCGGGCGTGCCGTTCCGTATCTTGGCTATGCACAGGCCGTAGTCATTATGATGCACGTTGCTAAAGATACAAGAAACAAATATAACATTATTGTAAGGGCTTCAGATCGTATAGGGTGGACATATTTCTGATGGTTGATGAAAGAGAGATACTTCAATATCTCACCGATAAGTACAGTGAAAGAAAACAGCCAGTACAGAAAAACTGGACGTTTCAAGAGTATTTCAATTTCGTCGATGAAGAACTAGAAGAAATGCTCATTGATTTATTTACCCGATACAATATCAGGTATGATGGCTTCAATTTATATCATTACTTCGAGCCTGAACGCCCCTGGTGGAAGGGTAAGCCTCCTGAAAGAAAGCTTAAACCACTTACCGTAGAAATGATTATTGAATCTGCCAGGGCTGGTGTATGGCTCTATGAGTAAGAAAAGTCTCCATCAGGAGGCGCTCTATAGCGGTGTCCGCGTTGGGATTTCAGGAAAAAAAATGCCCATCGTGGGAGATGGGCAAAGACTACACACAGCAATTCGTTGTTTCACTCAGGGGATTTCCATGCTTATAAATCAAGGTGTTGATTTATAACCGTGCTCATATAGTAGACACGGGGACTTTTTGCGTCGATCGGATTCCTCTCAATAGTTAAATTGAAGTGAAGAATATGCGGGGGATATGTAGCGAAAGGGACGGTGAGGGCGTCAGGCAGGCATGAATGTATAAGGTTTATTTATGTTTAAGGCGGGTTTCCCCGCCTTGATATGCGCTGTCAGGGCCTACTTGTTGCTTTTGATATTGCCGGCATTAAGCTCGGTGAGCTCGGCCAGCACCCGATCGGGGTCTTTCGGCGGCGGTGGAACTTCGTGCACCCAGGCGTCGTACAGCCGCCATGATACGGCGAGCAGGACCGGGCCGATAAACAGGCCAATCATGCCAAAGGCAATCAGGCCGCCGATAACGCCGGAGAGGATCAGGATCATCGGCAGGTCGGCACCCATGCGGATAAGCACCGGACGGATGACGTTATCCATGGTCCCTACCACGCAGCTCCACACCAGCAGCACGGTGCCCCAGGTAGTATCGCCGCTGTAGTACAGCCAGATAATGGACGGGATGAGCACAATCAACGGCCCCAGCTGAACGAGGCAGGTGAAGATCATCACCACCGTCAGCAGCGCGGCGTAAGGCACGCCGGTGACCGCCAGGCCGATACCGCCCAGTACCGCCTGAGTCAGCGCGGTAACCACCACCCCCAGCGCCACGGCGCGAATGGCCTGTCCTGCCAGCAGTACCGCGGCGTCGCCGCGCTTGGCCGCCAGGCGGGTGGCGAAATAGCGGAATCCATAGGCCACCTTTTCACCCTGCCAGTAGAGCAGGGCGCTAAACAGCAGCATCAGTCCGCAGTAGACCAGCAGCTTGCCAATGTGTGCCGCCTGCCCAACAAACCAGGTGGTGGTGGTGCCGATATAGGGCCGAATTTTGGCCATGATCGCCGCGCCCCCCATATCCAGCAGGCCATGCCATGCGGAGTAGAGCTTGCCGCCAATCAGCGGGATGCTGTTCAGCCAGGCAAAATCCGGCAGGCTCACGCTACCGGTGGTAAACATTTTAATCAGCGGCGCGCTGTTATCGACCAGGCTGTTGACCAGCAGCGCGATCGGGATAACGAACAGCAGGAATAAGAGCACGGTCATTATCAGCACCGCGAGGGCGCGTTTGCCAAACAGCAGCCGCTGCAGGCGGAGAAGAACCGGCCAGGTGGCAATGACCACGGTGCCCGCCCAGGCAAATGACAGAATAAAGGGCTGTACGACCCACAGGCAGGAAACAATAATCAGGGACAAAAACAGCACCGATAGCAGAACCTGCGGTATATCCCGGGGCTGACGCTCGTTAATCATAGAGAAATTTTACCTTTCCAGTGGCGCCAAAAGCCTGACGCAGCGTAATTCCATATACGGATAATAATACCAATAATTTCACGAGCCTGATTCTGCACATAAATCTGGTGGGCGCATATGAAAAAAATGTGATAAAAAGTTGACTGCACTACGCAATCGTTTAGTTACCCACACGCAAAATCATCCAGGATACCTCGAACCGGCAGGTGAAAGCTCGCGACGTTTGCCTAAGTCAACGTTCGGCGCAGCAAAATCGGCTGACGAAAGCGCTCCGAAGGATGAAGTTTTTACAACACAACATAGTCAGGCAGGGTCAAGCGTTATGATCCCACAAATTTCTCAAGCACCAGGCGTCGTTCAGCTGGTATTGAATTTTTTGCAGGTACTGGAGCAACAAGGTTTTACCGGCGATACCGCCACCAGCTATGCCGACAGGCTGACGATGGCGACGGATAACAGCATTTATCAGCTGCTGCCGGACGCGATTTTATTCCCCCGCTCCACGGCGGACGTCGCGCTGCTGGCGAGAGTGGCGGCGGATGAGCGTTTTAAAACGCTGGTCTTTACGCCACGCGGCGGCGGCACCGGCACCAACGGCCAGTCGCTGAATGCGGGAATCGTGGTTGATATGTCCCGCTATATGAACCGCATTATCGAAATTAACCCGCAAGAAGGCTGGGTTAGGGTCGAAGCCGGGGTCATTAAAGATCAGCTCAACCAATATCTTAAGCCGTACGGCTACTTTTTCGCGCCGGAGCTGTCAACCAGCAACCGCGCCACCCTCGGCGGAATGATCAATACCGATGCCTCCGGCCAGGGGTCGCTGGTGTACGGTAAAACCTCCGATCACGTGCTGGGCGTGCGCTCGGTGCTGATGGGGGGCGATATTCTGGATACCCAGGCCATTCCCGCAGCCCTGGCAGAAACCCTGGCGAACGAGCAGTCGGCAATCGGTCGTATTTATCGCACCGTCTACCAGCGCTGCAAAGCGCAGCGCCAGCTGATTATCGATAAATTCCCCAGGCTTAACCGCTTCCTGACCGGCTACGATCTGCGCCACGTCTTTAATGACGATCTCAGCGAATTCGACCTGACGCGGGTATTAACCGGTTCGGAAGGGACGCTGGCGTTTATTACCGAAGCGCGTCTCGACATCACCCGGCTGCCGAAGGTGCGTCGGCTGGTGAACGTTAAGTATGATTCGTTTGACTCGGCGCTGCGCAATGCGCCGTTTATGGTGGCGGCCAACGCGCTGTCGGTGGAAACCGTCGACTCGAAGGTGCTCAACCTCGCGCGCGAGGATATCGTCTGGCACTCGGTCAGCGAACTGATCGCCGACGTGCCGGATAAAGAGATGCTGGGGCTGAACATCGTCGAGTTTTCCGGCGATGACGTCGAGCTGATCGACGGCCAGGTGGCTTCGCTGTGTCAGCGCCTGGAGCGGCTGATCGCCCAGGGCGAAGCCGGCGTCATCGGCTGGCAGGTATGCGGCGAGCTGGACGGCGTTGAGCGTATCTATGCGATGCGTAAAAAGGCGGTAGGGCTGCTGGGTAACGCGAAGGGCGCGGCTAAACCGATTCCCTTTGCCGAAGATACCTGCGTGCCGCCGGAGCATCTGGCGGATTACATCGTCGAGTTTCGCGCGCTGCTGGACGCCCACGGCCTGAGCTACGGCATGTTTGGTCACGTTGATGCCGGGGTGCTGCACGTGCGCCCGGCGCTGGATATGTGCGATCCCCGGCAGGAAGTGCTGATGAAGCAGATCTCCGATGAAGTGGTCGCCCTGACGGCCAAATACGGCGGCCTGCTGTGGGGTGAGCACGGGAAAGGGTTCCGCGCCGAGTACAGCCCTGCGTTCTTTGGCGACGAGCTCTACGGCGAGCTGCGGAAGGTGAAGGCGGCATTTGACCCGGATAACCGCCTTAACCCGGGTAAAATCTGCCCGCCGGAAGGCGTCGATGCGCCGATGATGAAGGTGGACGCGGTGAAACGCGGCACCTTCGATCGCCAGATCCCTATCGCCGTACGCAGCTCATGGCGCGGGGCGATGGAGTGTAACGGTAACGGCCTGTGCTTTAACTTTGATGTTAAAAGCCCGATGTGCCCGTCGATGAAGGTGAGCAATCATCGCATCCATTCGCCGAAAGGCCGGGCAACGCTGGTGCGCGAATGGCTGCGTCTGCTGGCCGATCGGGGTATCGATCCCAATCAGCTGGAGAGCCAGCTGGCGGAGAAACGCGCTAGCCTGCGCGAGCTTATCGAGCGCACCCGCAACAGCTGGCACGCGCGCAAGGGCGAGTATGACTTCTCCCATGAGGTCAAAGAGGCGATGTCCGGCTGCCTGGCCTGTAAAGCCTGTTCTACCCAGTGTCCGATTAAAATCGACGTTCCTGAGTTCCGTTCGCGCTTCCTGCAGCTTTACCACAGCCGCTATCTGCGCCCGGTTCGCGACCATCTGGTGGCGACGGTGGAATCCTACGCGCCGCTGATGGCGCAGGCGCCGAAAACCTTTAACTTCTTCATTAACCAGCCGTGGATGCGCAAGCTGTCGGAGAAGCACATCGGGATGGTGGATTTACCGCTGCTCTCTACGCCGTCGCTGAAGCAGCAAATGGTCGGCCACCGTTCGGCGAATATGACGCTGGAGCAGCTTGAAGCGCTGAGCGCCGAGCAAAAGGCCAAAATGGTGCTGGTGGTGCAGGATCCGTTCACCAGCTACTACGATGCGCAGGTGGTGGCTGATTTTATCCGGCTGGTGGAAAAAGTCGGCTATCAGCCGGTGCTGCTGCCGTTTTCACCAAACGGTAAGGCGCAGCATATTAAAGGCTTCCTGTCGCGTTTCGCCCGTACGGCGCAGAAAACGGCGGACTTCCTCAACCGGATGGCGCAGCTCGAGATCCCGATGGTCGGCGTCGATCCGGCCCTGGTGCTGTGCTATCGCGATGAATACAACCAGACGCTGGGCGATAAGCGCGGCGACTTCCGCGTGATGCTGGTGCATGAATGGCTGCCGCGGGCCCTGCCTGAAACCGCGGTGCAGGATAACGGCGGCGAGGCGTGGTATCTGTTTGGCCACTGCACGGAGGTCACGGCGCTCCCGGCGGCCCCGAAACAGTGGGCCGAAATCTTTGCGCGCTTTGGCGCGAAGCTGGAAAACGTCAGCGTGGGCTGCTGTGGCATGGCCGGAACCTACGGCCATGAGGTTAAAAACCATGCCAACTCGCTGGCGATTTACGCGCTTTCCTGGCAACAGGCGATTCAGCGTTTGCCGCGCAACCGCTGTCTGGTGACCGGCTACTCCTGTCGTAGTCAGGTTAAGCGTATTGAAGGCAGCGGCGTACGTCACCCGCTGCAGGCGCTGCTGGAGATTATTGGATGATTTGGAAACGTCAGACAACGCTGGAACAGCTCAACGGCATGGGCGAGGGCAATATGGTGGGCCTGCTGGATATCCGCTTCGATGTGTTTAGCGATGACACCCTTGAAGCCACGATGCCGGTAGACAGCCGAACCCATCAGCCGTTCGGCCTGCTGCACGGCGGCGCGTCGGTGGTGCTGGCCGAAACGCTGGGTTCGGTTGCCGGCTATTTATGCAGCGAAGGCGAGCAAAAGGTGGTGGGGCTGGAAGTTAACGCTAACCATATCCGTTCGGTTCGCGGCGGTCGGGTGCGTGGCGTCTGTAAAGCACTGCACGTCGGGTCTCGCCATCAGGTGTGGCAGATTGAAATATCCGACGAGCAGGGGCGTCTGTGCTGCTCATCGCGGCTCACTACGGCGGTGGTTTAAGACCGCACTCATTGCCTGAAGTGATATATGGGGGAAATTTTTCCCCCATATTGTTTATAGCGTTTCATCCTTAATTATTTCACTCGGGCCATTCTTCTGCACCGAGGCAATTCCTTTTTTCGCCGCATCCTTCGAGGAATACATTTCACTGGTGGCGATGGTTTCGTGGTTATCGGCCTTCAGCAAGAAATACCAGGGTTGGGACACGCTCTTCTCTGACTTCTTAATGACGTAATACCCCATCTTTTACCTCTTTTGACGTTAACAGCTCCTCATGATATGTAGACCATGGCGGCTCGTGCGGCAAGTAATCGTCTAATAAATATATAATTCATGTTTCACATGCTCCGTATATGCTACTATTTAATTACTATGCACTTGCAGAGCAACAAAGAGGACGGAGTTAACCATGGGTATCATTTCCTGGATCATTTTTGGTCTTATTGCCGGTATTTTAGCGAAGTGGATCATGCCGGGTAAAGACGGTGGCGGCTTTTTTGTCACTATCATTCTGGGGGTCATCGGTGCGGTAGTGGGCGGCTGGATCAGCACCTTCTTTGGCTTTGGCAAGGTTGACGGGTTTAATTTCGGTAGCTTTGTCGTTGCGGTAATTGGCGCGCTGGTGGTGCTGTTTATCTACAGAAAAATTAAGAGCTAATAGCCCTTCAGTATCAGACTGAGTCGTTAGATATAAAAGCTGCCGCTATTATTGGCAGCTTTTTTTTCGTTTGCATAATAGCCATGCCGATGCGTCGGGTGACAAACAACCACATAAACCCGGCGGGTAAATCCATTTCGACCGCTTATTCATCGCGCCTGCACGGTTTAATTAACCCGGCAAAATCACAGGGGCCCGGCCTCTGCCATATCGGGTACGGCGACGACTTCAACATGGATTTCATAATGCCGGGCTTTGCTGGCAGGGATTAACGCGGTGAGCTTATTAATGGTGTCAGTCGGATTATCGCTGGCAACGGTCGCGGAGAAGAGCGCCGGCTTTCTCGGCGGCAGTGGAGGCATCGGCATGGGGCCACGCTGCTGGTTCATCTCAAACGGCGGCTGTCCGGCGTTATCCCGCGCAGGCGGCGTTTCGCTTTTATCCGCGGCGAAGGCGCTGGCGGCGGCAATAGAAACGGTTGCTAACAGGGCAATGATTGTTCCTTTCATCTTCGTTACCTCTTAAGTGTGTGGCTAAAATCTTAGAGGTTAGGTTTCGGGGCGACAATCCCACCGGGGGCGAATCCTCCAAATCTCCTTATTTATTAACGACTGTGGAGGGTCTGCAGGAGGGCGTGCGGGAAGGTAAAACCGAGGGCCGGTTTCATCAGGACACGGCTATAGCCGGCCGATAAACGGCGAGAATCGGAACAGCGGCGGCAAAGAGTTGTGGCGCAACACGCTTTCAGTCCAGCAGTACGCTCATCACCAGAAGGACTACCATGCACATCGACATAATACTGATATCTATCATCCGTTACGACAAAAGCTCCAGGTTACCAGCGGTTTCGGCATCATGCCGAAAACTGTAGAAATTATAAGCGAAGATTGTACACCAGCTTGATCAGGGTGATTAAAACTTAATCCCCGAAGGACGATCGACTTTATAACCAAAATGTCTACACATAGCCACACAACAACCCCGGTTTTCAGATAATGCTTATAGATTGGACGTGGTATCCGTAGGTTCAGTCAACGTTATGCTACTGGATGAGGTTTTTAGCGGCATAGCTGAAAAGCCGCCGCGCCTTCAGCGCCGGGCGGGAAGAGGCCGGTAGGGACCGATAGCACAACGGTGTGACTATATAACCCCTTGAATATCCGATAAGTCACTGAAAGGCGGATTTTTTCATCTCCTATCTCAAAAATCGGTATTTTCGATGCATCTTTTCCATTGCCGCATCTTCTGCCAACCCACATCAAATAACTTATTATTTTTCAGTCTATTAAATAGAAAAAATGAGACCTGATAAGCAGTAAAGCAGGGTCTATGCTTATAAAAAGGGCCATAAAAGAGTCTCAGGGGCGAATACCCCTTCTCCAGATGGGTTGAAGTGATAATCGTTATCACTAACATGGTGAGATGCCCTGATGGCGCCAACCAATGAGGTAGACCGATGGAAGTACAAGCAGGAACCTTTAATCCCGACGATTTTAGCTGGCGTGGCCTGATCATGACGCCCGCCGCCGCCGCCCATATCCGTGACCTGGTGAGCAAGCAGCCGCCGATGCAGGGGCTTCGTCTTGGCGTAAAAACCAGCGGCTGCGCCGGCTTTGCCTACGTGATGGAGCTTATCGCAGAGCCCGCGAAAGACGATCTGCTGTTTGAGTTCGAAGGCGCGAAGCTGTGGGCGCCGCTGCAGGCCATGCCGTTTATTGATGGTACGGAGCTGGATTACGTTCGGGAAGGATTAAATGAAATCTTTAAGTTTCATAACCCGAAAGCGCAGCACGAGTGCGGCTGCGGTGAAAGCTTTGGGGTTCAGGCGGAGTAATTATGTCTCGTAATACTGAAACAACTGACGATGTCAAAACCTGGACCGGCGGGCCGCTGAACTATAAAGAAGGCTTTTTTACCCGGTTACAGACCGATGAGCTGGCTAAGGGCATCAACGAAGAGGTGGTGCGGGCGATCTCCGCCCGCCGCAACGAGCCGGAGTGGATGCTTGAGTTCAGGCTGAACGCCTTCAGAGCGTGGCTGGAGATGGAAGAGCCGCACTGGCTCAAGGCGCACTACGATAAGCTGGACTATCAGGATTACAGCTACTATTCCGCGCCCTCCTGCGGCAACTGCGACGACACCTGCGCTTCCGAGCCGGGTGCGGTGCAGCAAACCGGCCCCGCCGACTATCTGACCAGCGAAGTTGAAGAGGCCTTCAATCTGCTGGGCGTGCCGGTACGCGAAGGGCGGGAAGTGGCGGTCGACGCCATCTTTGACTCGGTCTCGGTCGCCACCACCTACCGGGAAAAGCTGGCGGAGCAGGGCATCATCTTCTGCTCCTTTGGCGAAGCGATCCACGATCATCCGGAGCTGGTGAAAAAATATCTTGGCACGGTGGTGCCCGGCAATGACAACTTCTTCGCCGCGCTGAACGCCGCTGTCGCCTCCGACGGCACCTTTATCTACGTGCCGAAAGGCGTGCGCTGCCCGATGGAGCTATCGACCTATTTCCGCATCAATGCCGAAAAAACCGGCCAGTTTGAACGCACGATCCTCGTCGCCGACGAGGGCAGCTACGTCAGCTATATCGAAGGCTGCTCGGCGCCGGTTCGCGACAGCTACCAGCTGCACGCGGCGGTGGTTGAGGTCATCATCCACAAAGATGCCGAAGTAAAATACTCCACGGTGCAGAACTGGTTCCCCGGGGATAACAACACCGGCGGGATCCTCAACTTCGTCACCAAGCGAGCGCTCTGCGAAGGTGAAAACAGCAAAATGTCGTGGACCCAGTCGGAGACCGGCTCGGCGATAACGTGGAAGTATCCAAGCTGTATTCTGCGCGGCGACAACTCCATCGGCGAGTTCTTCTCGGTGGCGCTGACCAGCGGCCACCAGCAGGCGGATACCGGCACCAAAATGATTCATATCGGTAAAAACACCCGCTCGACGATTATCTCCAAAGGGATCTCCGCCGGTAAAAGCCAGAACAGCTACCGCGGGCTGGTCAAAATTATGCCGACGGCGACCAACGCGCGAAACTTTACCCAGTGTGACTCGATGCTGATCGGGCCGGACTGCGGGGCGCACACCTTCCCGTACGTTGAGTGCCGTAACAACAGCGCCCAGCTGGAGCATGAAGCCACCACCTCGCGAATTGGTGAAGATCAGCTCTTCTACTGTCTGCAGCGCGGGATCAGTGAAGATGATGCGATCTCAATGATCGTTAACGGCTTTTGTAAGGATGTCTTCTCAGAGCTGCCGCTGGAATTTGCCGTGGAAGCGCAAAAACTGCTGGCGATTAGCCTTGAACACAGCGTCGGTTAACAGTCTGGCCCATGCCGGCTGCGCGATGGCGCCGCCCGAAGCAGACTGCCGAATTAAGGAATATACATGTTAAGCATTAAAGATTTGCAGGTATCCGTTGACGATAAAGAGATCCTGCGCGGGTTGAACCTCGATATCCGACCCGGCGAAGTTCACGCCATTATGGGGCCCAACGGCTCCGGGAAAAGTACGCTCTCCGCAACGCTCGCCGGGCGGGAAGACTACGAGGTGACCGGCGGCAGCGTTGAGTTTAAGGGCAAGGATCTGCTCGAGCTCGCGCCGGAGGATCGCGCGGGGGAAGGGATCTTTATGGCCTTCCAGTATCCGGTGGAAATTCCGGGCGTCAGCAACCAGTTTTTCCTGCAAACGGCGCTGAACGCGGTGCGCCGCTATCGCGGGCAGGAGCAGCTGGATCGCTTCGATTTTCAGGATCTGATGGAAGAGAAAATTAAGCTGCTGAAGATGCCGGAAGACCTGCTGACCCGCTCGGTCAACGTCGGCTTCTCCGGCGGCGAGAAAAAGCGCAACGACATTCTGCAGATGGCGGTGCTGGAGCCGGAGCTGTGCATTCTCGATGAGTCCGACTCGGGGCTGGATATCGACGCCCTGAAGATCGTATCTGACGGCGTTAACGCGCTGCGCGACGGCAAGCGCGCGTTTATTATCGTCACCCACTACCAGCGTATTCTCGACTATATCAAGCCTGATTACGTCCACGTGCTGTACCAGGGGCGGATCGTCAAATCCGGCGACTTCACCCTGGTCAAACAACTGGAGGAGCAGGGCTATGGCTGGCTTACCGAACAGCAGTAACGCGCTGCAGCAGTGGCACCACCTGTTTGAAGAGCAGGCTGAGCTGAGAACGCCGGAAGCGCACCAGCACCTGCAGCAGGCGCTGCGCCTGGGGCTGCCGACGCGTAAGCATGAACACTGGAAATATACCCCGCTGGATGCGCTGCTTGGCGGCACCTTTGTTGCCCCGCAGCCCGAGGCGCTAACCGAGGCGCAACGGGACGCGCTGGCGCTCTCCGTCGACGCCTGGCGGCTGGTGTTTATCGATGGCCGCTACAGCGAAGCGCTGAGCGACGCGCTGGGCGACAGCGGTTACGAAGTGAATATCGATAACCAGCGTCAGGCGCTGCCCGACGCGCTGCAGCCGGAGCTGTTTCTGCACCTGACCGAAAGCCTGGCGCCGACGGTGACCCGCATTCGCGTGAAGCGCAACCAGCGCCCCGCGAGGCCATTGCTGATTATGCACGTGACGCGCGGGCTGGCGGGCGAAGAGATGAACACCGCGCACTACCGGCATCATCTGGAGCTGGAGAGCGGCGCGGAGGCGACGATTATGGAGCACTACGTCAGCCTCAACGAACAGCGCCATTTCACCGGCGGACGGCTGACCGCCGCGGTGGCGGATAACGCCCATCTGCAGCATATCAAGCTGGCGTTTGAAAATGCCCAGAGCTACCACTTTGCCCACAACGACCTCTCTCTGGGCCGCGATGCGTCGGCCTTTAGCAGCAGCTTCCTGCTCGGTGGCGCGGTGCTGCGCCAGAATACCAGCGTGCAGCTGCGGGGTGAGAACAGCAACCTGCGGATTAACTCCCTGGCGATGCCGGTCAAAAATGAGGTCTGCGACAGCCGCACCTGGCTGAACCATGATGTCGGCTACTGCAATAGCCGCCAGCTGCATAAAACCATCGTTAACGACAAAGGCCGGGCGGTATTTAACGGCCTGATTAACGTTGCGCCGAACGCGATAAAAACCGACGGCCAGATGACCAACAACAATCTGCTATTAGGCCGGCTGTCGGAGGTGGATACCAAGCCGCAGCTGGAGATTTACGCCGATGACGTCAAGTGTAGCCACGGCGCCACCATCGGGCGCATCGACGACGAACAGCTGTTTTACCTGCGCTCGCGCGGCATTACCCAGCAGGCGGCGCAGCACATGATCCTGTACGCTTTCGCCGCCGAGCTGACGGAAGCCATCGGCGACGTGGCGCTCAGGCAGCAAATTCTCGCGCGCATCGGCCAGCGTTTACCGGGGGAGACAGCATGACATTTTCTGTTGAACGAGTCCGCGCAGATTTTCCGCTGCTCGGCCGGGAGGTCAACGGCCAGCCGCTGGTCTATCTGGACAGTGCCGCCAGCGCGCAAAAGCCGGAGGCGGTGATTCGCGCCGAGGCGGAGTTTTACCGTCACGGCTATGCCGCCGTGCATCGCGGTATTCACACTCTCAGCGCAGAGGCGACGACGCGCATGGAGCAGGTTCGCCAGCAGGCGGCAACCTTCCTCAACGCGCGCTCAGCGGAGGAGCTGGTCTTCGTTCGCGGCACCACCGAAGGCATCAACCTGGTTGCCAATAGCTGGGGCAACGCCAACGTGGGGGCCGGGGATAACATCATCGTCAGCGCCATGGAGCATCACGCCAATATCGTTCCGTGGCAGCTGCTCTGTGCCCGGGTGGGCGCCGAGCTGCGGGTGATCCCGCTCAATTCGGACGGAACCCTGCAGCTGGATGCGATACCGGGCCTGTTTGACGCGCGCACCCGGCTGCTGGCCATCACCCAGGTCTCTAACGTGCTGGGCATTGAAAACCCGGTGCCGGCGCTGATCGCTATGGCGCATCAGCACGGTGCCAGAGTACTGGTGGACGGCGCTCAGGCGGTAATGCATCACGCGGTGGACGTCCAGGCGCTGGACTGCGACTTCTACGTCTTCTCCGGACACAAGCTGTACGGCCCGACCGGGATCGGGATCCTCTACGGTAAAGCGGACCTGCTGGATGAGATGCCGCCTTGGGAAGGGGGCGGTTCGATGATCGCCACCGTCAGCCTGACCCAGGGCACCACCTGGGCAAAAGCGCCGTGGCGCTTTGAGGCGGGGACGCCAAATACCGGCGGAATTATCGGGCTTGGCGCGACGCTGGAGTACGTCAGCGCGCTGGGGCTGGCGCAGATCGGCGAATATGAACAGACCCTGATGCGCTACGCGCTGCAGGAGCTGGCAAAAGTGCCGGACCTTATCGTCTACGGCCCATCTCAGCGGCTCGGGGTGATAGCCTTTAATCTCGGGGCGCACCACGCCTACGACGTCGGCAGCTTCCTCGATAACTACGGCATTGCCATCCGCACCGGCCATCACTGCGCCATGCCGCTGATGGACTTCTTTAGCGTACCGGCGATGTGTCGGGCGTCGCTGGCGATGTACAATACCACGGAAGATGTGGATCGGCTGGTCGCAGGACTACAGCGCATTCACAAGCTATTAGGCTAAAGGAAGCAATCATGGCGGCGTTACCGGAAAAAGAGAAACTGCTGCGCAACTTCAGCCGTTGCGCGAACTGGGAAGAGAAGTACCTCTATATTATTGAGCTTGGCCAGCGGCTGGCGCCGCTGAGCGCCGAGGAGCATACGGCGCAAAATATTATCCAGGGCTGCCAGAGCCAGGTATGGATTGTTATCGAGCAGAGCGAATCGGGCGTGCTCGCGCTGCGCGGCGATAGCGATGCGGCTATCGTCAAGGGGCTCATCGCCGTGGTGTTTATCCTCTATGACCAGATGACGGCCAAGGATATCACCGCCTTTGACGTTCGCCCGTGGTTTGAAAAGATGGCGCTGACTCAGCACCTTACGCCATCGCGGTCGCAGGGGCTGGAGGCCATGATTCGCGCAATTCGCGCGAAAGCCGCAAATCTTAGCTAGAATAAACAGGTAGATTTCATTCTGTTACGTTCGGTGGGAACGCGTTTCCCGCCGATATACAGATCCTGGCGTTTTATTAGCGAAAGAAGGAATCTCAGTATGAAACGCGCGACTCTCCTCACGATATCCCTTCTGACGGCCCTGAGCGCTCAGCACGGCGCCTGGGCGGTAGATTACCCACTTCCTCCTGCTAACAGCAGGATCATTGGTCAAAATCAATTCTGGACGGTACAGGAGGGGGATCGCAACCTGCAGGCGATTGCTCGTCATTTTGATACCGCGGCAATGCTGATCCTCGAAGCTAACGATACGCTGGCACCGGTGGAGCCTAAACCGGGCACCCAGGTGCTGATCCCGTCGCAGATGCTGCTGCCCGACACGCCTCGGGAGGGGATTGTGGTGAACCTGGCGGAGCTGCGGCTGTACTACTTCCCGCCGGGGCAAAATTTGGTTCAGGTCTATCCGCTCGGCATTGGCCAGCTTGGCCTGGAAACGCCGGAGATGACCACCCGCGTTGGGCAGAAGATCCCCAATCCAACCTGGACCCCGACGGCGGGCATCCGCGCCCGCTCGCTGGAGAAAGGGATTAAGCTGCCGCCCGTTATCCCGGCGGGGCCAAATAACCCTCTGGGACGCTATGCGCTGCGCCTGGCGTACGGTAACGGCGAATACCTCATCCACGGCACCAACGCGCCGGACAGCGTTGGCCTGCGGGTCAGCTCCGGCTGTATGCGCATGAACGCCGCCGACATTCAGGCGCTCTTTAGCCAGGTGAAGACCGGAACGCCGGTACGCATCATCAATCAGCCGGTGAAGTTTGCGGTTGAGCCGGACGGCAGGCGCTACGTCGAGGTACACCGGCCGCTGTCGCAGGATGAAAGCGGCAATACCCGCACCATTGCCTATACGCTG
Organism: Klebsiella sp. BIGb0149; assembly: GCF_004362605.1. Classification (NCBI taxonomy): domain Bacteria; kingdom Pseudomonadati; phylum Pseudomonadota; class Gammaproteobacteria; order Enterobacterales; family Enterobacteriaceae; genus Klebsiella; species Klebsiella sp. BIGb0149. The sequence continues at coordinate 105,953 of NZ_SNYG01000002.1, read as the reverse complement.
CCGGCAGAATTCCATCAGTTTTCCGGCGATAAGTCCGTTGATGAGGCGCAGCTGAAGCGCGCGCTGTCGAGACGAGCGGGCTATCCGGTGGTGGTTTCTGGCGGTGAGCAGAGCAGTGCTGGAGGGGCGGTATCGAATTTGTCGGTGCAGAATGCGCCGGTGGATGAGAGCAAAAGAGTGCAGTAAATCGGGGAGAGCAGGACAAAAAAATGGCGCACAATGTGCGCCATTTCTATTACACAGGCACTATTACTTACGGTATTTAGTAGCCTGGTTGTCCAGACGCTGGTTAGCGCGTGCTGCGTCATCTTTAGCAGCCTGAACGTCGGAACGCATTGCGTTCACGTCGTTGCTCAGCTGGTCAACTTTAGCGTTCAGAGTCTGAACGTCAGAAGACAGCTGATCGATTTTAGCATTGCTGGAGCAACCAGCCAGCAGAGTAGAACCCAGGATTACCGCGCCCAGTACCAGTTTAGTACGATTCATTATTAATACCCTCTAGATTGAGTTAATCTCCATGTAGCGTTACAAGTATTACACAAACTTTTTTGGGATGAGAATATTTTTTTACGGTAATACGCCTATTTTTGATCGTTCGCTCAAAGAAACAACGAATTTGGAGGATTAGTTTAAAAAGCCGTGTGAAAACAGGACGCTTCCATCGGATTCATCTTAGATAATCTCTTATTAAATAGTAAATTCCGATTTGCATTTTTATTAAGAGCAGCTAGGGATTGAATAAAAAAAAAGCGCCTCAGGGAGGCGCCTTTAAAAAAACAGGTATTAGCCTGTAAATTATTACAGCACGTGCACGGATGCGGTATTGGTTGTTCCGCTCGGGACCAGCGCACCGGAGACCATCACAACGACGTCGCCTTTACGCGCCAGACCGCTCTGCAGGGCCAGCTCTTTGCCCAGACGGTAGAAGTCGTCGGTAGAGGCCAGCTGCTCAACCAGCTGCGGTACCACGCCTTTGGTCAGCACCAGCTGACGGGCGGTGGTCTGGTTGGTGGTCAGCGCCAGGATGGTGGCATCCGGGAAGTATTTACGCACGGCGCGAGCGGATTTACCGCCCTGGGTAGCGACGACGATCAGCGGCGCTTCCAGTTTTTCGGCGGTCTCAACGGCACCACGGCAAACGGCTTCGGTGATGCGCAGCTTGCGGTTGTCGTTGTTGAACTCCAGACGGCTGGTCATCACGCGGTCGGTACGCTCGCAGATGGTCGCCATGATAGTGACGGCTTCCAGCGGGTATTTACCTTTGGCCGATTCGCCGGAGAGCATCACGGCGTCGGTGCCGTCGAGGATGGCGTTAGCAACGTCGCCGGCTTCCGCACGGGTCGGACGCGGGTTCTTGATCATGGAGTCCAGCATCTGGGTCGCGGTGATAACCACTTTGCGCGCGCGGATACATTTTTCGATGATCATTTTCTGGGCGAAGATAACTTCTTCAACCGGGATTTCAACGCCCATGTCACCGCGAGCAACCATGATGCCGTCAGAGGCTTCAAGGATTTCGTCGAAGTTGTTCAGGCCTTCCTGGTTTTCGATCTTGGAGATGATCTGGATGTTGTCGCCGCCGTTAGCCTTCAGGTGCTCGCGGATTTCTACCACGTCAGAACGCTTACGGATAAAGGATGCGGCAACAAAGTCAACGCCCTGTTCGCAGCCGAAGATCAGATCCTGTTTGTCTTTCTCAGCCAGCGCCGGCAGAGCGATAGAGACGCCCGGCAGGTTAACGCCTTTGTTTTCGCCGAGGTCGCCGTTATTCAGCACTTTACAGATAACGTTTTTACCTTCGATGGCGGTCACTTCCATGCCGATCAGACCATCGTCAACCAGTACGGTATTGCCTACGGAGAGGTCAGAGGTAAAACCTTCATAGGTAACGGCGACGATTTCGTTGTTGCCGACCACGGATTTGTCAGTGGTGAAGGTGAAGGTCTGGCCCGCTTTCAGGGAGACGTCGTTGCCGCCTTCCAGCTTGATGGTGCGAATTTCCGGACCTTTGGTATCCAGCAGGATAGCGGCGGTTTTACCGGTTTTGCTCACCACATTGCGCAGGTTCTGGATGCGCTGACCGTGTTCAGCATAGTCGCCGTGAGAGAAGTTCAGACGCATGACGTTCATGCCCGCGTCCAGCATCTTGGTTAACATCTCTTCGGATTCGGTTTTCGGACCGATGGTGCAAACGATTTTGGTCTTTTTCATGAAGGTATTAGTCTTTAAGTTGTGAAGGATTGGGGAATCTCGCTCCGTGGGCGCAGTGCCGTGGAGTCAAACCTGTATTGCGAAAGTTGCTATGGCACGCTCTAAGGATAGGTGACAACAAAAAAGCGTGCAGAAGAATGTGTGCTGGCGGTTCAGCCCATGAAAAGAGGCAATTTTGTATGCTTTTAGTCATGCAGTCCAATGTGCTGAAACCATTCAAGAAAGATTCGGTGTGCATTATACGACGATGAAACAAAAAAGGAAAATGAAAACAACGTTTCATTTTTCGTTATACTAACGCAACAAAACTCACACCAATTTCAATCTTATCTGCAACACAAATTTTCGCCAGTCGCTAAGCTAAATCGGCCCCGACGCGCGGTTTTTACCGCGGTTTTGTTACGGAAATTCGCCATTAGCGAAGAAACTGCGGGCTGGTTTGATTTATACGGAAAACATATCAATAATGATTTGATTGATAATGATAATTTGTGAGCGAAATTCGATGGGAAACCGAGCGAAAGACGACGAGTTGTACCAGGAAATGTGCCGGGTGGTGGGGAAAGTGGTGCTCGAGATGCGCGATCTCGGCCAGGAACCGAAACATATCGTGATTGCCGGCGTCGTGCGCACCGCGCTGGCGAATTCAAAAATCGCCCGCTCTGAGCTGACGCATGAAGCGATGACCCGGGTTATTCACGCCTTATCCGGACATGAATAACGCCGACGGCCGCGCTTCAGGCTTCAGGAGATAACGAAGCGCACCACCGCTTTTACCGCGATATCGCAGTGGTGGGCGACCATCGCCTCATCGTCGATTTCCGGCAGCGGATCGTCGAGGTAGAGGCTGCTGAAGGTGTAGAAATTCGAGACCTGATAAAAGCTAAAGCTGCTGATCAGCCGATGGACGTCCCGCGCCTCGAGCCCGGCCTGAAAAATTCCCTGCTGCTGCCCGCGCTGGAGAATGTCCTCCAGAATGGACAGGGCGGTTCGGTTCAGCGGTTTTAGCTGCCCGGACGCCTGCAGCCACTTCCCGCGCTGCATATTCTCCATACAGATAACGCGCATAAAGTCGGCGTGCGTCGCGTGATAGCGCACGCTCCACTTCACCAGCTGAACCAGCGCCTCAACCGGAGGAAGCTGCTCCAGCCCGAGCTGCTGCTCCGTCTCGCGGATGCGGGCGTAGACGTGCTGCAGAACCGCCTGATACAGCTGCTCTTTACTTTTGAAGTAGTAGACCACCATCCGCTTGGTGGTCTGCGCTTCGACGGCAATCTGCTCCATCCGCGCCCCCGAAAGCCCGTGTTCGGCAAATACGGCAATCGCGGCGGCGAAGATCCGCTCTTTCAGGGATTGTGCTTCATCATGAGCAACCACGGACATAACCACTCCTTTTTTCTGAGAGACAAAAAATACACATAACGATCATAATTTAGCAACCTTGTGTGGCGCGAATGAACCAAATGATACATATTCAGGGCTCACGTCCGCTGATGACACGAGGATCTATGCTGCGCTCAATCGCCACCGTCTCGATTTCCGGTACCTTACCTGAAAAGCTTCACGCCATTGCCGCTGCGGGTTATCAGGGCGTCGAAATCTTCGAAAACGATCTGCTCTATTATACGGGCACGCCGGCGGATATTCGTAACCTGGCGGCTGATTTAGGGCTAAAAATCACGCTTTTTCAACCCTTTCGCGATTTTGAAGGCGCCAGCCGCGCGCAGTTTGCGGCCAATCTGGCGCGCGCGAAACGAAAATTCGCGCTGATGCATGAGCTCGGCTGCGACACTATGCTGCTGTGCAGCAACGTACAGCCGGACTGCTCCGCCGATATCGCCCTGCAGGTGGCCGACCTTCGCGCCCTGGCGGATCTGGCGGAGCAGGAGGGCATTATCGTCGGCTATGAGGCGCTGGCCTGGGGGACTCACGTTAACCTCTGGCATCAGGCCTGGGAGCGGGTAAAAGCGGTGAACAGCCCGGCGATGGGCATCGTACTCGACAGCTTCCACATCCTGGCGCGCGGCGACGATCTGGCGCGCCTGCACGAGGTACCGGTGGATAAAGTCACCTTCCTGCAGCTTGCCGACGCGCCGCTGATGAAGATGGATGTCCTCGAATGGAGCCGCCATTTCCGCTGCTTCCCCGGCCAGGGGCAGCTGCCGCTGGTGGATTTTGCCTGCGAGCTGACCCGCTGCGGCTATCGCGGCCCGTGGTCGCTGGAGATCTTTAACGATGGTTTTCGCGCCTCGCCGAACGGCGCGACGGCGAAGGACGGCTACCGTTCGCTGCTGTGGCTGGAGGAGCAGACCCGGCGCCGGCTGGCGAGCAGCGATGCGGCGCTGTTTGACGCGCCGGAGCCTGCGCACTACGCCGGGCTGGAGTTTATTGAGTTTGCCGCCAGCCCCTCCGAGGCCAAAGCTCTCGGCCAGCGCCTGGCGCAGCTGGGTTTTCAGCAGGAGGGCCAGCATCGTTCTAAACAGGTGGTGCTGTGGCGTAACGGGGCGGCAAGAGCCGTCGTCAACTTTCAGCCGCACAGCTGGGCCGACCATTTTTACCAGCGCCACGGGATCTCGCTGTGCGCGATGGCCCTTGGCGTCAGCCGCAGCGCGCCGATTATTGCCCGCGCTCGCGCCTACGGCTACGCCACCTGGCAGGGCGACGCCGGGCCGAATGAAAGCCCGATCCCGGCGGTTTGCGCCCCGGACGGCAGCCTGATTTATCTGATTGAGCACGGGGACGATATCTATGCCCGCGATTTCCACCTGCAGCCGTCAGCGGCCGTACGCGATGATTACGGCGGCATCGATCACCTGGCGCTCGGGATGGAGGCGGACAGCCGCGATAACTGGATTATCTTCTTCCGCACGGTGTTCGGCTTTACGCTCGAACACGAACAGACGCTGCCGGACCCGTACGGTCTGGTGCGCAGCCTCGCGGTGCACAGCCCGCAGGGCAACGTCCGCCTGGCGCTAAATATTTCTCAAAGCCGCGCGACGCAGATTGCCCGCTCCGTTGCCTGTTATCAGGGCGCGGGGCTGCAGCATGCGGCCTTCGCCTGCCGGGACCTGCCGGCCACCCTCGATAGCCTGCCTGAGGTCTCCCTCGACGCGCTGCCGATCCCGGCAAACTACTACGAGGATTTAGCGGCGCGCTTTGGCGCCGACGAGCGCGTGGCGCTGTTCAAACGTCTGCAGCTCCTCTATGACCACGATGGTCAGGGCGGTGAATTCCTGCATCTCTACACCCGACCGTTCTCATCGGGGCGCTTTTTCTTTGAATTAACCGAAAGACGCGGCGGCTACGCGCTCTACGGCGCGGCAAACGCGGCGGTACGTCTTTCGGCGATGCAGTACGGCTAGTTTGTATCAAATGGTTCATTAAGTGCGTATCCCCCATACAATAACAACATTCATCTGCACCCCACGCACCGCATCATTCGCGCTGCGCTAAGGCGGCAACGTGCCTGCCGTCCGCGCAAAAAGCGCGGGTGATAACGTGTCTATGACAGGAAACGACTATGAGTTCTTATAGCCATAACCACGCGGCGACGGCAGAGACCGCGACCACCGCTCGCCGCTCCCGGCGGCGGATCGGGATCCTTTCGCTGCTGGCCGTCGGTACGATGATTAACTACCTTGACCGCACGGTATTAGGCATTGCGGCCCCCAGCCTAACCTCCGAGCTCGGCATTGATGCTGCGGTGATGGGGATCGTCTTCTCCGCCTTCGCCTGGACCTACGCGCTGGCGCAGATCCCCGGCGGCCTGTTTCTCGACCGCTTCGGCAACAAGGTGACCTATTTCCTGTCGTTGACCCTGTGGTCGCTGTTTACCCTGTTTCACGGCATGGCGGTTGGCCTCAAGACGCTGCTGCTTTGCCGTTTTGGCCTTGGGGTCAGCGAAGCGCCGTGCTTTCCGGTCAACAGCCGGGTAGTGAGCGCCTGGTTTCCCCAGCAGGAGCGGGCCAAAGCCACCGCGGTGTATACGGTGGGCGAATATCTTGGGCTGGCCTGCTTCTCGCCGCTGCTGTTCTGGATCATGGGCAGCTTCGGCTGGCGGACGCTGTTTATCAGCGTCGGTGCGGTCGGGGTGCTTTTTGCGCTGGTGTGGTGGCGCTGCTACCGTGAGCCGCACGAGGATAAGCAGCTTAGCCCGCAGGAGCGTGACCATATCGCCAGCGGCGGCGGCATGACTACCGCGACGCAGCAGCGGATGGTTTTCAGCTGGCCGCTGGTCCGCCAGCTGCTCGGCAAGCGGCAGATCCTCGGCGCCAGCATCGGTCAGTTTGCCGGCAATACGGTACTGGTCTTTTTCCTGACCTGGTTCCCAACCTACCTGGCGACCGAGCGCCACATGCCGTGGCTGAAGGTGGGTTTCTTCGCCATCCTGCCGTTCCTTGCCGCCGCCGGCGGGGTGATGTTCGGCGGCTGGGTCTCCGACAGGCTGCTGAAGGCCACCGGCTCGGCGAACCTCGGGCGCAAGCTGCCTATCGTTGCCGGCCTGCTGATGGCCAGCACCATTATCTCCGCCAACTGGCTGACCAGCGATCTGGCGGTGATCCTCGTGATGTCCTTCGCCTTCTTTGGTCAGGGCATGGTCGGCCTCGGCTGGACGCTGATTTCCGATATCGCCCCGCAGGGGCTGGGCGGGCTGACCGGCGGGCTGTTCAACTTCTGCGCCAATCTGGCCGGGATCCTCACGCCGCTGATTATTGGCTTTATCGTCGCGGCCTTCGGCAGCTTCTTCTACGCGCTGGTCTATATCGGCGGCGCGGCGCTGCTCGGGGTGGTGGCGTATCTGTTTATTCTCGGCGACGTCAAACGCATCGAGCTGGCAAAATAAGGAAAGGGATAGAACATGGTGATTAGTGGCAACACGCGGCTGATAGCCCATCTTGGCTATCCAACCGCCAGTTTTAAGGCGCCGATGATTTATAACCCGTGGCTGGCAAACCAGCAGGTGGACGTTAAAGTGGTGCCGATGGGGGTCAAGCCGGAGGATTATGCCGCCTTTATCGCGCCGCTGTTCTCGATGACCAACATCGTCGGCGCGCTGGTCACCATGCCGCACAAGATTGCCACCTGCGGCCTGGTGCAGCATCTCAGCCCGGCGGCGGCCATTGCCGGGGCGTGTAACGCCATTCGCCGCGAGGCCGACGGCAGCCTGAGCGGGGATATGTTTGACGGCGACGGCTTCGTCCTTGGCATCCGCCGCAAGGGCTTTCAGCCCCAGGGCGCGCGGGCGCTGGTGGTCGGCTGCGGCGGCGTCGGTTCGGCGATCGCCGCGTCGCTGGCGGCGGCGGGGGTCAGGGCCCTGACGCTCTACGATAGCCATCCGCAGGCAGCGCAGGCGCTGGCCGGGCGCCTGCTGCAGCACTATCCGGCGCTGGATCTCAGCCTGATGCAGCGCGATCCGCAGGGGCATGACCTGGTGGTCAACGCCACGCCGCTGGGCATGAAGGCCGACGACCCGCTGCCGCTGGATCCGCAGCGGATGTCGCCCGCCTGCTGGGTGGGAGAAGTGGTGATGACCCACGAAATGACGCCGCTGCTGCGGGCGGCGCAGGCGCGGGGCTGCGCGATCCAGCGCGGTACCGACATGCTGTTTGAGATGATCCCCGCCTATTTGCGCTTTTTCAATTTACCGGTGGCGACGCCGGAGCGGCTGCGGGAGCTGGCGGAAATTCGCTACTGAAACGCGCTCGGGCCGGTTACCATAACCACCATTTCCGGACTTGAGCGAGAGATCTATGACACCGCGAATCGTTCTGCTGGCGGCGGGGAGCCTGAAAGGCGCCTTTGTCCCGCTGCTGGCGCGTTTTCAGCAGGTTACCGGCATTGAGGTCGAGGCGCATTTTGGTCCCGCGGGCCTGCTGCGCGAGCGAATTGAGGCCGGGGAGCGCTGCTCGGTTTTCGCCTCCGCCAACGGCCAGCATCCGCAGGCGCTGCGGCAGGCGGGTCTGGTGGGCGAGTGCCGGGCGTTTGCCGCTAACCGGCTGATGCTCACCGTACGACGAACCGCCGCCGGCGAGGAGGCCGACTGGCTGACGCTGCTCCGCGACCCGCAGCTGCGCCTGGCGACCTCAACGCCGGGCTGCGATCCCTCCGGCGACTACACCTGGCAGCTGTTCGCACGAATTGAGGCCGGCTATCCGGGAGCCGGACGGGAGATGATGGCCCGCGCCCGGCAGCTGGTGGGAGGAAGAAACTCGCTAAAGGTCCCGCCGGGCAGCACGGCGGCAGCCTGGCTGATTGGCGAAGGGTTGGCCGACCTGTTTATCGGCTACGCCCACTACGCCAGCCAGATGCCGGCCGGCGACGCGCTGCGCTGTGTTGTCATTCCGCCGCCGTGGAACGTGCGCGCCGACTACTACCTGGCACCAATCGACGAGAGCGCCGAGGCGCAGCGGCTCTGCCGCTTTATTCTCGGCGACGAGGGGCAGGGCTTCCTGCGCGCGGCGGGCTTTTTGCCGCTCAGCGGCGGATCGTAAACTGCGGCGCCAGCAGCGGCACGGCCGAGCCGGGGTGGTCGATTTTGCGGACCGGTAAACCGTAGGCGCGCTGCAGATTGGCTTCGCTCAGCACCTCGGCGGACTCGCCCGCCAGCCATTCGCCCTCGGGCAGCAGGAGTAAGGTGTGGCTGGCTATCTGCAGGGCGTGGGTCGGATCGTGGGTGGTGAACAGCACCGTTCGCGTCTGGCGATGCGCCAGATCGCTAATCAGCTGCAGCACCACCTGCTGGTTGGCGAGATCCAGCGCCGAACAGGGCTCGTCGAGCAGGATATTCTGGCTGGCGCCCACCAGCGCGCGGGCGATCAGCACCAGCTGCTGCTGGCCGCCGGAGAGCGCGCGAAAGGCGGCGGCCGCCAGATGCGCAATTCCCAGCTGGCGCAGCGCCTCCAGCACCTGCCGTCGGTCCTCGGCGCCGGGCTGGGCAAACAGATCGACGTGGCGAGCCCGGCCCATCAGCACCACCTCCTGCACCTGCCAGCCGAACGCCGGGCGAAAAGATTGCGGCACGATGGCGGTGCCGCCGATCGATTCAAACCGGCCGCCGAGCGGCGCCAGCACGCCGGTCAGCGTATCAAGCAGCGTGCTTTTTCCGCGCCCGTTAGCGCCCAGGATCGCCCAGACTTCGCCGGAGCGGCAGCGCAGGCTAAGCGGGGCGAACAGCGGCTGACGATGACCATAGAGCAGCTGCGTCAGGCTAAGAGAGGCCTCCATCAGGCGGTTCCTCGACGACGGGAATGGAAAAGCAGCCAGCTAAACAGCGGCGCGCCGAGCAGGGCGGTGATAATCCCGATCGGGATCTCCGCCTGAGTTAAGGTGCGGGCCAGGCTGTCCACCACCACCATAAAGCCGCCGCCGAGCCAGAAGGCGGTTGGCAGCAGGCGCCGGTGGTCGGCGCCGACCAGCAGACGGGCAAGGTGCGGGATAACCAGCCCGACCCAGGCTATGCTGCCGCTGACCGCCACCTGCGCGGCCACCAGCACGGCGCAGCAGACCAGCACGCTGCGCCGCAGCGCGACGACCGAGACCCCCAGCCCGCGGGCGTCCTTCTCCTCCAGCGCCAGCAGGTTAATCCGCCAGCGCAGCCGATAGAGCAGGGTTGCGGCGGCGATAACCGGCAGCGCCATCAGCAGCACCTTATGCCAGTTAGCGGTGGCGAAGCTGCCCAGCAGCCAGAAGACGATATTCGGCAGCGTCTCTTCGCTATCGGCCAGATACTGCATCAGGCTGACCAGGGCGGCAAAAAAGCCGCTGAGGATAATGCCCGAGAGGATCAGCACCAGGGTATTTTCCCGCCCCTGCAGCGCGGCAATCAGGTACACCAGCATCAGCGCCAGCAGGCCAAACCCGAACGTCGAGGCCATCATCAGCAGCGTGTCGAGGCCTAAGAGGATCGCCAGGGTTCCGCCGAAGGCGGAGCCGGAGGTCACGCCGATGATATGCGGGTCGACCAGCGGGTTTTGAAAGACCCCCTGCAGCGTGGCCCCGCACAGGCCCAGCGCGCCGCCGGCCAGCAGCGCCATCACCACCCGCGGCAGGCGCACCGACCAGACGATCTGCCCGGCCACGCCGTCGGCGGGCGACAGGTGGCCCAGCTGGCGAAAGACCTCGCCGAGGCTCAGCGGATACTGGCCTAAACAGAGTGAGGTCACGGCAATCAGCAGCGTTGCCAGCGCCAGTCCACCCTGCAGCAGGGCCGGATGACGATTACTGAGCATCCAGCGTCCATTTTACGCGGTAGAAGCGCTGGTAATAGTCCTGCGCCCTGGCGTCGACGTCGACGGTGCTATAGCGGGACGGATAGAGCTTTTTCGCCATCCACAGTTCGCCGATCGCCAGCGCTTCCGGCATCGGGTAGCCCCAGGCCTTGGCGTATTCCGGCATCAGCCACACGCGATGGTTTTTCACCGCGTCGATCCCCTGCCACTGCGGGTCGCTGGTTATTTGTTTTACCACTTCCGGATAGCGGTCCTGGACAAAAATCACCTGCGGGTTCCACTGCAGCACCTGCTCCAGCGAGACCTGACGCGCGCCCTTCACCGAGGCGGCCGCCACGTTCAGGGCCCCCGCGTGCTTCATCATCAGGCCGGTATACTTCCCGGAGCCGTAGGTATTGAGATCGGGGTTAGCCATATAGACCCGCACCCGCTGGCCGTCGGGAATGTCGGCCACCGGGGCGTTGGCCTGCGCCCGGGCGCTATAGGTGTAGCGAATCAGCTCTTCCGCCTCGGCCTTGCGATTAACCACCTCGCCAATCAGGCGAATGCCCTGTTTCAATCCTTCGCTATAGGCCTGCTCTTCGTCGGCCATCGACGGGTTCATTTTGTTCTTTTCACCGTCGGCGTCCTGGCGCAGCGACACGGCGACGACCGGGATCCCGGCATTCTGGATCTGCTGGATCATCGCCTGGGGCGCGTAGTTGGCGACGAACACCACCTGCGGGTGCAGCGCCAGCAGGCTTTCGATATTGACCTGGGTTAAATCCCCCGGCGTTGGCAGCCCTTCGATGGCGGGCATAAAGCGCGCAAAGGCCGGGCCGAGCTGCTTTTTCCAGCTGCTCATGACGCCGACAACGTCGTCGGCGGCGTTAAGCTGCACCAGCAGGTTCAGGGTCTGGTGCTGGAGCACGACGACGCGGTTAACGCGATCGGGCAGGGTGACTTCGCGTCCGGTCTGGTCGGTGAGGGTGCGATCGGCAAAAGCGTTCGCGGCGAACAGCGTGCTGGTAACCAGCGTCAGGCTGAGTAAGAAACGAGGTAGTGTGGACATAGGCGGCTCGGTTAGAGAGTAAAGAATCGTTGTGCATTAAAATATATAGCGTTGGCGGAAGCAACGCTAAACGTCGCGTATACCCCTTAAGATCAAGATGTTTTGACGCATGCTCCCGCGGACGGGCCGCCTTGCGCATCCGCCGACTTTGGCATACGGTAAATCATCATTAATTCATTTTGCCGCCATCATGTCCTTTCAATCCCGGTTATTAAGCGCTATTCCCGGCATCCGCCACGCCTTCCTCGACGTGCACGAGACCGCCGCCTTTCCCTACGCTGAGATGGCGCCGGTTAAGCTGGTGCACGGCAACGTTGTCCATCACTATCGGGCCCCGTTGGCGGAACGGCCGCACGCCGACGCGGTGTTCACCGCCCTGAGCGGGCAGAAAGTGGGAGTGGTGACCGCGGACTGTCTGCCGATGCTGATGGCCTCCCGCGACGGGCGCTACGTCTGCAGCGTCCATGCCGGCTGGCGCGGGGCGGCGAGCGGGATCGTCGAAAACAGCCTGGCGCTGTTCCGCGAGCATCGGGTGGCACCGGAGGAGGTAGTGGTGGCGATCGGGCCGCATATCCAGGCCTGCTGCTATGAAGTCTCCGGCGAATTTTATCAGATCCTGCTGACGATGCCGGCGGGGGCGCTGGCGCGGCGGCATCGCGACCGCCTGTTCCATCATCGCCCCGCGCAGCCCGCCAGAGCGGAGCAGGCCCGGGGAACGGAGGCGGAGAGTTTGTGGTTCGATCTGCGGGCTTTTGCCGGGCTGCTGCTGCAGCGCGCCGGCGTGGCGGATGAAAACGTCGAGTGGCTGGGCAGCTGCACCTACTGCACGCCGCAGACGCTGGGCTCCTTCCGCCGGCGCACCCATTTCCCGGCAGCGAAAAGCTTCCAGTACTCGTGGATTATGCGTGCGCCCGCTGCGTAAACGCGGCAGCGCCGGCTAGCGCACCCTAAAGCCGTGGGTGGCGTCGCGCGCCAGCTGGTCGACGAGCCCGAACTCCCAGTCAAGATAGGCCTGCATCGCCTCGGGAGAGTTATCCGTTCCCTCGTACGGGCGGCGATAGCGATCGCTGGGTTCGCTCGCCAGGCGCGTATTGCCCCGCTCCAGCGGCAGGTCCGCCGCGATCCACGCCTGCGTGCCGCCGCGCAGCAGCTCTACCGGCTTACCGGTGAGCGCCGCGACTTCGGTGACAGCGTAACGCGCAAGCAGGCTGCTGCCGCAGGTAAGCACGTAGCGCTCGGCGGGCGGGATCGCCTCCAGCGCCTGCCTGAGTTCGGAGCGCACCAGCCACCAGGCGCCGGGAATATGCCGCGCCGCGTAGTTGGCGCTGGTGGTGAAATCCAGCACCGCGGTGCCCGGTTCATTCAGCAGCTCCGCCAGCCGCTGGGGGGCGATCTCTTCCGCTACCGGGGCCGGCGGGACGCTGGCTGCCGGTACGCCGCGCTCGCTAAACTCTGCCAGATTAGCTTCGCGCAGCACCGCCACCTCCCAACCCATCTGCGCCAGCCAGGAGGCGGTGATGGCCGCGCGAACGCCGTCATCGTCCAGCGCGACGATCCGCGCCCCGCGCACGCTGGCGTGGTGGTCGGTCTCCTGCACCAGCTGCCCACCGGGAGCGCTAAGGCTGCCGGGCAGGTGGCCGGCGGCGTACTCCTCCGGGCTGCGGACGTCGAACAGATAGGTGGTGCGGTCCTCCTGGCGCCGCCAGCGCTGCAGCGTAGTCTCATCAATAAACGCCACCCCGGCGCTTTCGGCCAGCGCGCGCACCTGCTGGCGCCGCGCCGTCGACGCCTGCTGCTCCGGGTCATAGCGCCGCTGCTGGCCGTGCTCCAGCGCCAGCCCGGCCAGCGTCCAGCCGATGGTGCCGTTACGCAGGGCGTAGACCGGATTACGCACTCCGGCGTTGCGCAGCGACTGGGCGCCGATAATGCTGCGGGTGCGTCCCGCGCAGTTAACCACGATCGGCGTCTGCTCCGAGGTCACGAGGCCGTCAACCCGCAGCGCCAGCTCGCCGCCGGGAACGCTGATGCTGCCGGGAATGCTCATGGTCTGATACTCATCGAAGCGCCGGGCGTCGAGCACCACCACCGGCTGCGGGCCGTCAATCAGCGCCTGAACCTCCTGCGCGCTCAGCGAAGGCGTATGGCGCTGGTTCTCGACCAGCTCGCCAAACGCTTTGCTCGGGGAGTTGACGTCCTGAAACAGCTCTCCACCGCTGCGCTGCCAGCCCGCCAGCCCCCCGTCGAGCAGGGCAACGTCGCGGTAGCCCCAGCCGCGCAGGCGTTCGAGAGCGACTATTGCAAGGCCTTCACCGCTATCGTAAACGGTTATCGGCGTCGTCAGGCGCGGCACCCGGCGGCTAATTTCCAGCTCCAGCTTGCTGAGCGGCAGGTTCGCGGCGAACAGCGGATGCGCGGTGGCGAAGTGCGCTTCTTCACGCACGTCGATCAGCGCCAGCTCCGCGCCGTCGAGCAGCGCCTGGCGGATCTGTGCGGCCTGGCGTAGGGAGTGTTCGGGCATATTAATTATCCTTAGAGAGATCCCAGAGATTGGGTAAATGGCGGTTGGAGTAGCCGGAGATAAAGGGTTTGCTGACTCCTTCCGGGGTATACACGGCGCGCCTGACGGCGCCGATATTGCCGCCGTAAACGTGGATGCTGATCGATACCCTGTCCGCCAGCGCGTTGCTGACCCGGTGAATATCGCCGTCGCGGGCGGAGACTTTTTCGACCTCGCCGGGGGAGAGGCGCTGGGCGATACCGTCAGCTACCGGCGTGCCGGCGTCGTCGAGACGGTAGCGCTGATTCTCTTCCGCCCCGCGCAGCATGCCGATCGCGCCCCACACCCGGTGGTCGTGGATCGGCGTCGACTGTCCCGGTCCCCAGACGAAGCTGACGATTGAAAAGCGCTGCCCGGAGTCGGCGTGCAGCAGATACTGCTGATAATGGTGGGGATGCGGCAGGGCGTACTCGTCCGGCAGCCAGTCATCCTGCTTCACCAGCGCCGCCAGCCGCAGGGCCACCGCGTCCAGCAGCGGCTCCGGCCGGCCGATCTCGCGATGCAGGACGTCAACGTCTTGAATAAAATGGCGTAATTTTTCCAGTCGGGATGTGCTCATCATCGGTTCCTGTCAGAGGGGCTGGTCAATACGCTAACAAAGGCGTTAATATTATTTAAATGCAATTTCCGCATATATTAATATGCAAAATAAACATTAAGAGTCTGGCGAGGCCGACTCTAAGGAATCTATGCGTATTGACGACATCGACGCCCTGCTAGCCACCGTACAGTTCTCCTCCCTGAATCAGGCGGCGGAATATCTGGGTATTACCCAGTCGGCGATCACCCGTCGCCTGCAGCGGCTGGAGCAGACGCTGAACGTGACCCTGCTGGAGCGGCAGACCCGGCCGCTGACCCTGACCGCCGCCGGGCATCGCGTCTACGAGCAGTGCCTGACCATCAAGCGGGAAACCAAAAAGCTCTACGGGCTGCTGGACCCGGAGGCGGAGCCGCGCGGGGTTCTGCGCCTTGGCCTGCCGCAGAGCGTGGCGGAAATCGGCCTCCAGCCGGCGCTGACGGCGCTGCGTCAGCAGTTCCCGCACCTCCAGCCGCAGGTGACCTGCGGCTGGAGCGCTCAGCTGCAGAAGCGTCTGGAGAGCGTCGAGCTTGACGGCGTGCTGGCGATGGGCCCGGCGCAGCAGGCCTTCGCGGAGGGCTACAGCGGGCGGCTGCTCTGTCCGCTGGATATCGTGGTGATTGCCGGCAGGAGCCTGCGCCTCTCCGCCGGGGCGCTGCGGGAGTGTGCGGCGCACGGCTGGGTGCTCAATCCCGACGGCTGCGGGCTGCGGGCGGGATTGATCCGCGAGCTGCAGGCCCAGGGGCTGCGGCTGCAGCTGAATACCGAGACCGCGGGGGCCCAGCTGCAGATTGGCCTGGTGGCGCAGGGGCTGGGATTGGGCATCGTCCCCCGGGCGGCGCTGGCGGCCAGCCCGTGGCGCGATGAGATTAGCATCCTGGCGTTAGCCGATTTCCAGCCCGCGGTCTGCCTGTGGCAAATCAGCGCCCAGAATTTGGCTAATCTCCAGCAGCCGCTGACTTTTTTTGCCGCCAAAATCGTGCAGCAGCTCGCTTCATCTGACTGAAAAATAGGTGTAATTTATCTAAATGCTGATTTAGCATATTAAGATATGATAAAAATGCATTTTGTTCATTAATCTCCGGTGTATAGGGTAACGATATTGCGCCGCCGCCGCGGCCGGCCCGTTACCCTGACCCAAGGAGTTTGTATGAGCATTCAGTTTCTCGGCATGATCGGCCACCGTCTTGCGTCCGAAACTATCGCCCCGGTAGGGCCGATTTTTGACCGCGACTATATCGTTCGTTTTGCTCAGGCGCACGAGGCCGCCGGCTTTGACCGGCTGCTGGTGGGGCATTGGTCCGATCAGCCCGATGGATTTCTGGTCACCGCCCTGGCCGGGCTGTCGACGCAAAAAATCAATTTTCTGCTCGCCCACCGCCCGGGTTTTGTTTCGCCAACCCTCGCCGCGCGAAAATTCGCCACCCTTGAGCATCTGCTCGGCGGCCGCCTCGCGGTGCACATTATCAGCGGCGGCAACGATGCCGAACAGCGCCGCGACGGCGACTATCTCAATCACGACCGGCGCTATGCGCGCACCGACGCCTTCCTTGAGACGGTACGCGAAATCTGGACCGCGGAGCAGCCGGTCGATATCGCCAATGAGTTCTACCAGGCCGAGCAGGCATGGTCGGCCATTCGTCCGCTGCAAAAGCCGCATATTCCGCTCTATTTTGGCGGCTCTTCAGAAGCCGCCATTCGGGTGGCCGGTAAGCACGCCGACGTCTTTGCCCTGTGGGGAGAGTCGCTGGGGCAAACCCAGGAGACGGTGAAGCGGGTGCGGGCTGAAGCGGCTAAACATCAGCGCGAAATTGATTTCAGCGTCTCCTTCCGACCGATTATCGCCGACAGCGAAGCGCAGGCCTGGGAAAAAGCCGAGCATATCTTACACGTGGCCTCAGAGCGCGCGGCGCAGACCGACGGCGGATTTAAGGCCAAGCCGGAGAGCGTCGGCGCCCAGCGCCTGCGGGCGACGGCGGAGCAGGGAAACGTGGTGGATAAGCGCCTGTGGACCGGTATTGCGAAGCTGGTGGGCGGCGGGCATAACTCCACCGCGCTGGTGGGGACGCCGGAACAGGTTGCCGACGCGCTGCTCGACTACTACGACCTGGGGGTGCACAACTTCCTGATCCGCGGCTTCGACCCGCTCAACGATGCGCAGGAGTACGGCAAGGCGCTGCTGCCGATCGCCCGCGAAAAGGCGGCGCTGCGGGCGGCTAAGGCGCGGGTATCGTGAGCTATCCTCCCCAGGCTCCGCCTCGGCCGGCGGCCAGCTGGCCGCAGCGGCTGACGGAGATCCGCCGGCAGATGGCGGAACGGGCGGCAGAACTTGACCAGAGCGGCGAGTTTCCCCGCCATAACCTCGACCTGCTGCACCGGGAGGGCTTTCTGAGTCTGGCCACGCCGCGGCGCTACGGCGGCGCGCAGGCGGACCTGCTGCAGCTGCAGGAGGCGATTTCTGCCATCGCGTGGGGCGAGCCGGCGACGGCGCTGATCGTCTGCATGCAGTATCTGCACCATCTGCGGCTGGCGGAGAGCGAAGGCTGGGCGGAGCCGCTGTGCGAGCGGGTCTTTCGCGACGCCGTCGAGCGCGGCGGCCTCATCAACAGCCTGCGGGTTGAACCTGAGCTCGGCTCCCCGGCGCGCGGCGGCCTGCCGCAAACCGTCGCCGCCCGCACCGCGCAGGGCTGGCGGCTCAACGGCCACAAGCTCTACACCACCGGCGTTGAGGGGCTGAGCTGGCTGGCGGTCTGGGCGCGGAGCGATGACCCCGACCCGCTGGTGGGGACCTGGCTGGTGCCGGCTAAAAGTGACGGCGTCACTATCGTCAGGAGCTGGGATCACGTGGGAATGCGCGCCACCGGCAGCCATGAAGCGATCTTCAGCAACGTGCTGCTGGCGCCGGAGAGCGCGGTGGAGACCTGGCCCGCGGCGACGCCGCCGGGGCCGAATGCCGAACAGACGCGGCTGTTTGCCAACCGCCACGCGGCGCTGCTGGCGGCCATTTACGACAGCGTCGCCTGCGCCGCGCGCGACTGGCTGCTGGGCTGGCTGCGTTCGCGTATCCCCGGAAGCCTTGGGCAGCCGCTGAGCCAGCTGCCGCGGGTGCAGGAAAAAGTCGGGCAGATCGACAGCGCGCTGCTGACCAACCGCTGCCTGCTGCAGCGGGCGGCCGCGCTGGGGTTTACCGCCGCTGAAGCCAATCTGGCGAAGGTGACCATCACCGACAACGCCATTCTGGCGGTAGGCCAGGCGCTGGAGCTCACCGGCAATCACGGGCTCAGCCGCCAGCACCCTCTGGAGCGCCACTACCGCAACGTGCTGTGCGGGCGGGTGCACACGCCGCAGAGCGACAGCGCCTGGCAGGCGGCGGGTAAACAGGCTTTTCAACTATAAGGATAATCACCATGCGCGAACGAAAGAGAACACCTTTAGCCGCGGCGCTAATGCTGCTGGCGCTGAGCGGCTATGCGGCGGCGCAGGAGCGCGTCACGCTGCGCATTGCCGATCAAAAAGGCGGCATGCGCTCGCAGCTTGAAGCCGCGAATGCGCTGCAGAACCTGAATTACGACATCAAGTGGGCGGAGTTTCCCGCCGCCGCGCCGCTGGCCGAAGCGCTGAACGCCGGTGCGGTTGATGCCGGGATTATCGGCGATGCGCCGCTGCTGTTCGCCCTCGCCAACGGCGCGCCGGTAAAAGCGATCGCCGTCGATAAGAGCAACCCCGCCGGCACCGCGGTGCTGGTCTCTCCGGGCAGCCCGCTGAAAAGCGCGGCGGACTTAAAGGGCAAACGCATCGCTACCGGGAAGGGGTCTATCGGCCACTTTGTCGCCCTCAAAGCGCTGGAGCAGGCGGGGATATCGCCCAGGGACGTGCAGTGGGTCTTCCTCGGTCCGGTTGATGCCAAAGTGGCATTGCTCAACGGGTCGGTGGATGCCTGGGCGACCTGGGAGCCCTACACCACCCAGCTGGTGAAAACCGCCGAGGGGCAAATTCTGGTCAGCGGCAAGGGGCTGCTGCCCGGCAATACCTTCCTTGCTGCCACCGACGCCAGCCTCAAGGACCCGGCTAAACGGGCGGCGCTGCAGGATTATCTGCATCGCCTGGCGGGAGCGGAGCGCTGGGCCTATGCCAATCTGGACAGCTACGGCAAAACCCTCGGGGAGATTATCCGTTTTCCAGCGGATATCGCCCGGGCGCAGTTCGCTAACCGGCAATCGCAGTGGCAGCGCCTGGACTCGCGCATCGTCGCCCAGCAGCAGGCCACCGCCGATTTTTATCAGGCCAACGGGCTGATCCGCGCCAGGCTGGACGTCACGCCGACGTTTGATGACGGCTTTACCGTGCCTGCACAAACCGCGCCTCAGGAGACCACGCCATGATCCAGCACTCTTTTTCCCGCCGCCGTTTTCTTCAGCTGAGCGCCGGTACGGCATTGGCGGCGACGGCCTGGCCGCTGTGGGCACACGATATGGCGGCGATGCCCGCCGAGGGCGAAAACCCGGCGCTGCGCCTGGCCGAACCCTACAAAATCAGGCTGGCGATCAACAAAAGCGCGGTGTGTCTTGCCCCGGTCGCGGTGGCCGAGCAGCAGAAGTTTTTCAGTAAGTACAACCTCGACGTCGAGTTCGTCAATTTTGGTAATTCGACCGACGTTCTGCTGGAGGCGATAGCCACCGGCAAGGCGGACGCCGGCGTCGGGATGGCGCTGCGCTGGCTGAAGGCGCTGGAGCAGGGTTTTGACGTCAAGCTCACCGCCGGGACGCACGGCGGCTGCCTGAATCTGCTGACGGCAAAAAATTCGCCGTTTGGCGGCCTCGAGAGCCTGAAAGGGCAGACTATCGGGGTGACCGATATGGCCGGCCCGGATAAAAACTTCTTCGCCATTTTGCTCAAGCGTCACGGGATCGACCCGCTCAGCGACGTGCAGTGGAAGGTGTATCCCGCCGATCTGCTGAGCGTGGCGCTCGATAAACGCGAGATTGCCGCCATCAGCGGCAGCGAACCCTTTAGCTATCGCCTGCTGGAGACCGGCAAGTATCAGCTGATCGCCAGCAATATGAGCGGGGATTACGCCAACCTCAGCTGCTGCGTGCTGGGGGTGAGCGGATCGCTGGCGCGGGACCACAAGCCGGCGGCCGCCGCGCTGACCCAGGCCATTCTGGAGGCGCATAGCTACGCTTCGGCCCACCCGGAAAGCGTGGCGCAGGCGTTTATGGCCCACGCGCTAAATACCAATGAAACCGAGGTCTCGGGGATCCTCCACGGCCAGGGCCACGGCCACCACGCCGTCGGCGAGGCGTTCGTCAAAGAGCTGACCCAGTACGCCATTGACCTGCAGCGGGTGCAGGTGATCAAGCCCGGGACCGATCCTCATCAGTTTGCGGAGAGTATTTATGCCAACGTATTCGCCTGAGCAGGCGCTGTCGCGGCCGCGGGCCAGCGGTCCGCTGTGGGCTGAAGGCCTGCTGGCCGCCGCGCTGTGGCTGGCGGGCGGGCTTTTTACCCTCAGGTGGCCGGATGCCGGGCGACGCTGGCCCTACAGCGAAGGCTGGGCGATGGCGCAGTTCGCGATCGCCGGCGGGCTGCTGCTGCTGGCGCTGAGCTATCGCTACTGGCGCCAGCGGGGCGGGCGCCTGCAGCATGCCGGGAAATGGCTGGCGCTGCTGCCGGTGCTGTTCGGCCTGTGGGAGTGGCTGACGGCGAAATCCGCGATCCTGCCGGTACCGTTTTTTGCCCCGCCGCAGGCGCTGATCGAAGTGCTGTATGACGACTGGCCGCGCCTGCTGGATAGCCTGCTGCACTCGCTGGGCCTGCTGAGCCTCGGGGTGCTGCTCGGAACGTCCAGCGGCTTTATCAGCGGACTGGCCATCGGCTGGTCGCAGCGCATTGGCTACTGGCTGCATCCGGTACTGCGCCTGCTTGGGCCGGTGCCGTCAACGGCGCTGCTGCCGCTGTGTCTGTTTATCTTCCCTTCCAGCTTCGGGGCCAGCGTCTTTTTAATCGCCCTCAGCACCTGGTTTCCGGTCACCGTTTTGACGTGGTCCGGGGTGATGAGTATCGACAAAGCCTGGTACGACGTGGCGCGCACGCTGGGGGCCAGTCAGCGCTTTCTGATCCTGCGGGTGGCCATTCCCGCCGCGCTGCCGAACGTCTTCGTTGGGCTGTTTATGGGGTTAGGCGCCTCGTTTTCGGTGCTGATCGTCGCTGAGATGGTCGGCGTTAAATCCGGGATCGGCTTCTATCTGCAGTGGGCGCAGGGCTGGGCGGCCTACCCCAACATGTACGCCGCGCTGCTGGTGATGGCCTTTCTCTGTTCCGGCCTGATTAGCGGACTGTTTATTTTGCGCGACCGGCTGCTGAGCTGGCAGCGAGGAGGCATGACATGGTAACGACCACGGCCACGCCGGCCGGTGCGGCCATCGATATCGCCCATCTGAGCCACGCCTTCGCGCTGGGTAGGCAGACGGTGCCGGTGCTGGAGAATATCAGCCTGCAGCTGCGTCCCGGAGAGAGCGTGGCGCTGCTGGGGCCGTCGGGCTGCGGTAAATCCACCCTGCTGCGGCTGCTGGCGGGGCTGGAGGCGCTGCAGAGCGGGCAGGTGCAGATCGACGACCGCCGCATGGGGGCTCCGGGGCCGGAGCGGATCCTGGTGTTTCAGGACCCGACCCTCTATCCGTGGCTGACGGTGCGGCAAAACGTGCTGCTCGGGCCCCAGGCGCAGGGGAGGAAAGGGCTGGAGCCAAAGGCCGACGCGCTGATTGCGCGGATGGGGCTGGAGGCGTTTAGCGCCGCCTGGCCGCGTCAGCTCTCCGGCGGAATGGCCCAGCGGGCGGCGCTGGCGCGGGCGCTGCTCAACGAGCCGCGGCTGCTGCTGCTCGACGAACCCTTAGGCAAGCTGGATTCCCTGACGCGCATCGGCATGCAGCGCGAGCTGATCGCGCTTTGGCAGCAGCAGGGCTATACCAGCCTGCTGGTGACGCACGATATCGAAGAGGCGCTGCTGCTGTGTGAAAGAGTGCTGGTGATGTCGCCCCGTCCGGGGCGAATTATTGCCGAATTTACGCTGCCGCTGCCCTTCCCGCGACACCGCGATAATCCGCAGCTGGTCGGCCATCGGCAGGACATTTTGCGCATCCTGGGCCAGGCGGAGGACTGGTAGGATTGGCGATGGGGAGTCTCTCCCGGCGGCAACCTTGCGCTGCGCCGGGAGAGCGTCGGGCGCTTAAAAATCCATCTTCACCGTAAACTGCACTTCGCGCGGGTCGCCAATCTGGTTGCCCAGGTTGTTGGTACCGACCGAAGAGGTGTAGTAGGTCTTATCGAACAGGTTCTTAACGTTAACCTGCAGGGTGACCGGATACTGCAGTTTCATCTTATAGGCGGCGAACGCGTCCGCGACGCCGTACCCCGGCAGGTAATAGTCCGCGCCGTTGGTGGCGGAACGCTTGCTGACCGCGTGCCCCCCGGCGCCGAGGGTCAGGGTATTGCCGGCGTAGACGTTATGCACGTCATAGGTCATGTACAGCGAGCCGGTATGTTTTGGCACGTTCGGCATCGGCTTGCCGGCGTAGTCCGGATCGTCGAGCACCTTAGCGTCGGTATAGCCGTAGCTGGCGATGATGCTCAGGTTGTCGGTGAGCGACCCGGCGACGTCCATCTCCACGCCCCGCGAGCGCACCTTGCCCGCCGTTTTGGCAATGGTTTCATCCCCGACCGTTTCGTTGTACAGCACGTTACGCTTATCGATATCGAACAGGGCGATATTGGCGGTCACGCCGCTGAACAGCTCAAACTTGGCGCCCAGCTCGTAGGAGGTGGACTCTTCCGGCGGCAGGTTGCCGATATAGCTGGCGATGGACGACTGCGGCATAAACGACTGCGCCACGTTGCCGAACAGCGAGATGGTCGGCGTCAGCTTATAGACCAGGCTAAACTTCGGCGTCCACTTCTGGTCGCTGCTGTCGGTATTGACGTTAAACGGACGCCCCTTGCCGGCGTACTGGGTGTAATACTGGTAGCGCACGCCGGCGACGGCGATCCAGCTATCGTTGAGGTAGAGCGCGTCCTGCACGTAGGCGGCGTAGCTCTCCTGCTGAATGCGCTGATCGCTATCGGATGCCGACACGCTGGTGCATTTATCGACGGTGCCGTAGACCGGATTGTAGATATTGAATCCCTTGGTATTCTTACAGCGGATCATGTCGGTGCGCAGCAGATCGTAGTTCTCGTAGGCGATACCGCTGAGGATCTCGTTGTAGAAACCGCCAATCACCACGTCGCCCTGCAGATCGGCACGGGTCGAGTGCATCTTCTGGGTTGAGCCGTGGGTGGCGTCAACGCGGCGGGTCAGGTCGCCGGTGGCGGAATCATAGGCCATGACCCGAGCCTGGTTATCGTTGTAGTGATCCTGGCTGTAGCTGTAGTCAAAGCGGGCGGTCCAGGCCTCGTTGAGCCGGTATTCGGCGTTAAGCTGCGCCAGGTCGGAATAGCCGTCGGTAATATTGAACGGCTCGTCGAAGCGGGTTTTACGATCGACGTTGACCGCCTTTTTGGTATTGAGATCGAAAATCGTCCCGCGATCGAACGGCGTACTGTAGTCGCGATGCGAGTACGCCACGTTGACCGTGGCGCGGTCGCCAAACCAGGTCAGGGAAGGGGCGATAAAGCTGCTCTTCTCTTTGCCAAAGCTGCGCCAGTAGTCTTCATTCTGATATTCGCCGATGACCCGGTACGCGAGGCGCGTCCCTTCGATGGGCCCGGTGACGTCAAACTGGCCGCTGCCGCCGCCAAAGCTGGTGGAGGTGGCAGAAATCGATCCGCCGAAGGTTTTTTCCGGGCGTTTGGTCACCACGTTAATCAGCCCGCCGGGGTCGAGAATGCCGTACAGCGTCGAGGCCGGCCCTTTCAGCACCTCCACGCGCTCGGCGGCGGCGTTGAAGCTGCGCGGCAGGACGGTGCGCAGCCCGTTGGTCATAATGGAACCGTCGCGGTTAGCGCCGAAACCGCGGCGGGTAAAGGCGTCCTGGGTGCCGCCGAGGGTATTGGTCTGCACGACATTAGCGACGTTATACAGCGCCTCGTCGAGCGTAGTGACGTGCTGATCTTGCAGCACCTGGTCGCTGACGGTGTTAACCACCTGCGGGATATCCAGCAGCGGCATTGAGGTCAGCGTCGCGGTCGAGCTGCTGAGGGGCTGATAGCCGCTGGTGGCGTTTTGCTGGCTGCCGTCCGCTACCACCGTAATGGTTTCGTCGCTCGCCTTTTTATCTTTTTCCGCCGCGGTTTGCGCGGCGATAATCCCCGGAGAGGTAAAGGAACCCAAAAAAATCAGTGAAAAAAGTGCACGCCCTTTCAATGTCGTGAAAGGGACAGTTGATTGCGTCATTTGTCTGTTTCTCGTGAACGAATCCGTCCTTTGCGGACAGATAAAGCCAATTAAATCATTGCCCTTAAAAATATTATCTATCCGTGAACCGCCATAATTCGCGCCCGGATATGTAATTGAGAATCATTCAACCACGTAGCAATGTAGTAGTAAACGTTATGTAAGATAAAAAAACGCTGCCGGCGAAAGCGGCGTTTTGGCGGCATAATGAACGGCGAAAATGATGTTTATCATTCTGTTTTTAATGTATTTAATTAGGATTGCTCCGCTACGTAAGATTGCCGGTAGCGTCTTTTCTCTGCGCGTAAAACAGAGTATTGACTACTACATTCATTCACATCATGATCAAAAGAGAATGAGATGTATTTTTGTTTGAGTGCAGTCCGTGCGGGCCTGATGCCACGCCGCTGCGGTGCGGGAGCGAGTTATGCCACAGCGGGTGATGCCTGCAGAGCAGGGGATTGTGCTGGATTCCCTGTCGGCCGGATACGGCCAGACCCTTATCGTCAACGATATTAATCTGACGATCCCCCACGGCAAAATGACGGTACTGGCCGGGGCCAACGGCTCCGGGAAATCGACCCTGCTATCGACCATCGCCCGAATGCTCAAGCCGCTCGGCGGCTGCGTACGCCTCGACGGTCAGATTATCCACGAGCTGCCCACCCGGGCAGTATCGCGCCGGCTGGGGATACTGCCCCAGTCGCCGCTCACCCCGGAAGGGCTGACGGTTTTCGAGCTGGTCGCGCGCGGGCGCTATCCCTGGCAAGGGCTGATGCGCCAGTGGTCGGACGCCGACGAGCGGGCGGTGGAGGAGGCGCTGGCGCTGACCGGCACCGCCGAGTTCGCCCATCTGCCGGTGGACAGCCTCTCCGGCGGCCAGCGCCAGCGCTGCTGGATAGCGATGGCGCTGGCCCAGCAAACCGCCACTATTCTGCTCGATGAACCGACCATCTGGCTCGATCTGCGCTATCAGGTCGATATTCTCGAGCTGCTGCAGACCCTGACCCGCGAACACGGGCGCACGGTGGTGACCGTCCTGCACGACCTGAACTTTGCGGTGAACTATGCCGATACGTTGGTGTTTCTTAAGCAGGGGCGCATTGCCGGGGTGATTGGTGAAAATGAAACCTGTACCCCGGAGCTGATTAAAACGGTGTTTGACGTTGACGTGCAGATGTCGCTGAACCCGCAAACCGGTAAACCGTTCTTTATGCCCTTTCGCGCCCGCCAGGCGGCCGGACAATGAGCGCCGGCGCGCTGATGCTCCGGCGCCGACGCGCCCGGCCGCGGCTGGCCGTGGTGGTGCTGACCCTGCTGCTGATCGGCGGCTCGCTGGTGCACCTGGAGCTGGGGGCGCGCTGGATTGCGCCGCCCACCATACTGCAGGCGCTGCTCCATTACGATCCGCGCAGTTTTGACCAGCGGATTATCGTCGATTTACGCCTCGTGCGCCTGGCCGCCGCGTTGCTGACCGGCGCCGCGCTCGGCGTCGCGGGTATGCTGCTGCAGACGGTGATCCGCAATCCGCTCGGCGAACCGCACATTCTCGGACTCAATGCCGGCGCGTCGCTGGCGGTGGTGGCGACCTCGGCGCTGGGCCTCGGCGAAGCGGCGTTCGGCCGCCCGCTGACCGCCGCCTGCGGCGCAGGGCTGCTGTTTGGCGCCGTGATGCTGCTGGCCTCCTCCGGACGCGGCGGCATGACGCCGCTGCGCATCACCCTGTGCGGGGTGGCGCTCTCGGCCTTTGCGTCGGCGGTGACCGCGGCTGTCCTGATTCTGGACGAACAGACGCTGCTGGCGATGCGCACCTGGCTGGCGGGCGATCTGGCCGGGCTGAAGTGGCAAACGCTGCGCGCGGCGCTGATCCCGGCGCTGGGCGGGCTGCTGATCGCGCTCACCATCGCCCCGCGGCTTAACGTCCTGGCTTTGGGGGATAAGGTCGCTCTCGGGCTGGGAGTGAAGATCGGCCAAACCCGGCTGCTGGGGCTCGCCGCCATCGCGCTGCTGTGCGGTTCGGCGGTCGCCGTTGCCGGGCCGATCGGCTTTGTCGGCCTGGTGGTCCCGCACGTGGTGCGGCGGCTGATTAGCGAGGATATTCGCCTGGCGCTGCCGCTGGCGGCGCCGGTGGGCGCCCTGGTGCTGGTGCTGGCGGATATTGCGGCACGCACCCTGGTGGCGCCTCAGGAACTGGCGACCGGGGCGATGACCGCCCTGGTGGGGGCGCCGCTGTTTATCTTTATTGCCGCGAGATTCTTTAAATGAAAAGCGCCGCACGTCGTGCCGGATTCCGCCCGCTGATTGTCGGGAGTCGTCATATTCTGCTGCGCCCGGCGGCGCTGAAGATGGCCGCCGCGCTGTTCGTCGTGATGGCGATCCTCGGCGCGTTTGGCCTGACGCGCGGCAGCTTTCCGCTGCCTTCCGGGACCGTGCTGCGGGCGCTGCTGGATGCGGATAGCCTCAGCGGACAGCAGCGCTTTATTCTGTTCGATATCCGCCTGCCGCGGCTGTTTATGGCGCTGCTGTGCGGGGCGATGCTGGGGATGGCCGGCGCGGCGATGCAGAGCATCACCCGTAACGGACTGGCGGACCCGGGGCTTATCGGCGTCAAGGAGGGGGCCAGCGTGGTGGTATTGGCGCTGATCCTGTTCTTCCCGGCGACGGCGCTGGCGTGGCGGCCGCTGGCGGGAATGGCCGGCGGCGTGCTGGTGGCGCTGCTGGTGCTGGCCCTGGCGCGCGACTGCTCGCGGCCGCGCTTTATCCTGATCGGTATCGGCGTCTCCTGGACGCTGGCCGCGGCGGTGGGCATTTTTATGACCACCGCCGACGTCCGCGATGTGCAGACGGCGATGATCTGGCTGGCGGGAAGCCTGCATGCGGCGACCTGGCCGCTGCTGGCGGTCGCCGCCTGCTGGGCGCTGCCCGGCGCGCTGATCCTGTTTCTTACCGCCCGCGCGGCGGACGTGGCGCTGCTCGGCGACCGCGCGGCCATCGGCCTCGGCGTCCGGCTACAGCAGCTGACGCTGCTGCGCTTTTTTGCCCCGGTGCTGCTAACCTCCGCCAGCGTCTCCTGCGTGGGCAGCCTCGGCTTCGTTGGCCTGATGGCGCCGCATATGGCGCGCTTTGTGCTGCGCGGCGGCCAGGTCTCTCTGCTGTGCGGCAGCGCGCTGATTGGCGCTCTGCTGGTATTAGTGACCGACACCATCGGGCGGGTGGCCTTTGCGCCGCTGCAAATCCCGGCCGGGATTGTCATCGCCCTGGTGGGCTGTCCGTTTTTTATTCTGCTGCTGTGGCGTCGTCGTGATGCCCTGTAACTCTCAAGGATTGCTATGCGTTGGTTAGTTCCTCTGCTGCTTTGCGTGGCCGGTACCGCGGGTGCCGCCGCGGGTCAGACGCAAAAATTTACCGATGATTTAGGTCGGGTGGTGAACGTGCCGCTGCATCCGCAGCGGATTGTCTCGATGCACGATCTGGATATCACGATCCCGCTGATTGAGCTCGGCGTGCCGCCGGTCGCCAGCCACGGGCGTACGCGTCCCGACGGTAGCCACTATCTGCGCTCCAGCGCCCAGCTTACCGGCGTCGATTTTGATAACAGCGATATTCAGTTTATCGGCACCGCGGATATCGATCTCGAAGCCGTGGCTGCGGCCAGGCCGGACCTGATTATTACCGAGCCCAGCCGCCACGTCTCGGTGGAACAGCTGGAGAAGATCGCCCCGACGGTAAGCATCGACCATCTGCAGGGCAGCGCGCCGCGCATTTACGCTAAGCTGGCGCAGCTGACCGGCTCCGAGGCGCGGCTGGCGGTGCTTGAACGACGCTATCAGGAGCAGATTAAGCAGCTGAAGGCGGCGGTCGATACGCAGAAGATTACCGTCTCGGTGATTCAGGCCAACGGCGGTAAAGTGACGGTTCACCATTCGTATCACGCGCTGGGGCGCGTGCTGCGCGATGCCGGCTTCCGCTTTCCGCCGCTGATTGAGCGTATTCCCGACGGCCAGCGCATCGACGTCAGCGCCGAGCAGCTGCCGGAGCTGGATGCCGATTTCGTCTTTGCGACCTGGCGCTCCGACACCGGCGGCAAGCCGCAGGACGAGCTGCAGGCGATGGAGGCCGTGATGCCGGGCTGGTGCGACTTTATGCGCGCCTGCCGCAGCGGACGCTATATCCTGCTGCCGCGGGAGGACGTGATCTCCAACTCCTTCGCCGCCCTGAGCCTGATGGCGGCCGAAGTGCAGTCGCATATTGCCGGACGTCCGCTGCCGGCGGAGCTGAAATGAAAACGCCGCTAAAACGCGAGAAGGGGCGGGTTGACCTGTTTGGCGACCGCTTTCGCGCCCGGGCGCATCAGCTGTCGCCGCGCCTGCTGGCGGTGGTCAGCTATATCAACGACAACCGCGAGGTGGTGCTGGAGCGCACGGCGATGGAGATTGCCACCGCCACCCACACCTCCGACGCCACGGTGGTCAGGGCCATCCAGGCGCTGGGCTTCGCCGGGCTGCGTGAGCTGAAGCAGACCATGGAGCGCTGGTTCGGCCCGTCGATTACCTCCTCGGAGAAAATGCTCTCGACGGTGAATGCGCTCTCCACCGACGTCAATTCGAGCATCGATTTCGTGCTCGAGGGCCACCAGCGCGTCTGCGAGGTGCTCTCCCGTCCCGACAACCGCGCGGCGGTCGCGCAGGCGGTGGCCCTGCTCAGCGACGCGCGCCAGGTGGCGATTTTCGGCATCGGCGCGTCGGGGATTCTGGCGGAGTATACCGCCAGGCTGTTCAGCCGCATCGGCCTGCCTTCCTACGTCCTGAACCGCACCGGTTTTAGCCTCGCTGAACAGCTGATCGGCCTGCAGCGCGGCGACGTGCTGATCATGATGGGGCAAAAATCCCCCCACCGGGAGGGCATGACCACCCTGCGCGAGGCCCGGCGGCTCGGTATTCCGACCATTCTGCTGACCCAGGCGGTGGACTCCCGCTTCAGCCAGGAGGCGCAGGTGGTTATCGAGGTGCCGCGCGGCGGCGATAACGGGCGGGTGCCGCTGCACGGAACGGTGCTGGTGTGTCTGGAAATGATGGTGCTCTCGGTCGCCTCTACCGCTCCGCAAAAAACCATGAAATCGATGAAGCGCATCAACGAACTGCATAAAGCGATCGGTAAATCTGGCGGTAAGCGCAGCTAACGGCCAGATAAATCACCGCGGCGCAGGTTTGTGGTTGCATGCCATGCTGAGTGTGTGTATTTTTATGCAAAATAAATGCATAAAAAGGATCGGTCATGGTTAAGAAGTGGATGAAAGCGTGCTGCCTGATGGCGGCAATGATTGGCACCGCGCAGGCGGCGCAGGAAACCTACGTTGTTGGTTCCGGCGGCACCTATCGCCCGTTTGAGTACGAAAACAGCCAGAAGCAGCTGGAAGGTTTTGATATCGACATCATCAAAGCGATCGCTAAGGCGGAAAACTTTGATATCAAGCTGGTCAACACGCCGTGGGAGGGGATCTTCGCTACCCTCAACACCGGCGATCGCGACATTATCATCTCCGGGATCACCATTACCGATAAGCGTAAGCAGATGGTGGATTTCTCCGCCCCTTATTTCCCGGCCGAGCAGTCGATCGTGGTGCCGGCGGATTCGAAGGTGACCTCGCTGGCGGCGCTGAAAAGCGAGAAGGTTGGGGTGGTGAACTCCAGCACCGGCGACATCGTGGTCTCTGACGTGCTGGGTAAAAACAGCACCGCCATCAAGCGCTTCGACAATACGCCGCTGATGCTGCAGGAGCTGTTTGAAGACGGCGTCAGCGCGGCGGTCGGCGACGTTGGGGTGGTAAAATACTACATCAAGCAGCACCCGGAGAAGCAGTTCAGGCTGGTGCCCGACGCGAAGTTTGAGCGCCAGTACTTCGGTATCGCCGTAGCCAAGGGCAACAGCGCGCTGCAGGCGAAAATCAACGCCGGCCTGCAGAAGATTGTCGCCGACGGCACCTACGCCAAAATCTATAAAACCTGGTTCGACGACAACGTCCCGACGCTGCCAGCGCAATAAAATCTGTTTTTTTGTCTTACTCACGGCTATCGGCTTTGACGATAGCCGTATTTTTTAGGGAAAGATTATGACGGGATTCCGTTGGGAGATCATCGAGGAGTACGGTCCGCTGTTTATGGACGGCGCCTTGATGACCATTAAATGCACCATTATTTGCGTGATCCTCGGCACCCTGTGGGGGCTGACCCTCGGGCTGGGGCGAATGGCGAAGGCCGAGCACGGGGTATGGAAATACGTCCTGCGCTACCTGGTTCAGTTCCCGGTACGCTTCTACGTCAGCGCATTTCGCGGCACGCCGCTGTTCGTGCAAATCATGGTGGTTCACTTCGCGCTGGTGCCGCTGTTTATCAACCCGCGCGACGGCCTGCTGGTCACCGGCGGGGTGATGAGCGCCGACTTTGCCCGCGAGCTGCGCTCTAACTACGGCGCGTTTCTCTCCTGCGTGGTGGCGATAACGCTCAACGCCGGGGCCTACGTCTCGGAAATTTTCCGCGCCGGCATTCAGTCGATCGATAAAGGGCAGATGGAAGCCTCCCGCGCGCTGGGGATGCCGTGGTGGAAAACCATGCGCCAGGTGATCCTGCCGCAGGCGTTTCGCCGCATTCTGCCGCCGCTGGGCAACAACGCCATCGCTATCGTTAAGGACTCCTCGCTGGCGTCGGCGATCGGCCTTGCCGACCTGGCCTACGCCGCGCGCACCGTCTCCGGCGCCTACGCCACCTACTGGGAACCCTACCTGACGATCTCTCTGGTCTACTGGGTGATTACCTTCCTGCTGGCACAGCTGGTTAACCGTCTGGAAAAGAGGTTTGGCAAAAGTGATTCACATTAACAATCTGCACAAGCGCTTCGGTGACAGCCACGTTCTGCGCGGCATCAGCTGCGATATTCAGCCGCAGGAAGTGGTGTGCATTATCGGCCCGTCGGGCTCGGGGAAAAGCACCTTTCTGCGCTGCATGAACGCGCTGGAAACCGTCAGCGAAGGCGAAGTTGAGGTCAACGGCTTTGCCGTCCACGATCGCGCCACCGATCTGAATAAAATGCGTGAAAGCGTCGGCATGGTCTTTCAGCGTTTCAACCTGTTCCCGCATATGACGGTGCTGGAAAACCTGATCATGGCGCCGATGAACCTGCGCGGCATGGCCCGGCAGGCGGCGATTGCGCTGGCGGAAGAGCTGCTGGCAAAGGTGGGGCTGAGCGATAAGCGAGACGCCTGGCCCTCCAGCCTCTCCGGCGGCCAGCAGCAGCGGGTGGCGATTGCCCGCGCGCTGGCGATGGAGCCGTCGATTATGCTGTTCGACGAGCCGACCTCCGCGCTCGATCCCGAGCTGGTCGGCGACGTGCTGGCGGTGATGAAAAATCTCGCCAGCGAAGGGATGACGATGGTGATCGTGACCCATGAAATGGGCTTTGCCCGCGAGGTCGCCGACCGGGTTATCTTTATCGACGGCGGGATTATTCAGGAGCAGGGCCGGCCGGAGCAGATCTTCAGCGCCCCGAGCAACCCGCGCACCGCCGCGTTCCTCAGCAAGGTGCTATAAGAAAAGCGGCCGCCAGGGCCGCTTTATCATATTGCTGCAGGCGGAACGGCGCGCTACTGCGCCGCTTCGCTCACCTCATCGACCGAAGCTTCACGCTCGTTGGCCAGCAGCGTTTTCTCGCTCTTGCCTAAGCCCTGAATCAGCAGGAACAGCAGGCCGCTGGCGAAGAGGGTGACGATCAGGCCATCATATCCCGAAACGCCGATCGCCAGGCTGCTGATCACCGGCCCGGCAACGCTCCCCGCCGACCAGAAGAAGCCCAACAGCGCGTTTATCATGATCAGCTTCTGCCCGGAGAAGGTTTTACCCGCGCGCACCAGCGACAGGGTATAGAGCGCGCCCGCCGCTGCCCCGAGCACCAGGCAGCCGACGATCAGCTGCATGCGCGAGCCGAGCAGGAAGGGCAGAGCCAGCAGGGCGAGGCAGAAGACCAGCGCGCAGCTGAGGTGCACCCGGCGGATGCCAAACCTATCGGCAATCCAGCCGAGCGGCGCCTGGAACAGCGCGTCGCCGGTGAGTACCACCGTCACCAGCAGCACCGCCATCGACTCGTTTAGCCCCTTATCCATGCCGTACAGCGGCAGCAGCGCCAGGATGCTGGCATCGAAGAAGGAAAAGCAGAATACGCCGGAGGCCAGAACCGGCAAAAATGCGCCGAGGCTACGCCAGCTGGCGCGTCCGGCGAGGCTTTCACGGCTGCCGCCCGGCAGGTGGCGCAGCATAAGCAGGCACAGGGTGGTCAGGCCGCAGATCGCCAGCAGCGCCCATGACTGATAGGCGGGGCCGGCGGAAATCAGCAGCGGCCCGGCCAGCTGGCAGCCGGTGAACGCCGAGGCGTAAATCCCGGTCAAGGTGGCGCGATTTTTCCCCGCCGCCCCGCCGGTGATCCAGCTTTCCCCCAGCACGATAATCACCCCCGAGGCGAGGCCGGTCAGAAAGCGCGGCAGCAGGAGCTGCGGCAGATCGACGGTCAGGCAGGAGGCTACCGTCGCCAGGGCCAGCAGGATCAGGCTTGCGCTGAGCAGTACGCCCATCTCAAAGCGGCGGCACAGCGCGGGCGAGAGGAAGGAGGAGAGCATCATGCCCGCCGGCGGCAGCGCGGCCAGCAGGCCAACGTAGAGGGTATCAATTTGCTGCTGCGCCAGCTCAAGGCTGATAAGCGGCACCGTATAGCCGGTGATAAAGCCTACCAGCGAGGCGGCCATGATCATCGCCAGCGTAGGCGCCAGGCGATTGTGGTCTGGGTTAAACATTTTATTCCCGATAACGGAAGTCAACAGGTGGATAATCTGGCAAATCGCCAACAGCCCTGCATATTAGTTAATCATATGGCTTCTGTCACCGTTGAAATGGCTACCATTAATGAGAAGGGCGCCGCGGCCGCTCGCCAAAGCCCGCCGGGCGGAGGTTTAGCGAGAGTTGTCAGCGCGCTGGCGAAAGGATATAACTCATAGAGCAGCCCGGCGCTCGCGGGGCGCATGGATAAAATGCATACCGATAACAACCCTCGCTCAGCGCTGATGCTGTGCAGGAAAGGAGTACGACATGGCAGTATCGCCTTCATCCATCGCCGAGGCTATTCGCTGGCGACGCGATTTTCATGCTTACCCTGAACTGGGCTACCAGGAACAGAAAACCTCCCGTCGCGTCGCCGAACTGCTGGCCTCCTTTGGCCTGCAGGTGCATACGGGGCTGGCGGGAACGGGGGTGGTGGCGACCCTGGAGAACGGTCCTGGCCCGGTAATCGGCCTGCGCGCCGATATGGACGCCCTGCCGATTACCGAGCTCGGCGAGGTCAGCTACAAATCCCGCAATCCCGGCGTGATGCACGCCTGCGGCCACGACGGCCATACCGCGATGCTGCTGGCGGCGGCGGCGCATCTGGCGCGGACCCGCCGCTTTCGCGGCACGGTGCATTTTGTTTTTCAGCCGGCGGAAGAGAACCTCGGCGGCGCGCGCAAAATGGTCGAAGAGGGGCTGTTTACCCTGTTTCCAATGGACGCAATTTACGCGCTGCACAACTGGCCGGGGATCCCGCTGGGGCAGGTGGCGATCAACACCGGCGCGATGATGGCCTCCCTTGATGCCTTCGAAATCACCCTGACCGGTAAAAGCTGCCATGCGGCGATGCCGGAGAGCGGGGCCGACCCGATCGTCGCCGCCGCGCAGCTTATTATGGCGCTGCAGACGATTCCGTCGCGGCGCCTGTCGCCGCAGGAGTCGGCGGTGGTCAGTATTACGCAGATTAGCGGCGGAGAGGCGATCAACGTCCTGCCGGACAAAGTGGTGCTGCGCGGCACCTTCCGCTGCCTGAGCAACCCTGTTCGCGAGCGGGTAAAAGGGCTGATTGAACGCTACGTGGCGACGCAGCCGCAGGTCTCTGACGTGCAGGGGGAGATTTTCTGGTATCCGGGCTACCCGGTCACCAGGAACCATCCGGCGCAGGCGCTGAGCGTCCGCGAGGCGGCGATTGCCGCGCTGGGCGAGTCGGCAGTGAGCGCCGAGGTCAGCCCGTCAATGGCCTCAGAGGATTTTGCCTGCATGCTGGAAGCGTGCCCCGGCGCCTATTTCTGGATCGGTACCGATGGCGAAACGCCGTCCAAACCGCTGCATAACGCCGGCTATGATTTTAATGACGATCTGATTGAACCCGGGGTGCTGATGTGGACGGCGCTGGTGGAAAAACTGCTGCCGCTGGTCGGCGAAGCCTGACGCCGTTGAGTGACAACGTCACGTCAGGGGAGGCGCGCCTCCCCTGACTCTTTTAGGCGTTAGCCGCGGCTTTAAGACGCGCTTTCATCTCGTTGTAGGCGCTGAGCGCAAACTGTTCCGCCCAGCGCTGATCGGCAATGGCCTCGACCTTCACCGCGCAGTACTTGGTTTCCGGCGTTTTCGAGATCGGGTCGAGGTTATCCTGGGTTAGCTCATTGCAGGCCCCGACCCACCACTGGTAGGTCATATAGACGGCGCCGCTGTTGATGCGATCGCTGATATCGGCGCGGGTGATAACCTTTCCGCGCCGCGAGCTGACCCACACCAGCTGCCGGTCGGCAATTCCCATCTGCTGCGCATCGGCGCGGCTAATTTGCACCCGGCCCGGCTCGTCGGCCAGCGACTGCAGCGCCGCGCAGTTGCCGGTCATCGAGCGGCACGAATAGTGGCCGACTTCGCGCACCGTGCACAGCACCAGCGGATAGTCGGCATCCGGCGTTTCGGCCGGGGCCCGCCACGGCGCGGCGAACAGCTGGCCCTTACCCGTTGGGGTATCAAACTGGTTATCCTTATAAAGCCACGGCGTGCCCGGATGATCCAGCGTCGGACAGGGCCACTGCACGTGGTTCATGTCGCCCATTTTTTCATAGGTTACGCCGTAGAACAGCGGGCACAGCTCGCGCATTTCGTCCCAGATTTGCTGGTTATCCGCGTAGCGCATCGGATAGCCCATTTCGCTGGCCAGCAGGCTGATAATCTCCCAGTCGCGCTTGACGTTTCCCGACGCCGGGATCGCCTTCTCAAAGCGCTGGAAGCCGCGATCGGCGCAGGTGAACACGCCGCCGTGTTCGCCCCAGGAGGTCGCCGGCAGCAGCACGTCGGCTATCTCGGCGGTTTTGGTCATAAAGATATCCTGCACCACCACGAAATCCAGCGCCTCGATCCCCTTGCGCACCAGCCCGAGGTCGGCCTCCGTCTGCAGCGGATCTTCCCCCATGATGTAGTAGGCCTTGATCTCCCCGGTCAGCGCCTTGTGGGGCACTTCGGTAATGCGGGTGCCGACCTTATCGTCCATCAGCGCCGGGTCGATGCCCCAGGCCTCGGCAAATTTAGCCCGCACCTGCGGGTCGGTGACCTCCTGATAGCCGGGGAAGAGGTTCGGCAGAACCCCCATATCGCAGGCGCCCTGGACGTTGTTTTGTCCGCGCACCGGGCCGACGCCGACGTGCTCGCGGCCGAGGTTGCCGGTGAGCAGCGCGAGGCTGGCCAGCCCTTTAACCACGTCCACCGCCTGGCCAAACTGGGTCACGCCCATTCCCCACATAATGGTGGCCGAAGGCGCGGCGGCAAACATTCGCATCGCCTGGCGTACCTCCTGCGCCGGCACCCCGGTCAGCGGTTCGACCGCCTCGGGTGAGTAGTCCCGCACCGCTTCCCGGTAGGCCTCAAGGCCTTCGGTAAAGCGATCGACGTAATCATGGTTGTAGAGGTCTTCCTCTAGCAGCACGTGCGCGAAGGCGTTGACCAGCGCCATATTGCTGCCGTTATTAAGCTGCAGGTGACGATCGGCAATGCGCGCGGTCTCAATGCGCCGCGGGTCGCAGACGATGATCTTCGCCCCGTTCTCGCGGGCTTTGATCACCCTGCGGGCCACGATCGGGTGGGAATCCGCGCAGTTGTAGCCAAAGACCAGCAGGCATTTCGAGTTTTCAATATCGCTTATCGAGTTGCTCATCGCGCCGTTGCCCAGCGCCTGCTGGAGACCGGCTACCGACGGCCCGTGACACACGCGGGCGCAGCAGTCGACGTTATTGGTGTTGAGCACCGCCCGGGCAAACTTCTGCATCACATAGTTGGTTTCATTCCCCGTGCCGCGCGATGAGCCGGTGGTCATAATGGCGCGCGGGCCGTGCTGCTGTTTGATGGTTTGCAGCTTCTTCGCGGTATAGCGGATCGCTTCATCCCAGGTCACCGGGGTGAGCTGTCCGCCTTTTTGGTAGCGAATCATCGGCTGCTTCAGGCGCGGGGTGAGCAGCTGGGTATCGTTGAGGAAATCCCATCCGTAGTAGCCTTTGAGGCACAGCTGGCTTTGGTTGGTCACCCCATCGGCGGCTTCGGCGCGGATAATTTTATCGTTTTCGACAACCAGCTTAAGTTTGCAACCCGCCCCACAGTAAGGGCAAACGCTCGTGATTTTTTTCATCAGTAACAGACCTGTTAACAGTGAATGAAGATCGTCGGTCAGGCCGGGCCCGGCCTGCCATCGTCATTGAGTCCTTGCGTCACGATGTTGACGTCAGGTATGGCTGTTAAGCAGGAAGCGTGCCAAAACAATAACACATTGATTTTTATTAGAAATTAAATTAGGGGATGCCGGCTCGTCGCGATGTCGTCACTAATGACGATGACGAGCGGCCGGTCCCGACGCCCCGGAGATGGCGGGCTCGCGCCGGCCGGCGGCGCGAAGGAAGGGATGCAGGGCGGGGGATCAGGCCATTTTTTGCCGGAAGTGGGCCAGGGTCTGCGGCGCTAAACCGGCTTCCTGCGCCGCGCTGCAGATGGCCTGCCAGCTGCCCTCGTCAAGCGGAATACCCCGCGCCAGGCGCTCCTCGCGGTTGGCCTGCTCCCATTCGCCGGGCACCAGAATCGGAGCGTCCGCCTCGTGCGGGGACTGCTTACACCAGTCGATAAAGGCTTCGGTCTGGTTCTGCATCTCCGGAGCATCGAAGGTTTCCGGGTCCAGAATGATGGTGGTCATGCAGTTGAAAATGGCGTCGACGCAGGTTTGCAGGCTCTCCTGGTGGGTTGTCTGGCCGCCGGATACCGCGCCGCCGAGGATTTCGCACAGCGTCGCCAGGGCGTAGCCTTTATGCTGGGCAAAGGTCAGCAGCGCGCCCAGCGGCGAGGTCTGCATCACCGCCGGGTCGTTGGTCGGCTCGCCGTGGGCATCGATTAACGAGCCGGCCGGCACCGCTTCCCCCTTGTGCCAGGCAACGCGGGTCTTGCCGAAAGCGATGGCGCTGGTGGCGTAGTCCAGCAGCAGCGGCGGCTGGCCCCTGCGCGGGAACACCACGCACAGCGGGTTGGTGCCGAAGCGGCTGTCCTTCCCGCGAAACGGCGCAACCATCGGGTCGCCGACGACGCTGACGAAGTGGATGGAGATCATGCCCGCCGCGGCGCACTGCTCGGCCCAGTAGCCGATGCGGCCAATATGGTGGGCGTTGCGCAGGGCAACGGCGGCCATGCCGTGCTGTTTTGCCTTTTCGATACCGATCTGCATCGCCTCGTGGGCGACCACCTGCCCGAACCCGGCGTTGCCGTCGAGGGTCACTACCGCCCCGGCGTCCTTCATAATGCTGGCATGCCGGTTAAGCTGTAGGTGCCCCGCGGCCTGGGAGCGCACGTAGCTCGGGATCATCCCGACGCCGTGGGAATCGTGGCCGGCGAGGTTGGCGGCAATCAGATGGTCGGCGACGAGGGTCGCTTCGCTGGCGGTGCTGCCGAGGTGGCTGAAAAGGGCGACGACAAACTGATGCAGATCCGTAGCCTGAAAGCGATGTCCGGTAGGCACTGAGTCTCTCCTGTGGTGGGCGGTTAGCGTAGTTATTTTGTGATGTTTGCCGATCCATGCTGCTCTCCATGCCGATGAAGATCAAGCGCTTGTGGAGAGTGCTGGCGTGAGTGGCAGAGAACAGAGTTGAGGCTGTCGGGACTGGTCGCCGGAGTGAGAATCATTATGATAAAAATCTTATTCTAAATGATATGGAGAAAACCATAATGAACATCAGCTCAATCATTTTAGCCCTCGTCGCCGTTGCCCTGCTGGGTATTTCCGTCTATAGCCTGCTTAGCTATATTAAAGAGCGCCGGGCAATGCGTTTTAAATCGTTTCGCCAGCGCTGAATCACAAAGCCCGCGTCTTATTAACCGGCTTTATGATAATTTTCGCGCCAGGCCTTCGGCGATGCGTGATATTTCTCGCGGAAGCTTTTGCTAAATAACGGATGGCTGATAAACCCGCAGAGCCACGAAATCTGCTCGACCCGCAGCTGAGGTGCGCTCTCCAGCAGCTCGCGCGCGGCCTCTAAACGCCGCTCTTTAAGCACCGTCATAACCGAGGTTCCCTGTTCGTTGAAGGCGCGATCGAGGCTGGATCGCGAGCAGTGGAGCG
Source organism: Klebsiella sp. BIGb0149 (assembly GCF_004362605.1). NCBI lineage: Bacteria > Pseudomonadati > Pseudomonadota > Gammaproteobacteria > Enterobacterales > Enterobacteriaceae > Klebsiella > Klebsiella sp. BIGb0149. The sequence continues at coordinate 67,475 of NZ_SNYG01000002.1, read as the reverse complement.
CTTTTGACAGCAGGTCAGGGGAGAGATCGTGCTGCTGATAGTGCAGGGCGATAAACGATTTCGCGCTATTCACCAGATGCCCCAGCTTGCCGGAAGAGATTAATCCCTGCTGTTTCGCGATATCGCTCAGGACCAGCAGCGCCATATTATGCAGACCGTCGACAACGGTTGCCGTTTCCTTTAGCGACAGGCTCGCCGAATGGCTATCGAGCAGCATCATGTGCGATTTCAGAAACATCGCCAGAGGATGATTCTCCAAAGACACTATCGGGCTATTGAGCCTGCCGTTAAAAACCTCTTTGATTTTCTCGCTGCGCGGAATGATATAGAGCTGCTTCACGTCGTCGCACTGATACTGATAATAGTCATTGCGCTGATGAACAATCAGCATTCCCGGATTGACCTGCGCGGAGACGGATTTCTTTCTGCCGTTAATAACCTGATGTCCCTGCACCAGCAGCGAAATATAGATCGACTGCTCCTCGACGCGATGCGGATCGAAGGTGGTCTGATTTTTCGAACCCATCGCACTACAATAGTCGCCGGAAATAGCGGATATAGTCTTATGCGTGGCAATAATCTCTGCCGGGCGGCGGTTGTTCGCCACTTCTATCCCATAGCAGCCGAGGTTTTGCGATATTTGCTGGTAACGCTCTTCCGGCGCGATATCCGCCGCGCTCAAAACGTGAGGAACGTACAGCGCAGTAGGTCTGGGCATGTTTTTCGCCTTTCTCAAGGTGCTGCTGGCAGGTGAATTTTTATCCTTCGATTATAAGATTAATCCTAAGAAAAACCAGCGCCAGGTGGTTTTTTTTACGCATGTTAACCGCCCGCGCGCACGGGCGTCCTGCCGGCCGAATGACGGACCTCCTTTTTTTATCAGAAAATAGTTTACCGGCGCGCTGAATATTATTTTGCTATTTATTAATGCATGCTTTTCGGTCGTATAAAATATATTTGTGCCGCCTGCCATAGATTAATTGCGCTGTGAATAAACGCCTTGTTTGACCCGAAATGGCCTGGCAACATCGGGCTGGACAGCGGGACGAAAATAATTGCAAGCTATATCGCAGGTAGTGGTCAATACACATCGGCTCACGGGGATAATAAGCTCATGGCGAAACGTAAAATTATTGTTTTATCTTTGATGTTTTTTTGTGTTTTATTTTTTGCCGCCGCCGGCGGTTATTTTTTACTGCAGAAAGACAACTTTGCCGAACCCGATGGCGATGAAACCGCCGCCGCCGTTCTCAAAGTGGCCGGGTTCGATGAGAGCGGCCAGCGCGATCCGCAGGCGCTAAGGGCGCAGTTTCAGCGCCGGGTTAGCGTCCGTCAGCTTAATCTCGATAGCGGCGAGCTGCTGGCGGCGAGCAAGGGCCGCGCGGCGCAAAAACGCTGCGCCAGCCTGCCGGCGGCCGGCGATCCGGCGCAAATCAGGCAGCGCTGCGCCCTGGCTGATATCTACCTCGTTCACGATAGCAGCGGAACCATTCAACAAATTATTCTGCCGGTTTCCGGCAAGGGCGCGAAATCGATGATGTATGCGCTGGTGGCCATCGACACCGACGGCCGCACGGTGAAAGATCTCCTGTACTACCGGCAGAACGAGACGCCGCTGCTCGGCGCGAGGGTGGAAGACCCGCAGTGGCTGAGGCAGTGGGCGGGCAAAAAAGTACGCGACGAGCGCGGCCAGCCGGCGCTGAAGGTGACGCAGAATAGCGGCGAGCGGCACGACGATTATACGGTCGACGGCATCAGCGGGGCGACCTTAACCTCCAACGGCGTTGAGAAGAGTATTAATTACTGGATGGGGCCGCAGGGCTACGGCAGATTTCTCCAGCGTATTCAGCAGGATCCGGCGCAACTATCCGCCGATGCCGCGCGCGATTAGCCCTGCACTCTTTGCAATATCTGACACAAATTTTCACGGTTTGACATTTTAATGATCTGCGTCATGTACATCGACGGTAAAAATGCCAATGATAATTATTATCATTAAATTTGATGGAAGGCGCAATGATTGCCCCTCGTTCTCTCCTGCTGGCTCTGCTTCTTAGCCTCCTGTTCAGCGCCTCGGCGCTGGCGGAGGCCCACTATGCTCCCTACATCGCGGATATTGAGCAGCGGCTGGATAAAACGTCGCAGCTCTACCAGCAGCAGAAAAACGACGAGGCGCGTCGGGAGGTGCAGAGCGCCTACTTTGAAGTGTTTGAAAACCTCGAAGGGCCGATTCGCATTAATATTTCGGCGCGTAAAAGCTACGAGATGGAGAGCACCTTCGGCGAGATTCGGCGGATGATTGCCGAGGGCAAGCCGCTGGACGCGGTGCAGGCGCGCATCGACGGCCTGAAGCGGGCGCTGCGCGAGGTCGAGCCGGTGCTCGACGGCGGGCATCGGCTGGTGGCGGAGGAGCAGCATACCGCCTTATCGCGGGACGATATCGCGGCGCAGTGGCAGGAGAGCTTTCGCACCATCGACGACCGGCTGGCGCAGGCGGTGAGCGAGTATCAGGCCGGCCGCTACTCCCTCGCCAGCCAGCAGATCCAGCAGGCGCACTATCAGGGTTTCAAAAACTCGGAAATGGAAATCGCGGTGCGGCAGAATCGTTCGGCGAAGGACGCCGCGGCGATTAACCAGCAGTTTACCGCCCTGATCGCGCTGACGGCGCAGCCCGGACGGCTGAACGACGTCTCGTATCAGGTCACCGCGCTGCTGCAGGATCTGGAAGACCTTCTACCCGGCCTGCCGGGCACCCGCGACGACGGGCCGCAGGCTAACCCTGCGGCGGCGGAGGCCTCCGCGCCGAACGCCGACTGGGCCAGCGTGGCGGCAGGAATCAACCAAAGTATGGATGCCACCCTGGCGCGCTATCAGCGCGGTGAAGCGGAGGGCGCCATTCAGGATATCCAGGATAGCTACTTCGACCGCTTCGAAGCCAGCGGCATGGAGAACAAAATCGGCTCCCGCGACGCGGCGTTCAAAACCACCCTTGAAGCCTATTTCACCCGCATGGTCAGCCTGATGAAGGCCGGCCAGCCGCAGGAGAAGCTGACGGAACAGGCCGCCGCCCTGGCGCAGGATCTGCAGAAAGCGGTCGCGTTGCTCGGGGAGGGGGAAGAGACCCGCTGGAGCCTGCTGCTCTACAGCCTGATGATCATCGTGCGCGAAGGGCTGGAGGCCCTGCTGATCGTGGCGGCTATCGTCGCCTATCTGATTAAAAACGACCAGCGCGACAAGCTGCCGCTGATTCGCCAGTCGGTGGTGGTGGCCCTCGTCGCCAGCGTGGCGACGGCGTTTATCTTCCAGCTGCTGTTCACCAACTCCGGTGCCAGCCGGGAGCTGCTGGAGGGGATTACCATGCTGATTGCGGTGGTGATGCTGTTCTTCATGAGCTACTGGCTGCTCTCCAAAGTTGAGGCCCGCCGCTGGCAAGCCTGGCTGGAGGGCAAACTCTCCCACTCGCTCTCGCGCGGCTCGCTGGTCGGGCTGTGGCTGACTAGCTTCCTCGCGGTCTATCGCGAAGGTGCGGAAACGGTGCTGTTTTACGCCGCGCTGCTCGGCGACGCCCAGGGCGTTAGCGGACACCTCGCCATCGGCGGCGGGTTTATCATCGGCTGCGCGGTGCTGCTGGTGGCCTGGCTGGTGATGCGCTACTCGGTGGTGCGGCTGCCGCTCAAACCCTTCTTCCTGTTCACCGGCGGCTTTATGTACCTGATGGCGTTCGTTTTTGCCGGCAAAGGGGTGCTGGAGCTGGTGGAGGGCAAGCTCTTCCAGCCGACGCTGGTTGGCGGCATGCCGGAAATCAGCTGGCTGGGGGTCTATCCCTACGTTGAAACCCTGATCCCGCAGGCGATATTGCTGATTGCGGCGCTGGCCGCGCTGTGGATCATGCGCCGCCGCGCTCCGGCGCCGGCGGAAGATATAAAAAATAACTTCTGACTTTTTTAATTTTAAGACGAGAGGATGTGCCAGATGAACTTTAAGCAGACCCTGATTATCAGCGCCACCGTTGCCAGCATCTTTGCCGCCCCGGCGGCGCTGGCCTTTAAGGAGTATCCGGCGGGCGAGCCGGTGACCATGAATGAGATGGAGATTGCGGCGGTTTATCTCCAGCCGATCGATATGGAGCCGCGCGGCATGGGGCTGCCGGCGGCGAAGTCGGATATTCATCTGGAAGCCGACATCCATGCGGTGGAAGGGGGCAAGAATGGCTTTGGCGCGGGCGAATGGATCCCCTATCTGACCATCGCCTATACCCTGGTCAACAGCGACACCGGCGAAAAGCAGGAGGGTACCTTTATGCCGATGGTGGCCAGCGACGGCCCGCACTACGGCGCCAATATCAAAATGATGGGCGTTGGCAACTATAAGGTGACCTACCACATCGACCCGCCGTCAAAAGCCGGGATGCACCGCCATACCGATAGCGAAACCGGCGTCGGCCGCTGGTGGAAGCCGTTTGACGTCAGCTACGAGTTTAAGTACGTCGGCCTGAACTAAGCCTGGCGTAGCCGATTTTTTGCGGCCACGGACGCCGCCGCTGTTACGCAGGACGACCCGCCGGCCATCCTGCGGTCTGTTATTTATCCGCCGTACCGAGTTGAAGTCATGAGCTATTTTTTTGTCTCGACGCTACAGGTCTTTTTCTGCATTGCGCTTCTGTCCGCCGTGCTCTGGGGACGCGGCGACGTTCCCGCGCTGCGCCCGCTCGCCTGGACGCTGCTTGCGGCGCTGGCCGTCGGCCTGCTGGCGGGATTCTACGTTCGCGGTAGCCAGTCGCTGCAGCTGATCCTCGTCGGCGCTGAAATTCTGCTTTCGCTGCTGTTTTTGCTCAGCTTCTGGTGGGCGTCGCCGCGGGTTCGCTACCTGTGGCAGGGGATCCTCGTTGCCGGCGCCGCCCGCCGCTGGGGGCTGGATCCGAACCTGAGCGGCCTGACCTCAACTCACGTCCTGAATACCGATCTGCTGCTGAACCTGACGGCGATCCTCCTCGCGCTGGCCACGCTCTGCCTCGCCGCCGCGCTCTGCGCGATGCTCCTGCGGCGGATGCGCTGGCTCTACTGGCCGCTGACCCTGCTGCTAATGGTGCTGCTGTGGCTGCCGCTGGGCGGAACCCTGCTGCTGCTGCTGATGAAGCTGCAGGTGGTACCGCTGCTGAAGCCGCTGCTGAGCTTTGTCGCCAAAGTAACCAACAATGCCGCGATCTACAGCTGGGCCGCCGGCGCCATACTGCTGCTGATGAGCCTGCTCTGGCTTCCGACGCTGCGCGGCTACGCCCGGGCGGTTAAGGCCGCCGAACGGCCGATTGACCGCCGCCTGGCGCTGGCCAAACGCCGGGGCGCCGGCCGCCTGTGGCTCACCACCGTTGGCTGCGCGCTGGTGATTATCGGCGGCCAGCTGTGGTGGGAGCAGGTGGCCTCCCAGCCGCCGCGCCTATCCGAAGCGCAGCCGGTGACCCTCGCCGCCGACGGTCAGGTGCATATTCCGCTGGCGCAGGTGCGCGACGGTAAGCTGCATCGCTTCGTGTGGATAGCGGACGACGGTAAAGCGGTGCGCTTTTTTGTGATCAACCGCTATCCCGACAAGCTGCGCCTCGGCGTGGTGTTTGACGCCTGCCTGCTGTGCGGCGATCAGGGGTACGTGATGGAAGGTAACCAGGTGATTTGCGTCGCCTGCGGGGTGCACATTTTTATTCCGTCGATTGGCAAACCCGGCGGCTGTAATCCGGTGCCGATCGACGGCTGGCGCAACGATGAAACCGAGCTGACGATCCCCGGCAGCGCGCTGGCGACGGGAGTGAACTACTTCTCGACGGTGCTAACCATCAAGGTTACCGACCCGGTGGACGGCTCAAGCCTGACCAATACCGCGGCCGACTTTAAATACAGCTATGGCGGTAAGACCTGGTTCTTCGCCTCCGAAGCCAACTATGACCGTTTTCGCCAGGCGCCGGAGCAGTTCGTTGCCGACGCGGTGAAGGAGGAGTAGCGATGCTGTGGCGAATGATCTACCGCTCATGGGGGCGGAACCTGCGGCGCAAGGCGCTGGCGGTGCTGACCGTTTTTCTCGCCGCCAGCCTGATTTCGGCCCTGCTGGCGGTCTCTATCGACATCGGCGACAAGATGTCGCGCGAGCTGAAGTCCTACGGCGCCAATATTCTGATTGAGCCGGCGGGGCAGGCCGCGCTGCCGGCGCTGTTCAGCGAGCAAAGCAACCCGCTGGCCAGCGATGACTTCCTCGATGAGTCCGAGCTGCCCAATATTAAAGATATCTTCTGGCGCAACAATATCGTCGGCTTCGCCCCGATGCTCGGCGGTGAGGCGCAGGTCAAGGGTCGGGATATCCGGATTCTGGGGACCTTCTTTAGCCAGCCGGTGGCGATCCCGGATGAAGAGGGCTACCAGACCGGGCAGCGTACGGTCAGCCCCTACTGGCAGGTCGCCGGCGAGTGGCCGCAGGAGCCGCCGGGCCCGCTGGCGCAGACCCTGGTCGGCCACGCGCTGGCGCGCAGCACCGGCTGGAAGCCGGGAGACCGCCTGACGCTGCGGACCGCGGAGCGTGCCCTGACCGTCGAGGTGAGCGGCATTTTATCCAGCGGCGGCGATGAAGATAATCAGCTGGTGATGCCGCTGGGCGTCGTTCAGCAGCTGCTGGGCCTGCCGGGGAAAGTGCAGGCGATCCGCGTCTCGGCGCTGACGGTGCCGGAGAACGAGCTCTCGCGCCGGGCGCGCGAGGATCTGGAGGCGCTAAACGCCGAAGAGTACGACCTGTGGTACTGCACGGCCTACGTCTCCTCCATTGCCCACCAGCTGGAGGAGGCGATCTCCGGCGCCCAGGTGCGGCCGGTGTGGCAGGTTGCCGCCTCGGAAGGGGTGGTTATCGATAAAATTCAGCTGCTGATGGCGGTGGTGACCCTGGCGGCGCTGGCCGCCGCCGCGATGGGGATCGCCTCGCTGATGACCAGCAGCATCATGGAGCGGGCGAAGGAGATCGGCCTGATGAAAGCGCTCGGCGCGCGGCAGTGGCAAATCCTGCTGCTGTTCTACCTCGAGGCGGCGCTCGGCGGCCTCGCGGGCGGGGCGCTTGGCTGTATGGCGGGATGGGGGCTGGCGAAGGTAATTGGCCTGATGCTGTTCGCCACGCCGCTTAATTTTGCCTGGGTGGTGGTTCCCTGCGTGCTGGTGATTGCGGTGCTGATTGCGTTAATCGGCACCTGGTTCCCGGCGCGGCGCATCGCCCGTCTTTATCCCGTGGAGGTGCTGTATGGCCGCTAAGCGCGACATGCTGTGGCTGCTGGTGCGGCGGGCGCTGCGCCTGCGCCTGCAGCGGGTGAGCGTGGTGTTTGCCGCGCTGGCGGTGGGGGCGACCATCGTCACGGCGCTCTCCGCCGTGTGGTTCGACATTAACAGCAAAATGAGCGAAGAGCTGCGCACCTTCGGCGCCAACTTCTATATTGGCCCCGGGCACGGCACCAGCATGCCGCAGCCCGAGCTGCAGGCGATCCTCGACGGCGCGCCGCCGGGGCTGATCCACGGCGCCAGCCCGTGGCTGTACGGCACCGCGCGCACCGAGCTGGAAAAGGTGGTGATGGTCGGCGTGTGGTTCGAGTCGCTGCAAAAGCTGGTGCCCTACTGGCAGGTGAGCGGCAGCTGGATCGGCGTCAGCTTTGACGATCGCAACGCGATGATCGGCGTCAAGCTGGCGCAGCGGCTGGATCTGCGCCTCGGCGATAGCCTGACGCTGGTGGCGGGGAGTCAGCGCAAAAAGCTGCTGGTTAAAGGCATCGTGGAGGCCGGAGACGCCACCGATAATATGCTGATCGTCAGCCTCGACGTCGCGCAGGGCTGGCTGCATAAGCCCGGCGTTATCAGCCACGGCCTGCTGAGCGTCAGCAACGACCTCGGCCAGGTGGATCGCTACGCCGGCCAGCTGCAGCAGCAGTATCCCGACCTCGAGATCCGCCCGGTGCGCAAGGTCTCGGCCTCCGAAGGCCAGGTGCTGGACAAAATCAAGGGGCTGATGGGGCTGGTCTCGCTGGTTATCCTCGCGCTGTCGTCGCTGTGCGTTAACACCACGCTGATGGCGATCGTGGGCGAACGCGCCCGCGAGTTTGCCCTGCAAAAGGCGCTGGGCGCCAGCAACGGCGATATCATCCGCCAGATGCTGCTGGAAACCAGCATTATCACCCTGGCAGCGGTGGTCTGCGGCTGGGTGCTCGGCTATCTGCTGGCGCATGACCGTATTTAATGCCAGCATCTCGCTGCGCCTGCCGGTGCTGCCGATTACCCTGGCGCTGTCTTTACTGGTCGCCCTGCTGGCGGCCATTGTTCCGGTACGACGCGCGGTAAGCGTCGAGCCGGCGAAAGTGCTGAAAGGAGAGTAACGCCATGACCGTCACGCCCCTGCGTCAGATGGCAATTGAGACCCGTCATTTATATAAGCGATTTGGCGAGGTCACCGCGCTGGAAGATATTAATCTGTGCATCGCCCGCGGTGAGTTCGTCGCCATTATGGGCGCTTCCGGTTCCGGGAAAACCACCCTGATGAACATTCTTACCTGTCTGGATACCGCCAGCGAAGGCCAGGTTATCCTCGACGGTACCGACGCGGCGGCGCTGGACGAAGAGGGGCGCCGCGCCTTTCGCGCGCAGAAAATTGGCCTCGTTTTCCAGCAGTTTCACCTGATCCCGTTTCTGACGGCGTTGGAAAATATCATGCTGGCGCAGCACTACCACAGCGTGGTGGACGAGGCCGCCGCCCGGGCGGTACTGGCCCAGGTCGGCCTTGAGCACCGCATGACCCACTTGCCGAGCCAGCTGTCGGGCGGCGAGCAGCAGCGCGTGTGCATTGCCCGGGCGCTGGTCAACGAGCCGCCGGTCATTTTTGCCGATGAGCCGACCGGCAACCTCGATGAGGAAAACGAGCAGCGGGTGCTGGATCTGCTGACCGATCTCCACCGCCAGGGGCGCACCGTGGTGATGGTGACCCATAACCCGGCGCTGGGGCAGTTTGCCGACCGCATCGTGCGGCTGCAGCACGGCAGGTATCTGGGCGAAGAGGTGAACCATCATGCGCATGCCTAAGGTGATTATCATGCTGCTGCTGACGCTGCTGGTCGGCTGCAAAGAGGAGAAGCTGGCGCGCGGCGAGCCGGCCCCCGCGCTGGCGGCCTTCGATCTCCAGGACAACGCGGCCAGCCTTGAGCGCTGGCGCGGCAAGGCCATCTATCTTAATTTCTGGTCCGCCGGCTGCGGCGGCTGCCTGGCGGAGATGGATACCCTGCAGGCGCTCAGCCAGCGCTGGCCGGATAAAGTGGTGGTGGTGGGGGTGAATACCGATCCCGACAGCGTAGAGATCGCGCCGCTGCTGGCAAAGCACGGGATCAGCTATCCGGTGCTGCGCGATCGGCTGAAAATAACCCAGGAGCGCTATCAGGTTATCGGCACCCCGACGTCGGTGCTGATTGATAGCCGCGGGCGGGTGGTGGATCTGCATCAGGGCTGGCGTAAACCGGAGGCGCTGCAGGCGGTATTCAGCCAGCTGGCGCAGCGCTAAGCGGCTTCCCCGGGACTTGCCCGGGGGAAGCCTTGTGCGCTTTAGTCAAGCAGGGAAGGATCGGCGTCGATCATCAGCTGTTTCATCTCCTCAAAATGCTGACGGGAAAAGTCGCTGATTTTTTCCCAGTCGGCGGCGGTTTTCTCCGCCACCTCGTCGGACAGAACCTTCAGCGGCCGGCCGGTTGACCAGGCGGTGACCAGAATCTGGCAGGCTCGCTCGAGGGTCCAGATATCGTCAAACGCCTCGCCGATGGAGCCGGCGGTCACCAGCACCCCGTGATTGCCCATCAGCAGGCGGCGTTTATCCGCCAGCAGCCCCGCCAGCCGCGCCCCCTCGGCGACGGTATCCGCCATCCCGCCGTACAGGGTATCGACCGCCACGCGCTGAAAGTAGCGCGCGGTGTTTTGATCGATCGGCAGGATCTGCGGCTGCTCGAGGCAGGCGACGCTGGTGGCGTAAACCGGATGCAGATGCAGCACCGCCCGGGCCTGCGGCAGCCGCTGGTGAATCTGCCCGTGGATAGCCCAAGCCGTGGCGTCAACGTCCGCGCGGTGGGCGTTATCTTCATCATCGGCGTTCAGCAGCAGCAGATCGCTGGCGCGAATGCGCGAGAAGTGGCGCCACTTCGGGTTAAGCAGGAACGTTTTGCCGTCCGGCGACAGGGCGGCGCTAAAGTGGTTGGCGACCGCCTCGTGCATGCCGAGGTGGGCAACAATGCGCAGCGTCGCCGCCAGATCGATGCGCGTTTGTTCTTCAAAAGAGTAGGCCACGGTGTTATTCCACTTTCGGCATCAGGTCGTTGAGGTCTGCCGCCGTCGGCGGCTGGAAGTTATACTTTTTCAGCAGGGCGGCATACTCCGGCGTGGCGCTGAACTTCTTCAGCCCCTCCTCAAGCGCGGTCTTCACTTCGCTGTTGCCTTTTTTCACCCCAAAGCCGTTGAGCACCGGGTAGATCAGCGTCGTGGAGGAGATGGCGATGCGGTCGCCCAGCTTGTCGACTACGCCGCGCGCCACCGCCGCATCGGTGATCTGCGCCTCCACCGCCCGCGACAGCAGCGCCTGGGTGGTTTGCGGGTCGGTGGCGTATTCGCTAAGCGCAATCGGCGGCAGCCCTTTTTTCACGCAGTAGTCGGCGGAGAGCTTTTGCAGCTGCGCCAGCCACGAGGTGGCGCCCATCGAGCCAATCTTATGGCCGCAAAACTCTTCCGGCGTCTTCGGCTGATAGCTGGCACCCTTGAGGGCGAGGATTGACTCGCCGCTTTTCAGGTACGGAACCATATCAATCACCTTCAGCCGTTCGGCGGTGATATACATCGACGAGTTGGTGATATCGAAGCGTCCGCCCTGCAGACCGGGGATCAGATTCGGGAAGCGGGTATCGAGGTTGACCGACTCGCGGCCCATGGTTTTGGCAATCCCGGCGAGAAACTCGATATCAAACCCGACGGGCTTGTTGTTCTCAATATACTCGTAGGGGAAAAAGGTCATATCCGAACCGGCAATGATTTTTCCCGGCTGCTGAAAGGCCGCCTGGGCGCTAGCCGCGCTCAGGGCGCCGACGGAGCAGAGGAGCAGGGTATTTAAACGTTTCATAGAGATCTCCAAAGTGGGGGCAATCACATGCTGGCAGGGTCGTTTCCGGCCTGCTGTACGAAAAACGAGGCGCCGCGCGGCTTCTGCGGCAGACGAACGTGGTTGGCGGCGCTGCGCACCAGCCCGCTCTCCGTGCCGGCGACCAGCTGTCCGGCATGGGCGCTGGGCAGCGGGTTGTCGCCGTACGGCAGGGCATCTTCGGCGGCGTAAACGCTGATAAACAGGGTCCGCGGCAGGTCGGTTTCATTGGGGCTGGAGGCGTGGAGCAGCCGGGTATGCATAAAGCACACCGAGCCGGACGGGCCAAAGCAGGCCTCGGGCTGCTGGCAGTGGGTCGCCACCACCTCGTCATCCACCGCGCCGGTGAAGCGCGACTCCTGCCAGTGCGACCACAGCGGCCCCTTATGGCTTCCCGGCACCACGTTCAGCGGGCCGTTCTCCGGCGTCACGTCGCTGACCATCAGCAGGGCGGTGATGATGTCGTCGTTGCTGTGCGGCGTGAAGAGAAAATCCTGGTGCCATTTCACCTGGGTGGCGGTGTGCGGCAGCTTGGAGTTAATTTTGCTGTGATGAAAGCGGGTGCCGCTGCCGCCGATAAGCTGCGCGGCGATCGCCGCCATCCGCGAATCCAGCGCCGCGCGCCGGTAGGCGGCGGAGATCTCCGTCGGCGAGCTGACGCGGCGCAGCGACGGGTGGTCGGGGCGATGGTCGCTTTCAAGGTCGAAGCGCGGGCGGCCGTCCTCGGTCTCTCCCCAGGCGTCGCCGTGGCGGCGGCTCTCCTCCACCCAGCCGTCGAAATCCTGCTGAAGCCCGGCGATCTCTGCGGGAGAAAGCACCGCCTCAACCACCAGAAAACCCTGCTGATGAAACTGTTCGATTTGCCACTGCGCGATCATATTTTTTCCTTTCACAAACGGAGCGGTTAAGCCAAAGAGACGTCTTTGAGGAAGGCGTCAACGCGCGGGTGATTGCCGTCGCGCATCGCCTGGGGCGTGTCGTCGCAAACCACACGCCCTTTTTCCATAAAGACAATTCGGTCAGAAACTTTGAAGGCGAAATTCATTTCGTGGGTCACGATAACCATGGTGATCCCCTCATCGGCCAGCGATTCAATAACCTGGAGTACTTCATTGACCTTTTCCGGGTCCAGCGCCGAGGTCGGCTCATCGAAGAGCATGATTTGCGGGCGCATCATCAGGGCGCGGGCGATAGCCACCCGCTGCTGCTGGCCGCCGGAAAGCTGGTGCGGGTACTTCCACGCATGGTCGAGCATCCCGACCTTATACAGCAGCTCGCAGGCGCGCTGCCTGAGCTCCGCCTCCGCCGCCAGCCGGTGATAGCGCGGGGCCAGCAGCAGGTTGCCGAGCACGGTCAGGTGCGGGAAGAGGTTGAAGCTCTGAAAGACCATGCCAATATTCAGCCGGTGCTCGGCGTTCTCCATAAAGCGCGGCTTCTGCACGCCCTGGCGGTCGAGGTGGATAAAGGGCTGGCCGTTGATGCGGATCTCGCCGTTATCGATCTGCTCCAGGCCGTTGAGCAGGCGAATCAGCGTGGTTTTGCCGGAGCCGGAAGGGCCGATGACCGACACCACTTCCCCGGGCTGGACCTGCAGGCTGACGGCGCCCAGCACCTCCACGTTGTTGTAGGCTTTATGCAGCTTCGAGGCCTGCAGCGCCGGCTGGTGGCTATCGACGGCGCTGCGGGCAACGGCCGGACGGGCGGCGGTGGCCAGCGCCAGCATGTCGGCGTCGACCGGGCGGTTGGTTTTACGCTGGGTGACGTCGAGCCAGGTCTCCAGCCGTTTCAGCAGGAAGTCGAACACGGTGACGATCAGCACGTAGTAGAACGCCACCGCCGCCATGGTCTCCATCACCAAAAAGTTTTGCGAATAGAGGCGCTGGCCGACCATCAAAATCTCGGTCAGGGAGATAACGGAAACCAGCGAGCTGAGCTTAACGATCGCAATATACTCATTGGCCAGCGCCGGCAGCGCCACCCGCAGCGCCTGGGGAATAATCACCCGCCACTGGGTGCCGCCATAGCGCAGCCCCAGGGCCCGCGCGGCCTCGCTCTGGCCTTTGGCGATGGAGAGCAGGCCGCCGCGATGGATCTCGGCGACGTAGGCCGCTTCGCTGAGCACCATCGCCAGCAGGCCGGCCCAGAAGGGATCGTTGAGCACCGCCGCGAAGGAGGGCACCGCCTGCGGCAGGTTATAGACGAAGATCAGCAGCACCAGCAGCGGCAGGCTGCGAAACAGCCAGATATAGAGCCGGGCGGGGACGTTAAAGAGCCTGCGCGGCGACTGCTTGGCGAGGGCGAGAATAAAGCCCAGCACAATACTGCAACCCCAGGTCAGCAGACTCAGTTTAATGACGGTCCAGGTGGCCTGCCAAAAATCTGCGTCGCTGAGCAGACTTAACATGTAGTTCCAGTTAAACATCATGGGCTATTTCACTCGCCATAATTAACGGACATGAAGACGATACCGATGTTCTAAAATGGGGCATCGTCACTATTTATCGGGCAATTACACTATGCTGGTACTCTTCGCCATCAGGCAATTAGTAAATTTTTGGTCTTTAAGTTTAAAAAAACTATATAGCCAGATTAATTTCAATAAATTTAAAGCAATGAGTGCGAAACAAGAACTAAACATTAAAAAAACAATTGCTGTTATTGGTCAACGGAATCGGTCGGCAAATTGGATGTTGTGCCACAATGGGGCACGCTGAGGATTTATTTGGTGCAGCCTGGTTCATCCTGGTGCAATTAATTCATCGGGGCTGGGGTTTTATTATTTCAGCGCATTTAGCGAGATAAATAATTCATTCGTCCCCGCGGCAATGCGTCTCTTCGCCGGGGAGTGGCACGATGCTTGCAATTGGCCTATCAGGAAACTATGCCGTTTCTGCGAATGACAATATTTCATAAAGGGTAAGGCTATGACGCGATTCACGCTCAAACAACTTAAATACTTCGTTACCGTTGTGGAGACCGAAAGCATCGCCGAAGCCTCCCGACAGCTGCATATTGCCCAGCCGTCGATCTCGATTGCGATAAAAAACCTTGAGGGCTCCTTCGAGCAGCAGCTGTTTATTCGCCACCACGCGCAGGGCGTTTCGCTTACCCCCTGCGGGCGCCGCTTCTACGAGAAAGCCAAGGAGCTGCTGCGCCTCTCCTGGGAGTTTGAGCAAAACGCCCGCGCCGATAAGGAGCTGGTTTCCGGCATCATTTCGGTGGGCTGCTTTGAATCCGTTGCGCCGCTGTATATGCCAAAGCTGGTGGCCGGATTTAAAAAGATGTATCCCGAAATAACCCTTCAGCTCTACGATGGCGAGCAGCACGAATTAATGCACGGCCTGCATCGCGGGCGGTTTGATTTAGCCCTGGTCTACGATCTGGAATTAGGCCACTCGATCAGCAAAGAGACACTTAATGCCCCGCATAAACCCTATGCGTTATTACCGGCCAGCCATCCGCTGGCGCAAAAAAAGAGCGTTACGCTGCAGGAGTTAAGCCAGGAGCCGATGATTTTGCTCGATGCGGTGCCGAGTAAAAACTACTTTATTACCATTTTTAAAGAGAAGGGCTACCACCCGCAGGTGGCCTACAGCTCGCCGTCAATTGAGATGGTGCGCTGTATGGTCGGGCAGGGGCTGGGCTTCTCGGTATTAGTGACCCGGCCGCTTTGCGATATGACCTACGACGGCGAGCGGCTGGTCCAGCTGGAGATTGAGGATCGCATGCCGGCCTCAACCTTAATTATGGCGCACCTCGCTAATAATGAACCGACCCGGCCAACGCAGCTGTTTATGGACTATTGTCGCAGCATTGAGCTAACCCCGGCGCTGGTTTAGCCGGCAACTTCGAACGCCGCAAGGATATATATTGTCACGAGCCTGAGCACCAGGCTCGAGGGCTATTTTATTTGTTATTTCGAACCCGGACGGTGCTCGACAGAATACTAACGTCCGGCGCGGCAGGCTCTGAGGCTCATAAATTTCTATTACGAGTATCGTTTTATAATAATTTACCATTCGACGCTGGCTAAATAACCTGAGACCGCTGACGCCCGGCGTCATCAACCCAATCATTTATCCAGCACAGGACGGTTAGCTATGCACAATCAGCGTTATCCGCAGATCGACCGGCAGACGATCGATACCTACCAGACGGATGGAGCGGTGTTACTGAAGGGCGCGTTCACTCCGTGGATCGACGGCCTGGCGAAGGGCGTGGCGGAACTGATGGCCAACCCCAGCGAGTACGGGCACGCCAGAACGGTGGTGCCGAAGGACGGCTCCGCGCCCTTTTTCCAGGACTACTGCAACTGGTCACGGATCGCCGACTTTGAGCAGTTTGTCAGGCAGTCGCCGGCGGCGGAAATTGCCGCCGCCCTGATGCAATCGACCACGGCGAAATTTTTCCACGAGCACACGCTGGTCAAGCCCGCCGGCGGCAGCACGGTCACCCCCTGGCATCACGATCAGCCCTACTACTGCGTTGAGGGGCGGCAGAACGTCAGCTTTTGGATCCCGCTGGACCCGGTTGCGCAGGAGATTTCTCTGCGCTGCATCCGCGGCTCCCACCTGTGGGGGGAGGAGTTCAGCCCGACCCGCTTCAACGGCTCGAAGCTCTACCAGCACGGTCGATTTAAGGAGCTGCCGGACATTGACGCCCATCAGGATGAGTACGATATCGTCAGCTGGGCGCTGGAGCCGGGCGATGCGGTCGCCTTTCACTACCGGACGGTGCACGGTGCCAGAGGTAACGCCACGGCGCGGGCGCGACGGGTCTTCTCCGCTCGCTGGGTGGGCGACGACGCCACCTTTGTTGACCGCGGGGGCGTGACCTCGCCGCCGTTCCCGGAGCTGACGCTAAACGATGGCGACGCCCTGGTTTCTCCGCTGTTCCCGCAGGTGTGGCCGCGCGAAGCGCGGGGCTAATATCGCAATAATTAACGGCGGAAAATTATATTGCCGCGGCCGGCCCTCCGGCGGGTTAATTATTTTCCGCCGCCTCGGCGCTAAATCGGCGCCATTTTGCCGGCCCGCCGAATATTCCCGGTGCCGGCATCCCGGTACGAAAATGCCTGCTTAATGTTTTCTTAATATTTCATCTTCAATGATGCTGACGGCTATTCCGTCGACACTCTTCTTATCCGTCTATATCGCGCTAAATAAGAGTTAAATTCCGTCAGCATCACAAAAGCCAGAAAAAAACCGCCCCCGGCGTTGCAAGCCGCGAACCCCTCGCTATATGTTAAATTTGTGTTTAATAAATGATACTTAAGGGTTGGGTTTATGTATAAGAAAATTGGTGGTTTAGTGGTTTCACTGACGGCAGTCTTCTCCGGCTCCGTTTTGGCGGCGCTCCCTCAGGGCTACCCGGCTGAATATCAAAAGGTGGTTGATGCCGGGAAGAAAGAGGGCAAGGTTGTCATCTATTCAACGACCGATACCAAAGCGGCGGGGCCGTTAATTAAAGGATTCGAGGCGCAGTACCCCGGAATTAACGTTGAATATAACGATATGAACAGCACCGAGCTGTACAACCGCTACATCAGCGAGCAGGCGGCGGGAGGCGGCAGCGGGGACGTGGTCTGGAGCTCATCGATGGATACGGCGCTGAAGCTCGCCACCGACTACGCCGAAGAGTACGCCTCGCCCGAGCTGGGCAAGCTGCCAAAATGGGCGGTCTGGCAGCAGAAGGCCTACGGCACCACCTATGAGCCGGTGGTCTTTATCTACAACAAGCGGCTGATCCCGCAGGGCGACGTGCCGGACTCTCATACCGCGCTGGCGAAGCTGATTGCCGGCCAGGCCGACAAATTTAAAGGAAAGGTCACCACCTACGATATCGAAAAATCGGGCCTCGGCTTTATGCTGGCGGTGCAGGACAGCAAGGCCGACGCCAGCTATTTCAGCAACCTGGCGGGAATGGCCAAAGGCGGTCTGACCGTGCAATCCTCTACCGGCACCATGATGGAGCGCGTCTCATCGGGTGAAAACCTGATTGGCTTTAACATTCTCGGCTCCTACGCCGAAGCGCGCGCCAAAACCGATCCCTCCCTCGGCATCGCCTATCCCAAAGACTACGTGCTGGTCCTTTCCCGCGTCTCGTTTATTACCGCCGACGCCGGGCATCCTAACGCCGCGAAGCTGTGGTTCGACTACGTGCTGTCAGAGAAAGGGCAGAGCATCCTCGCCGGTCAGGCCGATATTCCCTCTATTCGTAACGATATCGAAGGCAAAAATGATATCGACGGGATGACCAAAATGCTGGGTAACGCCCTGAAGCCGATTCCGGTGGACGAAACCCTGCTGGAATATCTGGAACCGAAAAAGCGTCTGGAATTTATCAAACAGTGGCGTAGCGCGGCGGCTAAATAATCCTCCTGAGGCGCGACATCTTCCGCTGTCGCGCCCGTTAATACCCGGCAGGCTGTTGTGTTAACGCCTGAGCAAAGGGATCGCATATGAACGTATTACGCCGAAAATGGCAGGGGCTGCCGCGCGGTATTGTGGTGCTGATCGCGGCGCTGGCTATCTACGTCCCGCTGTTATTTATTGTGGTGCAGAGCTTTCTCTCGGCGCCTTTTTTTGCGCGCTCGAAAGCGTTCAGCTTCGAAGCCTTCGAATTTATCTTTACCGACCCTGATTTTTATCTGGCGCTGAGGTCCGGCTTTATTCTGGCGTTCGGCCTGGTGGCGATCGCCATTCCGCTCGGGGGGATCCTCGCCTTTTTAATGGTCCGTACAGATTTGCCCGGCCGGCGCTTTATTGAACCCCTGATTCTGGTGCCTATTTTCGTCTCGCCGATGGTGCTGGCCTTTGGCTACGTGGTGGCAGCGGGGCCGGTTGGCTTCTTCTCGCAGTGGGCCGAGCGGCTGCTGGGCTTTGTGCCGTGGAACATCTACTCGATGTTCAGCATCGTGGCGATCGCCGGATTAACCCACGTCCCGCACGCCTATCTCTATATCTCCTCCGCCCTGCGCAGCGTCGGCTCCGACGTCGAGGAGGCGGCAAGGACGGTAGGCGCTTCGCCGCTGCAGGTCATGACCTCCGTCAGCCTGCCGATGGTACGGCCCTCGATCCTCTACGCCTGCGTGCTGCTGTTTTTCCTCGGCCTGGAGGTATTTGGCCTGATGCTGGTACTCGGCGACCCCGAGGGCAACATGGTGCTGGCGACCTATCTCTATAAGCTGACCAATAAGCTTGGCACCCCCTCTTACCACCTGATGGCTGCGGTGGCGGTGGTGCTCATTTGCATCACCATTCCGCTGGTGATGCTGCAGCGCCGGCTGATGCGCACCGCCAACCGCTTTGTCACCATGAAGGGCAAGGCCTCCCAGGCGCGCGCGCTGCCGCTGGGCAAGTGGCGCTGGGTTGCCGGCGTGGTGGTGGTGCTGTGGCTGACGGTGACCATCGGCGTCCCGCTGCTTGGCGTGGCGATGCGGGCGTTTATTTCCAACTGGGGCGTCGGCGTGTCGCTGTGGGACGAGCTCTCGCTGGCGACCTTCCGCAATATCTGGCAGCAGCCGAACCTGCTGCGGGCCATCGTTAACTCGATGGCGATCGGCATTTTTGGCGGTGCGCTGGCGGTCGTGTGCTATCTGTTTGTCGGGATCGCCATGCACCGCAAGCCGGACAACGTGACGCGCTTCCTTGACTACAGCGTGCTGGTGCCGCGCGCGGTGCCGGGTCTGCTGGCGGGGCTGGCGTTTCTGTGGGTGTTTTTATTCCTGCCGATGTGGCTCGATCAGTCGCTAAAAAACGGCTGGCTCTCGGCGCTGCCGATGGCCGACTGGCTGCGCGAGCATCTTATCGTGCAGCTGCGGGCGCTGCGCAACACCATTTTCAGCGTCTGGCTGGCCTATACCGTGGTGTGGATGGCCTACGGGCTGCGCCTGATCTCCTCGACGCTGCTGCAGGTGGCGCCGGAGCTTGAGGAGGCGGCCCGCAGCACCGGCGCCTCTCGCGGCCAGGTGACCCGCCACGTCACGGTTCCGCTGTCGCGCTACGGCCTGATCGGCTCGTGGCTGCTGATGTTCCTGATCTTCGAGCGCGAATACTCCACCGGGGTGTACCTGCTTTCGCCGGGGACGGAAACGATCGGCTCCATGCTGGTCTCGCTGTGGGCGGCGGGGGCTATCGATATCGTCGCCGCGCTCTCGTTTATCAATATCCTGCTGGTGGTCGTCGGGCTGGGTATCGCCCTGCGCTTTGGAGTGAAATTACATGATTGAGCTATCCGTAGAAAACCTGCACCTCACCTATGGCGACAACCCGGTTCTGAAAGGGGTGTCGATGACGCTGCGGCGGGGGGAAGTGGTGTCGCTGCTCGGGCCGTCCGGCAGCGGGAAAACGACCCTGCTGCGCGCCGTCGCCGGGCTGGAGAAGCCCACCGCCGGGCGGATTACCATTGGCAAAACCGCGGTCTACGACGGCAATCCGCGCAGCGAAATCCCCGCCGAGGAGCGCAATCTGGGGCTGGTGTTCCAGTCCTATGCCCTGTGGCCGCATAAGACCGTATTTGAAAACGTCGCCTATCCGCTCAGGCTGCGCAAGGTCGCCAGCGGCGAAATCGCCCAGCGGGTGCAGGCGGTACTCGACCAGCTCGGCCTGGGGCATCTTGGCAGCCGCCATCCCCATCAGCTCTCCGGCGGCCAGCAGCAGCGCGTGGCGATTGGCCGGGCGCTGGTCTACAACCCGCCGGTTATCCTGCTCGACGAACCGCTGTCGAACCTCGACGCCAAGCTGCGCGAAGAGGCGAGGGTCTTTCTGCGCGAGCTGATTATCAAGCTCGGACTCTCGGCGCTGATGGTGACTCACGACCAGAATGAGGCGATGGCGATATCCGACCGTATCCTGCTGCTGAACAACGGGGTGATCGAGCAGCAGGGCACGCCCCAGGAGATGTACGGCAATCCGACGACGCTGTTTGCCGCCGAGTTTATGGGCAGCAACAACCGCCTGCGCGGTAAGATAACGGCTCTTGAAAACGGCCGGGCGCGCATCGAGGGCGCCAGCTGGGCGCTGTGGGGCATGGCGGGAGAGGGGCTTAGCGTCGGCCAGCAGGCGACGGCGGTGATCCGCGTTGAGCGCCTGCGCCTCGGCTCCTCGCCGGAAGACAACATGCTTGAGCTGCCGCTGCTGACCAGCATGTATCTTGGCGACCGCTGGGAATATCTGTTCCGCACCCGCGGGGATGACTTTGCCATTCGCGTTTACGGCTCGGCGCTGCGCGACGCGGAGCATTGCCATATTACGCTTCCCGCCGACGACCTGTGGATATTCCCGACGCCTTAGGTGACGGCATAAAATCGGTCGCGGCGAGAAGGGCCGATGGTCGAAATAAATAGGGCCGGGTGGCGCGGTTAATGGCTGATAACGATCGCCCGGCACGGCGCAAATAACCGCCAGACGCCGGGCGAGAGTAAAGTAATTAATATCCGTAATTAACTAACTTAACCGCTCAAATTGTTTAATATTTGCCGACGCTGGCGTTTGCACGCCGCCAGGCAGACATGTACCATAAACAAATAATAACATTTGTGATACATATCACTCTTTTTTTGGCACGGATAAGCACTACGCCTTCGGTGATTCCGCACGAGCTTCTGCATCCAGGTTATTTAATAAACGTTCTCATTATCAAATCCCGGGAATATTTTTCCCGTTTCGGCGACGGATTTTGAGAATCGACTAATATCCAAACGATAACGCGATAAATAATCACCTCGCCAACGGCGATTTTTTTGTACGACTTAATGGAATCGAACCGGCAGGTCCCGCAATGCGGAGGCTGAATGGTATCGGTTCCAGATTCGATATTGCTGGGCTTGTAACCTACAAAAGCAGCCATTTAAAATGACAGGAATGTGATAATGTCGAGTGAAAAAACCAACAGCTCGAGGCGTGATTTTTTAGTAAAATCAATGGCCTTGATTCCAACGGTCGTCATCGCTGGCGGCGGCGTCGGGGCCATTGGCGCCGCGGCTCAGGCCCAGGCATCCGATGCCGCCGCGGCGGCAAAAACGCCGGCCGGCGAGGGCTGGCAGCCGCAGTTCTTCAACGAGCAGGAGTGGGCGTTTATCAATGCCGCGGTGGCTCGCCTTATCCCGGCCGACGAGCTGGGGCCCGGCGCGCGCGAGGCGGGGGTTCCGGAGTTTATCGATCGCCAGATGAATACCCCCTATGCTACCGGTTCCATCTGGTATATGCAGGGTCCGTTTAACCCGGACGTGCCGAAAGAGATGGGCTACCAGCTTCCTCTTGTGCCAAAACAGATCTACAACCTCGGGATTGCGGACGCCGACGAATGGTGCCGCAGCCAGCATCAGAAGCCTTTTGCCGAACTGACCGCCGGGCAGCAGGACGCCGCGCTGGGCCAGTTTGAAGCGGGCAGCGCCGCGTTTAAGCAGCTGCCGTCCTCGCTGTTCTTCTCTTATCTGCTGCAAAACACCCGCGAAGGATTCTTCAGCGACCCGATTCATGGCGGCAATAAGGGCATGGTCGGCTGGACGTTGATTAATTTTCCCGGCGCGCGCGCCGACTTTATGGACTGGGTTGAACGGGGTGAACGCTATCCCCTCCCGCCGGTATCAATTAATGGGGAGAGGGCGTAACGATGGCCACCGTACTGAAAAAAACCGATGTCGCGATTGTGGGCTTTGGCTGGGTTGGCGCCATTATGGCCAAAGAGCTGACCGAAGCGGGCCTCAACGTGGTGGCGCTGGAGCGCGGCCCGATGCGCGATACCTGGCCCGATGGCGCCTATCCGCAGGTGGTCGATGAGCTGACCTACAACATTCGCCGCAAGCTGTTCCAGGACCTGTCGAAAAGCACGGTCACCATTCGCCATAATAGCGCTCAGGATGCGGTGCCGTACCGGCAGCTGGCGGCCTTCCTGCCGGGAACCGGCGTTGGCGGCGCGGGCCTGCACTGGTCCGGGGTGCACTTCCGCGTTGACCCGATTGAGCTGCGGATGCGCAGCCACTATGAGGAGCGCTACGGCAAAAGCTTTATCCCGCAGGATATGATCATCCAGGATTTCGGCGTCACCTACGACGAGCTGGAGCCGTTCTTTGATAAGGCGGAAAAGGTTTTCGGCACCTCTGGCACCGCCTGGTCGGTGAAGGGGAAGGTGGTCGGGAAGGATCGCGGCGGCAACGTCTTTGCTCCGGATCGCTCGGACGACTTCCCGCTGCCGGCGCAGAAGAATACCTGGTCGGCGCAGCTGTTTGAGAAGGCGGCGCGCGAGGTGGGCTATCACCCGTACAACCTGCCGTCGGCCAACACCTCTGACTCCTATACCAACACCTACGGCGCGCAAATGGGGCCGTGCAACTTCTGCGGCTACTGCAGCGGCTACGCCTGCTACATGTATTCCAAGGCCTCGCCAAACGTCAATATCCTGCCGGCGCTGCGCCAGGAGAAGCGCTTTGAGCTGCGCACCAACGCCAACGTGCTGAAGGTTAACCTCACCCCCGACCGGCAGCGGGCCACCGGCGTCAGCTACGTCGACGCCCAGGGGCGGGAGATGGAGCAGCCGGCCGATCTGGTTATCATCGGCGCCTTCCAGTTCCACAACGTGCACCTGATGCTGCTCTCCGGCATCGGCAAACCCTACGATCCGCAAACCGGCGAAGGGGTGGTCGGGCGCAACTTTGCCTATCAGAACATGACCACCATTAAGGCCATCTTCGATAAAGATACCGTCACCAATCCGTTTATTGGCGCCGGCGGCAACGGCGTCGGGATTGATGACTTTAACGGCGATAACTTCGATCACGGCGCCGCCGGTTTTGTCGGCGGCTCTCCGTTCTGGGTCAACCAGGCCGGGACCAAACCCATCTCCGGCCTGCCGGTTCCGCCGGGCACACCGGCGTGGGGCAGCAAGTGGAAAGCGGCGGTTGCCGACACCTATACCCACCATCTGTCGATGGACGCGCACGGCGCGCATCAATCCTACCGCCAGAACTATCTTGACCTCGATCCGAACTACAAAAACGTCTTTGGCCAGCCGCTGCTGCGCATGACCTTTGACTGGCAGGAAAACGACATCAAGATGGCGCAGTTTATGTTCGACAAGATGGCGCCGATTGCCAAAGCCATGAAGCCGAAATATATGCTCGGCAGCCCGAAAAACGCCAACAGCCACTTTGATACCACCAGCTATCAGACCACCCACATGAACGGCGGGGCGGTGATGGGCGAGAACCCGAAAACCAGCGCCGTTAACCGCTATCTGCAGAGCTGGGATGTCCACAACGTTTTCGTTATCGGCGCCTCTGCTTTCCCGCAGGGCCTGGGATATAACCCGACGGGAACCGTGGCCGCGCTGGCCTACTGGTCGGCAAAAGCGATCCGCGAACGGTACCTGAAAAACCCGGGTCCACTGGTGCAGGCATAAAGGAAGGCAAATGATGAAGATGCAATGGCTATCTGCACTGGTGCTCGGTGCGCTGAGTTTTTCCGCTTTCGCCGAGGAGGCCCCGGCCGACGGCAGCTTAATTAAACAGGGTGAGTATCTGGCGCGCGCGGGGGACTGCGTCGCCTGCCATACCAACGGTAAAGAGGGCCAGCCCTTCGCCGGCGGTCTGCCGATGGGGACGCCAATCGGCACCATCTACTCCACCAACATTACCCCGGATAAAACCCACGGTATCGGCGACTATACCTTTGAAGAGTTCGACGATGCGGTGCGTAAAGGGGTGCGTAAGGACGGCTCGACGCTCTATCCGGCGATGCCGTACCCGTCGTTCGCGCGCATCAGCGAAGCGGACATGCGGGCGATGTACGCCTACTTTATGCACGGCGTGGCGCCGGTAAACGCGGCGAATCGCGACAGCGATATCCCGTGGCCGCTCTCTATGCGCTGGCCGCTGGTGTTCTGGCGCGGGATCTTCGCGCCGGCGCCGAGCGATTTTGTTGCTAATCCGCAGGCCGACCCGCTGCTTGAGCGCGGCCGCTATCTGGTGGAGGGGCTCGGCCACTGCGGCGCCTGCCATACGCCGCGTAGCCTGACGATGCAGGAGAAGGCGCTGAGCGAAACCGAAGGCGACGATTTCCTCGCCGGCAGCAGCGCGCCGGTGGACGGCTGGGTCGCCTCGAGCCTGCGCGGCGAAAACCGCGACGGCCTCGGCAGCTGGAGCGAGGCGGAGCTGGCGGAGTTCCTGAAAACCGGCCGCAACGATAAGTCGGTGGTCTTCGGCGGCATGAGCGACGTGGTGGAGCACAGCCTGCAGTATCTCTCCGACGAGGACGTGACGGCGATTGCCCGCTACCTGAAATCCCTGCCGCCGCGCGGCGGTCAGCAGACCCCTGCGCCGGTGGAGGACAGTGTGGCGAAAGATCTGTGGAAGGGGGATGACAGCAAGCCCGGTGCGGCGCTGTACGTCGATAACTGCGCGGCCTGTCACCGTACCGACGGCGCGGGCTATAAACGCGCCTTCCCGGCGCTGAAGGGTAACCCGGTGGTGCAGACCCAGGATGCGACGTCGCTTATCCACATCATCCTGACGGGCAGCACCACGCCGGCGGTGAAAAATGCGGTCTCTAACCTGACCATGCCGCCGTTTGGCTGGCGCCTGGACGACGGGCAAGTGGCGGATGTTGTCAACTTTATCCGCACCAGCTGGGGCAACAGCGCGCCGCCGGTCACCGCCAGCGACGTGGCGAAAGTTCGCAAGGATAGGTCGATCGTGCCTGATGAGAAGGCGCTCGGCAGCGCCGACATCTCGAAGCTGCCGGTCTCCGGGCAGTAGCGGCCGGGAGTGTGCCGCTCGCGCGGCGCACTCCGCGATTGCCGCTGCCGACTATGGTCTGATTTGAAAGGGCTTGCACTCATGCTGCACGCAGAACAACTCACCTGCATCTACGACGATCGGGTGCTGTTTCAGGCGCTGACGTTAACGGTTAACCGCGGCGAAATGCTGCAGGTGTCCGGCGATAACGGCAGCGGAAAAACCTCCCTGCTGCGGCTGCTTTGCGGCCTGGCGCGGCCGGAAAGCGGCGTCGTCAGCTGGCAGGGCGAGCCGCTCTCGTCGGTGCGCGACGCCTTCCATCAGCAGCTGCTGTGGTGCGGGCACCGGCCCGGCGTCAAGGCGGCGCTGACGGCGGATGAAAACCTGCGCTTCTTCTTTGCGCAAACCAGCCCGCGGGCGCGGGAAGAGGCGCTGGCGGCAATGGGGCTGGCGGGCTACGAGGACGTGGCGCTGAGCCAGCTCTCGGCCGGGCAGCAGCGCCGGGTGGCGCTGACGCGCCTGTGGCTGACTTCGGCGACCCTGTGGATCCTCGACGAGCCGTTTACCGCCCTTGACGCCACGGCGGTGGAGCGGCTGACCCGACGCCTGGAGCAGCACGTGCAGGCGGGGGGCAGCGTCATTCTCACCACCCATCAGCCGCTGCGGGCGCTGGCCTGTCCCGTGCGGACGCTGCGCCTCTCCGGCGAAAGGACGGTGGGCTGATGATGCGGGCGCTGTTCTGCCGCGAAATGCGCCTCGCCTGGCGCAGCGGGGCGGAAATCCTCAATCCGCTGTGGTTTTTCCTGCTGGTTATCACCCTGTTTCCGTTCGGCGTGGGCGCGAACCCGCCGCTGCTGGCGCAGATTGCGCCGGGCGTGGTGTGGGTCGCGGCGCTGCTGGCGGCGCTGCTGGTGATGGATCGCCTGTTTCGCGATGACTGGCAGGACGGCTCCCTGGAACAGCTGCTGCTGCTGCCGACGCCGCTGGCGGCGGTGGTGCTGGTGAAGGTGGTCGCCCACTGGATAATGACCGGTCTGCCGCTGCTGATCGTCTCCCCGCTGGCGGCGCTGCTGCTGGGGATGACCGCCCACGACGCGGGCGTGCTGGCGCTGACCCTGCTGCTGGGCACGCCCACCCTGAGCTTTTTAGGCGCGGTTGGCGTGGGGCTGACGGTGGGGCTCAGGCGCGGCGGCGTGCTGCTTAGCCTGCTGGTGCTGCCGCTGTCGGTGCCGCTGTTAATCTTTGCCACCGCCGCAACGCAGGCCGCCTCTGCGGGGCTGCCGGTGGATGGCTATCTGGCGATCCTGGGGGCCTTTTTAGCCGCCAGCGCGACGCTATGCCCGTTTGCCACCGCCGCCGCGCTGAGGCTGACGGCACAATAACCCGCTGCGGTCTTTCTGACGCGGTGATAAAAAACAGTCGTGTGAGTAAACGTCTATGTGGAAAGCATTACATCAACTGGCGATCCCCGAACGGCTATACGGCCTGTGCGGGCGCTGGATCCCGTGGCTGGCGACGCTGAGCGCGCTGCTGTTAGCGGTGGGGCTGGGCTGGGGCTTTGTCTATGCGCCCGCCGACTACCAGCAGGGGGAGAGCTATCGCATCATGTATCTCCACGTCCCGGCGGCGATGGGGTCAATGGGGATCTATGCCGCGATGGCCGCGGCGGCCTTCGTCGGCATGGTCTGGCAGGTCAAAATGGCCGACCTTAGCGTTGCGGCGCTGGCGCCGGTTGGCGCCGTCTGCACCTTTATCGCGCTGGTTAGCGGCGCCGCGTGGGGCAAGCCGATGTGGGGAACCTGGTGGATCTGGGATGCCCGTCTGACCTCTGAGCTGGTGCTGCTGTTTATTTATGGCGGCATTATTGCCCTCTGGCACTCCTTCGACGATCGCCGCCTGGCGGGACGCGCCGCCGGGATCCTCGTGCTGGTCGGGGCGGTCAATCTGCCGATCGTTCACTATTCGGTCATCTGGTGGAACACCCTGCATCAGGGGTCGACCAATATGCAGCAGAGCATTGACCCCAGCATGCGCCTGCCGCTGCGCATCTGCATGCTCGGCCTGCTGTGCCTGGTTATTACCCTGACGCTGATGCGCCTGCGCAATCTGATCCTGCGCCAGGAACGCCGCCGCCCGTGGGTGGCGGCGCTGGTGAATAAAGGAGCCTCGAAATGAGTCCCGCTTTTTCCTCCTTCGCCGCGTTTCTGGCGATGGGCGGCTACGCGCCGTACGTCTGGCTGGCCGTCGCCGCCGCGCTGGCGGGCTTTGGCCTGCTGACGGCGCATACCCTGTGGCAGCGCCGGGCGCTGTTCAGTGAAGTTCGGCGCCAGCAGGCCCGCGACCGGCGGGTTGCCGCCGCACGCGTCCGTGACCGGGAGGCCGCAGATGCAGACGCGTCGTAAGAACCGCCTCTATATCGTGCTGGCGGTGGCGGCCGGGCTGGGGCTCGCCGTCAGCCTGACGCTGTACGCCCTGAGCGCCAACATCGACCTGTTCTATACCCCCGGAGAGATTATCTACGGCAAGACGGAAACCCATGAGAAGCCGCACGTCGGGCAGCGCCTGCGCATCGGCGGCTACGTTCAGCCGGGCAGCGTCAGGCGCAATGCGCAAACCCTGGACGTCAGCTTTACGCTGTATGACGCCCGCGGCGCGGTTGAGGTGAGCTATCGCGGCATTCTGCCGGATCTGTTTCGCGAGGGGCAGGGCGTGGTCGCCCAGGGCGAGCTGGATTCCCCCCGGCACATCATCGCCCGCCAGGTGCTGGCAAAGCACGATGAAAACTACACGCCGCCGGAGGTAAAGGACGCCATGAGTCCCGTGAATAAGGAGAGCCAGCCATGATGCCGGAGCTGGGCAACTATCTGCTGTGCCTCGCGGCGGGCCTGGCCCTGCTGCTGAGCGTCTATCCGCTGTGGGGCGCTTCGCGTCAGGATCGGCGCATGATGGCGCTGGCCCGCCCGCTGGCCTGCGCGCTGTTTTTCTGCATCGTCGGCGCCTTTCTGCTGCTGGTGCACGCCTTCGTGGTTAACGATTTTACCGTGCGCTACGTGGCGGAAAACTCCAACAGCGCGCTGCCGGTGTGGTATCGGGTGGCCGCGACCTGGGGCGCCCACGAGGGCTCCCTGCTGCTGTGGGTGCTGCTGCTGAGCGTCTGGACCTTTGCGGTGGCGCTGCTGAGCCGCCGCATGCCGCTCGACGCCGTCGCCAGAGTGCTGGCGGTGATGGGGATGATCGCCTTCGGCTTTCTGCTGTTTATTCTGCTCACCTCCAACCCCTTCACCCGCACGCTGCCGCTGTATCCCATCGATGGCCGGGACCTTAATCCGCTGCTGCAGGATATCGGCATGATCTTCCATCCGCCGATCCTCTATATGGGCTACGTGGGCTTCTCGGTGGCCTTTGCTTTCGCCATCGCGTCGCTGCTGGCCGGGCGGCTGGATACGGCGTGGGCGCGCTGGTCGCGGCCGTGGACCCAGGCGGCGTGGGTTTTCCTGACCCTTGGCATCGTCCTCGGGTCGGCGTGGGCCTACTACGAGCTGGGCTGGGGCGGCTGGTGGTTCTGGGACCCGGTGGAGAACGCCTCCTTTATGCCGTGGCTGGTCGGCACCGCGCTGCTGCACTCGCTGGCGGTAACGGAAAAGCGCGGCAGCTTCCGCGCCTGGACCGTACTGCTGGCGATCTCCGCCTTTTCGCTGTGCCTGCTGGGGACCTTCCTGGTGCGTTCCGGGGTGCTGGTCTCGGTCCACGCCTTCGCCTCCGACCCGACGCGCGGGCTGTTTATTCTCTCGCTGCTGGTCATTGCCATCGGCGGATCGCTGCTGCTGTACGCCATTAAGGGCGGACGGGTGCGGGCGCGCGTCGAGCATTCGCTGTGGTCGCGGGAGTCGTTCCTGCTGAGCAACAATATTCTGCTGATTGCCGCCATGCTGGTGGTGCTGCTCGGAACGCTGCTGCCGCTGGTGCATAAAGAGCTGGGGCTGGGCAGCATTTCGATTGGCGAACCCTTCTTCAACACCATGTTTACCGCCCTGATGGCGCCGTTTGCGCTGCTGCTGGGCATCGGGCCGCTGGTGCGCTGGCGGCGCGACGCTGCGGCGAAACAGCTGAAGCGCGCGGCGGCTTCAGCGGTCGTTACCCTGCTGCTGGCGCTGCTGCTGCCGTGGCTGCTGGAGGACCGCATTGCGGCGATGGCGACGCTGGGCCTGATGATGGCTATCTGGGTGCTTATTTTCTCGCTGATCGAGGTACACGAACGCGCTACCCACCGGCACGGATTCTGGCGCGGGTTAAGGACGCTCTCGCGCAGCCAGTGGGGGATGGTGCTTGGCCACGTCGGCG
The DNA here is from genome assembly GCF_004362605.1 of Klebsiella sp. BIGb0149. Taxonomy (NCBI): domain Bacteria; kingdom Pseudomonadati; phylum Pseudomonadota; class Gammaproteobacteria; order Enterobacterales; family Enterobacteriaceae; genus Klebsiella; species Klebsiella sp. BIGb0149. The sequence goes on along the minus strand of NZ_SNYG01000002.1, from coordinate 38,233 downwards.
TGGCGGTGACGGTTATCGGCATCGCGTTCAGCCAGAGCTACAGCGTGGAGCGCGACGTGCGAATGAAGGCCGGCGACAGCATTGATATCCACCGCTACCACTTCGTTTTCGCGGGCGTGCGCAACATCGTGGGCGCCAACTGGACCGGCGGCGAAGGGGTGATTCAGGTCACCCGCGGCGGGCGGCCGGAAGCCACGCTGTATGCGCAAAAGCGCTTCTACAGCGCCAGCCGGATGATGATGACCGAAGCGGCGATTAGCGGCGGGCTAACCCGCGACCTGTACGCCGCGCTGGGCGAGGAGCTGGGCGACGGCAGCTGGGCGGTGCGCCTCTACTACAAACCCTTCGTGCGCTGGATCTGGTACGGCGGCGTGCTGATGGCGCTCGGCGGCCTGTGCTGCATGCTCGACCCGCGCTACCGGCTGCGTAAAAAGCTGCAGGAGGCGCAATGATGAACCGCAGATGGCTTTTTCTCCCGCTGGCGCTGTTCCTGGCGCTGGCGGCGGCGCTGTTCTGGCAGCTGATGCGCAACGCCGACGGCGATGACCCGACGACGCTGGAGTCGGCGCTGGTGGGCAAACCGGTGCCGGAGTTCCGCCTCGAGGCGCTGAACGTCCCGGGCCAGCTCTACGATCGCTCGGTGCTGGTCAGCGGCGGGCCGCTGCTGCTCAATGTCTGGGCGACCTGGTGCCCGACCTGTCGCGCCGAGCATCAGTTCCTTAACGGCCTGGCACAGCAGGGGGTACGCGTGGTGGGGCTGAACTACAAAGACGACCGCCGCAAAGCGGTGAGCTGGCTCGATAGCCTCGGCAATCCGTACGCCATCAGCCTGTTCGACGGCAGCGGCATGCTGGGGCTGGACCTCGGCGTTTACGGCGCGCCGGAGACCTTTCTGATCGACGGCCGGGGAATTATCCGCTGGCGGCACGCGGGGGATCTTAACGAGCGGGTCTGGCGCGAGCAGCTGCGGCCGCTGTGGGAGAAATATCGCCGGGAGTCGGCCCCATGAAGCGCCTGCTGAGCGCCGTGATGGCGCTGCTGCTGTCGGGCAGCGCGCTGGGAGCCATTGATACCTGGCAGTTTAAAAACGAGGCCCAGGAGCAGGCGTTTCGCGAGGTGACCTCCCAGCTGCGCTGTCCGAAATGCCAGAACAACAGCATCGCGGATTCGAATGCGATGATCGCCGCCGATATGCGGCTTAAGGTCTACGAGCTGCAGCAGCAGGGGCAGAGCAAGGAGCAGATCGTCGCCTATATGGTGGCCCGCTATGGCAGCTTCGTCAGCTATGAGCCGCCGCTGACGGCGGGGACGATCATGCTGTGGCTGATCCCCGGGCTGTTTGTGGCCGCGGGCGCCGGGCTGCTGGTGGCGCGCGCCAGGCGTCGCGATACCGCCGATGCGGCGCTGAGTGAACAAGAGCGCCAGCGCCTGGCGGCGTTACTGAAAAAAGGAAATGATGCATGACTGCGTTCTTAATCGTTGCCGCGCTGCTGCTGGCCGGCGCCCTTGCGCTGCTCTATCTGCCCTGGCAGGAGAAAGGGGCGATGGACCGGGATCGGCTTAACCGGGCGCTCTACCGCTCGCGCCTTGAGGAGCTGGAGCAGGAAAACGGCGCTCACCGCGAGGCGCTGGTGGTGGAGCTGCAGCGCACGCTGCTGGCGGATATCCCGGAGTCAGACGCCCGCGTTCCCCGGCCCCTTGGCCGCCGGGTGCTGCTGCCGGGAGCGCTGGCGCTGGTCTGCCTCAGCGGCGGCCTGTTTCTTAAAACCAGCGATTTCGGCCAGGTGATGCTCTGGCAGCAGGCGCAGCGCCACTATCCGGCCCTGCTGCAGCAGGTGCAAGACCCCGCCGCGGCGCCGTTGCGGATGGATGAGATCGCCGAGCTTCGGCTGGGGCTGCGCAGCCGGCTGCAGGATGATCCGCAGGATCTCGCCGGCTGGCAGCTGCTGGGGCGTATCGGCCTGTTGCTGAACGACGGCGAGACGGCGATCGGCGCGTTTGCCCGCGCCCATCGGCTGTCGGCGGACGACCCGGCGGCGACCTTCGACTACGCCAGCGCTCTGGTGCGGGCGGGGGATAGCGGGCAGATGCGGATGGGGGAGCTGCTGCTGCGCGAGCTGCATCAGCGGCAGCCGCGGAGTCTGCCGGTGCTGGAGATGCTGGCGCTGAGCGCGGTACGGAACGAGGATTATCCTCAGGCGGTTGAGGCGCTGCAGGCGCTGCTGGGGCTGTTGCCGCCGGGGGATGCCCGGCGTCGGGCGATTGAGGGGGAGCTGGCGCAGGCGCAGGGGCGGGCGCCGTAGGCTGGCGGGGGGGCTCTCACACTCCGTGGAATATTCCACGTACGCCTGGAGACTCAGCATTCCAACTTTCCAACAATAAAAATTATCGCTGGAAAAACCTCCAGCAATGGTATCGCGACTGAATGACAACGGGCTGGCAGCGAGGGGGTTAAGGCGCATCAAGAAAACTGGCGGGAACGCAGGCGCGCATCCAGGACTGGCCGCCAGGACGGCGGCCAGAGAGGCAGGTCGAGACAGGGACGTCGAGTCCTGCCCGGTCCGCCAGATGAAGCCGGAGTGGAGCGTACCGCGCAGCGGCAGTTTTCAGCGCCATGCCGGGGGCCACGGGGGGCGGGCGAAACGCCCCCCGTGCCGTTCACCCGCAGCGGGTGTGAGAAAAACCCCGGACTCATCGTGAACGGAATATTCCACGGCAGTGAAAAGGAACATTCCACCAAATGTGGGCGGATCAATCTCCCCGAATATGAACGGCCCCCACTACAGTGAACGCAATAATGTGCCGGGAATGTTCTGTGGAAGATTGGACAGGGCTGATTTGTTTGCACTTGCGGTGGGATGGGGCATAAAAAGGCCCCTGCGTTAGGGCAGGGGCAAGGCATGTCAGAGCTTAATATTATTAGTTGAATACCACGATTAGTTGAATACCATGCCGCCGTCGATCAGCAGCGATTGGCCGGTCATATAGTCGGAATCCGGGCCGGCGAGAAACGACACGCAGGCGGCGACGTCTTCAGGCTCCGACAGGCGGCCGAGGGTGATGCGTTTGGCAAACTCTGCCGTACCGTAGCCCAGCGGTTTGCCCGCCGCTTCCGAGACCTGACGGTCAATCTCCGCCCACATTGGCGTCTTAACGATCCCCGGGCAGTAGCCGTTAACGGTGATGCCCAGCGGCGCCAGATCGCGGGCGGCGGTTTGCGTCAGGCCGCGCACGGCGAATTTACTCGAGCTGTAGACCGCCAGCTCCGGGTTGCCGACGTGGCCGGCCTGGGAGCAGGCGTTGACGATCTTCCCGCCGTGCCCCTCTTTTTTGAAGGCCTCGACCGCTGCCTGCATCCCCCAGATGACGCCCTTAACGTTGATGTTATAGACCCGATCAACGGTCTCCTCGGTGATGGACTCGATCGGCGTTGACGGCGCGATGCCGGCGTTGTTGATGATAACGTCGAATCCGCCCAGGGCTTTACGCGCCTGCTCAACGGCGGCGAAAACCTGGTCCCGGCGCGAGACGTCGACCTTAATGGCCACCGCGCGGCCGCTGGCCTGGTTGATTTCAGCGGCTACCGCTGCGGCCGTAGCGTCGTTGTAATCGGCGATTGCCACGGCAAATCCATCCTTCACCAGGCGCAGGGCGATAGCTTTACCGATGCCCTGACCGGCGCCGGTGACAAGTGCGACTTTTTCCATTTTCATTTCCTTTTGTAGTGACTCACAGTATTTGGCTGAGATGGAGCTGGCCCATCAGCAGAGGGTTATCGCGATAATCGACCGGAATGGCGACGACCGCCGGGCCGTCGACGTCCATCGCCGCGCGCAGGGTCGGCTCCAGGGCGTCGGCGCTCTCTACCGCGAACCCCCTGGCCCCGAAGGCTTCGGCGTAGACTTTGAAATCGACCGGGCCGAACTCTACGCCGGAGAGGCGCTGATATTTTTTCTGTTCCTGAATCGCCACCATGTTGTAGCCGTTATCGACCCAGATGATGTGCAGAATATTGGCGTGCAGGCGCACGGCGGTCTCCAGCTCCATGCTCGACTGCAGGAAGCCGCCATCGCCGGACACCGAGACCACCTTGCGCTGCGGATTGACCAGCCACGCGCCGATTGCCCACGGCAGCGCGACGCCCATCGTTTGCTGACCGTTGGAGATCATCACCTGGCGGGCGCGGAAGCTGTAGAGGTAGCGGGCAATCCAGATATGGAAACTGCCCATATCAACGGTCAAGGTGACGTCGCTGTTGACGATATCCTGCATCGCCCGCACGATGCGCAGCGGGTGGAGCGCAAACTGATTCAGTTGCGCCCCGCGGCGGTCAAGCAGCTCCCGCTGGCGCTGGCGGTCGGCGAGGATGTCTGCCGCCTGCGGGGTTAACACCAGCCGATGCTCAATGCGCTGGCTCAGCTTCTCGAGGGTGCCGGCGATGTCGCCCACCAGCTCGATATCCGGGACGTAATTCCGCTCTTCGTAGGCCGGCAGCACGTCGATATGCACCAGGGTTGCCGTGCCGCTGTTCCACATCGCTGGTTCGTACTCAACCGGGCTATAGCCGATGCAGATGATCAGGTCCGCCTGACGCAGCAGGCGATCGCCCGCCTGGTTATTAAACAGACCTACCCGGCCGGCGAAGCGGGTGAAGTTATCCTGATTCACCGCCCCGGCGGCCTGATAGGTGCTGGTGACCGGAATATGGCTTTTTTCCAGCAGGCGGTGCAGGGCGCGGCTGCTTTCCGGCTGGCTGGCCATCAGCCCGAGCAGGAAGACAGGATTCTTCGCCGCGGCGATCGCCTGCGCCACGCCGTCAACGGCGCCATCCGGCGCGGCGCCCATCTGCGGCGCTCTGCTGGCGGGCAGCGTGCTGCCATGGGTGGGGCCGTCGACGATATCCTGCGGCAGGCTGACAAACGCGCTCCCCGGACGCCCCTGTTCGGCGGCGCGAAAGGCGTTGGAGACCACCTCGGCCAGCGCGTCGGCGGCGGTCACCTCGACGGCGTATTTGGTGACCGGGCTGAACATCGCCACGGTGTCCATGCTTTGGTGAACCAGCTTGGCCTTATCCGCGCGCTTCACCGCGCCGCCCAGCGCCACCACCGGGTCGCCTTCGCTATTGGCGGTGGCCATGCCGGTAATCAGGTTTGAGCAGCCGGGACCTGAGGTGACCAGCGCGACGCCCGCTTTACCGGTGATCCGCCCGACCGCCGCGGCCATAAAGGCGGCGTTGGCCTCGTGGCGTACCGGAATAATGCGGATTGAGGAGTCGAGGAGGGAATCAAACACCTTGTCGATTTTGGCACCGGGGATGCCGAAGACCTGGCGTACGCCCTGGGCCTCAAGCTGGCTGACGATGAGGTCGGCACCGTGGGCCCACTGACGTTCGTGACGCGGTTTGTCCATCTGAAGCTCCTTAGTTTTCTACCGCACGAATGGCGGCATCGAGATTGTCAGGATGCAGGTCGGCCTGCAGGAAAGCGCTGTCGGCCGGGAGGTCAATCATCAGCTTGTGGATCTCGCCGAAGGTCAGCACGCCGCTATCGAGCTGGTAGTCCAGCAGATGGCCGCCTCCCTGGCGATCGTCGGTAATAAAGTGCTCGTGGTAGCCGGCAACGTTGAGACCCTGCATATGCTGCGGGGTGCGAAAGCCGACCAGCGTCCCCTTGCGCTGGTTGAAGCGGAAAACCGGCTGGTCATCCAGCACGTCGGTCATCGCCCGATAGGGCGGCGTCTGCCGCGGCACGGTGCGGGTGTGGGCGTGACGAAAGTGGCCATCAATATGCAGAGCGCAGAACAGATTATCGGAGGGGATTTGCCGGTTGATAACGTCGTGCAGCTGCTGGCGGCTGACCGGGTGGTCAAAGGTTTTACGGTACTGCGGTCGGAACCAGGTCATCACCGCGAAGGGCGTTTTTTGATCCGCCCGGGCTTTACGCGCGCTGCCGTCGGCGCGCAGCTGGTAGACCTCGCTGCTAAAGGCAATCAGTTCACCATCGAGTTCGTTAAAGGTCCCGAGGCCGAAGTCGCCGTGGGTGAGCAGGTCGGCGATGGTGGTGCTCCCCTCATAGACGCCGCTCAGCAGCGCGCTCATCAGAGAGGTCTGATAGATAACGCTATCAGGATGGTGGGCAGAGAAGCCGCGTACGGTTTCGCACAGGCTCTCCTGGCAGGTGCATTCAGGATAATGATTCACAATCCACTTCCTCGTTCAACAAATATAAGAAAGATTAAATAAATGTTGACCCGATTCAGCTCACAGTTCCAATATAGAATCCATGCTGGTTTGAGACGTTTTCGATATGGAACTTCGCTATTTACGTTATTTTGTCGCCGTTGCCGAGGCGCGGAACTTCACCCGGGCGGCCCACGATCTTGGGATTTCTCAGCCGCCGTTAAGTCAGCAAATTCAGCGACTTGAGCGCGAAATAGGGACCCCGCTGCTGCGCCGTTTGACGCGAGGGGTTGAGCTGACGGAGGCCGGGGAGTCGTTCTACGTCGACGCCTGTCAGATCCTCGCCTTAAGCGATGCGGCGCTGGAAAAAACCAAGGGGATTGCGCGGGGCATGAACGGTAGCCTGGTGCCGGGGATCACCAGTTCAGCAGCTTTTCATTCGCAGATTTTCTCTTTGCTGTACCAGTTTCAGCAGCGCTATCCGTCGGTGGCCCTGCGCCAGGTCGAAGGCAATATGGCGACGCTGATGCACGCCCTGGGCGAGGCGGAGCTGGATATCGCCTTTGTGCGTCTGCCGTGTGAAAGCAGCAAGGCGTTTAATTTGCGCATTATTGCCGAGGAGCCGATGGTTATCGCGCTGCATCGCTCGCACCCGCTCTCCGGGGAAAGCGCGCTTTCTCTGGCGCAGCTGAGCGACGCGGTACCGGTTATTTTCCCGCCGGAGGTCGCGCCGGGGCTCTACGAGCAGGTTTATGATAGCTGCCGGCGTGCCGGGGTCGATATGAGCCGCGCCAGGCAATCTTCACAGCTCTCGTCTTCCATTAGCATGGTGGACGCGGGCTTCGGCTTTGCGCTGGTGCCTCAGTCGATGACCTGTATTCGCCACCCCAACGTCACCTGGCATCCCCTGCTGGACGCGGCGCTGAAGACCGAGATCGCCATCGCGTGGCGGCGTTTTGAACGCTCGCGGACGGTAAAGCGTTTTCTGGAGATGTTTTAGGCGAGAGCAGGGCTAGCAGGTATAGACGTTTGCCGCGGTTGGCCCGCGCAGGCCGTTAACCCGACGAAACTCAACGCGAATACCGGGCGTCATTGGCGTGGACTCGTTGGGGGATAATGCGGAAATATGAACCTGAACGTCTTTACGACCGTCGGAAGGGACGATAAGGCCTCTGCCGGTTTTATTATCAAAGCTTTTGACAATGCCTGTCATTTTTTGGAACAAATAAACTCCTGGTAAAAACAGGGATGCGATAACCGGGGTTATGCAAAGAAATACAATATTGAACTATTTAAAACCCGCCGGAGTGCGGGTTTTCTATTTGCCTGAACGGAATAAAACCGATTGTCTCATTCGACCCAATAATAAGAATTATCTAAATAACGGGGCAAGGCACAATCAGCGTCGGGCATTTAGGGATTAGGCGGCGTTTCTGGGTGATGACTGGAAGAGTTTGTGGCAGTAAGGGCAGATGAGCTGGGCGCCTTTTTGTACTCGGCTAAAGCTATGTTCTGATTCCTGGGAGCAGTTAGGGCAGGAGCATTTTACAAGGTAATTACGGCGAGTTTTCGAGTCTTTTCGATCTGACATATGATTTTTTCCTGATGTAATGGCCGGCAACCATACATCATTCTGCTATCAATAGCTCGAAATGATTTCGCCGCGGGCAAATAAGCGTCTGATTGGTCAAGGCTATTTACGCAATCCCGGCGGGGCAGGAGGACGATGCGGCAGCCACGTCCTCCGCCCCGCGACGGCTATTGCGCGACCCAGCCGCCGTCCATATTCCACGCGGCGCCGCGCACCTGGGCGGCGGCATCGCTGCACAGGAATAGCGCCATTTCCCCTAGCTGCTCCGGGGTAACGAACTCGCCGGAGGGCTGCTTTTCGGCCACCAGCTGCTCTCTGGCCAGCTGCGGGTCCGTGCCTTCGGCGATGCGTCGGTCGATCTGCTGCTGCACCAGCGGGGTCAGCACCCAGCCGGGGCAGATTGCATTGCAGGTGATGCCGGTTCTGGAGGTCTCCAGCGCCAGGGTTTTGGTCAAGCCGATGGCTCCGTGCTTGGCCGCCACGTAGGCCGACTTATCCTTAGAGGCTACCAGACCGTGCACCGAGGCGATGTTGATAATTCGTCCCCAGTTGCGTTCGCGCATGCGCGGCAGCGCCAGCCGGCTGGTGTGGAAAATGCTCGACAGGTTAATGGCGAGAATATCGTCCCATTTCTCGACGGCGAAGGACTCGACCGGCGCGACGTGCTGAATACCGGCGTTGTTAACGACGATATCGACGCCGCCAAACTCGCGTTCGGCCCAGGCGAACATCGCTTCGATTTGGCCTACGTCGCGCAGGTCGGCGTCGTGGTAGCCCGGCGCGAGCCCCAGCTGCGCGACCTCGGCGCAGGCGGCCTGGCTATCGCCAAAGCCGTTGAGGAGGGTCTGCGCTCCGGCTTTCGCCAGCACCCGGGCGATCCCTAAACCAATGCCGCTCGTTGAGCCGGTGATCAGCGCGACTTTACCTTGAAGATTCATCTTATTTTCCTTAGCGTTGCCGGTTAAACGTTGTCAGTTACACGATACCGGTTAAATAGAAGACGGCAATCACGAACAGGACCGCCAGGCTCTTAATCACGGTGATGGCGAAGATCCCGCCGTAGGCCTGGCGGTGGCTGAGTCCGGTGATGGCGAGCAGGGTAATGACCGCGCCGTTGTGCGGCAGCGTATCCATCCCGCCGCTGGCCATTGAGGCCACGCGGTGCAGCACCTCAAGCGGAATGTTAGCGGCGTGCGCGGCGGCGATAAAGGTATCCGACATCGCCGCCAGCGCGATGCTCATCCCCCCGGAGGCCGAACCGGTGATCCCGGCCAGCACCGTGACGCTGATCGCTTCGTTCAGCAGCGGATTGGGGATCGCGGTCAGCGCTTTTGACAGCACCAGAAACCCCGGCAGGGCGGCAATGACCGCGCCGAAGCCATATTCCGAAGCGGTATTCATGGCCGCAAGAATGGCCCCGCTCACCGCCGTCCGGCTGCCTTCGGCGAGGCGGCCGCGAATGTTGCGAAAGCCGAACAGCAGCACCACTAAAATGCCGGAAAGCAGGGCGGCTTCCACCGCCCAGATGGCGGTGATTTTGCCGGTTTCGGTGATGATAGGCTTCGCCAGGCCCGGCAGGCTCAGCTCGTGGGTCGGGCCGTACCACTGCGGGATCCAGCGGGTAAACAGCAGGTTCAGCACGCCCACCAGCAGCAGCGGCGCAATCGCAATCAGCGGATGGGGGAGGTTAATATTGTCAGGCGTTTCCGGCTCATTTTGCAGGTCCGTCCCGTAGCCTTCGCCGCGAGCCTGCGCCCTGCGGCGCTGGCGATCCAGCCACAGCAGGCCAAAGATAATAATAAACAGCGATCCAATCAGCCCGAGCCACGGCGCGGCCCAGGCGTTGGTGCCGAAAAAGCTGGTTGGAATAATGTTCTGAATCTGCGGCGTGCCGGGCAGGGCGTCCATGGTGAAGGAGAAGGCGCCCAGCGCGACGGTGGCCGGGATCAGCCGCTTGGGGATCCCGCTCTGGCGGAACAGCTCTGCGGCAAAGGGATAGACCGCAAAGGCCACCACAAACAGCGACACGCCGCCGTAGGTCAGCAGCGCGCAGACCAGCACGATGACCGGAATGGCGTGACGGCGGCCGAGCAGCCGGATCGCCGCGGCGACTATCGAGCGCGAAAAGCCCGAAAGCTCAATCAGCTTGCCGAACACCGCCCCCAGCAGAAACACCGGGAAGTAAAGCTTCACAAAACCGACCATTTTTTCCATAAACAGCCCGGTAAAGGTCGGGCCGACGGCGCTCGGATCGGTGAGCAGTACCGCACCAAGGGCGGCGATCGGGGCGAAGAGGATAACGCTATATCCTCGGTAGGCGGCCAGCATCAGTAGCGCCAGCGCGGCCAGGGCAATCAAAACACTCATCACGACTCCTCACTCTCATTGTTATTGTTGGGTACAGTACGAGAAGTTACGGTTTCAGGGCGTGGCGCAGCAGGTGCTCCCGGCGCGACTGAATACGGGCGTTGCGCGCCTCATCCCAGCGGTAAAAGCCTTGCCCGCTGCGGGCGCCGGTCTCGCCCCTGGCGACCTTTTCCGCCACCAGCTCCATCATCTGCGACCCGCTGGCGAGCTCCGGCAGCAGGTGCTGACAAATATCCTTGACCGTTGCCAGCCCGGTCATATCCGCGGCCTCAAGCGGGCCAACCATCGCGTAGCGGCGGCCGAGCGAGGAGCGCATCACCCGGTCCACCACCTCCGGCGAGGCGATCCCGCTTTGCACGATGTGCAGCGCCTCGCGCAGCAGGGCAAACTGCAGGCGGTTGCCGACGAAGCCCGGGGCGGCGCGGTTGAGCACCACCGCCTCCAGCCCGGTGGCGGATAAAAAGTCGCTCACCTGCAGCGGCAGCTCCGGGCGGGTGGCGCTGCCGGGAACCACCTCGACGAGCGGAATAAAATGCGGCGGGTGCCAGAAATGGGCGATCAGCAGGCGCTGCGGATGCTTCATCCCCTGCGCCAGCCGATCCGGCGGCAGGCCGCTGGTATTGCTGGCAATCACCGCATCGTCGGCGATCAGCGCCTCAAGCTGCGCGTACAGGGCGTGCTTAAGCGGCAGGCGCTCCGGAATCGCCTCAATCAGCAGGGTGCAATCCGCCACGTCGCTCAGCGCGGTGGTGCCGCAGAGGTTGCCCAGCGCCGCGGCGCGGTTGGCGTCGTCGAACTGCCCGGCATCCTGCAGTTCGTTAAGAATGGCGTTGGCGACGGCGGCAATTTCGGCGATCCGTGCAGGATCGGTGTCGTAGATCCGCACCCGATGGCCGTGGCGGGCAAAGTGGCAGGCAATGCCGACGCCCATCAGCCCGCTGCCGAGTACCGCGATGTTTGGTTCATTCATGATGCCTCCCGTTCACGTTCAATGGTCATGGCGATGCCCTGTCCGCCGCCGACGCAGAGGGTTGCCAGCCCTTTACTGACGCCGCGCCGCTGCATCTCATACAGCAGGGTCACCAGAATGCGGCAGCCGGAGGCGCCGATGGGGTGGCCGAGGGCGATGGCGCCGCCGTTGACGTTCACCTTCCGGCTGTCCCAGCCCAGCGCCTCGCCGACGGCCAGCGCCTGCACGGCGAAGGCTTCGTTGGCTTCAATTAAATCGACCTCATCCAGCGTCCATCCGGCGCGCGCCAGCGCCAGCCGACAGGCGCTAACCGGGCCTATTCCCATCACCGCCGGGTCAACGCCGGCGACGGCGGAGCTGACGATTTTGCCGAGCACCGGCAGCCCCAGCTCGCGGGCTTTATCGGCGCTCATCAGCAGCACCGCCGCCGCGCCGTCGTTTAGCGAAGAGGCGTTGCCGGCGGTGACGCTGCCGTCCTGCGGGCGAAAGGCCGGGCGCAGCTGCGCCAGCTGCTCTTCGCTGGTATCCGGGCGCGGCTGCTCGTCGCGCTCAATCCGCCGCGGCGCCTTTTTGCCCTGGCTGACGCTGACGGGGACAATTTCATCGCCAAAGCGGCCCGCTTCGATGGCCGCCGCCGCCTTTTGCTGCGAGCAGGCGGCGAAGGCGTCCTGGCGCTGGCGGGTAATGGCGAATTCGTCGGCGAGGTTTTCGGCGGTGATGCCCATGTGGTAGTCGTTGAAGGCGTCCCACAGGCCGTCCTGGATCATGCTGTCGAGCAGGGTGGTGTGGCCGAAGCGCAGCCCGGCGCGGGCGCCATCCACCAGATACGCCGCGTTGCTCATGCTTTCCTGGCCGCCGGCGATGACGATTTCCGCATCGCCGCAGCGGATGGCCTGGGCCGCCTGCTGAACGGCCTTCAGCCCGGAGCCGCAGACCAGGTTCACCGTCACCGCCGGGGTATCAACCGACAGCCCGGCCCGCAGCGCCGTCTGGCGCGCCGGGTTTTGTCCGCAGCCGGCGGTAAGCACCTGGCCGAAAATAAGCTCATCGACCGCATCCGCCGGGAGCTGGCTACGGGCCAGCAGGCCGCGCACGACCTCAACGCCGAGATCCACCGCGGAAAGCGTGGCGAAGGCGCCGCGAAAGCTGCCGACCGGCGTTCTGGCGGCGCTGACAATCACAACCTCTTGCATAGGGATCTCCTCAGTTGAAGCGCATTTCGCGCACGTCGTCAGGGACGATCAGGCGGCCGGCGGTTTTGCTGACAATCTCCGCGACGCTGACGCCCGGGGCGCATTCGCGCAGCACAAATGCCCCGTCGATAATCTCCAGCAGGGCGAGGTCGGTCAGCACCCGCTGAATGCAGCCGACGCCGGTGAGCGGCAGGGTGCACTGCGGCAGCAGCTTGGATTCGCCATCCTTTGAGGCGTGGGTCATCACCACGATGATGTTCTGCGCCCCGGCCACCAGGTCCATCGCTCCGCCCATGCCCTTGACCATTTTTCCGGGGATCATCCACGAGGCAATATTGCCCTGCACGTCCACTTCGAAGGCGCCGAGCACGGTCAGGTCGACGTGGCCGCCGCGGATCATGGCGAAGGACTGCGCGGAGTCAAAAATTGCCGCGCCGATGCGGGCGGTAACGGTCTGTTTACCGGCGTTAATCATGTCGGCGTCGAGCTGCTCTTCCAGCGGAAAGCCGCCCATGCCGAGCAGGCCATTTTCAGATTGCAGCATCACGTCGATGCCGTCGGGGATGTAGTTGGCGACCAGCGTCGGGATGCCGATACCGAGGTTGACGTAGTCGCCGTCGCGCAGCTCCCGGGCGATGCGCATCGCCATTTGTTCACGAGTCAGCATAGTCAGAGGTTCCCCGCGCGCAGCGTGCGCTGCTCAATACGTTTCTCAAAGTTACCGACGATCAGCCTGTCAACGTAGATGCCGGGAGTATGAATGGTGGCCGGCGGCAGCTCGCCTGGTGGGACAATCTCTTCCACTTCCACCACCGTAATGCGCCCGGCGGCGGCCATCAGCGGATTAAAGTTTTGCGCGGTATGGCGATAGATAACGTTGCCGTACCAGTCGGCCTTCCAGCCCTTAATCAGGGCAAAATCGCCGCTAATGGCCTCTTCGAGGATGTAGTGCTTGCCGGCAAACTGGCGCACCTCTTTGCCTTCGGCCACCGGCGTACCGTAGCCGGTGGCGGTATAAAACCCAGGAATCCCGGCCCCGCCGGCGCGAATTTTCTCCGCCAGCGAGCCCTGGGGGGTGAGTTCGACGTCGAGCTCGCCGCTCAGCGCCTGCTGGGCAAAGAGCGTGTTTTCGCCGACGTAGGAGGCCACCACCTTGCGCACCTGGCGGCTCTCCAGCAGCATGCCGAGGCCAAAGCCGTCGACGCCGCAGTTATTTGACACCACCGTCAGGCCCTTCACCCCGCGGCGCTGCACTTCGGCGATGAGGTTTTCCGGGATCCCGCAGAGGCCAAAGCCGCCCGCCAGTACCGTCATTCCGTCGGTTAATCCTTCCAGCGCCGCTTCGTAGCTGGCGACGCGCTTATCCAGTCCTGCCATGTTTCACCTCTGCTGGCTTGCGATAGGGTTATCATTGGGGGCGAAGACTGATTTGTTAATTTTGAATTTGTGACCCACTCATTTGGTTTTTTTATTAATTTATTGTTAACTAAATTTTTTCAATTAGTTAACAGGATAAAAAATGAGAATGAGTGTCAAACAGTTACGCGCGTTTTTAGCGGTAGCTCACACTCTGAATTTCGCCCACGCCAGCGAGAGGCTGAATCTTTCCCAGCCGGCGCTCAGTTTGACGATCAAGGGGCTGGAAGAGGTTTTAGGCGGCCCTCTGCTGCAGCGCAGCACCCGTAAAGTGACGCTGACGCAGGAGGGCGAGATTTTTCTACCGATGGCCCGCCAGCTGCTGGCGGACTGGGATAACGCCGAAGAGGCGATGCGCCAGAGCTTTACCCTGCAGCGGGGAAAAATCTCCATCGCCGCGATGCCCTCCTTTGCCGCGAACGTGCTGCCCGAGGTGCTGAAAGCCTTCCGCGACCGCTATGCGGCGATTAACGTCACGGTTCACGACGTCATCAACGAACAGGTGATTGAAATGGTTCGCGAAGGGCGGGTGGAGATGGGCATCGCCTTTGAGCCCGCGCCGACCAACAACCTGCTTTTTACGCCCCTCGCGCTAGACCGCTTCGTGGCGATTGTGCCGAAAGAGTCCCCCTTAGCCGGCAAAAGCCACCTTTCGTGGCGCGAGCTGCTGACGCTGGATTTTATTACCCTCCAGCGGCCGTCAGCGGTGCGTCTGATGCTCGAGGAGGAGCTGGCGCGCAGCGGGCGTAAGCTCGACGTGGCGCTGGAGAGCCACCAGCTGGTCACGGTGGGGCGGATGGTCGCCAGCGGCCTCGGCGGCAGCGCGGTGCCGGCGCTGTGCCGCTCGCAGATGGCGGCGCTGGGGGCGGTGTGCCTGCCGCTGGATAACCCGCCGATTGAAAAATGCATCGGGGTGATCCACGCCGGACATATGCAGCTCTCAAAAGCGGCGCAGGCGCTGCTGGACACGCTGAAGGGTTTTCTGCCCGCCTGGCCGCCGGGACGGTATTTGCCGTAATGCTGAAGCAGGCCCGCAGCGCCGGCCCGGGGAATTAATTTCCCCGGGCAAGGGATAAAGAGTGTGATTTTTCCCCTATTTTTTGTGATTCAAATCACCATTAATAAATATAGTGACATTTATCAATTGCTTACAGAGTTGACTTTTTGGGTTTTGGAGAATAAATTTCTCCACCTTGCCCTCGTTTGGGGGAAAATAGGTAAGATTTTCTTCGGGCGCTAATATATATTTTAAGAGTGGTTGATTTATAAATATCTCTGTGTTGATAGCAGCGCAGCTGGCTATTTTTTTAGCTCTCCGCGGCGTTTCGGCTGCTGTTTTATTAGCCGGCGCTGATGCTATTGGCGAGATAAATGTTCAATGCCTAATGTCGAATAATAGTTTGAGTATATCCTATGAAAAATAAATTTAAAGATATTGCGACTCTGGTTGTCCATGCCGGGAATCAAATTGATCCGGCGAATAATGCCATATTTACCCCGATTGTTACCGCCAGCTCCTTTATACAGCCGAATCTCAATGAAGGCGGCGATTTTTGCTACTCGAGGGTGTCGAACCCGACCCGTAAGGCTTATGAGTCGGCGCTTGCCGAGCTTGAGGGCGGGATTTATGCCACCGCTACCGCCTCGGGCATGGCCGCCACGAATATCGTTATGGAGCTGTTGCCGAAAGACTCTCATATTATTGCCATGCAGGGTGTATATGGCGGCACCTGGCGCCTGTTCGATAAGCTAAAGGGCAATACAACCGGCGCCACCGTTTCCTATATTGATCTTAATGATGAAGAAAGCCTGATTGCCAGCATTCAGGAAAATACGAATTTAATCTGGATTGAAACGCCGACTAATCCGCTGCTGGAGCTGGTGGATATTAATAAAGTGTGCCGTATTGCGAAAGCGCGCGGTATTTTGACCTGCGTCGATAATACCTTCGCCAGCGCCTGGAACCATCAGCCGCTGGCAATGGGGGCGGATCTGGTGATGCTCTCCACCAGTAAATATATCGGCGGCCACTCCGATTTAATTGGCGGGGCGGTGATTGCCCGGAGCGAACCGCTCGCCGCCCGGCTTGATTTTATCAAAACCACCGTTGGCGCTATCGCATCGCCTTTCGATGCCTACCTCGCGCTGCGCGGGATGAAAACGCTGGATGTGCGCATGCAGCGCCAGTGCAGCAACGCCCAGCGTGTTGCCGAGTACCTTGAAAATCATCCGGCGGTTGCCCGCGTCTATTATCCCGGCCTGCCTTCGCATCCGCAGCACGCGCTGTGCAAAAAGCAGATGCGCTCGGGGGGAGCGGTGGTTACCGCTACCCTAAAAGGCGACCTGCAGGGCCTGAAACGCTTTATCTCCGGCCTGCGCTATTTCGTGCTTGCCGAATCGCTGGGCGGCGTGGAGAGCATGATCAATCATTCGGCATCGATGTCGCATGCCGCGATGTCAAAAGAGGAGCGGGAAGCGATAGGCGTCTACGACACCACGCTTCGGTTCTCCGTCGGGATCGAGAACGTTGAGGATCTGCTAGCCGACCTCGATGCGGCTTTTGCCGCCGGCGCCCGCACACAGGATGGCGATCATGCATGACTATGGCATCTGGACAATTATCACCCCGATGGTCACCATTATTTTGGCGATCCTCACCCGGCAGGTGATCCTCTCCCTGCTGACCGGCATTTTTGTCGGGTATGCGGTAATTCATCAAAGCCTGATCCAGGGCGTTGGCGGTACCCTCAACGGCATCATTGAGACCTTTGCCTCCGCGGGCAACGCGCGAACGATTATCTTTATGGTGATGATCGGCGGCATTATGCGGCTCATCGTGGTAACCGGCGGCGTGCGCAAGCTGGTCCAGTTTCTCTCTGAGAAAAACGACTTTGTCACCAATAAGAAGTCGGTTCAGCTGCTGGCGATGCTGGTCACCTCGCTTATCTTTATCGAGAGCTCGATTAATCAGCTGATTGCCGGGGCGTCGACAAAAAATCTCGCCCGGCGCTATAAGGTCTCGCCGGAAAAGATGTCCTACATCATTCAAACCTCCTGCGTATCGGTCTGCTCATCGGTGATGATCAACGGCTGGGGGGCGGCGATGATGGGGATTATCGGCGTACAGATTGCGCAGGGCTATTTGACCGGCGAGCCCTTTGAAGTGCTGGCCAGCTCAATGGTCTGGAATATCATGGCCTGGTTTTCGCTGGCGTCCGTCATCTTCTATATCCTGTCCGGCTGCACCTGGGGGCCGATGAAAAAGGCGGAAGTTCGCTTTGAGTCCTGCCTGATGGAGCAAGAGCAGGAGGAGAGCGAAGCGGAGCAGGACCCGGTGATTGACCATCCGGCATCCAACTCGCTACTCAACTTCTTTATCCCTATTCTTTCAACCGTGCTGATGGTTCCGGTGGTGCTCTATATTACCGGCGATGGGCAGTTCTCCAGGGGCAGCGGCTCCATGTCGGTCTACTCCGGGGTGATGTTCGGTACCGTGGTCTCTTTTGCCTGGTTCAGACTACGCGGCATTTTAAACGTCGAGAATTTCTTTAAAGAGCTCTATATCGGCTACGCCAGCATGGTGAAAATTAGCTCAATTATGATCCTCGCCTTTTTGATGGGCCATATTTCGGCAGAGCTCAACACCGGGCAGTATATTGCCTCCATTACCTCGGGCGTTATTCCCTCCGGATTTTCGATTGGCTTTATCTTTTTGATTGCGGCGGTCATGTCTTTAGCCACCGGGACCTCGTGGGGAACGTTCGCCATTATGATCCCAATCGGCGTGCAGCTGGGCGTTTCACTCGGTATTGACCCTCACTTTATGATCGGCGCGGCTATTTCCGGTTCAATCTTTGGCGACATGACTTCGCCTATCTCCAGCGACGCCATCGTGGCTTCAATGGCCACCAACTGCGATCACATTGAGCATATTCGCACGCAGATGCCCTATGCGCTGGTTACCGGGTTCCTCGCGCTCATTGTCTATTTAATCGTCGGGTTTTCTATTTAACGCTCAATACTCATACAAGGATTTATCATGACTAAGGTTATCGCTACGCCGCAGGCTCCGGAAGCTATTGGCCCCTATATTCAGGGCGCCCGGGCAGGCGGTTTTATTTTTACCTCGGGTCAGCTGCCGATTCATCCGGCGACCGGCGAGATCGCCGAATGTGCCGCCGGGCAGGCCCGGCAAAGCCTGGAGAACATTAAGGCTATTATTGAAGCCGGCGGGTTAGCCCTCGAACATATTTGTAAGGTTAATATTTTCGTCAAGGACCTGAATGAGTTTGCGGCAATTAATCAGGCCTACGCCGGGTTTTTTGACCAGCACTCGGTGCCGTATCCGGCGCGCTCCTGCGTGGAGGTTGCGCGCCTGCCTAAAGACGTCAAAGTTGAAATTGAAGCGGTAGCCTGGCAGGGCTAACGCCGCCTCAGCGTTATCACAGCGGTGGCCGCGTCGCGCCACCGTTTTTATTCCTTCTTATTGAGAGCAAACGTAATGCTGATAAAAAACTATCTGCAGGCGCTGCCGCGCGTTGAGCTGGTGGGGGCGGTGACGCCGATCCAGCACCTCAAACGGCTGTCGGAGTATCTGCAGCGCGATATCTATATTAAGCGAGACGATCTTTCTAATCTTGGTATGGGGGGCAATAAGCTCAGAAAGCTCGAGTTTCTCGTCGCAGATGCGCTTCAACAAGGCTGCGATACGCTGGTGACGGCGGGTGCCATTCAGTCGAATCACGTGCGCCAGACCGCGGCCGCAGCCGCGCATCTGGGCCTGAAATGTGCGGCGCTGCTGGAAAATCCGATCGCCACGGAGGCGCCAAACTATCTCGCTAACGGCAACCATTTACTCTCCTCGATGATGGGCTGTCGTCTGGAAAGCGTCGAGGCGCTTAGCGATCCTGATGCGCAGCTGCAGGCGTTTAGCGAGAGGCTCGCTCGCGGCGGGGCGAAGCCGTACGTCATTCCCGTTGGCGGCTCCAACGCGCTGGGGTCGCTGGGCTACGTTGACTGTGCGCTGGAAATAGCGGAGCAGTGCGCGCGGATGGATCTCCATATCGACTCGCTGGTGGTACCTTCGGGGAGCGCGGGAACCCATGCCGGACTGGCGGTCGGTTTTGCCCACTGCCGGCCGGATATAGCGGTGGTTGGGGTGACCGTTTCACGCCTTGCCGGCGACCAGCTGCCTAAGGTGGCAAAGCTGCAGAACGAACTCTCGGCGCGGCTCAACGTGACGACATCTTCGCCGATAACGCTGTGGGATGACTACTTTGCGCCGCGCTACGGCACGCCGAATCGCGAGGGGATGCGGGCGGTTGAGCTGCTGGCGAGCCTGGAAGGCATCATGCTGGATCCGGTTTATACCGGCAAGGCGATGGCGGGGCTGATTGACGGCGTGCAAACATCGCGATTCAGCGGCAGCGGTCCGCTGATGTTTATCCATACCGGCGGCGCCCCGGCGCTGTTCGCCTATTGTCCGCAGGTTTAAGCCTCACGCTTTGCCGCGATGCCCCGGCTGCGCTGAGCGGGGCGATGATATTGTCAGCGCTCTCCCCGGCGCGGGCGCGTGCGCCGCAGCCGGGGACGTCGCTAATAGCGCTTGTGCGCCATAATGGTAATAATTTGCCGATCGGTATGCTGCATGGCCTGCGCGGCGAGGGCGCATAAATTACGGATCGAATTTTCCACATCGCGCTCGACGATGCCGTCGCTGGCGGAAACGACGGAGTTATCCAGCGCCAGCAGGGTGGCTTTCCATGCGCAAGAGACGCTGGTCGAGACCTTCATTGAGCAGCTGCTGGAGGCGCCGTCGCAAATCATGCCGCTGATATCGCCAATCATATTGTTGACCGCCATGGTGATATTGTCGTAACTCCCCTCCATCAGCCAGATAATCCCCGCCGCGGCGCCCATTGCGGCGGTGGTGGTGGCGCAGAGCGCGGAGAGGCGCGGAAGCTTGCTGTGGATGTAGATAGCCACGAGATGCGACAGCGCCAGCGCGCGGGCGAGCTGCTGCCGGCTGGCGCCGAGCCGTTCAGCGGCAACCACTACCGGCAGGGTGGCGGTAATGCCCCGATTACCGGAACCGGAGTTGGTCATTGCCGGGAGCGTAGCGCCGCCCATTCTGGCATCCGAGGCGGCGCTGGTACGATAGAGGATCTCGTTAAAAATATCGTCTGCGGCCAGCCCCTTATCGACCTGACGCTTAAGGGTCGGCCCAATATGCAGACCCCACTCCTTCGCCAGACCTCGCTTCGATAGCGCGTTGTTCATCTGCGCGGCGGCTAAAATAAAGTCGATCTCTTCGCAGGGAACGTCGCGAATAAAATCGTAGAGCTGGCGCAGCGAGCTGCCGGCAACCTGGGCCAGCGGCTGCGGCCGATCGCCGCCGGCGGGCTCCGCCTTTTTGACAAACACGGGCTGCCCCATTTTTTCAATCGCCACCACGTTGGTATGGTCACCGATGATGGTGACCGTCGCGTGCTGGTCGCCGGCATAAACCCTGGCGCGAACGTAGAGCGCCTCCTCGCAGGGCTCCTGCAGGACAATGCGCACGGCGCCGACGGCGAGCAGGGCTTTAGCCGCCGCGATCTGCCGCTGGCTGGCACTCTTCAGCACTTCAAGATTCGCCTGCGGGTCGCCGGCGATAGCGCCGAGGGCGGCGGCAATAGGCAGGCCGAGCATATCCGTGCCCGGCACGGTAACCCCCATTCCATTTTTCATTAAATTGGGCGACACCGACGCTTCGATGCGCACGATGGCCCCCGATAGCTGCCGTGCGGCAACGGCGCAGGCGAGGGCGACGGAGACGGGTTCGGTGCAGCCTAATGCCGGCTTAACCTCCTGCCTGAGGACGGTGATGAAGGCGTTCCATTCTACGCGGGTTTCCCGGTGTGGCATGACTGAGCCTCTGTTGGGTACAGGAAAAAGTCCATCGAGAGAGTGAACGAAGCGGAACCTTAACTCTCCCGGTCCTGGGCGCCGCAGCCGTCAAACCGGCACTGACAGTACGGCTGGCGCTTCAGGAGGAATGTTAGCGCAGCAGACAGAGAAATAGGTTGCATGTTCGCTATGTAAAAACCGGCTTTGAGAGAAAAAAATACTGCTATATGCGGGGCGGGTAGATGGTTTTACTTCTCAGCGAGGGAGGGACATAAAAAAACCGGCCTTGTCGGCCGGTTCAGAAATCAGATTTTGCAGGCGTCGCCGCAATCATCATCGGCAACGATCGCCTCGGCTTTCTTATCCGCGTCTTCAAGGCGTTCAGCGTTACGCTCCTGCGCCTCTTCCAGACCGCTAAAAACCAGGTTGTCGAGATCAATTTCCATGAGTTACCCACTTTAGTTCAGTTTTGACCGTGGCCAGATTATAGGGCAAAACGGGCGAGGGGGCACCCCGTGCCGTCGTTGACAGCACGTAGCGGTAACCCGCGCCCGTTTCCCCCAGCAGGCGATGAATAATGAAGCCGACTGCTAATAATGAGAGTTGACAGGCTGGCTTAATTTAATTTTGGTTTTTACAGAATGATTACCTGGCTATTTATTAAATGAAAGGGCAACGAACGGGTAACTAAGCGTTGACTTGAATGATTTATGATATTATTTCCGCGATTATGGTTGATTCTATGGATCTTGATCGATGGCTATAACAGCAGCAGTCGCCATCAAAGAATGGCGAAAAAATAATAAACTCATTTGTAATGTTAAACTCAAATATAAGAAGGTGTTACGTCGATGCAGAGAAATACCTCTGGCAGGGGGCAAATATAGGGAATACCGGGCGCTGTGTGATAAATACGTTTGCGCCAGATTAACCGGCGCCACGGAGGGGCTGGTCAGCTTTCAGGATAAACCCTTCAAAGCCTATTTAAATAAAAAGTTGTCAAAGAGAACCAAACTCGATATCGCCTACGGCTCATTGATTTTTATGGAAAAAACGTTTTCCGCAGCGATCATGCCGCAGCTGTATAACGTGAAAGAGTTTGGCCTGACGGTAGCTAGCGTTCCGCTGAAAAATGGTTCCAGCATTGACGTTAAGCTGCTGGCATCGCCTTTTCAGGAAGAAGGGGAGCTGATGCTGTTAATGCTTCTCGATAATAGACGCATCTACAGTCTCTGTTTTTCCTGTACCGCTGACGGCCGCGCTTATATTGGCGGCATTCAGGGGGGGAAAGACGTGACCGGTGATGAAATTAAAGTCTTGACTAAGGAGCTTCACGGTATCCGACCTAAAAATTTAATTATCACGCTGCTGTACGGTTTTTTACAGCACTGTAATATTAAAGAGATCTATGCGGTTGACGGCAATTTCCACGTTAAAAGCGACAAAGTAATGACTAATTACGCTGCGCTATGGCTGGAAGTGGGTGGTGAGCAGCATCGTCGGGGTTGGTATAAGCTGCCGTCGCAGGAAATAAAGAAAAGCCTTGAAGAGGTCAAAAGCAAGCATCGCAGCCAGTTTATCAAGCGTGAAAGTTTGAAGGAGCTGGCGCAGCACGAGCTTGCAGCCTCAATGCAGCAGCTTGGCGGGCTTCTTCGCGCCGGTTAATCTGCTGCGGCGGGTTTGCCGGTCAACAGGGGGCTGTTGGCCGGCAACCTCCCGCAATCCTCCCGCACCTTCCGGCAACCTCCTGCCATCTTCCTGACTATCCCGTATACCCCTTGCTTTCCGTTATCTCCCCTCTCGTCGTGGTGCTTAAAACCGCTTCGTCTATCAACTTCCTTTTATAAATTAAAAAATTTTAAACATAAAATGCTGGATAGTTTTACATAAAATTTACAAACTCATATACTTTCTTACGTTCTTCGCTCCGCTCAGGAGCGTCCAACCAGTATGTTATGTGGTCTGTGCCTTAATCATGTCAATAAAGCACTGTTTAAAATAAATACATTGGTTATAACGACTAACGTCGTATGGGATGAAATATGGACGAACAACGAGGTAGCGGCGGAGGGATATTCTTCACCGCCTGGCGCCTGCTATTTGTGTTATTGAGTTTTTGCATTGGGCTGTTCTTAACTATCTGGGGCGGAAAGCTCCTCTCTCTTGGCGGCAGCGCCTGGTATCTGCTGGCGGGCCTGGCCTACATGGTTATCGCCGTCGGCTACCTTATCCGCAGTAAATACGTTCTCCCTTTTGCAATTATTACCTTCTTTTTGACCCTGGTCTGGGCGCTGTACGAAGTCCAGCTTAGCTACTGGGGCCTGATCCCTCGCCTGGTGGTTCCCGCTCTGCTGCTGATGTTGGGCCTGTGGCTGGCCGCGACCCTGCCGCTCAAACGCGCGCAGATCCGCTACGCGAACCGCAGCGCCGCGGTGATTTTCATCGTCCTGCTGGCGACGCTGGTATCGGCATTCTATCCGCACGGCGGCATCCATAACGGGGTCGTCAAAGCGGCGACCGACGGCAGGCCGAGCGAGGCCGCGAAAAGCGATAACTGGGCGTTCTTCGGCCGTGACGCTTCCGGCACCCGCTTCGCACCTTATGACCAAATCACCCCGCAAAACGTCAAAAACCTCAAGGTGGCCTGGACCTATCACACCGGCCGTCGGCTGACCGGCGCGGGGATCGGGGTTGATGAAAATACCCCGCTGCAGATTGGCGATACCCTCTATTCCTGCACGCCGCTCAACGTGGTGACCGCCCTCGATGCCGACACCGGTAAAGCGCGCTGGCGCTTTGACCCGCACGCGCAGACCGCAGAGCACGTTACCTGCCGCGGCGTGGGCTATTACGATGCGCAGAGCGACGCCTCGCTCAGCGCCGAAGAGAAGGCCAGCCCGTCGCTGCAGCAGTGCCCGCAGCGGATTCTGGTCTCCACCGTTGACGCCCGCCTGCTGGCGCTGAATGCGAAAACCGGCGAACTGTGCGAAGACTTCGGCACTCACGGCAGCGTCGATCTGAAGCAGGGGATGGATAACACCGAAAACAGCAAGCGCTATCACCCAACCTCAACGCCGGTGATTATGGGGCACATCGCGGTGCTCGGCGGCTGGGTTCGCGATATCGTGCACGGCGAGCCCTCCGGCGTGGTCCGCGCCTTTGACGTGCTCAGCGGTAAGGTGGTGTGGGCCTGGGACGTTGGCCATCCGGAAAACGTGACCGATCCGCAAAAAGGCCGCGTCTACACTCTCGAAACCCCGAACGTCTGGACGGTGCCGGGCTTTGATAAAGAGCTGAACCTGGTGTATCTGCCGACCGGCAACGGTCCGCCGGATTACTGGGGCGGCGATCGTAACGAGGCCAAAGAGAAGTACGGCTCCTCGGTGGTGGCGGTCGATGCCAGTACCGGCGAAACGAAGTGGGTCTTCCAGACCGTGCACCACGATATCTGGGATTATGACCTGCCGTCCCAGCCGGTGCTGTTCCACATGAAGAACGACCAGGGCGAAGAGGTCCCGGTACTGATTCAGACCACCAAAACCGGCCAAATCTACGTCCTTGACCGCCGTACCGGCAAACCGGTGACCCGCGTC
The DNA here is from genome assembly GCF_004362605.1 of Klebsiella sp. BIGb0149. Taxonomy (NCBI): domain Bacteria; kingdom Pseudomonadati; phylum Pseudomonadota; class Gammaproteobacteria; order Enterobacterales; family Enterobacteriaceae; genus Klebsiella; species Klebsiella sp. BIGb0149. Next base: position 14,037 of record NZ_SNYG01000002.1, on the reverse strand, counting down.
GAGGAGCGGCCGGTGGCGCAAGAAGGGGCGGAAGGCGAGCGTCTCTCCGCGACCCAGCCGTTCTCTACCGGCATGCCGCAGCTCGGCGTTGAGCCGTTAACCGAGAAATCAATGTGGGGCGTGACGCCGTTTGATCAGCTGATTTGCCGCATTGACTTCAAAGAGTCCACCTATCTTGGAATGTATACGCCGCCGTCAGAGAAGCCGTATATCGAATGGCCGAGCCTGCTGGGCGGCATGAACTGGGGCGGCATCACCATCGATGAACGCACCGGGACGCTGTTTGTTAACGACATGCGTATGCCGCTGAGAATGTCGCTGGTGCGTCAGGAAGATATGGCGAAATATAAGGTCTCCACCGACGAAGTCCCGGGCTTTATGGGCACCGTCCGTCCGCAGATCGCCGGGCCGTACGGTGGCGTGCGGATCGATATTCTGCAGTCCGCGCTGGGCGTACCCTGCAACACGCCGCCGTTCGGCACCATGAGCGCCGTTGACCTCAATAGCCGTCAGCTGCTGTGGCAGGTCCCGATGGGCTCGGTCGAGGATACCGGTCCGCTGGGTCTGAAAACCCATCTGCATATTCCTCTGGGAATGCCGACCCTGGGCGGGCCAACCTCGACGGCTTCCGGGCTGATCTTCTTTGCCGGTACCCAGGATAACTATCTGCGGGCGCTGGATTCGGCGACCGGGAAAGAGCTGTGGCGCGCGCGTCTGCCGGTAGGCGCAGTGGCCGCGCCGCTGATTTACAAATCGCCGAAAACGGGCAAAGAGTACGTGGTGATCTCCGCCGGCGGCGCCAGCCACTCGCCGGACGTCGGCGACGATATCATCGCCTACGCCCTTGAAGAGTAGCGCCCGCGGGCTATTCACGCCTAACGAGGATTAGCTCACCTCCGGTGAACAAAACCTGCCGCTGAACAACCGGCAGGTTTTTTTTCGCCCGCTGCCGGGCAGGGGCGAACTAAACGGCGTGGCAGGCGACGTGATGGCCTTCGGCGACCTCCCGGAGGTCGGGGACTTCCCGGCGGCAGCGTTCGCTGGCCTGCGGGCAGCGGGAGGAGAAGCGGCAGCCGGGCGGCGGGTTTGACGGGTCAGGGATCTCGCCCTGCATCGCGACCGCCGGTTCGCGCAGCGGATCTAAGGTGGGCACCGCCGCCAGCAGCGCCTGAGTATAGGGATGCAGCGGCCGGGCAAACAGCGCGTCGCGGCTAGCGGTCTCCACCAGCTGTCCGAGATACATCACTGCCACGTCATCGCACAGATGCTCCACCACCCCGAGGTCGTGGGAGATAAACAGGAACGTAACCCCCAGGTCGTCGCGCAGGTCGCAAAAGAGGTTAACGATCTGCGCCTGGATTGAGACGTCCAGCGCTGAGATTGGCTCGTCGGCGATGATGAAATCCGGGTTGAGGATCAGCGCCCTGGCGATGCCGATACGCTGGCGCTGGCCGCCGGAAAATTCGTGCGGAAAACGGTTGTAATGCTGCGGCGCGAGGCCGCAAATCTGCATGACCGCAATAGTTCGGTCATACAGCTCCGCCTTGCTGCACAGTCCGTGCTCCAGCATCGCCTCGCCGATGGCGTCGCCGATGCGAATTCGCGGGTTCAGCGAACTGTAGGGATCCTGAAAGACCAGCTGGATTTTCGGCCGCAGCGCCCGCATCTCGCGCGAAGAGAGCGCGCTGAGCTCGCGGCCGCGATACCTGACGCTGCCCGCGGTTTTCTCATACAGCCCGAGCAGGGTGCGCCCGACGGTGGTTTTGCCGCTGCCGGATTCCCCCACCAGGCCGAAAATGGTCCCCGGACGGATCTTAAAGCTCACGCCGTCCACCGCCCGCAGCTCGCCGGTTTGCTGCCCGAACAGCCCGTCGCGCAGCGGGAAGTACTTTTTAAGCCCTTCGACCTCAATGACGTATTCACTGCTCATGCCACAACCTCCGCGAGCTCAGGATGAAAACAGGCGACCTGCCGGGCGCGGCCCGCCAGCGGCGGTATCCCCTGGCGGCAGCGTTCGCTGGCGCGCGCGCAGCGGTCGGCAAAGGCGCAGTAGGGCGGCAGGGCGGCCAGATCCGGCACCTGGCCGGGGATCGAGTAGAGGCGGCGACGGCGCTCGCCGGGCACCGGACGGGAGGCAATCAGCCCCTGGGTATAGGGGTGCTGCGGGTGGCGTAATATCTCAGCCGTCGGGCCCTGTTCAACAACCCTGCCGGCGTACATCACCACCACGTGCTCTGCCATTTGCGCAATCACGCCGAGGTCGTGGGTGATCAGCATCATCGCCATCCGGCTGGCCCGGGAGCGCTCGCGCAGCAGCTGGAGGATCTGCGCCTGCACGGTGACGTCCAGGGCGGTGGTGGGCTCGTCGGCAATCAGCAGCTGCGGTTCGCAGCTCAGGGCCATCGCGATCATGATGCGCTGCAGCATCCCGCCGGAGAGCTGGTGCGGATAGCTGTTCATCAGGCTCTCCGCCCGCGCCAGGCCGACGTCGCTAATCAGCCGCGTGGCGTGCTGCCAGGCGGCCTTTGCCGATTCTCCGCGATGGCGGATCAGCGGTTCGCACAGCTGCTCGCCGATGGTGAATACCGGATTGAGCGCGCTCATCGGCTCCTGGAAAATCATCGCCAGCCGGTTGCCGCGCAGGTCGGCCATTTTGGCCGCCTTCAGGCGCAGCAGATCCTCGCCGTTGAATAGAATCTCTCCGCCGTCGACGCGCGCCGCCTGGGGAGGCAGCAGGCCCATCAGCGACATGGCGGTGACGCTTTTGCCGCAGCCGGACTCGCCGACGACGCCGACGGTTTGCCCGGCATGAATGGCGAAAGAGACCTCCCGCACCGCCCGCACGCGGTTTTTTTCGCCGGCAAAGGAGACCGAAAGCTGGTTAAAGGTGATTAGCGGCGCGCTCATTTCAGCCTCTGTTTCATTTTGGGGTCCATCGCGTCGCGCAGGCCGTCGCCCAGCACGTTGATGGCGATAACGGTGATAAAAATAGCCAGGCCCGGCGGCATCCACAGCCACGGGCGGCGCTGGAAGTCGATCAGGCTGTTGGCGGCATCCATCATATTGCCCCACGACGGGGTGGGCGGCACCACGCCGAGGCCGAGATAGCTGAGGGCCGATTCGCTCAGAATGGCGTTGGCGACCGCCATCGTCGCCATCACCACCAGAATCGGGATGGTATTCGGCAGCAGATGACCAAACAGGCGGCGGCGCGCCGACAGGCCCAGCACCCGGGTTGCCAGCATAAAGTCGCGCTCGCGCAGCGACAGGCACTGCCCGCGCACCAGCCGGGCCAGCTTCGGCCACTCCAGCAGGCTCAGCATAATGACCACCATGTAGATCCGCGACTCCGGGGAGAAATCGAGCTCCGAGAGCATCGCCCCGGCGACAATCAGCAGCGGCAGGCCGGGAATGGTCATCACCAGATCTGCCAGGCGCATGATCAGCCGGTCGGTCAGGCCGCCGGCATAGCCGGAGACCGCGCCGAGCAGATAGCCCAGGGTGACCGACAGCAGCATGGTCAGGAGGCCGATAATCAGCGAGATCCGCCCGGCCAGCAGCAGGCGGGTATAGACGTCGCGGCCGAGAAAATCGGTACCCAGCCAGTGCTCAGCGCCGGGGGGCTTGTTGAGCATCAGCACGTCGGTGGCGTCATCTTTCCACGGCGACCACAGGGGACCCAGCGCGCACCATGCCGCCATTAGCAGCAGGATGAGCAGGCACAGCATCGCCAGTCGGTTGCGCCGCAGCGCCTGCCAGGCCTGGCGCCAGGGCGATGGCGCGATCTGCGCCAGCGTCGGGATCGTCGCTTTACGCAGGCGACGGTTGGTTGAAAACAGTGAACTGAGCATTATGACCTCACTCGAATTCGCGGGTCGGCCCACGCGTACAGCACGTCGGCAATCAGGTTGCCGAGGATCGTCAGCACCGCCAGAAACAGGGTAAAGCCCATCAGTACCGGGTAGTCGCGGGCGGCCAGCGAGTCGATATGAATATGGCCCGCCCCCGGCCAGTTGAAGACTTTTTCGGTGATGATGGCGCCGGAAAACAGCCCCGGCAGCTCAAAGCCGAGCAGGGTGATAATCGGCAGCAGGGCGTTGCGCAGCGCGTGCCTGAAGATGACCGTGCGTTCGCGCAGCCCCTTGGCGCGGGCGGTACGAATAAAATCCATTTTCACCACCTCGAGCATGCTGGCGCGAAAATAGCGCGTCAGGCTACCGGCCTGCAGCATCACCAGCGCCAGCACCGGCAGCGCCAGATGCGCCGCCACCTGCAGGATATAGGCCCAGCCGCGCTCATCGCTGCCGGTGTTGGTCATGCCCCCCGGCGGCAGCCAGTGCAGATCGACGGCGAACCACTTAATTAGCAGCAGGCAGAGGAAAAAGGTCGGAAAGGACATGGCGGCGAAGACGGCGATGCTGACCAGGTGATCGAACAGCGAGTTGGGCTTCATGGCGGAAACAATCCCCACCGTCAGGCCAATGCCCCAGTAAAAAACCAGCGCGACGCTGGCCAGCAGAAAGGAGTTCCAGACGTACTGGTTGAGCAGCTGGCTGACCGGGATCTGGTACTGCAGCGAGAAGCCCAGGTCGCCGCGCAGCAGCTGGCCGAGCCAGTGCAGGTAGCGGGTGAACAGGGGCTGGTCGAGGCCGTAGATGGCCTTCAGCTCGGCGGCGCGGGCGGCGGTAAGGGTGATATTACCGTCGATAAAGTCGCCCGGGGTTTTAGCGAACAGCATAAAGATGATCAGGGAGGCCAGCAGCAGCATCGGCAGGGTCTGCAGCAGCCGTCTGAGGATAAAATTTCTCATAACATTCTCACGTTCCCCGCCGGTAAACCCCGGCGGGGACGATATTTACCTGGCGATTTTGACGTCCGGCAGGCTGCCGGTCAGACCGTTATAGATATCCGGCTTAAAGCCGCTGACCCTGGCGCTGCTGGCGGAGAGGATCTGGCGGTAGCCGAGGAAGATAACCGGCGGGTCTTCCGCCAGCACTTTGTACAGCTGGTGGTAAATCGGCTTGCGCTGATTCACGTCGAGCACTGCGTTACCTGCGTTAATCAGCTTATCGACCTGCGGATTGTGATAGCCGGACTCTTTCGCCTCGCTGCTGTAGAAGTCCCATACTCCGTCGTGCGGATCGTTCAGCGTGCTGGTGCTGAAGGAGGCCAGATCGTAGTTACCGGATTTGCGCTGGGCCATCAGGGCGTTGAAGTCCACCACCTGCGGCTTCAGCAGGACGCCAATCTGCTGCCAGTTCTCTTTGGCGATGGGGATCAGCGCATCGTTGAGCACCTTCTTACTGACCAGCAGCGTCAGCTCGAGGCGCTTGCCGTCTTTCACCCGGATGCCGTCGGGACCGGGCTTCCAGCCCGCCTCATCAAGCAGCTTTTTCGCCTGTGCCGGGTCGTATTTATACGGGTTAACGCCTTCCGCATTGTAGGCCCAGGAGATCGGGGCGATAGGCTCAATGGCCACCTTGCCGTAGCCCTGATACACCACGTCAATCAGCTTCTGCCGGTCGAGGCCGTAAATCAGCGCCTGGCGCACTTTGACATCCTGCAGCGCCGGGCGACGAACGTTGAATTCAACCTGGCTGTAGTCGCTGGAGCCGTAGAGGTTGATGTTGGCGAAGCCGAGCATTTTCAGCTGTTCGATATCGTCCGGACGCGAGGTAAAGGCGTCATAATCGGTTTCGCCGGTCTGGAACAGCTGGAAGTTGGTGGACGGATTGGTGACGCGATAGATAAAGCGCGGCGTCGGCGGCGTACCGCGATAGTAATGGCTGTTGGCGTGGAAGCGAATCTCCTGGCCCGGGAGATATTTGTCGTAGACGTAAGGGCCGTTGCCCAGCGGCTTGCCGTGCAGCGTGCGCAGATAGTCGAGCTGGCCGCGCTGATATCCCTTGCCGTAGTAAGCTTTGGAGAGCACCGGGCCGCCGATTTTAGCCAGCGTGGTGGCGCCCGGTTCGCTGGTGGTTACCTGCAGCGTCAGCGGATCGATGACCTTCAGGCCGCTAACGCTGTCGGCCGTACCGGCCTTATATTCAGCGCCGCCGGCAATATTGGCGAGCGTAATGTCAGTATCGCCGTCGTATTTGGGGTCCAGCAGCACGGTCAGCGTAAAGGCCACGTCTTCGGCGGTGAGCGGCGAGCCGTCGCTGAAGGTCAGATTGGGACGCAGCTTGATGGTGTAGACCTTGTTATCGGCGCTGACGGTCCAGCTTTCGGCCAGCCCCGGCACCAGATTACCGTGGCTGTCCCAGTCAATCAGCCGTGAAAAGATGACGTTGGTGACGTTTTCATCCCAGCCGTTAACGAAGAAGTAGGGGTTAAAGATGCCCTGCGGCTCGGAAATGCCGGCGACCACGGTGTCTTTACGTAGTTTTGCGGCCGCCGGGATCTGGCTGGCATCGGTGGCCGGGGTGATCCCTTCCTGTAAAATATCATCCGCAGTGGCGACAGAAGAAAATGCCACCGCGCCGCTAATGAGCGCGATTTTCAGAGCCAGCGAGAATCGCGAACGTTTGGTTTTTAATCCGGGCAGTAATCTGGACAAAAGTGCTCCCTCATCAAATGATTGCGCTTAAATTTACAATTCATGACGAAAGATAAGAGCCGCACCTCCGGCTGTCTAACAACGAAAGGCTATGGTTTATAGCGAATTAGAATTAGCAATAATGCAGAATTAAAATGCCGGATTTGTGCTAAGGAGTAGTGGTTTCCACCATTTCCTCCGTGCCGAGGGTGAAGCGGTCCGCCACCCAGCCGTGCTGGCGCAGCGCGCCGGGCTCCAGCGGCTGCGCCAGGCGAACCCGAATCTGGCCGATCGTCCGCCCCTGAATATGTTCGCAGCTGCTGGAGAGCAGGCTGGCCTGGTCCCCGAGCAGGCCGGCGATATGCTGTAAATTCGGCTCCCGTCCGCTGCTGCCGTCAAAATGGAGCGTCACCACCTGGCGACCGGCGACCGGCGCCTCCGGCTCGCCGGGACGCGCGTGGTGCAGCGTCCCGGTCATGCTGCGGGTAACCTCGTGCTGTGGGTTGCCAAAAATCTGCCACACTTCGCCCTGTTCAATAATTTTTCCCTGTTCGAGCACCGCCACCCGATCGCACAGCGTACGAATCACGTCCATCTCGTGGGTGATAAGGATAATGGTCAGGCCGAGGCGCCGGTTTATCTCTCTCAGCAGCGCCAGCACGGCGTAGGTATTCTCCGGGTCGAGCGCCGAGGTCGCCTCATCGCACAGCAGAATTTCCGGCTGAGTGACCAGCGCGCGGGCAATACCGGTACGCTGCTTCTGCCCGCCGGAGAGCCTGGCCGGCCAGCTGTCGCGCAGGGCGCTGAGGCCCACCAGCTCAAGCATTTCATCGACCCGCCGCCGCCTTTCGTCCCTGGGAACGCCGGCCATTTTTAGCGGCAGTTCGACGTTCTGTGCCACCGTCTTCGTCGACATCAGATTGAAATGCTGAAAGATCATCGCCACCCGGCGGCGCAGATCCCGCAGCTGGGCGGGTAAATAGCGCCGGGTAGGCTCGCCGTGAATAATGATTTCGCCGCTGTCGGCGCTTTCCAGGCGGTTAAACAGGCGCAGCAGGGTGGATTTCCCGGCGCCGCTGCGCCCGATAATGCCGAAGATTTCGCCCTGGTGAATCGTCAGGTTGATATCCTGCAGCGCCCGAACGCCGTTGGGATAGGCTTTACCGATGTGGGTTAACTCAATATGCGGTACTGCGGTGAGCGCATTGGTCACGGTATTCTCCTCCGTTAGCCAGCAAATGGCGGCAGCGGTAGCGCTGCCGGGTGGATGTCAGCGGTCAGAAACCGGGCAGGATTTTGCCCTTATAGCGGGTGAGGATGAAGTTGCGAACCGCCTCGGAGTGCAGGGCCTTCGCCAGCTTCTGGATCCCCGGATCGTTGATATTGTCGGGGCGGGCCACCAGGTACTCGACGTAAAGATCGCTGCCTTTTTCCACCAGCAGCGCTTTGTCGGTATCAATTCCGGCCTCCAGCGCATAGTTGGCAAAGATAAACGCCAGGTCGACCTGGTTCACCGCCCGCGCCAGCATCGCCCCCTCCAGCTCGCGGATTTTAAAACGGTGCGGGTTGCTGACGATATCCCGGGTGGCCGACTGCGGGTCCTGCGGGTTTTTCAGGGTGATGAGCCCCGCGTTGCTGAGCATCACCAGCGCGCGGCCGGTATTGACCGGATCGTTGGGGATGGCGATAGTGGCGCCGTCCGGTACCTCTTTAATCGATTTGTATTTACTGGAGTAGGCGCCAAACGGTTCGATATGCACGCCCACCACCGGCAGCAGATTGGTGTGCCGCGTCTGATTGTAGTTATCGAGGAACGGCCGGTACTGGTAGTAGTTGGCGTCGAGATTTTTTTCCGCCAGCTGCTGGTTAGGCTGAATAAAGTCGTTGAAGACTTTGATTTTTAAATCGACCCCTTCTTTCGCCAGCACCGGTTTGACGAATTCGAGGATCTCCGCGTGCGGGACCGGCGTGGCGCCGACGGTCAGCGTTTCGTTGGCGGCGGCCGATAAAGAGAACAGGGCCAGCAGCCCGGCGGCGATAAGCGTTTTTTTCATCATCTTTTCCTTTAATGTTTGCGCGACGGATGCCCGTCAACCGGCTGTGGCAGCGGGAAGAGGGCGGGCATCCTTTATTTACGGCTTATCGACCGCACGAGGCGGTCGCCGCTCATTTGTAATATCTGCACCAGGGCAATCAGCAGCAGCACGGTGACGACCATAACGTCGGTCTGAAAGCGCTGATAGCCAAAGCGGATCGCCAGGTCTCCGAGGCCGCCGCCGCCAATTACGCCCGCCATCGAGGTGTAGTCCACCAGCAGAATGGCGGTGACGGTCACCGCGGCAACCAGCCCCGAGCGCGACTCGGGCAGCAGGGTGTGCCAGATCAGCTGCCAGGTGTTGCCGCCCATCGACCAGCTGGCCTCCACCAACCCGTGATCCACTTCGCGCAGCGCCGTTTCGACCAGCCGGGCGAAGAAGGGCGCGCAGCCGACGACCAGCGGCGGAATGGTGCCCTGTACCCCCAGCGAGGTGCCGGTGATGAAGGTAGTCACCGGGATCATCACGATCAGCAAAATGATAAACGGCAGCGAGCGCAGCACGTTGACGGCCAGCGACAGCAGGCGGTAAAGCCGCGGGGCGTGCAGCAGCCGGGGCTGGCCGGTCAGGTAGAGCACGATCCCCAGCGGCAGGCCAATCAGGACGGTAAAGCCCAGCGACCAGCCCAGCATCGTCAGGGTATCGATAGCGGCCTGCGCCACGTCGTTCCAGTCGATTTCGGCAAAAAATTCCAGCACCGTCGCCACCCTAGTTCCAGTCGTGGCGCTGAGGGCGCACGCCGTTCAGCACCCAGTTGCCCAGCAGCTGATACTTCCAGCGCACCGGATCGTGCAGGGTATGGACGCGCGCGTTGCGCCAGTGGCGATCGAGGTTATTGCCGCTGGCGGCGGCGCGGGTGCCGCTGAGCTCAAACAGGCGGCTGGCGGCCTCCAGCGCCACTTCGGTGGTGAAGACCTTCGCGCGGGCGACGGCAACCGAAGCCAGCGCCACGTTCTCCTCGTTGAGCGCATTGCGGTAGCGATCGAGGGTTTTACCCGCCCGCTCCAGCAGCGCCTCGGCGGCGGCCAGCCGGCTGTCGATCTGCCCGATATGGTAGATGGTGAGCGGGTCGTCGCCGGCGCGATCTACCCCGGCGTCAATCCACGGCCGGGAGAATTCGCGCACGAAGGCCACCGTGTCGTTGAGGGCCGCCCGGGCGATGCCGGCATCGATGGCGGCGGTGGTGAGCTGCGCGAAGGGCCCGGCGAGGGTTGGCGTGGCGTAGGATTGCCACGTCGGAAACAGATGGAACGGCTCGACCGCCAGATCCTCGGCCAGCACCGTCCCGCTGGCGGTGTTGCGCTGGCCGAGGCAGGCCCAGTCGTCGACCACGGTCAGCCCCGCGCTGTCGCGAGGGACAAAGGCCAGCTGCGCGTTGTCGTCGGCGTCCAGCGCCAGAATGCCGATCCAGTGGGCGTAGAGGGAGCCGGTGCAGTAGCCTTTGCGGCCGTTGATATAGAGACCCTCCGGGCGCACCTCCAGCCGGGTGCGGATGTCGAGAACCGTTTCACCCCCGGTTTCCGAGAGGGCGTTGGCAAAACGGTGCCCCTGCAGGACGAGGTTAAAGAAGAAGGCGCGCTGCTCATCGCTGCCCTGCAGGCGAATATCCTCCAGCAGGCAGTAGTGGTTCTGCGGGATTTGCCCCAGCGACGGGTCGGCGGCGGAGATAATGGCGATAACCTCCGCCAGCGTAGCGGCAGAGACCTCGGCCCCGCCCCAGCGGCGCGGCACCGTAATGCCCCACAGCCCGCTGTTGGAAAAGGTATCGACGATTTCGGGGGGCACGACGCCGCTGCGGTCGCGCTCGGCGGCGCCGGGCCGCAGCACCAGCGCTATCTCATGGGCGATGGCCACCGCCTCTTCATCGCTGCTGATAACGTGCGCCTGCGGGGCGAAACGGGTGTAACTAACCGGCTGTGTGCTTTCTGGCATGCTGATCCCATCCTGATTACCGTGCTATATGCAAAAAATAGATAACTAAATAATCTATAATTCCAATGAGTTATATAATCAGTTAGCAAAGGCTGTGCCAGAAAAGTTATTTTTTATTTTATTAAAAATCAATGAGTTACTTTTTTGTCCCGCGAGGGAGATGCTGCAAATGCGGCGGCGCTGAATGCGGGCTGCTGCATTTGCGACAGCCGGCGCGCGTTCGGCTTGCCGAAGACCTCGTTGTGTAGTCTGATATATAGCGAAAATAATAATGAAGGGGATCTGAAGTGAAGCTATTTATGTTCTACGTTGGCGGCAATGCGGGAAAATCGAACATTGAAGTGCACGATATTCAGTTTGTGGTGGCGGAAAAGCCGGAGGATGCCTGGCCCGCTCTGCGCGCGGCGTGGTTCGGCGATGCCGATAAAATTCATATCGATGGCTACAGCCAGATTACCTGGGCGGATGGCTACGACGTGGTATTAGCGAAGCAGCCCCCGGCGGCCGACGTCAGGCTGTTCTTTGTGAATGCCGGGGGCTATCGGCCGGATACGCTGGCGGAACTGCACGAGTTTGACCTTTTCGCGGCGCGGGACGCGCGGGAAGCGAAAGAGAAGGCGCTGCGCACGCTGCTGCGGGGCGTGGATCAGCAGCATAAAGATAATCTCAAAGAGGTTGATGACTGCCTGCTGCTGGATAAGGTGGGCGACTGGTATCTGCACCTGACGCCCAACGCGGCGGGAACGGCGGCGAAACCTGAATGGCAGGGCTACCAGCCGATCGGGCGCTAGCCCCGCGCCGAAGCCGCTGAGGGTCATCAGCGGGGGGATAGCGTTTCAGGGCAGCGGCCGCCATAGCGCGTCCGGATCGGCAAACCCCGCTTCCACCTCGGCGAAGAAGCGGCTGGCGTGCAGGCCGTCAACGAAGGCGTGGTTGAACTTACCCGCTACCGGTATTACGCCGTTTTTCAGTTTGCCCCAGGTGAGGGCGGGCACCGCGGCGCCGACGTAATATTCGGCATGGGTGATGGCGCTGAAATGCAGCCACGGCAGGCAGCTGGCGCAGAAGAAGTGCTCCCCGTTGACGATAAGCGGCGCCGGATCGGTGGTTTTTGCCGCCTCAATGTTCGGCGTTGCCGCCTGGCTGAAGGCGGCAAAATCGGCGGCGCCGTCGCACCACACCTGGCGAAACCCCTCCTGAGCGGTCATCACCGGCGTCATCACTGCTATCTCATCGTATTCAATAATCTCGTCGCCCAGCATCCGCTGTTTGAGCTCAGGAATAGCGTTGGCCGCCCGCAGCAGGGCGTAGAGCGCCAGCTGGAAAAAGGAGACCTGCCGGTCTTTGGCGCATTCGTACAGCCGTTGCGCTTCAAGCGGTACGCAGAGGTTAAAGCTGGGGTTGGCAAATGTGCGATAAAATTCGAAATGCTCTCGGCGATGCCAGGTTTCTCTGTCGATAACGTGGTAGGCGGGCACGGCGCGCTCCTGGTTGGTTCGGATGTCAGAGACGACTATGCGACGATTTCAATCAGATTGCCATCGGGGTCTTTGATCACCGCCTCATAGTAGCCGTCGCCGGTGGTACGCGGCGGCGAGACTAAAATACCCTGCGCGTCGGCGCGCTGCGCCAGTAAATCAACTTTTGCTGCTCCGCCCACCGCAATGGCCAGGTGCACCCAGCCGGTGTGGTTATTATCCGGCGTCCCTGCGCTGAGCCCCGGCTTGGTCATCAGCTCGATGGCAATATTGTCGCCGATCTTCACAAAGTAGGAGGCAAAGCCGTGATTAGTCTGGCTGCAGTACTTATCGTTAATCTCGCCGGCAAAGAAGTCGACCCAGAAGCGGGCCTGCTGCTCAAGCTGACGGGTCCAAAGCGCGATATGGGCTACTTTCATGGTGAATATCTCCTGACGCGTGTTGACAGAGGGAGAGCAGATGCATGATCATGCTCACTAATGCTCGATTACTCAATTAAAAGGATGTTACATGCTCGATTATGCAGCATTCCCTCAGCAGCGACAAGCGCTCATTTGCCAGATCCTGCAGGAGAACGGCAGGGTGGTTTGCGCCGAACTGGCGACCAGGCTGAACGTCTCGGAACACACAATTCGTCGTGATTTACATGAGCTTAGCAAAGGTGGTTTTTGCAAAAAGGTCTACGGCGGGGCGGTGATGAACCTGCCGGAGGCCGGTGACTATAGCGAACGCAAAGATAAAAATACGGCAACAAAACTCAGGATCGCGCAGCAATGCGCAAGGCTGGTAAAGCCCGGCGGCTGCATTTTTATCGATACCGGTACCACCAACCTGGCGATGGCCGAGGCCCTACCCGCCGAGCTGGCGCTGACGGTGGTCACCAACTCACCGGAAATTGCCGCCGTGTTGCTAAAAAAACCGCTGTATGACGTGGTTATCCTCGGCGGACAGATTCAGCGGGCATCCGGGGGATGCGTCGGCACCTCGGCGGTTGCGCAGCTGCAGGGGATTCTGTTTGACCAGGGGTTTATCGGCGGCTGCGCGATGGCGCCGGAATCCGGCCTGACGGGATTTGACTACGCGGACTGCGAATTTAAGAAAGCGGTGATCGGGCAGTGTAGCGAAATTATCGTTGGCCTGACGTCTGACAAGATCCCGGCGGTGGCCCGCTTTGTGGTGGTTGAAAGCGGCGCTATCGATGTGCTGGTGGTGGAAGAGAACGTCAGCCGCGAGTATAGCGCCACGTTTCGCGAGCACGACATCCGCATTTATACGGTGTAATCCCCGGCCGGCGTATGCTGAAACCTGCGCTTCCTTTCCCTGGATGCGACAAATTCTCGACGATCTCGTTGCCCGGGCAGGGCGTTTACGCCGCTACCCGGGAAACGGTCTGACTTAGCCCATCGCGCTTTCGCGCAGGCGGGCTTTCAGCTTACTGTACTCATCAATGACGTACCGTTCGGCGGCGCGCTGGTCGGCAATCCGCTCAACGTTAACCGCGCAGTACTTGTACTCCGGCGTTTTGGTTATCGGGCTCAGGTTCTCGGTCACCAGCTCGTTGCAGGCGCCAATCCACCACTGGTAGGTCATATACACCGCCCCCTTATTCGGCCGCTCGCTAACCTGCGCGCGGGTGATGATGCGGCCCTTACGCGAGTTAACCCACACCAGCGCCTCATCCTCGATACCCAGACGCGCGGCGTCGGCGGTATTGATTTGCGCATAGCCCGGCTCGTCCGCCAGCGCCGCCAGCGCCGCACAGTTACCGGTCATCGAGCGGCACGAGTAGTGGCCGACTTCGCGCACCGTTGAGAGCACCATCGGATATTCCGCGGTGAGCCTGTCGATCGGCGCAACCCAGTCGCAGGTGTAGAACTGCGCCAGCCCGTTGGGGGTAGCGAATTTCTCTTTAAACAGATAAGAGGTCCCCTGGTCGGCGGCGGATTCGTCGCGGCACGGCCACATGATGTAGCCCAGCTCGCCCATCTTCTCG